>SVDC01000001.1:0-183726 GCA_015058045.1 Cellulosilyticum sp.
TTTTGTTTTTCAAGCTTTACGAGCCTTTTCTATAAAGCTGTTAACGGGAATCGAACCCGTGGCCTCCGCCTTACCAAGGCTAGAGAGAAAGGCTTATAAAGCTACTAATATCAATACCTTCAAAGAAGTGCAACATATTTTACGGTGAATTTACGGCGAATGAATTATTTTACGGCAAAAAACATATTTTCATGGAGAGCAGTTAGCTTGTCGGCGGCTGCTTTTTTTGTTTCATCTAATACGTGCGTATAGACATTCATAGTCGTTGTTACATCGGCGTGTCCAAGTAATTCTTGTACAGTTTTAATATTCTCACCCGCTTCAATTAAACGTGTTGCATATGTATGTCTGAGGGCGTGAAATGAAATTTCTTTTATGTTAGCTTTTTTACAAATACGAATATGACATTTTCTAATATATTCGGGGCGAAGTGGTCGTTGACTACGAGTAACAAAGACATATTCAGTGGTAGAACGTAATTTTAAAGCTTTTAATTTAGGGAGTAGGAAAGTAGGAATGGGTATTTCACGTTTACCTTTTTGAGTCTTTGGTGATTTCGTAATCATTTTACTTTCAAAGCTACCATCTTGAGCGTATACTTTACTACGATTGATACTTTCTGCGATGGTAATAGTGTTCTTTTCTAAGTTAATATATTCCCATTTCAAACCAATCACTTCGCCAAGTCGCATACCTGTATTAAGCGTGAGATAAAAGAGAAAACCGTGCATTTCATCTGCTAATGCTTCAATATAGGCTTTTTGTTCTTCAAGAGTAAAGACTTCAATAATCTTTTCTTCTTTTTGGCTAGTAGGTAATTTAAAATCAGTTAATGGATTGACTCTAATAAGATTATTACTAATAGCAGATTTAAAAGCACCGTTAAGTAGAAATTGAGTCTTTTTCATACTAGCAGCAGAAAGAGTAGTTAAACCATTGAAATACTCTTGTAAATGAATTTGCTTGATGTTTTTTAATTGCATATTACCTAATGAAGAAGTAGCAATATAGTTATCATAAATTCCCTTATAACGTTCAAATGTACTTGCTGAAATAGTAGGTAGCATATTAGTAAATAAATGCGTGTGCATCCATTCGGTAAGTGTAATAGACTTCTTTTCTAAGGTAGAGCCATACATATTAAGTTCAGTTTCATAATCTCTAATTTTCTTTTCCACTTCTTTTTTTGTTTTACCAGTAAAACTTTTCTTCTTATAGTTATAATTTACTTCACCGCACCAACGTTTATATGTTGTGCCATCTTTTCTAGTGTATTCACGTTGATAAATAGTAGCCATATAGTCATCCTTTCTTAGTCAGTAGTTTCATTATTTGGATAGGTAAAAGAACTTTGGTGATAAATTTGTTCCAAAGTTAATAAGCCAATATGATGGTCAATATTAAGTAGAAATTCTTCAGCAGATCTTTGATCTAAAGTAAAAGCTCCTTTATCTCCAATAATAGTAATTTCCCACGTATCATAAATGGTATCTTTCTTTAGATAGCATTTGTAATTAAGTAGTTCAAAAAGTTGTTTAATACGAATAATAATTTCATTTACAGAAGAAGTAGTAGAATTTGAATTAGATGAAGTTGTTTTTGCATTAACTTGTAAAGTAGCAAGTTGATATAGATTTTCATCATATAATTCTATTATGTTTACTAATAGAATGTCGGCGATGCGTTGTACCATTTCTTCTTTAGGTTTATGAACATTATTCTCATATTTACAATACGTAGCAGGCTGTATACCTAATATAGAAGCAATTTGCCTTTGAGATAAGCCTGCTGCTTTTCTAAAGAATTTTATTTTAGTTCCAATAGGTGTTTTAGTTTGTGGTGTCATTGTATCACTCCTTTAAGATTATTATAAATAAAAAATTGTCGTTTTACAATAAAAAATTTCCTAAAGTGACAATTTTAGCGTTGACAAAATTAAAAAATGACAATTATAATGTGTTTATGTTGTTAAAAAACGAAACGATTACAATGAATCTGACAACTAGGTAGAGACATAAAGGAGAATGCGATGAGTAGAAGAAATGGTTTAGCAACAATAGAAAAAGATGATAAATTAATTTGCTACACACCAAAAGAAGTAAAAGAAATTCTAAATATTTCACAGAGCCAGACATATGCGTTATTTGCAAAGCAAATAGATCCTAATTTTAAGAGTTTCCGTATTGGTGCAAGTTATAGAATTAGAAAGTATGATTTTGAAATTTGGTTAGATGATCTAGTGAAAAGTAATAAAGTAGCATAAATTAATTAAAAAGGAGCATAAACTTGATGTTAAAAAAAGATAATAAAAAAAGAGTGAGAGAATTAAAGTTAGCAGTAAATTGTGAGAGAGATAGTAAGGTAACAATTGAGAGAGAGATTAAAAAAAGATTAAAATATTATGCTAGTGTAAAAATTAGGAGAATGAAAACGTGCAGAATATGTAGTAAAGAATATTTAACAGAAAATCCTTCATTGTGTCCTGAATGTGCTAGGAATAAATCTAAACAGTATAATCAAACCTCCTACAAAAAAAATGGAGAAAAAATAAAGCAAGATATTAAATCTAATAGACAGGATAATTGTATATATGTTATTTATGACTTTTTAGATAAAGAAGTAATATACATAGGAGAAACAACAGATTACAAACATAGAATGAGTCTATATAAGAATAGAAATGAAAAAGATACAAGTAGGTTTGTTAAGTGGCTTATTGAAAATGATAGACATATTGAAGAGTTTTTTATTTTTAAGTTTGATTTGGCAGGGATAATGCCTGAGTTATCAGGTGATAAAAAACAAGCTAAAAAGCTTAGGAAAATACTAGAACAGTATTTAGAAAAAACACTGCCACATATAGTACATACCAATAAAAAACTTTCATATTATGATGAAGAAGTAGCGAAATACTTATTTGAAAAGTTAGTTATTAATAGCACAAGCTATGAAATTGAATACTATACTAACATAAAACGCAATAAGACAGAAAAGCAGAAGAGTATTCTGTATCATTTATATCATGAACACTTAGAGGCGTTTGAGTTATCAAGTGACTATGATAGTGAGAATTTAAGATGCAGGGTAACACGAAAAAATAAGAAGTAGTGCAGTAAGAGTACATAGAAATTAAGTGTTAGTTAAAAAGGAGAAAAAAACCACTTAATAATTAGTTGATAAAAGTATATAGGAGATATTTACTCCCTATTCATAGAAAGACAAGAGTGAATATCTCCTGTAATCTAGTCAAGAAAGAAAAAATATATAAATAGATAAAGATAAGAAATACAAATATATTGTTTATGAAATGATTTTTCATAAACAATATAAAGGAGGAAAAATGTTACAAAGTAATTTGAATGAACTATATGTAAAAATACCAAATACTTTACCTTTAGATGAAGAATTATCAAATAAGGCTGTAGCAATATATTATTATATTGCAGAGTGTGCAACATTAGGGAATTATGCTGTTGTATCGTTAAGAAATTTACTGAAACAATTTGGCTATAAAAATGTAGATAGATATTATAGTCAGTATATTTTAGCATTAGAAGAATTAGAAGAAGAAGGTTATATTGAAATATTTAATGAAGAATTTAAATTAATTAATGCCATGAAAATTACAAAAGATGATATTTTATATATTAATCTTGAGGGGAGAGAATATGAATATTTTTCAGCGTATATTGGAGATGTACATAATATTATGAGAAATTCTAAAACCAATCATGTTAAGCAACGTGAAGATATAATTAGATATTACTTGGTAATACAAAGATGGACTAATTATAAAGACTTTGGAGATCAACCTAAAGAAGCAGAGCATGGTAGAAGAATTGCATACTATACAGCAACTCAAGCAAACAGAGAAGTTGGAATAGATGCCAGTACATTTAAGAAATATAATGGGCTACTTCAAGAGTTAAAAATTTTTTATTATGACAATAGTTATAGGACAAGTGACTTGAAGAATCTTCCGACTAAGTTTGTAAGGTGTAGGATGTGGACAGAACAAGAGTTTCGAGAGAGAATAGATTATTTAGCTAAAGACAAGAATCAAAAAAAGTATGATAAAGAAGCTGCTAATATACGTCGTAGTAATACTCAAAAAAGAAATTATGCCAAAAGAAAACGCATTGCATAAGTTTATAGTTTGACATCTGAACGTTGAGAAGTAAGTAATAAGAACATTTTTTAACATGAAAAAGTGTATGTGAAAAATAAAAGAGACTTGCCTCTAATTGGATATATAAGGTAGCATTTATTTTGGCGTATATAAGCTAAAATTCACAACTATCCCCCTATCATAAGTAATAATTGAAAATGGGTTATCTATAAAACGAATTATATAGAAACCTAGGAAAGGCACAGATAAGTTGAGATTATCTGTGCCTTTGTTGGTAAATTTATTTTTTATCTTTATCTAGTGCTAGAGTCAAAGCATTAAGTTGTGTGGCAGATAGATTTGAACTTTGTATTGCAGCAGATAAAGTCTCAGCGGTATTTGATAATGCTTTCATAGAAGGAGAGTTTAAGCTTAGTGAAGTCAAAGCATTAAGTTGTGTGGCAGATAGATTTGAACTTTGTATTGCAGCAGATAAAGTCTCAGCGGTATTTGATAATGCTTTCATAGAAGGAGAGTTTAAGCTTAGTGAAGTCAAAGCATTAAGTTGTGTGGCAGATAGATTTAAACTTCGTATTGTATCTGATAAAGCTTGTAATGATGTAGTTAAGTTTGAACAGGTGTCATCAATTATTTCGGATTGTTGTTGTGGAGTGAATAAAATTTCATTTAACTTTGCATCTCCCGCTTTAATTAGCTCAATCAGTTTTGATAAATTTTCTTGGCAATAAGTATAATCATTTTCAGTAAAAATTTTATTGTGTGCTACACTATTCCTATGTATTCGAAGAGTATTGAGTGTATTAAAAAAGCAGTCATCATCAGGTAGTGGCATAATATATTTTTCCCATTTGGTTTGAGGACGACATTCTTCAATAATTTGAAGAAGTTGCTCTTTTGATTTAGTGTTTAGAACATTAGGAGTCAAATTGGAATCTAAATTTTTAAAATTTTGCACCGTGAATAAATAATCAATGAGTTCGAACCAAGTTAATTCATATAGAGAGTTTTCAATCAATGCAATGGTTCTTTTAGATTTAGATTTAATTTGGATTTTTTCTTTTAGATTAGTTTTTTGATCTTCATTAAATGTTTCTTCATACCATTGGTTACCAAAAGCTTTTGTAATAAAAGCATATGTAAGAGATCTAAGATGTCTTTCGCAAGTATTAAATAAAGGGTATATATTGTTGCAGTAGTATTCAGAAGATTCATCCAAGGAACAAATAATATAATAGGCATCTCTACTTAAATTGTTTATTTCATTTCTAATATAGTTAATGATGGAAGCTGATTGATCTATTGAGGCATGAGTTGCTTTAAATGAAAGATAAATGGTATTAGTTTGTTCTTCGTAATGAATCGAGTAGGCTATATTATAGGTAGCCTCATTATAATTGAGTGAAAAGTTAGTGTGGTTAAGAGAGGGGATTTCAGAATTAGGTAATAGATAAGAAATTATTTCTTGAGTATTAATTGAACTAGTGCTGGTTTGATCTGTAGTATGACATGAATCATTAGGTAGAAGTATATATTTTAATTCCATAGGTTTTATCCTTTCTTTAATAATAGATTATTTTGATTAGTATAGCATAAGACGATGGATATAGTAAAATCTAATGTCATAACTTAAAAGTATTGACACCAATTTTGAAAGGACGTATACTCAACATATAGAGCAGTGTCATTACATAGTGTCAAAACTAGAGGGGAGAATATATATGATTTATGGGTATGCTAGAGTAAGTACAAAAGGTCAAGCTAAAGATGGAAACAGTTTAGAGAGTCAAGAACAACAGCTTAGAGAAGCAGGAGCTATTGAAATATGTTCTGATAGTTTTACAGGAACTAAGATTGATAGACCAGAACTAGATAAGCTTATGGATAAACTTTCTCAAGGAGATACATTAATTGTTACTAAGCTTGATAGGATAGCAAGAAGTATGACTCAGGGAAGTGAGTTAGTTACGAAGCTTATTGAAAAAGGCATACGTGTACATATTTTAAATATTGGTGTGATGGATAATACACCTGCTTCAAAGCTTATTAGGAATATTTTCTTTGCGTTTGCAGAGTTTGAGAGAGATATGATTGTTGAGAGAACTCAAGAGGGAAAAGCAATAGCAAGAACAAAGGATGGATTTAAAGAGGGTAGACCTAAAAGTTATACAGATACACAAATTAATATGGCGTTGGATCTACTTAAGGAATATAGTTATACAGAGGTTGAGAAAATGACAAAGATAAGTAAGAGTACGTTAATTAGAGCAATGAGAAAGCGTAAATTAGAATGATTAGAACTGAGTATGAAGTGTCACAAAGTGAATAAAACTAATCAACAGCAGTCTATATGTAGACTGCTTTTTTATTTTTCAGTTGATTTTATTTTAGACTGAATAAGTAAGAGAGATAGGGGTTGATTATGAAATCTTTATTTCTATGTAAGTGTTAAATGTGAATATAAAAGAAATGATAAGTTTTATATTAGATATTTCATTTTAATAAAAAGCTGTATTAGACATTTGTGTTGTTATTATATGAAGTTTTATGTCTGGTATAATAAAAAAGATGAATTATTTATTCTTTTAATGTCCGAAGAGGAGATACATTGATGTTATATTTAATAAGCCGTGAAGACCCTGCTACACCATCATTTCTTGATGTGGATAAACAATATGTTGTTACAAATAAAAGCTTATCTGCAGATGATAAAGCTATCGAGATTATGCCGATTTTGAACAAATCTATAAAGAAGACTAATCTAACTATCGAACATATCAACATTTGGGGCAACTCTTATACGTTCGTAATAAAAGAAATGAATATAAGTGCAATATACTTTCACCACAATTCATATATATATCGAGCATTTTGCCCATTCATGACCAAAGGAATCGCAAAGTACACACATGTTAATCATACTGAAAATTATTTACCAATTACCACGGAGAGGATTTGGGGAAATAAAGACTTCTTTACTTCATCAGGAAATAGTAAAGCATGTAGTTCTCCAATAAAATTGAATAACATATTAAAGTGCTCTGCATATTTTGTAGATGCTAGATTTTCGTATGAAGAATTTATTTCTGAAAAAGAAATAACACCAAAATTGAAATTTGAACTGTTGTTTCAAGAAATATTAGCTGATGGATGATCAACAAATAACAATAGTATTGTCTAACACAGCCTAATAAAAAGGATACGTTAAATTTTATTATAGATTTAGTGAGTATGAAACCCTTGATAGTCAAGAAAATTGAAGTGGGTGATAGAAGTTGAATGTTCACGTGCTTTTAGTACGTTAACTTAAATAAGCTGAATCTGTTGATAGTCAAAGATATTAACGTTATTAGTAAAGCTGTTAAAAATATGCTACGATTGAAGACTTGAGTATCAAAGGATAGAGTCGATTTTTGTACATGAAAAAGTCAGTACGTCAAATAGGAAAGATATGCCTCTAGCTGGATGTATTATGTAGTGCCATTTTTAAACTATGTAAGTTAAAATTCATAACCATCCCCCAAAAGATAGAAAGATTGTTTACTAATATGTGATATATAAATAGATGGGATATATTTAACTGTAAAAAAGATGATATGCATATATGCATATCATCTGAGAAGGATTATTAAATCTTTATTAATTTAAATATTCTATACATAAATTATATATAACATTTTTTGTAAATTCAATACTACAATTTGTTATAAAAATGATGTAACATAAATGGCAGAGAAAGGAAAAAAAGAAAAAAGAAGGAGAAAATGGATGATGTAAAGGGGGGGATAAATCAAATAAAGAATATTCGATAGGGTATTTTTAAATAAATACAAGAGCAAATGGTTTTTATAGCACTTGTTAATTAAATTTTTAATAATACTAAATATAAAATTATAGGTAGTATGATAAGGAAGAGAGTATACAGATGAATCAAAAAGTATTATTTGTTGGATTAGGATTAGGTGGATGTAGAATAGTGAAGGAGCTAATTGAGCTTGGTTATAGTGGGATGATGATAGACTGTAGTAGCAATAATAAAAAGAGAATGAATTTAGAAGATGAAAGTCATTATTATACAATAGGTGGATTTGGTGGAACAGGTGGATCATATAAGTTGGGAAAGGAATATATAGAGAAAGGAACATGGTGTATACAACCTACCATGAGAATGTTGAGAAGAATAGAATACATTGTAATTATAGGATGTGCTGAGAGTGGTGTTATGGGAGGGATAGAACCCCTAGTGAGAGAGATAAGAAATAGATATTATCCTGTAGCTAAATTAGGAGTATTAAGTATTTTGCCGAGTAAATATTCTTTTGAAACAATAAATGAAATTGTTAATGGGTGTCGAGAAAATATGAGATATATGAGAGCGAAATTCATAGATAATTATATGTTTTTTCAAGAGGAAGAATTATTTGATGGAATTTGCAGTAATAGAGAGATAGTAGAGTTTATGCACGGGCTTTTTAATGATGAAACAATAGTAGACAAAATAGATGATACGGCATTATGCCAATTTATTAATAATAGAGAGGGGAAAACCTTTAATGATAACAAATCATTGCTTATAGGGGAAGAACGAGATGAAAAGATAGAGGAATTAAAAGGAATACTAAGAAATAATATAGTAGAGTATTCAAATAGTCAAATAGAGTATATTAAACAAACACTGATTAAGTTTGATAGCGATTTAGCTAAGAGGTTAAGGAAAATGGAAATAGATGATGATAATCAATATGGTATTTATATTAGCACAACTAATATAAATAGCACTTTAGATACACTGAAAAAAGTATTAGGGCGAATTGGAACATCTATGTAATAGGATTATTAAATTCTACTGTGTATGAGTGTTGATAAATAAAGAAAGATTAATGTTTGTTTTATTAGACCATACTCCTTATATAGGAGGTGGCTTTTTTATGTCAAAAAAGTTAGATGATGCCCAGTTAGAAGAACAAATGAAACATATACTTAAAGTGATACAATACAAGCCAATAAACTGCACAAATCACATTATGAATAGAGAAAAATGTAAGAACTGTGTTTATAATATAGGGATATGTTGCGATATGCAACTAAAATTGACAATGGATTAATTATATTGAGTAAAAATAAGTAGCATAATAAGGCTGCTTATTTTTTTGTTGAATAAAATTATGATTTCATTATAGATAGATTAGCATATGTTAAGTTATATAGAAGTTATAAGATAAGCATGGGAAGAATATAGATGTAAGTTGGAAATTGGAAATAGCTATTATGTATGTAGGTTGTAGTAGAAAATTAATGTAAAATTAGTAAAATGATCGAGTGAGTGAGATACATATTTATTTGAAAGTAGTGGCATTAAAAAAGCTGTGGATCGGATTAAGAAAAATAATTAAATTGTAGTGTGAAAAAATTATGTGGTATTTAGAGTGAATAAGATACTTTGATATAATAAGTTAACGGTGAAGAAGGTGTCGAAGAAAGTCGAATATTTTTTGTTGGTATATATGAGTTGAGATAGTACAATTGAAGTAATGTTACCATTAGACTGTGTAATAGTAGAATTTTGATTGATTTTAATGTCATAATATACAAATAAAGTGCATAAGGGGTGGATATATGTTGATGAATATTAGAGTAATTCCTGCCTCTCCAGGGGATTCAATATTAATATCGTATGCGTATAAGGGAAGCAAGAAAAATATACTTATTGATGGAGGAATTGGTGAAACCTATTATGGTTACTTAAGTGATATTTTACATGAAATAAAAAATTCAGGAGAGTATATTGATTTATTGATAGTTACACATGTTGATTACGATCATATTGAAGGAATTTGCAGATGGTTTGAAGATGAAGAATGTGATAAGGATATTATAAAGCAAGTATGGTTTAATTCTGGGGAAGTAATTAGTGAATATTTTAATAGTCATATATCAGAAGAACTTCAAATTAAGCTTCTTAATATGAAAGATACTAAGCAAAGTGTGAGTCAAGGAATTACTTTGGAGAAAAAATTGAATGAATTAGGATGCTGGGAGAAAAATATAATTAGTGCGGGTAAAGTTTATAATGAGTTACCAGGAATAAAAATAACAGTATTATCACCTGGTATAAAACGATTAGAAAAGTTGAATAAGAAATGGGAAGTAGAGGTGGATAATAGTACAGAAATGGGAGTTCAAGTGGACTATAATAAACCTATAAAAGAATTGTTAAAAAACAAATTTGTACAAGATACATCTATAGCAAATGGAAGTAGTATTGCTATCTTACTTCAATATGAAACAAATGGAAATGATGCCGTTAAATTAGAAAAACAATATAAGAATATCATTTTAGCTGCAGATGCATTTCCGTCAGAGATTATAAAAACATTAAAAGAAATAGGATATTGCAAAGAAAAGAAGCTTTCCTTAGAACTATTAAAGGTATCACATCATGGAAGTAAGGCTAATACGAATAAAAAGTTTCTTGAGATTATCAAGTGTGATAATTTTATAATCAGTTCAGATGCTTCAACTCATGGATTACCTAATAAAGAATGTTTAGCTCGAATTATTGATTCCTCAAATAAAACAACTAATCTGTATTTTAATTATAATTATGTGAAACAGAAAAGAATTTTTTCTGAAGATGATTATAAAGAATATAAGTTTAAGTGTTATGAAATGGAAGAGGGAAAGCCGTATCCTATAAATAAGGAAGTGGTACTTTGGATATAGATGTTGCATTAAGAAAAATAGCAGTGAAGATAGAGTGTAAAACAGTAAAGGGAACTGGCTTTTTAATACAACCGGCAACTAATGAGTATACATATGTTATTACAGCTAGACATTGTTTGAAAGGTAAAAGAGAATCAGAACAAGAGTATGAAGATAGTGATATTATTATTAAAAGAGGAAATATAAATGCTACTACTCCGACAATAACAGTGTTAAAAAGTTACTTGCATAAGGATGAAAATATTGATGTAGCGATTATTTGTGTTGAATATATTCAGGATGTACCTGAAGTATATATTGATAAACCTAAATTTAATGATGAGTGTTGGATATATGGATACCCAGACATTTTAGAGACAGATAGGGTAACGAATAATCATGATATAGTATATGCAAATATATGTGATACAGGAATAAGTGACAATATTGTAGAAATAAAGGTAAAAGAAAGACAGGAAACTACAGGATCAAGAACAGCTATAAATATACAGGGTTTTTCTGGCTCAGCTATATTTGGAGCCGATTCTAATGCGATAAAGATATATGGGGTTTTTACAGATTTAAAGTTAGCTAATACACCACATAATACCTATTGTGGATTTAGTAATATACGTATAAAAGAGGTAACAGAACAATATGATATTGCTGGGTTAGTTCATTATAAATTAACTACATTTGAAAATTATTTAGATCAAGCATTTACCAAGTATCCAGATTCAGTACAAGCAATTTTTAAGAAAAAGTTCATAGAGAATATATATATTACTCCTAAAGATGTAGTTGATGTAATGGATAATAAGTTGGTAGTGCCGTATGGAGATGTATGCTATTTATCAGATGAGCTATGGATAGGATGGACTAAGTTTATTATTATTTTATATGTTTCAGGAATTGACCTTACGGACATAAGTAACATAAGATATATATCAACTTTTTTAGAGAGTAGAATTAAATTTTTTCATTCGGCAAGTTATAGTAGATCAGAAGATATAATATGTGGAATATTTAAAAATAGAGATGTTTTAGATGATATGTGTGATAACGATATTGTCATGATGAATACAAATGAAACACCATATGAAAAGTTTTTGAATAAGGAAAGGATAAAGAATATTGTAAGGAAAATAAATGATAGTGATAAGTATTGTAATGGAATTGACATTACACAACCAGACTATAGCAGGAATATTTCGGGAATACATATAGAGCTATTTGGAGAAAAATTCTATAGCGAAATAGATAGTGAAATAAATTTTTTTACTGTAGAAAGAGAAATTAAACAGATTGTGTTAGGAGTGTTAGAAGATGCTGCTAAATAGGAGTGAACTAATAGATAAATATAATATAGGTAAGGACATCTCAGAGGAATGTGAATTGAATTGTTGGTTAAAAGAAGAAGCGGATAAGAGTTTCAATATTTATATTTTTTCTATGCAATTGCAAAGTAATAATATGCTTAACAAAAATTGGAATAGATTTATTAATAATATATCTGTACATTTTCAAAGTGGGTTGAGCAAGAATATTGAAAGATGGAATATATATACGGTATTTTTTGTAAATGAGAAGATAAATAGTGAATTAAAATATAAGATTGAGCAGGATAAGTTTTCAACGCGTAAGCTAGTTTTTGATAATCATAGACAAGGTGATAATATATTTGATTTATCAATAGAAGAAAGAAATACTAAAATTGAAGAGATAATATGTAGTAAGCTATTTGATATTAAAATTGCTGAAGGGAATAGAATGATAGGAGAAAATTTTGTTCAGACTATCAAAGTTATTTCGCCATTATATGGTGAAATAGTAGATAAGGAAATTAATAGGATAGATAAATTGAAAGCATTTTATGAGGAGTGATTAGATGCATAAGTTTAAGAGGGTCGAGATAGAAGCATTTAGAGTTTATAATGAACGTCAAATATTTGATTTTACATATAAAAATGATGTAGCAAATTTTGTAGTAATCTATGGACCAAATGGATTTGGAAAGACTTCGTTTAATGATGCAATCGAGTGGGGAATTACAGGGGAAATAGCTAGAATAAGTAATAATAAAGTAATTTTAGATACAGCAGAGTATGAAAAAGGAGAAATTTTAAAAAATCGTGAAAGTAAAAGAGAAGTAGGTGAAGTTTTATTTGTAGCAGAGGATGAAAGTAAATGGTACAGAGTTACTACAAAGATAGATGGTAGAACAAAAAAAGATTATCAACGGGGTAGTGAAAGTAAACAAGGGGAAGCATTCAAAAAAATGGATGCAAAATTCGGTATTAGAAATATATTAGCACATGAGCAAATAGATTCTTTCTTAAAGGCAACAACCCCGGAAAAAAGGTACCAAGAATTAATTCCCTTTTGGGATGAAGAAAATACATCAAAAATATATGTAAATATTTGTAATGATGCTAAAGAAATAGCTAAGGAATATAAAAAACTGCACGATGCTAAAAAGACACTGGAGCAAGAGCTCTCTCTTATTAGTTTTGAATATACTCAGATTTTAGATATTAATGGATTGATAAGAGAAATAAATTCTGGATACAATACTAATTTAATTGAATTTAAAAATGAGATTGATGAAGAGCAATCTGGAGAGTTTATAAGAAAATTAATCCAAATAAGAACAGAAAGTGATGCCAAAGAAAAAAGCTTGATAGGTCAATCTAACATTATTCAAATACTATTGAGTGATTATAATGCATATCAACATAATACGAAACAATTACAAGTAGAGAAAAATAAATTAGAAGATAATATTAAAAAATTAGCTCAGTATACACTTCTAGAAGATTTAAAAAAAGAAGTTGAGAATGAAGAGAATAGAAAAAAAAAGCAAGAATATAAAAAAGCTAAGTATAACAAATTAGTTACTAATTATAATGAATATAAGAACATTAAATCTAATGTAGTTCAAAACAGAAGACTAATTAATGAAAAAAACATAAATTTAGAGAATGAAAAGCATAAATTAAAGATGGTAAAAATTGAAATGTTAAGCAATCGAGAACTTATTGAAGAAAATGAGATTCAGCTAAAGAATATTGTTACATTAAAAACTAATATAGAGAATAGTATTAACCAATATAAGATATTAAACAAAAAGTCAATCTATTATATGGAGAGATTAAATAAGATAGATTATATTATTTCGGTTAGAAATAGTCGTATTTTACAACTACAAAAACAACAAAAGTTAATTGAGGATTATATAACAAAAGATAGAAATATTTTATTTGAAACGGAAAATGTAAATGAGCAAACTCATCAATTATTAAAAGAAAGTATAGAGATATATAGAAAAATTAAATTATTTAATAATAATTTACAAGATAAAGAGAATGAATATTTTAAGGCTGGTGAATTATGTGAAGATTTGAATAAGATTGTAAAGATAGGGGAGAGGTATGTAGGAGATACAAAGGAATCAGTGTGTCCGTTGTGCAAAAGTAAATTTGCAAGTTATGAATATTTATTGGAAAAAATTCAATCTAACTTTAATTCTATGATTAAGATTGATGAGTTAAAGGTGCAAATAGAGCAAATTAAGGGTGAAAAAGAAAAGTTGACAGAACAATTAGATATAAAGTATGAGAATTTTATTTTAGGTATGAAAAAAACACTGAACAAGTTATCGGTGGATGTTAAATTACTGGAACACAAAAATGCAATGGCTGTAGTTTTAAAAAATACTTTTAATAGCAATTTGTCTTTTATATCATCACAGTTCCTCCTTATAAAGGAACAATTTTATAAAGAAGAATTATATGATTTATTAATAGCTAATGACTATAATGGAATAAGAGAAAAACTATTAGAAAAGGAAAGTAATATTAATAAAAATAAATCTAAATTAGAAGAAGAAAGAATAAGATTAAAGGAGTTGGAGCAACAAAGTAATAAAAATGTATTAATGCAAAATAATGATATAGAAAAATTGAATTTAGAGATAAATAGTCTAATTAATACTGAAATTTATATTGAGTATTTAGATATATTGAGAGAATTGCAAGAAGATGATGATGTTGAAATAATTAAGGCATCTGAGGTGGCTATAACGGAAGAATATAATAAAATAAATATACATTTAAATGAGCTTTTAGAACGTAAAAGTCAACTTGAAGACAGCTGTAAATTATTTAATAGAGATGAATTAGTAAAAGAAAAGATTAATTTAGAGCAAGAAATAAAAGAAAAGAGTGGAGAAATAAAAGAATATATTAGTAAATATCATCAAGTAATCAATAAAAAAGATGAAGAAGCAATTACTAGTGAAAAACTAGATGAAGAAGCAATTACTAGTGAAAAACTAGATGAATTAAAGAAAGAAAATATTGTTAATTTGAACAGTATCAGAAACCTAATAAAAAAATTAGAGCAACTATTAAGATATAAAGAGGTTATTGATAATAATATAATGATGTGTAAAAAGAAACAAGAATTGATGCAAGTAATAAAAAGTATTGATATAGTACAAAAAGTTTATCATGACTTGCAGAGTATTAAATCTTATTCAAGTCAATATATACAAAATAAAATAAACGAAGTATTTAATTCTAATATGATAAATTATATTTATAGTAGAATTGAACCACATCCGCAATTAACAGAAATTAGTTTCCATCCGGATTTTTCTGGTGACAAACCCCAAATCCATATATATACCAAAGGTGATAATGTAGATAAACAAGCTCCAGTACTATTTCTTAGTTCAGCTCAGTTAAATATATTGTCGTTGAGTATTTTTTATGCTAGAGCATTACAAAATACAGATACTCAGTTTAAAACTATTTTTATGGATGATCCTGTAGAACATTTTGATGATATGAATATTTTATCTTTTATAGATTTGATTAGATCAATTATTGTTCAACTTGATACCCAAATTATTATGTCTACACATGATGAAAGATTATATAATTTATTAAAAAGAAAATTAGATCCACAATATTATAAATCTAAATTTATAGAACTAGAATCATATGGAAAGATAAAACGATAGGTAAAACATAGTCAAGTATACTTAATTGAATATTATTTTTGAATAAAAAGAGTATGTCATGTACAAAAGGATATAGATATTAGAGGAAATCTAATTAAAATTTGCCGGCGAATTTGACGGCGAAAAACTTATAAATCACCGTAAATAATAAAAAATAAGAAATAATGGAAAAACAAAAAGAGGACTTTAATAGTCCTCTTTTTTATGATATTCAAGCTTTATAAGCCTTTTCTAGAAAGCTGTTAACGGGAATCGAACCCGTGGCCTCCGCCTTACCAAGGCGACGCTCTACCGACTGAGCCATAACAGCTGATTCATTACGAATGCTCTATTATAATATCATGGAGGCTGACGCTTGTCAACATTTACCTCTAAAAAATTAATAGTGTAATTAAGGTTTAAAAATAAATAATTCATTTAAAAATATTAGAAAATAAAAACAATAAAAAATATTGAAAAAATAATATATTATGGTTATAATATAAAAAGAAAGAGGTAATTCATCAAATTTTGTGGAAGCTTATTAAAATGGGCACATCATAGAAATAGAGTAAAGAGGTGATGCCTGAATGATGTATATCATTTATCAATTAATGGAGTTTGTAGTATGTTTTGTTGAAAGTGTGATTTTTTACATTTTTATTGAACACTGCTGTCAAAAGCGTATAAAGAGTCCAGCGCTTCAATGTGTCCTCTTACTAAGTGTAACTATGAGTATTTTTGTGAAGGAGCAATTTTCTCTTTCAAGTTATCAAAGTATGATTTATGGAATCAGTGTATGGTGTATTTATGCTGTAATACAATTTAAGACAGAATGCTGGAAATATATATTTTATGTGGGATTTTATTTTTGCATATGCTATATATGTGATTTTATTGCATTACAATTACATTGTCTTCTTTATGTGGGAGAAACCATAGAGAGTATACAGCTTTTTAGTGTCACACGTTATAATATAGCAATTATAAGCAAGTTATTATTATGTATCGTTGTCTTTGGCATTGCAATGATAGAAAATAGAACAAAAAATATTGGTTATTATAAGGTTAATCAAATCCTTATACTTATTACGACAGTCATTTCTATAGTGAGCTTATGTGGACTAGAGTGGGTAATATGGTATAGTTTAAGATGGAGACAGGATAATAAAGTTGAGATTGTAGTATGTAGCTTATCTTTGTGTATATTTATAATGACGCTCATTGTGTATGGGGTTATTAAAAAGCTTAATATAAGCATTCAAAAAGAAAATGATTATGCACTGATTACCTATCAAAATGAGTTATTGGTGAAGTGGGCAGAAGGGGATCAGGCAATAGAAAACGAATGGCGAAAGATCAGGCATGATTTTAATAATCATATTAGTTGTATTGATATGTTATTGCAAATGGGTGATATAGAAAAAGCCAGAGCTTATATACAAAAGTTAACACAAAATAGTCAGGAGCAAACAGTAAGCTTAGATATTGGTAATACCATTGCTAATGCTGTAGTCACACAAAAAGTGATGTTTGCAAAGCAGCATGACATTTTTTTTGAAGTTAAAGGGTATATACCGGAAATATTGGATATGGAAGATATAGATTTATGTGCGCTTTTAAGCAATAGTATAGATAATGCAATTGAAGCAACATCTAAGATTGAAGAGAAGGAACAGCGAAAGATTACACTAGTAATCTCAAGTGACGAAAAAGATGTGGGAATAAAGCTCAGTAATACAGTTAAAGAGAATATCCCAATAAGTAAGCCACTTTCCACCACTAAAAAAGATGTTAAGAGACATGGGATTGGTATGCGTAGTATGCAAGAAGCAGTCAGTAAATATAAGGGGACGCTAAGCTGGAAATGTGAAGCATACCTTTTTGTATTAGACATTAGAATACCACTCTCTTATTAATTTATAAGAAGTGAAAGATTAAGAGGAGGAAAATATGGAAATTGTATCTAAGTTTTTGACACAACAATTAGTAAAAAATAGAATGATTGAATCAGAGAGTGCAGAAATTTATGAATATGGTTTTAAGCTTATTCTTTCTTCTCTATTCATTATCATTTGTATTGGTTTGATGGGAATTATAGGGGGCTGTATTATTTCAGCTGTTGTATATATTTGTGCCTTTATGCACATCAGACATTATTCAGGGGGATACCATGCCAATACTTATAAGAAGTGTTTTATATTATCTAATAGTTTATTTCTAGTTACATTAGTGATTATAGTTATACAGGCACGATATCAATTAAAGTATAGCTTAATAATCTTTAGTTGGTTATCTACCATTTACTTATGGATTGCAGGAGGAGATGCTACGAAGAGAAATCCAAAGACAGCAGAAGAACTTGCCTATAGAAAGCGTAAAGTACGTAGGATTAGTTTTGGATACAGTCTAGTTAGCACTTTTTTATTCCTAGGGTTGCATCAGTACTTAGATATTGGAACAATCCTTATTTGTACACAGATTTATACAGTTTTTACTGTATGGATAAATAAAAGAGAGAAAGGGGAATTAGAATGAAAAAACAAGTTTTAAAAAGTATTTCAAAATGTGCAGAAAAAGCAGTAAAGGAGGCATGTGGTTCAAAATGTTTAGCTATGATTTATGAACCAGAAATGCCTGTAGCTTTAAAAGCTAAAAAACAAAAATAAGATAGGTTCTAGGATTGCATTAGTACTTAGAGGTTGGAACAATCCATATTTGTACACAGGTTTATACAGTTTTTACTGTATGGATAAATAAAAGGGAGAAAGGGGAATTACAATGAAAAAACAAGTTTTAAAAAGTATTTCAAAATGTGCAGAAAAAGCAGTAAAGGAGGCATGTGGTTCAAAATGTTTAGCTATGATTTATGAACCAGAAATGCCTGCAGCTTTAAAAGTTAAAAAACAAAAATAAGATAGATTCTACATAGTCAAGGAAGAGAAGGTCAAAGATTTGGCCTTCTTTTTTTGACCGTATCTATAGGTTTAAGCTATAATGGATATACTAAATATTATTGATTTTGACAAAAAGAGGATGACTTATGAAAGAACTTAGTGTATTTGACATTATAGGTCCCAACATGATTGGACCTTCTAGTTCCCATACAGCAGGAGCTTTAAAGATTGCCAAGGTAGCTTATCAATTAGCGCCTAAGAAAATAGAGAAGGTGACTTTTGTTTTATATGGCTCTTTTGCTAAAACCTATAAAGGTCATGGGACAGATCGTGCCCTTGTTGCGGGGATATTAGGCATGAATGAGGAAGATGAGCGTATTAGAGATGCTTTTAGCTACGCTAAGGTTAATAAGTTAAATTACGAATTTAAGACCAGTGAAAGCACGCATATTAAGCATCCTAATACAGTAGATATTATTATGGAAGATCAATCAGGAAGTACGATTAGTATCACAGGTTCATCTATTGGAGGGGGTGCCATTAGTATTGATAAGGTCAATGGTGTAGAAGTTTTCTTTAATGGAGAATATCATACTTTACTGGTAAGCCATAAAGATCAGCCAGGACTTGCAGCACATATTACAAATTGCTTAGGTAATTGGAAAATTAATATTGCATATATGCGTATCTATAGAGCACATAAAGGGGAAATGGTTTCTACTATTGTGGAAACAGATGATCCAATTTGTAATCAGGTTATAGAAGCCATTTCAAATCATTTGGCAGTTCGATATGCTAGAATCATTAACTAACGAGGAAATAGACATGAATTTTATAGATAGTAAAGAGTTATTAGAGGTCTGTAATAAAAAGGGATGGACCATTTCAGAGGCTATGATAGAAAGAGAAAAACAGCTTTTTCATTGTAGCAAGGAAGAAATTGTATCTCGAATGGCACATGCTTATGATATTATGAAGCATGCGGCAGAGCGTGCCTTAAGAGAAAACTTAGTTTCTATGGGAGGGCTAATTGGAGGAGAGAGTAAAAGACTTTTTTTCAATGCAGATAAACAGTCGGTATGTGGCGAAATGATGAGCAAGGCAATCAGTTATGCTGTAGGTGTATTAGAAGTTAATAGTTCTATGGGGCTGATTGTAGCGGCACCTACAGCAGGTTCTTCAGGCGTTATACCAGGCGTGTTTTTAGCCATGCAAGAGCGTTTTGGGTTTGAAGATGAAAAAATGGTTCAGGCACTTTTTAATGCAGGTGCTATTGGGTATCTCATCACACGTAATGCAACTGTTTCAGGAGCAGAGGGTGGTTGTCAAGCAGAGGTAGGTGCTGCATCAGCTATGGCTGCGGCAGCAGTTTGTGAGCTTATGGGTGGGTCACCAGAGATGTCATTACATGCAGCTGCTACAGCTTTAACTAATATATTAGGCTTAGTTTGTGATCCTATTGCAGGCCTAGTAGAAGCACCTTGTCAAAAACGTAATGCTATGGGGGTTTCTAATGCACTTATTAGTGCAGAAATGGCTTTATGTGGGATCAGACATATTGTACCATTTGATGAAACGGTAGAAGCCATGTACCATGTAGGAAAGAGTATGCCAGCAGAACTTAGAGAAACTGCTTTAGGCGGTATGGCAAATACACCAACTGGTTGTCAGTTATGTAAGGATATTTTTAAAGAATAACTAGCAAAAAGAGGAAAAAGCTAATATGATATAAAAAGTGCAGATTATAAATGTACTTTGAGCAAAAGAATAGATGGAGGAAGTCATATGTTAGATATAGCTATTATTGGTGCCGGACCAGCAGGATTATCTGCTGCGATTACAGGTGTCATTCGTAATAAAAAAGTAAAAGTATTTGGAAATCCAATGAGTACCAGTTATATATATAAAGCAGAACGTGTAGACAATTATATTGGAATGCCTGGTATCACGGGTCATGATATGATGGAACAGTTTACAAATCATGCAAAAGAAGTTGGAGTAGAGATTCAAGTGGCTAAGGTTATTGAAATTTTCCCAATGGGGCAAAGTTATATGCTGAATGTAGAAAATGAATTTATTGAAGCAAAAACAGTTATTTTAGCTAATGGGATTACCAAAACAGCTGTTTTACCAGGAGAAAATGAATTTTTAGGTCGTGGTGTGAGCTACTGTGCAACTTGTGATGGTCCGCTTTATAGAGGAAAAGCGGTTGCAGTTATCGGAGATAGCGCACATGCAGAGGAAGACGCAAATTATTTAGCAGAAGTATGTGATCAGGTATATTATATTCCGCTTTATAAAGAACTTGAACATTTAGATGAACGTATTGAAGTGTTACGCAGCCGACCTAAGAAAATTATTGGTGAAAATATTGTTACTGGATTAGAATTAGCTGAAGGAAGCTTAGATATAAGTGGCGTTTTTATTATTAAAGAAAGTATTCCAACATCTAAACTTTTAGCTGGACTAGAAACAGAAGGTGCTGCTATTAAAGTAAATCGCATGATGGAAACCAATTTGTCAGGTGTGTATGCAGCTGGAGATTGCACAGGTAAACCTTTTCAAGTGGCAAAAGCAGTAGGGGAAGGAAGTACAGCTGTATTACAAGCTGTTTCTTATTTAAATGCTTTAAACCGTATGGAAAAAACACAAGCTTAAGAAATAGATAAATCTCTAAGATCCCGGTCTTTAATAGAAAAAGACTGGGATTTTTCTATGGCTATTTTGTTCTAAATAGGATATTTTGTCCATACATTAGTGTATGGAGGTGATGGGGGTGGAAAAAGTATTATTGGTGGGAAGCTGCATAGGTGCATTAGCTATGATTGCATATAGTATTCATGCCATTGGAAGTGTAGAAGATAAAGTCTTTCAAATAATAGGTGGCATCCTATTAAGCTTTACTTCTTTAAGATATATAACTTTGCTTATTTATGCGTATTCAACCAATTTAAGATGGATTGTATCTATGCGTTATTTTTACTATGCAAGTAGCATAGGAATTACAATGCTAACAGCACTTGCAGTATGGTATGTTATGCCTTTCTTAAAGAAGGGGATTAAACTTGTATATTATTTATTGTGCTTTTTGCCATGGAATTTATTTTATCTTTATATAATTGTAAAGCAACCTACTTGTCTTGTGGAAAACAGTGCCTATGGTTATGAACTTTTATTAGTAAGTCCTTTTGAACGCTATTTAAGTATTGCACAGGGAAGCTTTATTGGCGTAATGACTATTTTATGCGTAATTGGAATTTTTAAATATAAACATCCTCAAATTCGAACCCAGCTACTCATGATTCTACTAGCACAAGGGTTATTAGTGATCGATGGAATCGCTTCTGGTGATGAGCGTATATTACTTTTTAAGTTATTTACGGTGACAGAAGCTTTTGCATTAGCGGTTACAGGTCATATAGTGGGCAATGGACTAAAACAAATTCATGCCATTAAAAATCAATAAATATAAAAAACGCTTCTTACACAATTAAGAAGCGTTTTTTATATTAAAGAAATGATTCGTATTTTTTTATTAAACAAATACCAGCAACATCTGGACCAGTGTAAACACCGATTGTTGTACCAATAAAGCAGAAATCTTCAAGAACAGAAACGCCCAATTGTGAGGCAAGACCTTCTTTAAGAACGGTTGCATATTCTACATTATCAGCATGTGCAATTAAATAATGATAGTCGCTTGCTTCATCACCAACATAATCCTTAGAAATTTCTAATACCTTTGCTAATGCTTTTTTGGTACCACGTACTTTCCCATTAGGGAAAAGTAAGCCATCTTGTAAATAAATAATGGGTTTAACATTGAGCATTGTACCAAGTAAAGCAGAAGCTTTACCAATACGACCACCATGTTCAAGATAATCTAGAGTTTCTACAAAGAAAAAGATACGAGCTGTTTCACGTACTTTTGGAATAAGCTCTAAAATGGTTTCAAAGCTTAATCCATTTTGAATCATACGTCCAATCTCGAGAACTAAAACCCCTTCACCACCTGTTGCATTTAAAGAATTAATAATTTCAATTTGCGCATTAGGATAATTTTCTAAAATAAGTTCACGTGCGTTAAGGGCTGCATTATGAGAACCACTAAAATGGTTAGATAATGTCACACAAATAACGCTTTTTCCAGCCTCAACATGAGGTTTGAAATGTTCATAATAATCGTTAATAGATGGTAGTGATGTTTTAGGGAAAATCTTCTCAGCTCTTAATCTTTGGTAAAAGTCACTAATTGAAAGCTCAGTGATTTCCTTGTAATAATGCGTCGCATCAAATGAAACATAATAAGGGATAATTTCAATGTGATATTGCTCTAAGCAAGCTAAAGGAAGGTCACAAGAACTATCAGTTAAGAGTACGATTTCAGACATGATTTCACCTCCTTTATTTAAGTTTACTTCTTAACAATTCTAATATGAATAGCTAGGATGTGTCAAACGAATCTTAGGAGATATGGTAAAAAAATGAAAAAGTTGCATGATTTGAAATGGATGTGCATATATTTATGTTAGGTTTATAGTTGTGGAGGGTGCTATGCTTTCTTCAAGCCTTGAGAAATATTTGGTTTGCATATATAAACATTTAGAAAGTAGCAATGAACTAAAAGTGAGTGAGCTTGCTAGGGAGATGAATCAACCTTTACAAAAAACGATTCAGGCGTTGCAGCGCATGCACTATCAAAAGCAAATTGTCTATTCTACGTATCAACCACTTAAAATAACTGACCAGGGAAAGAAGATGGCGCAGTATTTAATTGCAAGAGATGCGCTTATTGAGGAATTTTTTGCAATCTTGCATATGGATGAAAATGCAGAAGCTGAAAAGGAAGCGATGGCCCAATACCTTTCCCATGATAGTTTAACAAAAATTGAACGTTTTATTTTATTTAATAGGAAGTACCCTGAGATTGCAGAGCGATTTGAACTATTACTTCAATTAGATTTAGAAGAAACGCTACTACCACCTTTAGGTATGAATGACAAGTAAAAGAGTAGCCTAAAATGCTACTCTTTTTTTAATATGAATCCAGCTTAGGTGAAAAAAGAGAGAAAAAGCGTGTGATATAGAAAAAAGTATGATAAAATGATTTAAAACATCAAAAAAAGGAAATCATCTAAAATAAAAACAGAGGAAGAAGTATGAAGACGACAGAGAATAAACAAAGCCTTATGAAAGGTGCTATGATTTTAAGTATTGGTGTCCTTGCCAGTCGTATTATTGGGATGCTTTATCGTATTCCAATTCGTAATATTTTAGGAGATGAAGGACAATCCCTTTATGGTGTAGCCTATGGTATTTATGTAGTTATTCTGACCTTAACAGCGATGGCAATTCCAGGTGCATTATCTAAGCTCATTGCAGAAAGACGTGCAGCAGGAGCCTATAAAGAAGCACAGAGAGTTTTCCATCTAGCCATGATTTATTCCATAGGAGTTGCATGTGTGATGGCACTGGGTTTATGGTTAGGTGCAGATTTTATCTCAGATAACTTTTATAAATCGCAAGATGTTGCACTCCCTATTCGTGCTTTAGCTCCTACTGTTGTTATTGCAACAACCTTAGGGGTATTACGTGGTTATTTCCAAGGTAGAGGCGATATGACACCAACGGCATCTTCTCAGATTATTGAGCAGATTTTTAATGTTATTTTTAGTGTTGTTTTAGCATCTTATTTTATGAAAATAACGAATAAGAATCTTGTATGGGGGGCAACAGGTAGTGCATTTGGTACAGGTATTGGTGCAATTGCAGGCTTTGTGGTGCTCATTACTTTATATATCAAAAAACGCCCACAAGCACAATATGAGCTAAAAGAAAGTAAAGCTTATAGTGAGCAGTCCAGCTTTATGATTTTAAAACAAATTTTAAATATGATGATTCCGGTTATTGTGAGTGCATCTATTTTCTCTATTATGACCTCTATTGACCAATCTATGGTATCTAATATTTTACCTAAAAATATAGAATATCTTAGAAATCATCAAATGTTAGACCTTGTACCCGTTATAGATGCAGGAATTTACTCTACGGAAAGCATTGTTAATCAATTAAGTGGACAACTTTCGTTCCAGTATATGACGTTTTTAAACATTCCAGTTAGTTTGATTTTACAACTTGGACTAGCTAGTGTACCAGCCATTGCAGCGGGTATGGCAGCTAATCAAATTGAGGATGTTCGTCAAAAAACAAAAATGATTTTTAAAGTAGGTATGTTAATTGCAGCACCTTCTGCCATTGGTTTTATGGTATTTGCAAATCCAATTCTTACTTTAGTTATAGGAGATAGTAGTGGTTCAGAACTTCTATCATCAGGTGCAATTGCTATCTTAGCTATTGCAATTGCACAACTTAGTGCAGGAATCTTACAAGGGATGAGTAAGCAAAAAATACCAACTATTAATGCGCTCATTGCTTGTGCAATAAAAATTGGAATCAATTTAGTGACTTTAAAATTCCCAACGCTGAATATTTATGGATTTGTACATAGTACGACAATTTGTTATGTCATCTATGCGGTGCTAAATATGTATTATTTACAAAAATATTTAAATGTAAAAATGCGTTGGATGGAAATTTTGATTCAACCTACAGTGTGTTCACTGATTATGGGACTTATTACATTAGCTTTATATAAGGGACTTTTATGGATTGGTCTTTCAATAAAACTTTCTATTATTGTCATCTTACCAATAGCTGCTGTGATTTACTTTATTGTAGGAATTGGAACCCATACGATTACCAAAGGGGACCTTTCATCAATTCCAGGTGGACGCAAATTAGCTAAATTACTCAAACTTTAAATAAAAATCTTTCCTTTATGTATAAAAAATTAAAAATTCAGACATAATTAGTATGAAATATGATTTTATAGATAAAGGAAGACGCTTATGTTAAGTAAAAAACAATATTTATATACATTGTTCATTGCAATTGCTGTGTTTATTCTTGTTTTTTTAGTTACTTATTTTTATACTAAACAAAATAGTTGGCACATAGAACAGAGTGATGAGCCAATAGCAATGTCAGGGCTTAGTGTAGAACAATGGCCAGAAGAAATTTATATTTTACCGCAGACCAAGATTGTATTAAAAAATCAAAATACAAAAGGTAAAGCTTTTAGTGAAACCAAGGTTGATTCAAAAAGCCTTTTGGGTTTAACCAAAGATGAGGTGGCTGACCGATTTAAAGGTTATACAATTGAGACCTTTAATGAAAAAGAGGTTACTTTGGTTAAAGATATCTCACAAGAGCAAAAGTTAGAAACACCTGATGTTACTTATGTGCTAGGTGTAGATGATCATTATGTTTGTATTAAGGAGAAAGGTACAACTAAGCGTCCTGTAAAAATAGATTATGAGGTAGCCCATTTTTCTAAATATATTTATAGTTTATTGTTAAATGAAGAAATTGAAATTACCAATGCACAAAAAGAAGCGCTTTTGTTAAATCCAAGTACGCTTCAAAAGATATTACAGGGATATGTTGGAGAATAAGACTGCCAATTATTTTGGCAGTCTTATTCTTGCGTAACTGTAATCATAAAGGAGGTTTTTATGAAAGAGGTTATTATAGTTGGAGGCGGTGCCTCTGGACTAGTAGCGGCTATTACAGCTGCTAGAAATGGTAAAGAGGTCTGTATTATAGAGCGTTCAAATCGTGTAGGAAAGAAAATTTTAGTTACAGGTAATGGACGTTGTAATATGACCAATACAGTGGTAACACCAAAGCAATATCATTCTTATGATTCGGTAGACTTTAAGGCGGTTTTAGACCGTTTTGGATATGAAGAAACGAAAAACTTTTTTATGGAACTAGGTATTATGCCGCTTGTTGAAGGTAAAAAAGTGTATCCTTTATCAGAGCAAGCCACAACGGTTTTAGATGTGCTTCGTATGGAGATTGAACGATTAGGCGTAGAAGTGATTACGGATACAAAGATTGTAGATCTAAAACAGAAGAAAACAGGTTGGCAGCTTACAAGTGAAGAAGGACAAACCTTTATGGCACAGCAAGTTGTTATGGCTACAGGTGGTATGACTAATACTGGTCTAGGCTGTGATGGACTAGGTTATGAACTTCTAAAGAAACTTGGTCATACGTTAAAAACACCATTTCCTATTTTGGTACATGTTCTTTCATCTGCGCCATATTGTAAGATGATGAAGGGAACTAAGGTTAAAGCAAATGTTAGAATCTTTGTAGAAGGTAAATTAGGTCGTGAAGAATATGGAGAAGTACTTTTTACAGAAGATGGTCTTTCAGGACCACCTATTTTTCAAATTAGTAGGGTAGCATCATTAGCAGCAATAAATAAGCAAAATGCAGAAGTAACCTTAGATTTGTTCCCAAGTATTTCAGAAGATGAAATGACAAGTTTACTTTATGAGCGTATTACAGCGCATCCAGAGCGTACAATTGAAGAGTTATTAATTGGGATGCTCCATAAACGTGTGATTGTACCTGTTTTGAAGGCAGCAAGAGTGGATAGTATTCATCGAGTTGTAGAACAATTAGACTATGAAGAAGTCATGCGTATTGTAAAAGTACTTAAAGGATTTAAGTTTGATGTAGAGGGGACAAGAGGGTATAAATTTGCACAGGTTACGGCAGGTGGTATTCGTGCAACAGAAATTGATTTTCATACCATGGAATCTTTAAAAGCAAAAAATCTGTATATTACAGGAGAAGTCATGGATGTAGATGGTGACTGTGGTGGCTATAATCTACAATGGGCTTGGGCAACTGGTTTTATTGCAGGTGAAAGTGTAAGTAGAAATGAGGAAAGTAAATGATAAGAGTTCAAGATATCAAATTGAGTTTAGAAGAAGAAAAAGAAGAAGTTCTATTAGGTAAGATTGCAAAGAAGCTTAAAATCAAACCTTCAGACATTATAAAATATACGATTTTTAAAGAAGCAATTGATGCACGTAAAAAAGATGAAATTAAGCTTGTTTATACAGTAGATGTAGAGACAAGAAAAGATGATATGTTATTAGAGAAGTACCCGAATTTAAAACGAACAGACCCAGCTTATGTATGTCCACCTAAGGGGGAAAAGTTAATGGATCATCCACCAGTAGTTGTTGGAAGTGGACCATGTGGTTTGTTTGCAGCGCTTATTTTAGCACAGCAAGGATTTAAACCGATTGTAGTAGAGCGTGGAAGATGTGTAGAGGAACGTGTAAAAGACATAGAAAGACTCACTAAAGAAGGTATTTTTGATCCAAAGAGCAATATACAATTTGGTGAAGGTGGTGCAGGTACTTTTTCAGATGGTAAGCTGACAACACAAATTAAAAACAAGCGCTGTCATAAAGTATTAGAAGAAATGGTACTTGCAGGTGCACCTGAGGAAATCCTTTATAAAAATAAACCACATGTTGGAACAGATATTTTAAGAGATGTTGTACGTAATATTCGTCAGCAAATCATTGCATTAGGTGGGACTTTCCGTTTTGAAACACAGCTTACGGACTTAGAAATCGAAGATGGGGCATTAAAAGCGGTCATTTTAAATGATACAGAGAGATTAGAAACAGAGCATTGTATTTTAGCCATTGGTCATAGTGCAAGGGATACTTTTGAAATGCTTCATAAGCGTCAGGTTCATATGGAACAAAAACCATTTTCTATGGGAATGCGTGTGGAACACTTACAATCTTGGATTAATGAAGCGCAGTTTGGTGAAAAGTATGCGCATCATCCAAAGTTAGGCGCTGCAGAATATAAATTAGTACACCACTGTGAAAATGGTCGCACGGTTTATAGTTTCTGTATGTGTCCAGGAGGTTATGTTATGGCTTCTGCTTCAGAAGAAGGACGTGTTGTAACCAATGGGATGAGTGAGCATGCTCGTGATGGAGTAAATGCTAATAGTGCCATTTTAGTGAATGTAGGACCAGAAGATTTTGAAGGTGACCATCCACTTGCAGGGATGTATATGCAAAGACAGTTGGAAGAGGTAGCCTTTAAACTAGGCGGCGGTCAGTATAAAGCACCAGCGCAAAAATTAGGAGATTTCTTTGAAAATCAAGTATCTACTTCATTTGGAGTAGTAAAACCAACTTATGAACCAGGGATTACATTAAGTAATATGAAAGCTTCTATGCCGAAGTATATGGGTGAGGCAATAGATGAGGCAATGCATGCTTTTGGAAAGAAAATTAAAAACTTTGATCATCCAGATGCTCTATTTACAGGGTT
This sequence comes from Cellulosilyticum sp., assembly GCA_015058045.1. GTDB lineage: Bacteria > Bacillota > Clostridia > Lachnospirales > Cellulosilyticaceae > Cellulosilyticum. The sequence continues at coordinate 28,955 of SVDC01000001.1, forward strand.
TGAAACAAGAAGTTCATCTCCTGTAAGATTACCAAGAAATGAAGCCTATGAAAGTAGTGTGAAAGGACTTTATCCAGCAGGGGAAGGTGCAGGTTATGCAGGGGGTATTAGTTCAGCAGCTGTAGATGGGATTCAGATTGCAGAAAGCTTGGTAAAAGAATTTAGAGGGATTAAATAAATTTAGAAATTAATTGTACAAATCGAACGTTATGTTGTATAATGGAAAAAAAGTTCAGGTATCTAGAGCAAGTGTTTTATATCTGGATAGACAATGAATTAAGTGCACAAGAAACGAGGAGTATATTATGCAACAAGATCTTCAAGAAATTTTATTTTCTGAGGCGGCGCTCAATGAACGTGTCAGTGAGTTAGGCGCTCAAATAACCAAAGATTACGAGGGTAAGGCATTAACTGTAGTAGGGATTTTAAAAGGATCTAATATTTTTACAAGTGATTTAGTACGAAAAATTAATTTACCACTTAAGATGGATTTTATGGCAGTCTCTAGCTATGGAAATGCTACAGAATCTACAGGTGTTGTACAGATTTTGAAGGATTTAGACAAAAGTATTGAAGGGGAGCATCTTTTAATTGTCGAAGATATTGTGGACAGTGGTTTAACATTAAAGTATCTCAAAGAGATTTTAATTGCACGTCAACCGGCAAGTATTAAAATTTGTACCTTATTAGATAAACCAGCTAGAAGAAAAGAAAATATTACGCCAGATTATACAGGCTTTGAAGTGCCAGATGAGTTTATTGTAGGTTATGGAATTGATTATGCGGAGCGTTATCGTAATTTACCTGTTGTAGGCATTTTAAAACGTGAAGTTTATGAAAAATAGATAGTACTAAAGACACAATAGGCATAATAGCTGTATTGTGTCTTTTTTATGTAAAAAAAGGGGTGGGAGTATGAAAAAGCAAAACCAAGTATCATTTAAAAAGGGGCTTAAATTAGGTGTTCCTATAGGAATAGGTTATTTTTCCGTTTCTTTTGCATTTGGGATGATGGCGGTATCTAGTGGGTTATCACCTGCATTAGCAGTGCTTATTTCTATGACTAACTTAACTTCAGCAGGACAATTTGCAGGACTTCAGGTAATGACTTCAGGTGGGAGCTATGTAGAAATGGCATTAACCATGTTAATGATTAATGCACGTTACTTTTTAATGTCCCTTTCTTTATCTCAAAAAGTAAGTAAGAAGTTAAGTAGCCTGCAACGTGCACTTATGAGTTTTTGTGTAACGGATGAAATTTTTGCAGTAGCTTCTATGGAGTCAGGAGATGTGACAGGCTGGTATTGGGCAGGACTTATGAGTATGCCTTATTTAGGATGGAGTGGAGGAACACTAGCAGGTGCACTTGTTTCAGGCATTTTGCCAGCTAGTTTACAGGATGCACTAGGTATTGCACTATATGGCATGTTTATTGCCATTATTATTCCAGCTGCTAAACATTCTAAAGCGATTGTCATGACATTAGCTATTGCTGTTACTGCAAGCTGTATTTTATATTACATACCATCATTTGATTGTATTTCTTCTGGATTTGCAGTCATTATTGTCACAGTTATTTCTGCGGGACTTATGGCCTATATTGCACCGATCAAAGAGGAAAAAGATGAGGAGGAAGAGACATGTATATCTTGCTAAGTATTGGGGTAATGGCGTTAGTGACTTATTTGATTCGCGTCCTTCCTTTAACACTTTTTAAACGAAAAGTAAAATCGCCTTTTATTCGCTCATTTTTATATTATGTACCATATGCGGTACTTGGGGGCATGACATTTCCACATATTTTCTATAGTACACAAAATACATTATATGCTACCATAGGAACAGTTGTTGCACTTTTATTGGGATATTTTGAAAGGGGACTAACAACGGTTGCACTTGTTAGCGTACTAGCTGTTTATTTATGCCATATTTTGTTATAATCAATAAAAGCTTACTACCGAGGAATAATACAATGTAGTAAAAAGGATATGTCATAAAAGAGAAGTCAATAAGGAGTATATATGAAATATCAGCAAATGATAAAAGCAACCTTTATAGAAAGGCCAAATCGTTTTATTGCGTATTGTGAAGTAGAGGGTGAGCGTTATAAAGTTCATGTTAAAAATACAGGACGTTGTAAAGAGCTTTTAATACCAGGGATAACCGTTTATTTAGAAAAATCTATGAATCCTAATCGTAAGACGCCTTATTCACTTATAGCAGTTGAAAAAGGGAGATTACTTATTAATATGGATTCACAAGCACCTAATGTGGTTGTAGAAGAGGCATTAAAATCAGGAACAATTCAGCTACCCGATTTACAAGGACCATTAACAAAGATTAAAAGAGAACAGACTTACGGGCAGTCACGTTTTGATTTTTACTGTGAAGCAGGTGAGGAAAAACTTTTTATTGAAGTAAAAGGTGTGACATTAGAAGAAGATGGCATTGTACGTTTTCCAGATGCACCGACCGAGCGCGGAGTAAAACATTTAGAGGAGCTTATTTTAGCCCGTAAAAACGGCTATAAAGCATATGTTATTTTTGTAGTCCAGATGGAAGAGGTACAATATTTTACGCCTCATGAGGAAAGACATCCTGCTTTTGCAGAAACTTTAAGAGCAGCTGAAAGGGAAGGTGTTGGAGTACTAGCCTATACTTGTAAGGTGACACCAGAAACCTTAGATATTATAGAACCATTGGAAATTAAGCTATAATGAAGTAAATCACCCGTCAATGATAATGTGTGAGAGGAAGTAATGAATACGCAAATAAAGAATTTAAAATAAGCGTTTAAGGGATAAGGAGAAACAATGATTAAATTAGTCATTTTTGATTTAGATGGGACACTATTAAATTCAATAGCAGATTTAGGAAATGCATGTAATGTAGCGCTTAAGCAGTTTGGATATCCATTACATGATGAAGCAGCGTATAAAAAGTTTGTAGGAAATGGGATTTATAAACTAGTGGAACGAAGTTTGCCCAAAGAAGTGAAAGATGAAGCCAATGTTTTAAAGGTTAAAGAGGCCTTCGATGTATATTACAAAGAACATAGCTTAGATCAAACAAGACCTTATTCTGGGATTTTAGAGTTGTTAGATTGTTTAAAAGCGCAAGGCATCATTTGCAGTGTGGTGACTAATAAGGCACATAATTATGCAGTAGAGCTTGTTAAACAGTTCTTTGGAGAAAATATTGATCTAATATTGGGTCAAAGAGAGGGAATTCCTACAAAACCGCACCCATATGGTGTTTTAGAAATGATGGAACACTATAAAGTGACACCAAACCAATGTCTTTATATAGGAGATTCTAATGTGGATATTCAAACTGCTCAGGCTGCAGGTGTTGCCTCTGTTGGTGTTTTATGGGGCTTTAGAGATGAAGAGGAGCTTAGAAGTGAAGGGGCAACCTATCTAGTAAAGGATGTAAAAGAACTAGAGAATCTCATCCTAAGTCAAAATTTAAACGATTAAGTGTAAAGAAGTGGTGCTAAAACAAAGCGTGTAAAGCACAGCAATAAAAAAGAGTTGGTTAAGCATATGAGCTTGGCCAACTCTTTTTTTATTGAATTATTTCATTTCTACTGAATAACGTTCACCAAGTTCTTGACGTTTTGCAACATAAAGTGCTTGACGTTTTGCAAGTAAAAGTTGTTCTTTAGCTTGTGCTTTAACTGCTTCATATGGCATTGTACCAGCAGGTGTTAAGCTTTCAAGCTGAATGAGGTGATAACCAAATTGTGTTTGAACTGGTTCTGAGATGCTACCTGGAGTCATTGAGAATGTTGCTTGTTCAAATTCAGGTACCATTTGACCACGAGTAAATTCACCTAATGAACCACCTTGACCACCTGATGGGCAATTTGAATATTGTTTTGCAGCTTCTTTAAAATCTAAACCATTTTTAATTTCTTCTGCAATTTTTTCTGCTTCTTCTAATGTATCTACTAAGATATGATTTGCAGCAGCTTTTTCTGGTGATGTGAAAGATGATGTATGTTGTTCGTAGTAATCTTTAACTTCTGCTTCTTCTGCATCAATACCCTCTAATAATTTTTTCATAGCGTATTGTTTAAGTAAAGATTTTTCCATTTCTGCAAGAGCAGCTTTAAAAGCTTCTTCTTCTTGAAGACCTTGACTTAATGCATCTGAATAAAGTAATTCTTGCATAACAAGCTCGTCTAATAATTGTTTTTGACCTTCTGGATTATTGAAAGCAGCAGCACTTTGACCAATGCTTTGAATTAAATGAAATACGTCAGATTGTGTAATATTTCTGCCATCTACAACAGCTAAAACTTTATTTTCCATAAAATAACTCCTTTAAAAAAGATAAAGCCTTAAGCAAAGACTAATTAAGCCTTAGCTTAAGGTTCCTTATACTTATCCTATCATGATTTTCAAAGCTTGAAAAGGGGATATGCATATCCTGTAAAGTATTAAAATGCATAGAGGTATAAAAAAATAGGATTAGACTTTGAGTGTTGCAAGGACTTCTCCTTGGAAATCTTTTACCATGAAAGTACCATTTTCATAAGTCGCATAGGTATGTGGACGATTTTCTTTAGGGAGGGTGATAGAACCTGGATTGCAAATCACAACATCCTCTTGTGTCTCAAGTCGCCATAAATGAGTGTGACCTGATAAAAAGGCAGATTTCCCAGGACCTTTTGGGAATTTGTCCGCAGTGTAAAGGTGTCCATGTGTTGCAAATAGGCTGACATTATCATCTACAATTAAAGCATAGTCACCAAGGCAAGGAAACTCAAGAAGCATTTGATCCACTTCTGCTTCACAGTTTCCACGACAGGCAATGATTTGTTTGGATAGTGGATTAAGTAGTTGAACCACTTCTTGAGGATTATAGCCTTCAGGGATGTTATTACGTGGACCATGATATAAAATATCCCCTAAAATCACTAAATAGTCATAACCGCCTGATTTAAAAAGATCCAGTGCTTTATTTAAATAAAAACTAGAGCCGTGAATATCTGAAATAATAAAATAACGCATGCAAAAATTCTCCTTTTTAAGTTATTATAGCGTGGCAATACTTTAAATGGCAAGAAGGTGATATCAATGATGACTACACTGTGACAATAAATGTAATCTTTTGTAAGGAAAAGCACTTCTCTTTTTAATGATTAATATGATGATTATAGGTAGAATGCTACTTATGATGACTAGAATGTACTGAATATATGCAGAAATTGGACGGATAAAGTGACATGAGAGTGGATTCAAAAGAATAGGGGGGCGAAAAAAGTGGAAAATCGTATGGAGGTTTCAAATGTAAGTAAACGTTTCTATACAGATGAAGGGGAGCTACTGGTTCTTAATAGGTTAAATTTAGAGCTAAAAAAGGGAGAAATTTTAGGCATATTAGGCCCATCTGGGAGTGGAAAATCTACCATTTTAAATATTCTGGCACATATTTTAGAACCTACAAGTGGTGAGGTAACCATTAATGGGCAAATCGGCTATATGTTTCAAAGAGATCATCTTTTAGAGTGGCGTACTATTATGGACAATGTCTTGATTGGTTTAGAAATCCAAAAGAAATTAACAGATGAGGCAAAAGAAAGAGTAGAGGAATTGCTGAAGACTTATGGGCTATGGGACTTTAGAACACGTTATCCAAATGAACTTTCAGGTGGAATGAGACAAAGAGCGGCACTGATTCGCACACTGGCAACTAGCCCAGATATTTTATTATTAGATGAACCATTTTCAGCACTAGATTATCAAACAAGGCTTATGGTAAGTGATGATATTTATCAAATTATTAAAAAGGAAAATAAAGAGGCGGTATTAGTTACTCATGATATTGCAGAAGCGATTTCCATGTGTGATCGTATTTGCGTTCTTACAAGTAGACCAGCAACCATTAAGAGCACTTATGCAATTGAGCTTTCAGTGACAAGAGAAAAAACGCCGCTAATAAGTCGCAAGTCACCTGAATTTAGTCATTACTTTGATGTGTTATGGAAGGAGCTAGAGCACAATGAATAAAAAACCATATAGTCAAGAATATGCTCAGTACCTTGCTGGCCAAAAGAAAAAGAAATATTGTATTTTAGCGTGGCAGATAGGTCTTTTAGCTGCTTTTATTATTTTATGGGAGGTACTAGCACAAGTAGGTATTTTAAATACCTTTTTATTTAGTAGCCCTTTAGCTATTTGGAAGCTATTTTTAACGTATTTAAGGGATGGTAGTTTATTTGGGCATATTGGAATTTCCGTATGGGAGACATTCTTAGGTTTTGGAATAGGAACCGTACTAGGTATTTTTATTGCGATTATTTTATGGTGGTCTGAAACAATCGCTAAAGTTTTATCTCCTACATTAGTGGTTTTGAATGCCTTACCTAAGACTGCACTAGCACCTATTATTATTGTATGGGCAGGTGCGGGTATTGGTGGAATTGTGGTAACAGCTGTAACGATTTCAATTGTCACAACAATTTTATCTGCTTATAACTATTTTTCATTAATGGATGAGGAAAAAATAAAGATGCTTAAAAGTTTTGGAGCAACTAAGTGGCAGATTCTAACGAAACTTATTTTACCCGCTAATATAGGTAATATGATTAATATCATAAAAATTAATATAGGCTTAGCATGGGTAGGCGTTATTGTAGGTGAATTTTTAGTATCTCGCTATGGCCTAGGTTATTTAATTGTTTATGGTGGTCAAGTATTTAGATTAGATCTTGTTATGATGGGCGTTGTTGTTTTAGCAGTATGTGCTTTTTTGATGTATGCAGTAGTGAATGTACTAGAAAAGTGGATGACAAAGAAAAAAAGTCACTAAAACCATTAGCGTGCATACATTAATAAAGAGATGTAAACAAATTCCAGTTTATGAGGTGAAACATCATGAAAAAAGCTCATCTTAGCATCCTTTTAATTTTCACACTGACTTTCATGTGTATGCTGACAGGTTGCAACAAGGAACAATTAACAAAGGTAACCATAGCAGAAGTGACACATTCTGTTTTTTATGCCCCTCAATATATAGCCATTGAGGCAGGTTTCTTTGAAGAAGAGGGCATAGATGTAGATTTATTACTCACACAAGGTGCGGATAAGACTATGGCTGCATTGCTATCTGGTGAGGCGCAAGTTGGCTTTATGGGGCCAGAAGCTTCAATTTATGTATACAATCAAGGAAGCCGTGATTATGCCATTAATTTTGCGCAAGTTACAAAGCGTGATGGGACTTTTCTTGTAAGTCGCGAAGCGATTAAAGACTTTACACTAGATGATTTAAAGGGAAAAGAGATTATAGGTGGTCGTAAAGGTGGTATGCCTGAAATGACCCTAGAATATGTGTTAAAGCAAAATGGCTTAACTTTAGGTGAAAATGTGGCAAAAGGTGAAACTTTCGTTAGAACGGACATTCAATTTGCAGCTATGGGCGGTGCATTTGTAGGTGGAGAAGGTGACTTTGTAACTTTGTTTGAACCTACAGCAACGCAAATAGAAGCACAAGGTGAAGGGTATATTGTTGCCTCTATGGGACAGCTTTCAGGTGAAATTCCATATACAGCCTATTCTTGTTTAGGAAGTTATATGGATAAAAACTCAGATATTGTGCAGCGATTTACGAATGCTATTTATAAAGGCCAACAATATGTAGCTAATCATTCAGCCGAAGAAATTGCAGAAATCATTGCACCACAGTTTACTGAAATTAGCATGGAAGAATTAATTCAAGTTATTCAGCGTTATAAAGACAATGATGCTTGGTGTACAGAGCCATTATTAAAAGAAGAAAGTTTAAATCATTTGATGGATGTTATGGAGCTTGCAGGGGAATTAAGTGCAAGGCCACCTTATGAAGAGTTGGTTACTACTGTATTTGCTAAAGAAGCAGTTAAATAATCGGGGATATGAGTTAAAAGTCATAAAATGATTATGAAAGAGGAGACGCTAATCTAGCGTCTCCTTCTTTTGGGATAGAAAGGCGCATGATATAATAAGCATAATCATTTATTAAAAAGGAGAGAAAAATAATGGCACAACCAAAGACAAATGTGATGCGTTTATTGGAACAGGCAAAAATACCTTATGAAGTAAGTCACTATGAAGTAAAAGATGGAAAAATAGATGGACAAGCAGTAGCCGAAAAGATTGGTAAAAGCAGTGAGCAGGTTTTTAAGACTTTAGTAGCAGTGGGAAAATCTAAAGCCAATTATGTTTTTGTTATTCCTGTAGATATGGAGTTAGACTTAAAAAAAGCGGGACAGATAGCAGGTGAAAAAAGTATAGAAATGCTTCATGTAAAGGATTTACAAAAAATCACAGGTTATATACGTGGTGGATGTAGCCCAATTGGCATGAAAAAAGCTTTTAGCACCTTTATTGATGAAAGCGCCAAAAGCTTAGAGATGATGACAGTCAGTGGGGGGAAAATAGGGGTTCAAGTGACACTAAGTCCTATAGCCTTATGTGATTATATTAAGGGGCAGTTCGCAGATTTAACGAAGGTGCAATCTTAGTCACATAGTAAGATAGGAGTAAGTCTACCATACGCCCATAACTTTCTACACCATCCGAAACGCCGTTTGCTTTAAGGTAGGTATCATTTAGAGAATTACTAATTTCCTCAATAGAGCCCTCATAGGAATCCCAAAAAGCATTGTTTTGTAAAATATCATTCATGACATCCTTATTTAGGGTTTGATTTAAGGTTACTAGGGCATTGTAGTCCACTTTAGCGAGGGTTTGACTAGTATAAGCAAGGGCTAGTAAGGTACCAGAGTATCTAAAATCTGCATCTGTGGAATATGTAGAAGCGAGGTAGGCAATAAAGTTGCAAGCTTCTTCTTCTGCAAAGCCACGTTGATGAGCCATTTCGTGTAGGGTAGTAGAGGGAATGGTTTGAGGTAAGGTAGCAGTATTAATATTAGCTTCTCTTGTAAACGGTACATAAATGCCTGTAAGACCTGTATAGTTCATAAGTGGAGAAATTAAGATGGATTTAGGGGGGCCGTAGCTTCCGTCAAAGAGAGGATAATCTTTGCTTAAAGCTTCATAAACTTTTGGGGCACGCTTAAAAACGGATAAGTAACCACCATCAATGGTCATATAACTCTCTACATTTTCACTAACTTCTGGGCGGATATGATTTAACTCTGTAATTAAATAGGTATACAGGTCAATCAAATCCTCATGAGGGTTTTCGCTAGACTTTAGATTTAAAGAATTTTCTAGAGGGACTCTGGCATAATTTAAAAGCCAACTTCCACCTAGAATAATCCATATGACAAAAGCGATATGTAGTGTTTGAAAGAACCAGGATTGAAGCTGCTTTTTCCAAGTATGAGGTGCTTTTAGGCAGTGGAAAATACGGTAAGATATATGTAAGATGAAATAAAGAATTAAGCAATAAATACCTATTTCTGCTACTGAAAAGGGAAAAAGACCTGTTAATCGACTAATCCATTGGGTGGTAAAATGATTAATACCTCTTGAGTAAAAAGTCTCCATAAAGGTAGGAAAATGGGGGGCAATTTGTAATAGCCCATAGGTGCATAAACTTAAAAAACATAAAAGAAAAGTGGTTCGGTATTTTTTCATCGTTGGAGCTCCTTTATGAGTAATGAAGTAATTTATAGTTTGATATGAAGTAAGTATAGCATAATCTTTTGTAAATAATAAATAGCATAATAAATTGGAATTTATGGAGGAACAAAAGTGATAGGAATATATGATTGTTTTGGATATGGGGAAGGGTATGATGTTTCTTTTGAAGAAAGATATAGGCTGATTAAAAATGCTGGCTTTGATTGTGTAATGCTTTGGTGGAGTGACAAGTTTGGTAGAGGTCGTGGTTATCAGAAAGATGTTCAATTTGCAAGAAATGCAGGATTGTATATCGAAAACATCCATACGCCTGTGCATCAACAAAACTATTTGTCATTAGATAATTTGGATGGTGAAAGCGCATTTCAAACTTATTTACAGTGTGTTAAGGATTGTTTTAATTACAACATTTCAACAATGGTTATTCACTTACCGAATGATGAATACCTCATAAATAGTTTAGGGATAAAAAGATTAGAATCTATCATTAATAATGCAGGTGAAAAAAACATTCGAGTTGCTTTTGAGAATTTGGGAAATATAAATAATTTAGCATTGATAATGGATACATTTCACTCAAAAAATGTAGGTTATTGTTACGATAGTTGTCATCATCAAAATTATACACCTAGTGTTGATTTGTTGAAAGTATACGGAAATCGTTTAATGGCACTACATTTACAAGACAACGGTGGAAAGCATAATCAACATCAGTTGCCATTTGATGGGAATATAGATTGGATAAGTGTTATGAAGAAAATTGCAAGTACAGGATATCAAGGTCCTACAATGCTAGAGCCAATGAATTGGGATTATGAACATTTATCTATTCAACAATTTTTGGATTTAGCATATCAGAAAGCAAAAAAATTAGATGCAATGAGAATAATATAAATTCAAGTATATAAAGAGGTAATAAGTTGGAATCAAGCAACAAATGGTTATTTCAAATAGGAATAGGGCCTTCTACCTGGGGGCTCTATTTTTATTTTTGTATATCAACAGATTTGTCTAACACAGACGAAACAAAAAAGGACCATCCAAGGATGTGATTTGCATCAGATTCTATAAGATAGTCCTTTTTTATATTGGGATAGGTTTTACTTACTATTTAACCATTCCAGGAGCTTAGGGAGCTGAGTCATACATTCAGCATAACCTTGGTCATAAAGATCATAGAGTTTATCTTTATTTTTTTCGTAACGACTTACTTTTAAAGGCAAGGTAGGTCTTAAAATAAAGACTTTCCCTTCCTCTTCAAGCTGTGCTAAATAGTCTAAGGTTTCATTATATGCCATGTAACGATTGGCAAGTGTCTGGGCTAATAGAGGATAACGATTTAGACGATATTTTGCTAGAAGATGGGTAGATTTAGAGTATGTTTTACGATAGTCAGTATTGCGTGTTAAAATCACCACATTGTAGGTATAGCCATCTTTTTGAGCTTGACGGATAGGGATGGAATCACTAATGCCACCATCTAAGTAAGGTTTACCATTTAAAGTAACCATTTTAGAGATAAATGGCAAACTACTAGAAGCTTTAAGCATTTGATTGGCATCCGCTAAAGTAGGAGCAGATTTGGGCTCTACAAATTCACATTCTCCTGTTAAGCAATTTGTAACTCCAACTTTAAAACAGGTATTACTTTTACGAAAATTTTCCATATCAAAGGGATCTAGTTTGCTAGGTAGCTCATCAAAAAGAAAGTTCATACCAAAGTAAGCACCTTCTGTGAATAAATTACGCCAATTAATAAAGCGCTTGTCCGTAATCCACTCAGTATAAAGTCTTTTATTACGGAGCTTTTGTTTTGATAAATAAGAACATAGTGTATTGGCACCAGCCGATACACCAATAGCATAAGGAAAGTAAAGGTCATGGTCTAAAAAAGCTTCTAGTACACCAGCAGTATAAGCCCCTCGCATACCCCCACCTTCTACAATTAAACCAACTTTTGAGATCATTACAGTATACTCCTTTAAAAATAATATAATAAGTCCTTAATTAGTATACTATTATTTTTCTGATGATAAGAATAGGTGTAAATAAGAAAATTTAGATTTTTTGGCGTGTTTTTTTTCCTACTTTAAGTCCAATATAAGCTAAAACAACAAGAGCAGCGAAAATGAGTACGATGTGACTATAAGTATTTAAGATACCTTCAATGAGTTCCCAGTTATGCCCTAAATAATAACCTAGACTCATGAGAATGAGATTCCATAGTGCAATGCCTGTAGATGAGTATAAGAAAAATTCTCCAATGTGCATTTTATTAACACCTGCAAATAAAGAAATATAAGTTCTAGTCAAGGGAATGACGCGAGAAAATAAAACAGCCCATCTACCATATTTACCAAACCAATCATTAAAGATATTTAAAGCCTTATTCATTTCTTTACTTTTTTTGCTTAGTTTATTGAGTAGAGGGATACCACCATATAAGCCGATTAGGTAGCAAATAAGAGAACCAAAAAGACCAGCCAAGATACTGACAAGAAAAGCGGGTAAAAATTGTAGTGAGGTTTGAGGAATACTCATTCCTACAAAGGGTAAAACGATTTCACTAGGAATAGGAAAGCAAGCATATTCTAAGCCGATTACGAGAAAAACACCAACATAACCCAGTTGTCCAACAAGAGACATCATAAAAACAACAAAATGACTTAATGAAGGCATATGAACACTCCTTTATGGCGTATGATAAGAATCCTTAATTGATTTAGTGTATGTGGATAGGCCTTAATTCATACATAAAGATAAGAAAAAAGCTATCTTTATCGCTAGTAGAACTAATAGGTAGGATAACTACATAAAAGGTCAGATAAAGATAACTTTAAATATAATAATAAACAAAAAGTTGACCAGTACATCTTTTAATTTGAAATTAAAAGAAAAAGTTTAATAAATGTGAAACAATAAAACAAAGCATAAAGCCTGAAAGGGTAGGCAGTAAGAAAGCAATAAGTGTCCATTTAATGCTTTTAGATTCTTTGTAGATTGTCCATAGGGTTGTAGTACAAGGCCAGTGTATTAGGAAAAAAAGAAAGGTACAAATAGCCGTTGTAAAAGTCCATCCTTGATTAAATAAAAGGAGTTTGATTTCAGAAGCTTGACTAAGGGGCATCATTGTTCCAGATGCCATATAAATCATGATCATAATAGGGAAAACAAGTTCATTAGCAGGTAGACCCAGTAGAAACGCTGTGAGTATAATACCATCTAATCCAAATAAGCGAGCAAAAGGGTCTAAAAAATGAGCAAGACTTAGGAGTAAGCTAGTTTGACCGATACGTATATTAGCTAAAAGCCAAATGATTAAGCCAGCAGGAGCAGCAACGATAATAGCACGACGTAAAACATAAAGGGTACGATCCATCAGAGAATGGACTAATATTTGGCCAATTTGAGGTTTACGATAGGGTGGAAGTTCTAGCGTAAAGGAGGATGTAAATCCTTTAAGGAGCGTCCTAGAAAGGAGCCATGAGGTCAAAAAAGTAAAAAGCAAGCTGAGTAAAATGGCACAAACAAGCCATAGTGCAGAATAAAGTGTATTAAGGGGAGAAAAAGTTGTAGAAATAAAAAACATATTAATCAGTAAAATAAGTGAGGGAAATCGTCCATTGCAGGGGACAAAACTATTAGTGAGGAGGGCAATTAATTGTTCACGAGGTGAATCAATAATACGACATCCTTCTACGCCTACAGCATTACATCCTAGGCCCATACACATGGTTAAAGCTTGCTTACCACAAGCATGACATTTTTTAAAAGTATGATCTAAGTTAAAAGCAACACGAGGTAAGTAACCTAGATCTTCAAGTAAAGTAAAAAGAGGAAAGAAAATAGCCATAGGGGGAAGCATGACAGAAACCACCCATGTAAGTACCGTATAAATCCCCTGTATAAAAGGCGTGACAATGAATTCAGGTAGATGAAGATAAAGCATAAAGTTTTGTAGTGGCTGTTCCAGGATGGCAAATAAGTTAAAAAGTAAATTAGAAGGATAGTTAGCTCCGATGATCGTTAGCCATAAAATAAGTGATAGTAAAAGGAACATCATAGGAAATGCTGTGTATTTTCCCATTAAAAAGCGGTCTATTTTACGATCATAATCACGGATTTTGCTTGGAAGAGTGGTGACAACTTCTTGAGCAATTTTTTCAGCTTGTTCTATGTAGGTCACGACAATAAGGTCTTCAAGATTTTCTTCATCAAAGCCAGAGGCATACAGTTTATGTTGAATTTCCAGAAGAGTTTCATTAAGTGTTTCTGTATTGGAATCAGAATTTTGAAGACAGAGTGAGTGAAAATAAGAAAGAAAAATAGGATCTTTTTCTAAGAGTTTAAGTGCTAGAAATCTAAGAGGGATAGAATATTGAGCCAGTTTGTGCAGTTTTTGGGTGAGCTCTGTTAGACAGCTTTCTAGTGGATCAGGATAATGAATGGTAAGGGGCGAGATAGAATATGGCATGTGAGAAAGTGATAGGACATGTTTTTTTAAAGTTTCTAGCCCTTGATTTTTTTGAGCACATGTGGCAATAACAGGTACATGCAATAGTTTGGAAAGTTTGTTTAAATCAATAACAATCTTTTTTTTTGAGGCTTCATCTATTAAATTAATGCAGACAATGACATGAGTAGAAAGGGTTAAAGTTTGTAAGACAAGATTTAAGTTTCTTTCTAAACACGTAGCATCACAGACTACAATGACGGCATCTGGGTGCTTAAAGCATATAAAATCTCTGGTTACCTCCTCTTCTTTAGAATGAGTTGCCAGAGAATAGGCACCAGGTAAATCTACAAGCGTAAAATTTTGGTTTTGATAAGTATAGTTACCTTTGGCATAACTAACTGTTTTGCCAGACCAATTTCCAGTATGTTGATTCAGTCCTGTTAAGCTGTTAAATAAAGTGCTTTTTCCAACATTAGGATTACCTACTAGCGCAATTGTATAGTTTATAGGTGGGGGAATAGAAGATGTGCCATGTTTTTCCATAGTACCTCCTTTGAGAAAGGTGAACTTCTCAGTTAAAAAGAAGGTCACCTTATTCTATGAATAGGTCACTATAATATTATTCGCATCCTCCTGGCGTAATGCAATAATTGTACCTTTGATTTTATAGGCGATGGGATCGCCACTAGGGCCTTTATGCAGACATTCTATAGTGGATCCGCGTACAATTCCTAAATCTTGTAGGCGACGTCTCATGCTTCCTGTAGAAAGTAGAGCTGTAACTTTAGCTTGTTGACCTTCGGATAATTGAGGAAGTGGACTTATTGGGGACATGTTTATTCTCCTTTGCAGTATTTTAAAAGGTTTATAATTTATTTATACGTCACTAAAAAGAAAAAGTGACTTTTATGAAGCAAAAATAGAAAAATAGTGAAAAATATAAAAAATATGTAAAAAAGTGGTGCGAATTTTAAGATGCTTAATATACTATTAGGGAACCAAGTGATTAAAAAATGACTTGGATAGAGTATAGCGAAATTTAGGAGGCGAACACAGTGATGAACAATAGAAATTGCTCAAGACGTCCTATGAACTTAAGAGATATGAATGACTATAATATGAAGATGGAATTAAATGAATTCGTAGGAATGAATCAACCTTGCGATACAGATATAGAAAATATGCCAATAGCGATGGCTTATGTTCCTTGGCAACAATGGAGAATGATCTATGAACCTAAAGAAGCTTTAAAACGTGGGACTATTTTTAAAGAACTTGATCTCCCATTTGAAGCAGCAAAGGAGTGTAAGTAAAATGATGAACAAAGAACAATGTGAACTATTAGACTTAATTCGTATGCTAAACTTTAACTTATTTGATACAGCTCTTTTTTTAGATACCCATCCTTGTAATCAGCAAGCACTAAAAAATTACGAAAAGTTTAGACAACTTTTAAAGCAAGCAGTTAAAGAATATACCCAATATTTTGGCCCACTAACAATAGATGATGTTGAAACACAGAATGAATGGACTTGGGGAAGAGATCCATGGCCATGGGAAAGAGAGGCAAATTAATATGTGGACTTATGAAAGAAAATTACAATACCCTGTAAACATTAAATGTACCAATCCTCAAATGGCACAACTGATCATTACCCAATTTGGTGGGCCTAATTGTCATGAGTGATACTGGTTAAAGGATTATCTTTATTTTAAAACTATCTTCAGCCTTATTAAAAATAGCACAATCTACAAAACTTTTAAGTGTATCATTTAATTTTTTTGGAGTTGCACCACTTTTAAGCATTCCTAAAAATGACTCTATTCCTTGTATTACTTGAGCATTAGAAGTATCACTGTCAGAATTATCATCTAGATATTTTTGTATTTCAATTTCTTCATTCTTAATTAACTTTTTATTATCAGCATATTCTTCTAGTGAATCTATTCCTGCTAAATAGGCTCGTTTTGCAGCATCATATTTATTTTTAATTTCTAAAAGACGCTTTTTTAGAATCTCTTTTTCAGAAGTATTTTCCTGTTTTCTTTTTGTAATTTCAAATTTTGTAAAATCACTTTCTTGTAGAAGTGGGATATATTCTTCTAATAGTTTAATAAACATTTCCTCAGCTTTGTAAGCCACAATAGAATTACTTGTGTTACATTTACCTCTACGATATGCTCCACACTGAAAATAATTAGATCTATCATTACCAGTAATACTATAAATTAAAGTACCACCACAATCTGAGCAACGTATTAAACCACTAAGATAATGTTTAATCTCATAATTAGCTGGACGTTTACTAGTTTTTAAACTAGCATTATAATCAAGCATGCTATTAGCTTTATCGAATAACTCTTTATCAACTATTGCTTCATGAGTATTTTCAACAACAATCCATTCTGATTCATCTTTGGTCCAATACTTGTAGTTCTTATCTCTTCCTGTCTTATTCCACGTTGTAGAGCCAATATACGCATTATTTCTTAGCATGCGTTTTATTCCCCGTGCATCCCATTTATTATCTCTAATAGTTTTAATGCCTAGAGAATTTAAATATCTAGAAATATTAGAGCAGTGTAATCCTTCATTAACATATTTATTAAATACTGTTTTAACGATTTTTGCTTCTTCTTCACAAATTACAAAATGCTTATCTTTTATTCTATAACCAAAAGGCGCAACACTTTGTACTTGTCCTTGTTGAGCCTTTTCTGTCATTCCTTTCATAACTTCATCACTTAAGTTTAACGAGTAATATTCAGCCATGGCTTCAAGCATGGCTTCAAGGATAACACTAAATTTATCATCTTCCATTTGCTCTGTAATACTTATAACCTTTATTCCACACTCTCTTCTAAGAAGGGACTTGTAAACTACAGAGTCCTCCCTAGAACGTGCGAAGCGGTCAAATTTGTGAACTAATATAGCATCAAAAGGCTTGGGCTTGCTTTTAGCAGTTGCTATCATCTTCATAAAACTAGGGCGATATTTGGCTGTAGTTCCACTCTTACCTTCTTCAATAAAGATATATCGTTCATCAACTTGATATTCATTTTTTTTAGCATAGTCTATAAGTGCTTTTTTTTGAGCTTCTGGTGAAAATTCTAATTGGTCATCTGTGCTTACACGAATATATAATGCTGCAATTTTCATTTGTAGTCACCTTCCTAGCTAAATTTTGACAGTGGTGTTAAAGCATAATCTTTTATCTATATCCTTAATAACCTGATGGTAAATTTCACCTAAAAAATCGGGTTTTTCAAGCTTTGATAAGAAGTTTGAACAATTATAAATTAACTCAGACTGATTAATATCGGATAAATAAAATCTATCAGTAGTAGTGAAGTCGAGACGAGTTTTTGCTGCTTTTTGAGTAATTTTAAAGCAGTCGACAAGATACTTGGCGTCTAAAGAATGTTTTATTTCATCTAGTAAAAAAATAGGAGCAGCTACATTGCGAGCAAAACAATTCGCTTCATCTTCCATTTTTTTGTATACCTCAGGATCACCTGAAATAATTTTATTTGCATGAATTTTTATACAACCTTCTTCGGTTAATTGCTCTAATACAATATGACCTATTTCATGAAGAATTGTGAAGTATTGAGCACCTTTACAAAGCATATTATCATACGCTATAGCATAATTTATGCCATTATAATGAACTGTACCCCAGGCATCATCTAAAGATGCTTTTAGCATTTCATAAGATATATTTAAATCATTAGCAATTTGTTCAAAAGTTGTAATTGACCATTTGTGCTTTTTAGTAATTTTAAAAATATCAATAGGAAATGAAGTAATATTTTCATCTATCAAAAATTTATATGCCATTTCTGTCGCAAATTTATAATTACGTTCAGCTTTATTAGTGTTTCTCCCCATATATTTCCTCCCTAAAAACTTCCTACAACAATAATCTTATTTAGTTAGTTCGTTTATGCTCATTTTAGATAAATATGATGCAATAGATTTTGTTACCATATCTAAATCTTCTTGTGAAAAGGTTGATTTATTAGCATTACCTTGCCTTGCAGCAAAATGTGAAATTTGATTAGGGTTTTCATCCTCATACCCTGCCATATAATCTAGTGATACTTGGAAGTAATTAGCTACCTTTATTACTTTATCAAATCCAGGTGAACTTTTATCCCATTTATAGATAGATCCCTTACTAAAACCCAAGGCACTTTCTAAATCACCTATTGATATTTTTTTCATAGCGCAAAGAATCTTAATTCTATCAACAATTTCCATAGTTTAACCTCCTATTAATTTTGGAAAATTTTATAATTAAATATAAAATACCACAAAAAAGCATTGACTATTAGAAAATTTTACGCTATTATATGCTTACGAACTGAAAATATTCCTAATCAATACCCTTTTATTATATTTTTGAGTTTTATTTTCTAAAAAAATAACTTTGCCACCGTTATTCATTGGAAAACACTCTAATATAATAGAATATTTTCTAACAAAAGTCAACACTATATATAGATTTTAATAGATTTAATGTATTTATTTTGAATATTTTCGGTCTAGATGTAAGAAAGGAGGAAAATTGATGTTTGAAAAAATAAGAAGAATTACTGGTGTCAAAGAAGAGCATAGCATACTCAAATGTATTAAATTACTTTGTCTTGAAAATGATATTTCAGTTGCTGAACTAGAAAAAGAGTTAGGTTTTTCAAATGGATTAATAAGTAAATGGAGTAATTCATCTCCAACTGGTGACAAGATTGTTAAAGTAGCTGTTAGATTTGGAGTATCAGCTGATTACTTATTAGGGCTAGTAGAAGATATTGGCACAAATGATGTGAATGAGTTACATAGTAAGTAGATTAATAGAAGTGAATATTTAAAAGTGGTTCAAGGATAAGAATAGTACAAAATATCTAATACATAAGTTTTAGAGGGGTGATTTTATAAAACTTATTGTTGAAATAAATGGCATACCATTTGAAGAACTTACAGAAGGACAAAGAAAAGAGTTTGGAGAAAAGCTTAAGCAAAAACTAATAGCAAATGGTTGGAAAGAAAAGCCAACAGTTAGTAAGAAACGAAGTATTGATATTACAGCATAACCTGCTAGCTATGAGGGGATAACGTACAAAAGAAGAAAGGGTGAAGAACATGAATAAACAAATGACAAATACTTTAAGTCATAGCAAAGATACACATGTAGTATTGATCGGAGCAGATGGACAAGTAGTAAAAGAGGAATTGATTACTATTGAAGTAAATGAAAATCAAGAACCAGTAGTAAGTGCGAGGGAATTACATAAGGTTTTAGAAGTTAGCAAAAGATTTAGTGCTTGGTGGGAAACACAAATTAGTTATGGCTTTGAAGAAGGACAAGATTATGTGGGGTGTACCTGCAGGTACGCAGCAAATCAATATGGTGGAGAACAAGAGTTACAAGATTATGCCATGAAATTAGATATGGCTAAAGAGCTTGCAATGATAAGTAAAACAGAAAAAGGCAAGGAAGTAAGAAAGTACTTCATTCAAGTTGAAAAGGATTTTAATAGTCCTGAAAAGATTATGGCTAGAGCCTTAAGGATAGCAGAGCAGCAGTTAAGTAATCTTAAATTAGAAAATGCACAACAGCATCAAATTATTGGAGAGTTACAACCAAAAGCTACATATTATGATTTAGTTTTGCAAAGTACCAACTTAACACCTATTAGTATCATAGCAAAAGATTACGGAATGAGTGCAAAAACGCTTAATAGTAAACTGCATCAACTAGGTGTTCAGTATAAGCAATGCGATACATGGCTGTTATACGCTAAATATCAAGATAAAGGTTATACGCAATCAAAAACTCAAACTTACCAAAAATCAGATGGTACACCAGGAACCAAACTTCATACTCAATGGACTCAAAAAGGAAGATTATTTATTTATGACTTATTAAAGCAGAATGGTATTTTACCAATGATAGAAAGGGAGTTGATGTAATGAGTCTTAAAGGTAATGCAAAACAGATTCA
Organism: Cellulosilyticum sp.; assembly: GCA_015058045.1. Classification (GTDB taxonomy): domain Bacteria; phylum Bacillota; class Clostridia; order Lachnospirales; family Cellulosilyticaceae; genus Cellulosilyticum. The sequence goes on from SVDC01000001.1 coordinate 49,012, forward strand.
AGAGCAGCTTAAAGTCTTAATTAAGATGTTTGGACCTAATGCCAAAATCATAGATATTCAAAACTCTATTTTTGAGATAAGGAGATAATATGAGCTTAACTTACATACTAGTTTTATCGACTATTTTATACGTATCTTGGCGATTTGGACAAGCTTGGATAAGCAAAAGAGAAAGGAGTAAAAGAAGTGACACTGTACATGGCAGTAACACCTGATAAGTTTGAACTACCAATAACAGTAGAAAGTACACTATTTGATTTAGCTGAAATGTTTGGGACAACTCCTGCAACGATTGCAACTAGCATTAGCAGAAATAAAAGTGGGAAGCGTAGAGGCGCTAAGTTTGTAAAAGTGGAGATTGATGATTAAAAAAATAGCTATCTAAGGCGGCAACCCTAAATAGCAGATTTAGAAAAAATTCATTGTGCTTATTATACCACAGAAAAGAGGTATGTAAATGAAAAATGTTAATAACCTTTTAGATAGGTTAAAAGGCGTTCAGAGGGATGTTGCAACTCATATAGTAACAGGTGTTAAACATACTAGAAACCACACTAGAAACTTTACAGTAGATGAACTAGCGAAAAAATTTATAACTGATAGAAGCAATATCTATATGACATTTGACAAGCTTGCTATAAGCGAAATTATTCAAATAAGTAAGCCCAAAACAGGAGTTTATCAATTCAGGCCATTAGAACCAATTTCTTTTTACGAAGTAGCCGCTGTATTGGAGCGTGAGAAAAATGAACCCATGTAAAGTTTGTGTAGATCACTTTTGTTGCAGGCAGATGTGTATAGATAAAAAGAGATACTTAGATTTTTTAGAGGGAGAAAGAAGTACATATAGAGTTCCTACTATTAGCCATAGAAAAAAGGTTGTGACAGTGAACAAAAACGGTATACGTAGGGAGGAATACATATGAGAGTAAGGGAGATTTACGAAAGAAGGTGTGGAAAATGAATACATATGCAAACCAAAGGGATTTGGAATATGCAAGAAGTCTTGTTAAAAGAATTGGTGAGAATAACGCTATTATCATTTTAAATAAGACAAAGGTAAATAAACTTATTAAAGAAATAGAATCGTTGGAACAGGAAAACAAAAGTTATGCTAAATGTATTGAAGAATTAAGAGGGTAGGGCTTAGTTATGGGTAAACGATACAAGGTATTTTGCTTAAATGGACCAAACAGAGGTAAAGAGATAGAAGTAGAAGCAGACTACGCAGAAGAACAAGAAGAAGAATTAAAAAATAAACAAGCCTTTATAGTGGATGGAACTGGATACGCAGGTTATTGCAGAATGTGTGGAGCACCAGTTAGAGAAGATGAAGCAGATTACCAGTTTAATACTAACAGCTACGGAAGTTTAAGGCTTGATATACATCATAGAAGATGTTTGTAGAAAGGAAGGATAAATAATGGGTATTCCAGTATTAATTTTAGGTGAAAGTGGTAGTGGAAAATCTACCAGTATGAGAAATTTTGAAGTTGATGAAGTAGGTATTTTTAATGTGGCAAGTAAGCCTTTGCCTTTTAGAAAGAAGATACCAAAGGTTGATAATGCAAGCTACAGCAAAATTATGAAAGTATTATCAGAACCTAAATTGAAAAAGTATGTGATTGATGATAGCCAGTATCTTCTAGCCTTTGCTATGTTCGATAAAGCTAAGGACACAGGATATGGCAAGTTTACAGATATAGCATTAGATTTTAAAAACCTTATCACATATATCATTACACAGACACCGCATGATGTAATAGTGTATTTCTTACATCATGTAGAGCAGACAGAAACAGGAAGGATTAAGGCTAAGACAGTAGGTAAGATGCTAGATAATCATTTAACAGTTGAGGGGTTATTCTCAATAGTTTTACTGGCACAAACAGATGGTACAAGCTATAAGTTTGTTACTCAATCAGATGGTTACACAACAGCTAAGAGTCCGTTGGAAATGTTTGAAAAGGAAATTGATAACGACCTTAAAAAAGTTGATAGCATTATCAGAGAGTATTGGGAAATGTAAGGGGTGATTAGCATTTATAAGTACACAGAACAAGAAATAAAAGCAATAGTCGATAGTGCTGTAATTCTTGTAGACTCACGAGAAAAAGAAAACAAGCACATAACAGATTACTTTGACAAGAAGGGTATTAAGTGGGCTACAACTAAGCTTGATTATGGTGACTACAGCATTCGCATAGAAAGTCCGGCAGCTTATCGTGATTTATACCTAACAGATATTATTGCCATTGAAAGAAAAGCCAATCTCAATGAAATTAGTGGCAACCTTACTCATAATCGAGAACGCTTTGAAGCAGAGTTTGAGCGAGCTAAGGGCAAGATCTATTTACTACTGGAGAATACCAATTTTGATGATATTGAGCGTGGCAACTACACTACTAAATTTAACAAGAAGGCATTCAGAGCAAGCTTAACAAAATTCGAGCACAAATATGACTTACATATAACTTACATGAAGGACACTACAGCTAGTGGGTACTGGATTTACACAACTCTAACAGGTTGTTTAATCGAAAAATTAAAACAAGGACTATTTTAAATAAAAAGGAGCGATTTAACCATGAAAAAACCAAATAATTACGAAACAACACAAGCACAAGGAACATTTGAGCCACTTAAATTAGGTGGTCATGTTTGCAAGATTATCAAGTTAGAAGAAACAAAAAGCAGCACAGGTAAGGACATGCTCAAGATTGCTATTGATATTGCAGAAGGAGAGCAAGCAGGCTATTTTAAAAACCAATTCGATAATGACAACAGAAGTGAAAAGAAGTGGTCTAATGGTGGAATGGTTTATGTGATGGTCGAGGATAAAGAAGGTAATTGTAATCAAGCATTTAAAACATTATGCGACTCAGTAGAAAAAAGTAATGGTGGATTTGCTATTAAGTGGGGTGAGGACTTTGCAGCTCAATTTAAAGGTAAATTAATCGGTGGAGTATTCGGTAGAGAGGAATACAAGAACAATAACAATGAATTAAAATTTGCTACTAAATGTAGATACTTCTGTACAGTAGATAGAGCAAGAAAAGGAATTGAAGCACCAAAAGATAAATTGTTGCAAGGTGTTTTGCATGATAGAGATATGACACCAACTAATACAGAGGAAGAGGATGATATGCCATTCTAGGAAGTGATTAGATGAATCCTAATTACATTAAAGAAGAAATTAGGTCACAAGTTAAAATATCACACTTAGTAACAACACTCACAGGGGCAAAGCTAGACAGAAATAAAATGCTTTGCCCTTTACATTCCGAAAAAACACCTTCATTTTTTGTAAATGATGAAAAAGGGTTATTTTACTGTCAAGGGTGTGGAGCAGGTGGAGATATATTTAAGTTTGTACAGTTATACAACCAAGTACCATTTAATGAAGCTGTAAGCTTTATAGATAGTGAGTTCAACTTAGGCTTAACAAATACAAGGGTAAAGTATGGACAATACTTACAAGCTAAAAATAGAGCAAATAAGAGGTTAGATGAAGAAAAGCAAATTGTAAAAAGTAATGCTAGATATGACAAGATAGCGCAAGAGTATAGGTTTTGCGTAATAGCATTAAGGCCAGGAATATTGGAACCATTTAGTGATCTATGGGCTTATTACATTAACAGAAAAACGTACCTCGATTATTTGATAGAGGAAGGAGGATACTAGATGTTGGCAGAAGAAATACAAAATCTAACAGAGATAAACATATTGAATGATAGTACGTTTATTAGACTGTTTGAGATAGATAGTGAAGTTGAGCGAATAAAAGCTGAAGATGAATTGCTGAAAAAAGCTAAGTCATTAGGTGTAGTGACACCGTTTAAGAAAAGGCTAATGGCCCATAAAAAAGAGTTTAAGAAGTTTCAGCGAGAGACTAAACAGTTCGTTCCGTTAAATGTAGATTTTAGGCTTGAATATACAGACAAAGGTGCAGTTAAAAACTCAATTAAAAACTACTACTCTATCTTAAGAAATGACGAGCAGCTAAAGGGAAAGATTATTTTTAATGAGCTATCAGGTGAACCTGAAAAAGTGCTTGGAGATAAAATCGTTGAATGGACAGATGTTGATGATAGTAATACCAGGTGCTATATAGAAGAAAAGTATGGGATATACAGTGAGAAAAAGCTAAATGATGCACTTAACTTGATATTTCAGGACCACTCTTATAACCCAGTTAAAGACATTATTGAGAGCATTGAATGGGATGGTAAAAGCAGAATACATACACTTCTAAGCAAGTGGCTAGGAGTAGCTGATGATTGCTATTCAAGAGAAGTAAGTAGGCTAATATTTGCAGGTGGTATCCATAGGCTTTATAATCCTGGATGCAAATTTGATGATATGCCAGTTTTAATCGGAACCAAGCAAGGGGAAGGTAAAAGTAGCTTTGTAAGTTGGTTGGCGCTACAAGACAATTTCTTCAGAGAAGTTAAGGAAATCGAAGGGCAGAAAGGCATGGAAGTACTTAAAGGCGCTTGGATATGCGAAATGGGAGAGCTTTTAGCACTCACTAAAGCTAAGGAAGTTGAAGCAGTTAAGGCCTATATAACATGTAGGGTTGATGTGTATAGAAGTGCTTATGGTAAGAGAATCAATAAGCAGAAAAGAAGCTGCATTTTTATAGGCACCACTAATAAAACAGAATTTCTCACAGATAAAACAGGTAACAGACGTTTTTACCCAGTAGTGGTAGATTGCACAGGCTACTACTTACACGATCATAAGGATGAAATTATGGAAGATATTGAGCAATGCTGGGCAGAAGCATTAGCACTATATAAGCAAGGCAAATTAATGCCCTATGCAGACGTAAAGCTTGTAGATGAAATCAGGGAACGACAGGAAAGTGCTGTAGAAGATGATTTTAGAGTAGGTATGATTGAAAAATACTTAGAAAACAAAAACGAAGTATGCGTATTAGAAGTTTGGAGAAATGCACTTCTAAATGATTATACTACGCCAAGCAAAAAAGATAGCTGCGACATAGGTCTTATCCTTTCTAAAGTTAAAGGTTGGCAAAAAGGTAAAGGTACAAGAAGATTTATGGCTTATGGCTCACAGAAGTACTGGGAACGTATACCTAATGATGATAATGAAACATTACCGTTTTAGAGGTGTTATATGAGAAAAGAACGTGAAATGTTTGAAGAAGCGTACAAGTTGCTAGAAATAAACTACGATAACACTAATTTTGACAAGTTGGCAGCTGAAATCCCTACTCTTTGTAAAAAATACAAGGGTAGTGGATTGTGGCAAAACTTAGTGTTAGCAGTATTGGACCATTTAGAAGCAAAAGCTAAGTATGAAAGGAAGATGGAAAATGAGCGACAAAGTAAATCATCCTGAACATTATAACAAAGGAATCGAGTGTTGGGATTACATAGTTAGTCATAATATGGACTTTTTACAAGGTTCAGCTATCAAGTATTTAACTAGATTTAAGCATAAAAATGGAATTGAAGATTTAAAAAAGGCTAGAGCTTTTATAGATAAGTTGATTGAAGTTGAAGAGTATAAAGAGTAGCGAGGTGTAAGTATGCTTGAGAGATTAAAAAAGTGTATGACTATAAATGAAAAGTATTTTTGTGAGTTAGTTCTTTTAGGCAAGAATAAGACTATTGATGTTAAAGTGAATGAACTAGCTAGGCAAATAGGATTATCGCCAAACACTATACGTAATGCACTTAGTAAGTTAGAGATAGCCGGTTGCATAAAAATAGAGAAAAACTATAAATGTACTACGATAAAAATACTTAAGCAAGAATTGATTAAAAAGGTGGTACAAGATGGGAACTAAGTGGCGAGGGTATAAAAGACCAACATTAAAATTGGATTATGAAACAGGAGAGGTTATCGAAAGATACAACAGTGTAAGAGAAGCAGCTAAAGCAAATTTCGTTGATTATACAGGTTTAGTGCAAGCTATTAAAAAACGTAACGGTAAGTGTAGCATGTTGAAGCTTAGGTTTGCTTATGAGGATGAATTTGAGGCAGACAAATAAAATTAATCTTTTAAGAAGGTGAGAGAATGAAAAGCTTTAATTTTAAGTTTAGGTTAAATCAAGAACTTATTAATGATGTTGGTTATGACATAGAGTATGAAGCTAAAGAAGGAGAAAAAGAAACTGTCCAAGTATGGTTTCAAGCACCAGGCGAAGAAGAAATATATGTATTGTATGAAAAAGAAATGGTAGAGCAATGCGTAAATGATGGAAGCTGGGTAGTACTGTAATCTAAAATTGACTATTGTTGAGGTGGTGATTGTGGTGTTTGTTATGAAACCAGTTAAAGAAAGTTTACATGCAAGTCCGTATTCACGTAGTAAAAAATACCATGAAGAACATAGAGAAAAACGATTAAAACAAATGAAAGAGTATAGAGAAGCTCACAAAGAAGAAATTAGCTTAAAAAAGAAAAAATGGTGGAATGAACACTATGTTAAAAAAGGCAGATACGGTAACAAGCCTGTTAACATGAAAAAGGTTAGGCAATATGAACTTAGCACTAACGAGTTATTAGGTGAATATGAGAGCATAACAGAAGCAGCAGAAGATAACAGAATAAATAGATTAACTATAATCAAGGCAATAAAAGAAAAGCGTGGAGTTTGCATAAGGCTTGGATGGAAGTTTGAACTTATAGAAAATTATTAATGGGGGTAAGTAATGAATAACCTCGTAAAAATAGTTATTTATCAAGCAGAAGTAAAAAAAGACTTATCAGGGAAAAAGATAAAAAAAGTAAATGTTACATATAGGCTAGAGAATGGAGAGATTGTAACAAAGGAAGAATGGAAAAAACGAGTAAATCAAACAGTTAACAAGCTACATGAAGAACATATTCTCGAAGCGCTGATTAAGTTGTCAAGTGAAAAATATTCCTCGAAAAGCGAAGAAGATATTTTGGAACATGCAATGGATCTATACTCATATAGAATGTTTGAAAATAATCAATGGGTATTATTCGACAAGTTTAATAAAATGCTTGGAGATGTTCAAATTAGCCTATTTTAGTAATAACAAAATGAATTTTTGACAGGAGGGCAGGCATGAAAAAGCAATCGGGTAATCATTCATCTAAGTATGCACTTAATCCTGAACAGCTAGAAAAGGATTTAGAAGCGAAAGAAAATGATAGAAATACCTTTAAGGACCTGGTAAGGCATTTAGTCTTACTGGATCCTAGCAAGATGGATTTAAGATTTAAAGACCTGCTAGATGTAGCCAGGGAATTGAAACAAGAGTTTAATCTGTAAAAAAATAAGAATTTGAAAGGGTGGAACATGAAGATTATAGGAACTAGAGAAGAAATTAATTATATACATCATTTAATTTTAAATGATTATGACGTTGAATGTGAAGAATGTCCAGTTTTCGAACAATGTGGTGAAGGAAATCAAGATAGATGTGGAAATGTGATATGGAATTTTATAGATGTTGAAGAAGTTACAGAATAAAATCCAAAATTGGGAGGGGAAAAGTTATTATGTATGGAGTAAAATTCGAAGATTTATTTAATATTTTGGACAGAAGTTGTGGATGTGTATATGTATATAATGAGTATGACAATGCTTGTATATTTTCAACAAGTCATGCATCTGTATGTGGAACTTTAAAAAAAGATTTTGAGAACGTAAAAGATAAAGTAGTTGTACAAGTAACAAATTATAACGGTGATGAATGGAAAGTGTATGTTAGATAAATAAAATCAGAGTTTGATAAGGGGAGTGGTAATATGAAAAAATGGAAAATTGAATTTAGAGGTTTTTCATATGTAGAAGCAGAAACAGAAGATGAAGCCAAAGAAATGTTTGAAAATAGTGAAACTATATATGATGAGACAGAACAAGACAGTCCAGTAGAAGTTGATGAATTTATAATTGAATTTTAAATAAAATAAGTTTGTGGGGGATAAAAATGACAGAGTACATGGAATGCCCAAAATGTGGAGGAAAGGCATATTCAGAGCCAGTAGATGCCAGTCCTGCGTGGTATTATCCACCTTTTCATTGTGATTGTGGGTGGAGTGAATTATGTGAACACGCAGATAAAGAGGGGTGTAAAAATTGTACTGAATATGAATTCTGCTATAAGGAATTAAATAAAATATAAGTTTGGTGAGGTGAATATATGCTTTTATATTTAGATAAAACAGAAGAACTTTATGTTGAATCAGCATTAAAAGAAGCTCGTGAATTAGCTAAAAGAAGAACAAATCTTGCAGATGGGGCAAAAGAAGTTGAAAGAAGTAAAGAAGTAGAGAAAATTTATGAAAGGATATTAAAGAAGTTTGAACTTAATAAATAAAATCTGATTTTTAGGGAGGTATGAAGCATGAATGGATGGTTAGCATTAGTATTAATTACTCTTATTATCTGTGTAACTGTAACTATTAGTGATTACATGAGTTATAAAGAACGTAATGGAAATAAAATTAAGATTAATAAATAAGTACATAGGTGCTGACTTTGGTTAGCACCTTCTACATAGGGAGGGATTAGAATGAACGAAAAAGAGAAAGCAGCACAGAGAATAGGAATGTTTTTAGAAACGTTCTTTACAGGAATACTACTTAGCAATTGCACATTGGGGGTAAAAAAGAACTTTGACTTTGTAATTATCGACAACGAAACTAGATGCAGTAAAACAATCACGCAAGGTGAAATGCTTAATATGCTAGAAGAGTTTAAAACTAAAACATGGGATAAAACTTAAAACAAATTCGACTTTGGGAGCAGTACATAATTAGGACAAGCTAGTAACATATTGGGGAAGTTAAATATTACTAGTTAGGAGCGATAGTATGAGTAGAGTACTATACACAAAAGAAAGATGGGAAACAGTACTAGAGATAAATAAACATTTAATGCAACAGTATTTAAGAAATTGTAAAGCTGACAAAAAGGGAGAACGGACAATAAGAGAATATGGCTATGATCTACGCTTCTTCCTTTGTTGGAATTTACTGTTTAACGAAAATATGAGTGTTTTGGATTTTAAGAAAAAGCACTTTAATGAGTTTAAATTCTTCATGGTAGAGGAGAGAAATGCAAGCAACGCTAGAATTAATCGACTATTATCAGCAATTAGAACAATGATGTCATATGCAGAAGATGATGATGACGATTATGAGGACTATATAAGAAATCCGGCAGCTAAAATTAAAGGCTTAGAAAAGGAACCGGTTAAGGAAAACGCTTTTCTAAGCCAGAGACAAATTGATTTGCTAAGAGATTACTTAGCACAGCATAAGATGTTACAGCACCTATGCCTATTAGATATTTTATATGACACAGGGGCTAGAGTCAATGAAGTACTACAAGTAAAAGATACAGATACATTAGAAAAAGGCTATTTAAAGGTTATCTGCAAAGGTGGCAGAGCAGAATACATACTATTACATGAACATGCCAAAGAAAGCATAAAGCTACATCTAAGCGTAAAGCAACCAGGTGAAGCCTTTTGGCAAAGTAAGTATGGTCCAGTAACAAAAACATCAACACTTAGAGGTTGGGTAAATGATATGTGTAAGATACTTAAGTCATTAGATCCAGGAGCGCCACATTTTACACCACATAGTTTTAGACATACATTCTTAGAGAATACAACTAATGGCACTCATTATCTTTGCAAAATTATAGGTAGAAAATTTACTATGGAAGAAGCTCAACTATTAGCACATCATAAAAGTATAGATATGACAAAAAGCTACTTGAAGCCTAAAGATGATGAGCTTATATTTGGACTCTTTGGAATTAAAATCGCTTAGTCGGTGTGACCACACAAATTTGGTCACAATTTGGTCACAATTTGGTCACACGCTGAAACCCTTGATACTCATACCCTTATACTAACTATGTAACCATGTAACCAAATATTAGAGTATATATATAGTAGTGTTTTTTATTTTTTTTATTACGTTTTTTATAGTGTATTTTTTATTTTATATACTTCTATACAAACGTGGTTTCATGGTTACATGGTCACAAAAATAGTAAAAACATTGAGTATCAACGAGTTTAGCTGAAACCAAATTAAAACCAAAGTGTGACCAGTGAATAATACGTGCATTTTGGCACTTACATATAGATTGTTTTCATAAAAATGTAAAACAGGAATTTATTAATATTCAGGAGGCAACATGGATATTAGACATAAGCTTAATAGTTATAGACCGCTAATCAGAGAGATTAACTACTTAGAACGCAAGATTGAAGCAATGAGAGATAGGCAAACGTCAATTAGGAGTTCTAGTGATGTTAGTGAAGTACAAGCAAGTGGTGGCAATAGTGATAAGATAGGTAATAGTGTAGCTGCATTAAACGACCTAGAAGATATGTACTTGAGAAAGATTGAAAAAGCTAATGCAGAGCTAAGAGAAATTGAAACATTAATTGATACTCTTGAACCAGTAGAAAGATTATTGATGAGAGCAAGATATATTGATGGGGAATACTTTGAACATATTTGTGGCATAATTGGGTACAGTTACAGGCAGACAATGAGAATCCATAAATGTGCAATAAGAAAACTGCAACAACAATAAAAGATGGCACACCATGTCCCATATTGACATGCTACAATAGTATCATCAAATAGTGAATCAAAGAGGATGTTGGCATAACCGTACGTTGGTTAATCTGGGCTAACATCTTTTTTTATGCAAAAAGAAAAGGTGATACAATGCTAAAGTCTTGTAAGTATTGTGGCAAGATACATGATAGTAAGTATGATTGTGGCATGAAGCCTAGGTATCGTGGCAAGGTAAACAATAAGAAAGAACTATTCAGAAAGACTAAAGCCTGGACAGTGAGAAGTATAGAGATAAGGGATAGGGATCATAACTTATGCCAGGTGTGTAAGCGTAATATAAGAATGACTGATGATATGAGACAGTATGAGTATGACAACTTGAGTGTGCATCATATCTATTCGTTACAAGAAGACTTTGATAAGCGATTAGATGGACTTAATTTGATTACAGTTTGTTCTTATCATCATGAGTTATGCGAAAATGGAAGGATTGATAGAAGGACTCAGCTAAAAATAGCGAGTGAGCAAGAAGGTATCCCCCCTACCATTTAAGCGTATTTTTATTATATATCTGTAGACCGACATACGGGGTTTAAACATAATATATTTGTAAAATGAACTTTGAAAGGAGTGGTATAATGGCTAGGCCAACAAAGGCAGTAGTAACATTGGATAAATATGGGCAGACAAAACAAGAGTTGTCTAAAAGATTAGACAATGAAACAAAGCTAAAAGGTGGCAGTAAGAATATACTACCTCCTGGGCACTTAAATGCAAATCAGAAAAAGATTTTTAATTATATAGTTAAGAGCTTGGAGCAAGCGAATATTCTAGGGGACTTGGATGTATATATCCTAACCACTTGCTCAATAGCTATAGATAGACTTGAAAAAATAGAAGCTGCTATAAATGATGATTTTAATTTATTATATGATGCTAAGTTTATGGCATCAAAAGAAAAGTATACTAAGGACCTTTATAGGTGCTGTAATGAATTATCACTCTCACCGCAAGCTAGAGCGAAGATGGGAAATGCTATGATGCAAAATAATAGTTCTGGACCTAGCTTAAAGGAGATTTTAGGTGGTTAATCAATCTAAGGCTTATTTGTATGCTAAATGGTGTGTAAATGAGCAAGAAGGTAAAGTACCATGCTATGTTAAAAAGCAAGCTAAGGCATGGATAGAAATAGCAGATGGGAAGAATGATGAAGCTTATGTATGTGAGAAATCACTTGATAAGATTAATAAACTGCTTGAGATTATTGTTCATCCTGATCTAAGAATACCAATGGTTAATGGCTTAGAAGATTATGCGTGGCTGTTAATTGTAGCAACCCTATGTACTAAAAAACGTGTAGATGATACTAGATACTACACTACATCATTGCTAGAAATAGCACGTAAAAATTTTAAGACGTTCAATTCAGCACTACTATTCATCTTATTGATGCTAATAGATGTAGAGTTTGGGCGTTATTTTTCTGTAGCTCCTGATTTAAAACTATCCAGTGAGCTTAAAATAGCCATTAGAAAGATTATTAAGGCAAGCCCTTTATTAGCTGACGAGTCAGTCTTTAAGGTGCTTAGAAGTGAAATACGTTGCTTATTAACTGATAGTGACTATACACCGCTTGCATATAGTGAAGATAAGATGGATGGTAAGTTGGCAAATGCTTTCTTATGTGATGAAGCAGGTGCAATGGACAACTACCCTATAGAAGCTATGAGGTCTTCTCAGATTACTCTTAAGAATAAATTAGGTATTATTATCAGTACGCAATATCCAAATGATAACAACGCTATGATTGATGAAATTGATATATCTAAAAAGGTATTAGATGGGTTAATCGAAAATGAACGAAGATTTAGCTTGCTGTATGAGCCGGATAGTGAGCTGCTAAGTAATGACCAATGGCAAAGTAATGATTTAGTTATTTATCAATCTAATCCGGTAGCAGTTGCTCACGAGTACATATTTGATGAAATTAAGAAAATGCGTACAATGGCAGTACTTTATGAGAATAAACGTGAAAACTACTTATGTAAGCATAATAACATTAAATATAAAGGCTTAGGTGTAGAGGGCTATATTGATATTGCTAAAGTGCAAGAGTGCAAAATAGAGGAAGATTTAAACTTTTGGAAAGGCAAGCATGTTTATGTAGGACTTGACCTCTCCCAGACGGATGATAATACAGCAGTTGCTATGGTAACAGATGTGGAAGGTGTTGTATATGCTAAAGTTTGGGGTTTTATGCCACAGGACAAGATAGAGTATAAGAGCACAAGAGAAAAAGTTGATTATAAAAGATTGATTAAAGAGAGATGTTGCTTTAGTTGTGGAGAGGAAGTTATTGATTATAGCTTTGTAGAACGCTTTATTTTAAGTCTACAAGATGAATATGGTGTAACTATAGAACAGTTAGGGTATGACCGTTATAACGCTATAAGCTCAATACAGAAGCTAGAAAGTGAATGTATAACATGTGTTGAAATCAAACAACATTCAAGCGTACTTCACAGCCCTACTAAGCTATTAAAAGAGCTGATATTACAGAAAGAGTTCAGATATGACTCTAACAGGCTATTAGAAATTAACTTCCAAAATGCTAGATGTACAGAAGATACGAACTTAAATAAATACGTTAATAAGAAGAAATCAGAAGGCAAAGTTGATATGGTAGTCTCTTTGATTAATGCCATGTATTTATTAGAGCAAGAAAGACTGTATGGAAATGGTGGTTTTGTATGCCAAGTTATTTAGAAAGGGGGTGAGAATAGATGGGATGGTTTAGAAAAAAGCAAGAAATAAGAGAAGCAGAAGTTGTGATTGATGATCCAGTACTTAAAGCACTACTCACGACAGATAATATTGATAGAGAGAAAGCTTTAAATATACCTAGTTTATATGGCTGCATTGAAATGATTAGTAATACAGTGGCTAGTATACCTATAAAAATCTATAAAGAAAATGGTAAAGATACTGAAGAATTACAAGATTATAGATTGAAGTTGTTGAACGAAGAAACAGGAGACTTACTTAACTCGTACCAAGCTAAAAAGGCATTGATACGAGATTTTTTATTGGATGGAAACGGATATTTATATATCAATAAAAAAGGAAATATAGTGGAAAGTTTACACTACGTTGAAAGCCGATATGTAACAGCAACGAAAAATGTGGATCCTATTTTTAAAAGCTTAGATGTTAGAGTTTTAGGCGAACAGAAAAGAGAGTTTGACTTCGTTGCACTCACCAAAAATACAGTAGATGGCTTTACTGGTAGTGGTATATTGGCAGATAATCAGCAAATATTATCGGTAGCCTATAACTCTATCAAGTATGAAAACAATCTTGTAAGAACAGGTGGCAACAGGAAAGGCTTCTTAAAAGCTAAAAATAAGCTAACACAGGAAATTATAGAAAAGTTAAAGCAATCATGGAGAAACCTATATAGCAACAATACAGAAAATGTTGTTGTTTTAAATGATGGCTTAGAATTTCAGGAAGCATCAAATACATGTGTTGAAATGCAGTTGAATGAGAATAAAAAAACTAATTCAGAAGAAATTTGCAAGCTTTTAAATATGTCAGTAAAGGTCCTAAATGGCACAGCAAATGATGCAGAGCAAGCAGATTATATCAAAAATTGCATAATGCCTATTCTAAAAGCATTTGAAACAGCATTAAACAAGTCACTATTACTGGAAACAGAAAAAGATAGTGGCTATTATTTTGCCTTCGATTGTAAAGAACTTATTAAAGGTGACATTAAAAAACTATTTGAAGCCTATAAGGTTGCAGTTGATTCAAACATTATGCAAATTGATGAAGTCAGATACGAGCTAGATTTGAAACCTCTAGAATTTAACTATATCAAATTAGGTTTACAAGATGTATTGCTAGACCCAAAAACAGGTCAAGTATACACACCTAATATGAATGCAACAGCTAATTTGAACAGTACGTCACAAACGAAAGAGGGTGAAGAAGATGAAAGTAGAGATTAGAAGTGCTACAGAAGCAGTTATTGAAGGGTATGTGAATGCAGTAGAAAGGGAAAGTAGGCCTATTCCTTCTATCCAAGGTACATATACAGAAAAGGTTGCACAAGGTACATTTCAAAGGGCTTTAAATAGTGGTAAAGACGTAGAATTACGCTTTAACCATGAAAAAGTAATAGGAAGTATGAGCCAAGGGACTCTAGAACTTAGAGAGGATACTATTGGCTTATATGCAAAGGCTACAGTAACAGATTCAGAAGTTATCGAAAAAGCGAAGCGTAATGAATTAAGGGGGTGGTCATTTGGGTTTAGGGATAACAACCCTAAAATTGAGGACTCTAAGCGTATTTTGACAAACATTGAGCTTAGGGAAGTATCTATCCTCACTAAGACACCAGCATATATCGCAACCTCTATAGAAATGCGTGGTGAAGAAGAAGTCACACTTGAAACTAGAGGGGTTGAAGATGTAGCAGAAGTTACTGAAATTGGACAAGAAAAAGGACAAGTAGTAAATTACTCAAATTATGAAAAAGAAATCGAACTATTAAAAATTGGGAGGGGTTAAGTATGAAACTTAAAGCAATGATTGAAAAAAGAAACGCTAAATTAGAGGAAATGCAAGCTATTTTAACAGGTGCTCAAACAGAAACAAGAGCATTTACAGAAGAAGAAAACACAAAATATGCAGCACTAAAAGAAGAAATTAGAGCATTAGACGAAACAATGAAAGCTTTAGAAGAAGCAGAAGGCCTTGAAAAACGCAACTTACCTACTGAAAAAGCAAAAGAAACAGTAGAAGAAATGGAAACAAGATCATTTGAAGAATATATTCGTGGACAAGTTAGCGAAACAAGAGCAGGTGAGCAAAATGTGACAATGGGGAACAATGGAGCAGTTATTCCGGTTACTATTGCTAATCGTATTATCAAAGAAATTAAAGATATTTGCCCTATTCTAGCACGATCTACAATGTACAGTGTAAAAGGTACTCTTAAAATTCCAGTTTGGGGAAAAGCTGCATCTACTCACGATATTACGGTAGGGTACCAAGAAGAATTTACAGAGCTTACAGCAGACACAGGTAAATTTACAAGCGTTGATCTTGGCGGATATTTAGCAGGTGCTTTATCTCTTATCGGTAAATCAGTAATTAATAATGCTCAAGTTGACGTTGTAGGGTTTATTGTAAATGAAATGGCTGAAAAAATTGCATTATTCATTGAAGCTCAGTTGTTAAATGGTACAGGTACTAGCGCAGCACAAGGTATCACAGCAACTACTAATGTATTAACAACAGCAGCAGCAACAGCTATCACTTCTGATGAATTAGTTGATTTACAATCAAAAGTAAAACAAGCTTATCAACAAAATGCTTGTTGGATCATGAATAGCTCAACATTCGCAGCTATTAAAAAGCTCAAAGATGGCAATGAAAGATATTTATTACAAGATGATATCACAGGAGAGTTCCCTTACAGACTTTTAGGTAAACCAGTATTCTTATCTGATAACATGGCAGCTATTGGAGCAGGTGCAAAAACAGTAGTTTACGGTGATTTATCAGCTTTATCTGTAAACTTTAGAGAGAACATTGAAATTCAACTTTTACAAGAAAAATATGCTACTCAACATGCCGTAGGTGTATGTGCATGGTTTGAATTTGATTCTAAAGTAACAGACAATCAAAAAGTAGCTGTATTAGTACAAAAAACAGCTTAATAGAAAGGGCGGCTTAGATGAAAGTTAGAGCATTAATAGGATTTGCATGTATAGAAGCAACTCTAAGCCAAGGCCAAGAAACTAACCTGAGTGATGAGGTTGCAAAAGACCTCATCACTTGTGGTTATGTTGAAAGCTTAGAGGAAGTTAAAAAGACCACTAAGAAGAAGGTGGTGAAGAAAGATGAAAGTAAGTGATATTACAACGAGTGATTTAGCAGATTATCTTAAAATCGACCAAAGCGAAGCACCTAACTTACAAGTGTTTTTAGATAGTGCTAAGGCGTATATAAAAAGTTATACAGGTTTAGATGATGAAGCAGTTGACTCGCACCCTGATTTAGTGCCAGTTATATATGTGCTAGTAGTAGATGCCTATGATAATAGGGAATATACAGTAAAGAATGGTAATGTAAATAAGGTAGTGCAATCTACATTGAATATGTATAGCACTAACCTCTTATAGGGGGGTGTTTATGTATGCAATGTGGAGAAATGAAACATAAAATAGACATTTGTATTAAGAGTGTAAACAGTGGGCCATTTGGTGGAAATGGTTATGATGATGTACTTACTAGCATATGGGCAAAGAAAGAGGAATTGATTGGAACACAGCTTTATCAAGCTATGGGTGAAAGTGATAAGATCCCTTGTAATTTCATTATTAGACGTAATGATAGTGTAACAAATGATATGTATGTAAGGTGTGGCAATAAAATGTATGACATTAAAAGTGCTGTACCACTACCTAAAAATGATAGCTACACAATCTTATCTTGCTATGAAATAGAGGGATAAATATGGGATTTAAAATGCGTGTTATTGAGGATAGCATTAACTTACAAACATTGATAAAAGCTAGTGATGAAGCAGGTGACAGGATAATGAAGAAGTGTGCATCTGTAATAAGTGCTAGAGTTAAAGGTAACTTAAGTGCTATTAGGACAGCACAGACAAACCATCTACATATGGCAGACGATGTTGTCATTAAAATGGGTAAAGACAAGTACGGTTATAGATATGCTAAGGTGGGTGGTGGCAAAAATACAGGTACATTATGGCATATAGTCAATGATGGAACCTATATAAATAAAGCTACTCACTTCATGGATAGAGCCATATCAGATACCCAAAGTGAAGTACAAGCAGTTATAGATCAAGAATTAAGGAGGGCATTAAGTGATTAATAGAGTATTTAATATATTAAAGACTTTGAATATACCAGTTGAATATGATTTTAGACCTAGCTTTGGTAGCAATGGAATGGCTATAAGTTATCACTTGTTCAATGAAGGTGCCCTTCAATATGGTGATGGAGCGCCAACGACAGATGGCGGTGGCTTACAAATAGATTTATTCGTAAAGCATAATGTAGATCATTCAAATGTTAAGAATCAGATTAAGCAATTATTAATAAGTAATTCGTTCAAAGGTGTTGAAATAAACACATACGGAGAAGAAGTAGATGGGATAGGAAAGATTGACCACATTATTTTTAAAGCTAATTATAAAGAATAGGAGGAATTAAGACTTATGGGAATGGTAATTAACGTACAAAATACGCATATTGCAAAAGGTACTAAAACAACTACTAATGGTGTAAGTGCATATACATGGGATACACCACAGAAGGTGCAAGGACTTGAAAAAGTAACTATTACACCTATCACAGCAACAGGAGAGAAATACGGTGATGGTATTTTAAGAAAGAAAAAATCTAAGCGAACAGGTTATACGCTTGGAATTGATATTAACGAGATACCAGCAGAGCTTAAACGATATATTAATGGACTTACATATACAGAAGGTGTTGAAACAGATGATGGTGCTTGTAGTGGTGGTGCTTTTGCTATTGGTTTTGAACATGTAAAAGAAGATGATACAACAGAAAAAATTTGGTTTATTTGGTGCGAAGCAGAGCCTATTGAAGAAGAAAATGAACAAAGTACAGGTGATATTAATATTTCTTCTGATACAGTCAACATTACAGCTTACAAGCTATCTGAGTATGATGATAGAGCTTATGTTAAAATTTGGACTGGTGACGAAAAGGTAACAGATGAAATGGCGACTGATTTCTTCACAAAGGTTCAAACAGGAACAACTATCGAAGCAGCAACACAACCATAAAAAAGGCTCTTTATAGGGGCCTTTTTATATTGAAAGGAATGAGGTTAAATGAAAAAACATAAAGTAACACCTTTAGAAAGCATGCAGCTAGAGTTTTTAGATAGAACACTTATATTTACTTTTGATATGCAAGCTATTACAAAAATGCAGAATGAGTTTGGAGCACTTGAAGATGTAGCAAGGAAATATACGGAATTTGAGTTAGCCGCTATGATGCTATGGGCCGGTGTTAAGCATGAAGATTTTACACTTGATGAAGCAAAAGTGATCATTACATCAAGTGCTGAGGTTCTTAGTGATACTTTAACATTAACAATGGATAGTATTATGCATCTGGCAGGAGAAAAGAATGAAAAAAAATTGCTAGAGGAAATAGAAAGAGCAGTAAAGAAAGTGAAAGTATAGATATAGATTTTTTATTTTACGAATACTGCATTAGGTGTAATAGGCCAGAGTATGAATTTTGGACAAGTAGCCTTTCTAAAGTACTCTATGTAATAAATGAAAAAGCGAGTGAAGAAATTGAAGAAAGAAACTTTAATATAAGCTTATTTAGAGGGTTGGGTGCAAAGATACCTTTAATAAAACAACCAAAAAAGAAAGAAAAAGATGTTTATGTAGATAGCTTTGATGATATTTTGTAGAAAGGAGGTCAAGTATGGCAGGTTATATAGGCTATAAAAGAACGATTGTACTTGATTTTAACTATGACCAAGTTAAACAAGGGGTTCCAAAGGTTAATCAGCAAATGGCTTTACTAAATAGTGAGTTTAATAAAACTTCAGCACAGGTTCAAGCTACTGGTAACGCTTTTGATAAGCTCAACATTAATAATCAAAAGTTAGCTAATCAGTTTCAACTACAAAAAGATAAAGTAGCAACATTACAAAAAGAACTTGAAAAGCTAACAACAGCAGAAACAAAAAATCAGCGTGCAATAGCATCAAAAAATATAGAATTAAACAATGCACAAGCACAGTTGGCACGTTTACAAACAGCATATGCAAGTTCAAATAAAGAGGTTGAAAAATCTAAAACATTATTTGGGCAAGCGAAACTAGAGTTAGAAAACTTTAGACTTGGAGCAGAACGTGCTGGTGTTGATTTGGGAAAATTAAAAACTGATTTACTAGCAACAACAGCTGCTGTAGTGGCTTTTGTGGGTGGAACAACGAAAGCTTATATGAGTTATGAGCAAGAATTAGTACAAGCTAGGAACTTAATGGATGAAAATGTCATGAGCTATGAGCAATTGAATCAAGGTGTAAAAGAGCTTGCTAATTCATATGGGATTGCAGATGCAGCAATGGCAAAGGCGGCAGAGTCAGCATTATCTAGTAATGTTGCCACACAAGATTTATTTAGCTTTTTAAATGAAGCTTCAAGATTTAGTAAAGCAACTTTTACTGAGTTAAATACAGTAGTTGACTTATCTACATCTTTAATGAACTCTTACGGATATTCTATTGAGGAAATACCTGGTATCTATGATCAACTTATTAATACTCAAAAATTGGCAAAAGTTTCATGGGAAGACTACAATACGGAAATTGGTGGTTTAACAGCATTAGGCAGTCAAGTTGGTGTTAGTTTAGAAGAGATTAACGCAGCGTTAGTATTACAAACAGCAAAAGGTATTGACTCAGCCACAGCTTTAACTAACTTAAAAGGTATTATATCGGCACTAGCTAGTCCAAGTTCACAAGCAGCGACTAAGGCTGCTGAACTAGGGATTAAATTTAATGCAGCAGCAGTTGAAAGTAAAGGATTGGCCGGTGTAATGGATGATATTGTAAGGGCATGTGATGGTGATGCTGAAGCAATGGCTACTCTTTTTGGAAATGTAAGAGCATGGACAGGTGCTACAGTATTAGCAGCTAATGGTGGTAAAGATTTTAAAGATGTATTAGCTAGTTTAGATGAAAGTGCTGGTATGCTAGATAATTCATTACAAAACGTAGAAGAAACAACAAGCAATAAATGGCGTGAGTCCATAGAAAGACTAAAAAACTCAGCGGTGGACTTAGGTGAATCTATGGCCCCTATTATAGAAGTGATAGCAAAAATAGTTGATTTTATTGCAGCCATACCTGCGCCAGTTACATTAGCTGTAGTAGCTTTTGCAAGTATAACAAAAGTATTAACTCTTGTTTCTGGAGCAATGGCAGCATTAGGAGCAAGTGGTGGAATTGCAGCAGCAGGGCTTAGTGCTATAGGATTAGCAGGAGGTATTTCATTACCAATAATTCTAGCAATAGCTGGGGCTATCGCTTTAGTCGTTGCAATGGTGGCATTATTAAGTGGTAGTAATGCTGAAAGGGGAATATCTAATGCTACTGAAAGTTGTGAAAACGTTATGAAATCTGCAACTAAATCTGTAAATAGTGCTAAAAGCAAAAAAGGATATAAAAGTGGTACTAATTATGTTAAAGAGGATGGATGGTATGAAGTTAATGAAGGTAATGCAACAGAAACATTCTTGCAACGTGGTACAAGAGTAAAGGACGCATCTCGAACATCTAGAGATAGTAAAGGCACAGACATGAGTGAAATAAATAATCTTTTGAAAACGTTAATTTATGAGATTGGTGACGTTAAAAGTACAATAAGTAATTTGCCTGATAAGCAATTAAGATTATCTAGAATATAGAAAAGAGGTGAGTGAATAATATGTCTAGCAAGGTTGTAAAAATAGAACCTATACTTGCAGGCTGGGTAGATGCTGAAAAAAGTTATTTTAGTGGAGGATATCCATTAAAACTAGGTAGCTATCCACTAGATACTAGCATGAGTTTTATGGCGAATGGGTATGTAAAATTTGATAAAGACTACAGTGCTTCAGATTTAAAACTTGTCGTTGAAACAACATACGCAAGATATTCAGCACTTGGTCAAACGCTAGAAAGGTCTGAATTGTCTGTATATAATGTCCTTTCAGATTGGTCTACCGATATAAATTATAGCACGCAACCACAAAGTGTATATAAAACATATAGAACTATAGAAAATGGTAGTGTTACAAGTCGATTTAGTATGAATAGTGTTTCTAAGTATGGTCTTATGTTTGGTTGCGGAAATTTATACCAAATTATAAATGTTTCAGATGTGTATCTTGAATACACAGAATATACTCCTGACGTTACTAATTTTACTGTTACAGGAACAAGTCTAGACTCGCCTACAACAGTAGAATGGGAGCAGGCAGATACTACATCTTGGATATTGCAAGCAATCAAAAATGGGAATGTTATAGCTATAAGACAAGGCACAACGGAAACTAGTTGTACATTTAATGTAGGTGAATTACAAGAAGGCAGTATTACTTTCAAACTTGTTGCTACTAATAGTGTGTCTACAGAAGTTAAAAAAGAAATTACAATGAATGCACCTGTTGCTAGTGTAAGTGATTTTACTGTAAGTGGAACAAGTATAGATAACACTATTACTTGTACAGCTAAACAAGAAAATGTATATAATTGGTCAATACAAGCCATACAAAATGGAGTTGTAAAAGCTACAAAAATAGGTACTGGTAATATATCAGCTACTTTCAATGTTGGAAAATTTAATGTTGGTGGCAATACAATTTTTAAACTTACTTATTCTAATACATGGAATGGTGGAAGTACAGAACAAACAGTAAATTTAAGCTATACACAAGCAAGTATAAGCTTATTAGAGTTACCAAACTCAACTATTAATGTTGATGAAGCGTTCACTATTTCTTGGGTATCTAGTAATCAAACTAGCTTTAGTCTTGAAGTGGATGGAAATATTTATACAGGGACTACTCAAAAGAGTGTAACTATACCTAAAGGTACAATCGGAAAAGGATATAAGACAGTAAAATTAACAGTTACATTTTCTAATACTTATTACAGTAATACAGCAACATCTAGTCAAGGCTTTACTGCGTATGGAACTCCAAGTACACCAATATTAAATATTAAAAGTGTTTATAATACGGCCACACCAACACTGTCATGGCAAAGCAATGAACAAGTTACTTATAAAGTAACTATAAAAAGGCAATTAACAACTATAGAAGAAACTGAAGAAATAATAAGTACAAATAAGTATTATCTAGTGACAACAGCACTTGAAAACAGTGGTAATTACACAATATCAGTAAAAGTTAAAAATAAGTATGGTTTATGGTCAGCAGAATCAACAGGAGAATTTCAAGTAACATTTAATGTACCACCGCCACCGACTATACAGGCTATTTCAGATATCACAACAGGAAGTATCATTATAACTGTAATTACAGATATCACCAATAGTAGTGAATACAAAAATACTGAAATTTGGAAACGTGAATCTGGTGGAGTGTGGAAACGTATGGCTTATAAATTAAATGCTACTGATATATGGTCAGATTTCTATGTAGCAGGTAATACAAATTATGAGTATAAAGCTAGAAACATAGGACAAAGCGGTGGCATTAGTGAAAGTGAAATTATTATAGGAACAACAACAGTCACCGGTTTTAATTTCTATGATATACAAGATAATACTAACTTTTTAAGATTTACTACTGGTGAAAATCCTAAACCTAAAATTAATCAAAGTATTACTTCTAATTTATTTGCCGGATCAGATGCACCTACTAATTTTGGAGATGGTGTACTTTATTGGACTTGTACGCTAAGTTTTAAAACAGATAATCAAGAGGATATAGCAAGACTTGTACAACTTATGAAAGCCAAATTATTGCTTTATAAAGATAATAAAGGGCATAAGTGGTTTGGCAATATTACTAATAGTCCGGATTTTACTGAAGATGATGTAAATGATATTACAATTTTACTTGAATTTTCTCAAAGCCAATTCACTGAGGAAGATGTATATAGTGGTGATAATATTGAACTTATTTCTTGGAATGGTGGTTGGAAGTTTGTTGGAACTCATATTTACGGAGGTGAGTAATAGTGATAATAGAAAAATTTCATTATTATTTATTAGATCAGTGCGACCAGCCAAAGGCAACAGGAATAGGTGAGACAAATGAGCTTTTCAATGTGATTAGTGGCGAACTCAATTATACGTCATTAGGAAGGTTAAAAAGCTCTCTTACAATGAAGATTGTAGATAGTAAATACCTCAATATTGATTATCTTAATGATAGAATTAAGCTAGAAATCGAAATAGATGGAATTAAGTACAACAAGGGTATTTATTTAATTAGTACTACTGGAAGTGAAACAAGAAAAGGAGTAAAAACTCGAACATTGACTTGCTATTCTAAGTTAAAAATATTAGATAAAGCGAAAGTACTTACACCTTATTATTTACCTGCAGGAGCTAATATTTATACAGCTATCGTTAATTTATTAGATACAAATCCATATAATATAGTTCAAACTGATAAAACACTTAATACATCATATACAGCTCAGAGGGGTACTGCAAAACTTGATATCATAAATGAACTATTCGATATACTTAACTACAATTCTTTAACAGTAGATGATTCAGGTGTATTTACTAGTACACCTTATGTTTTACCTGAAAATCGTGAAACAGAAATTTATTACATAGAAGGCGACCCGAAACGTACAGACGATAGTAGCGTATGCAGATTAATAAGTCCTGATGTAGAAGAAGATTTAGATGCTTTTGATATACCTAATATTTTCATGAAGCATACAAACGATGTTAATATAGACCCACCTATTGTAGCAGTATATCCACTTCAAGCAGATTTAAATAACCCAGTTACTATTGATGGAAGAGACCCTAACCCAAGCATTGAAGAAGTTAGTGATGTTGCTGATTATGCTACTTTATATGCAAAATGTAAAAGAGATGCAGCAGACTCAAGAAGTATTTACAGCCATTTGCAAATAGAAACAGCTATAAACCCTAAACATGGCTATTTAAATTGCATAGAGGTAAAAATGGGAGAAATAGATAATAAGTACACAGAAACGAGCTGGTCTATGAATCTTGTAGCAGGCGCATTAATGAAACACACGTTGAGGAGGGTGGTTAATTTAGATGAATAATAAAGAAAACGGATTGTGGGCAAAAGTACTTACTGTTAACACTATAAACCAAACAATTACAGTACAATTCGATAGTGGAGACAGTACAGAAAAGCCTTATAAGTATCCGAAAACAGGATATACGCCACAAATAGGTGATAGAGCCTATTTTATTAATGATGTATGTATTGGAATCTATTAGAAGGGACGTGATAAAATGGTTTTTGAATTACCTTATAAAACACTTACGCCTATTTTGGGTAATGATGCTACATATGATGCTCACATTGAAACTACGCCAGACTTTATGAATGGTAAGTTTAAAGAATTACTAGAAAATGATAAGGCGACAGCAGAACAAATCAATGTTTTAAATAAAATAGAAGTAATTCCTATAACATATTTAAATGGGTTTAACAATATTTGGGGAGGAACTAGATGTGTTAGAGTCGGAAATGAAGTAAATGTATATTTAGAAATACTAAAGACTGGTGCAAGTGATTTAAGTTTACCTATAACGGTTTTTAAATATAAGCCAGTCACTGTAAAAAATATATTAGCTATTACCTATTTGGGTACATCAGATAATGCAAGTATAGTTTTGGATCTAGATGGTAGTGTTAAGATACATTCTTGGTCAACAGCTAATATAGGTGACTACACTATTGCTAGTTTTAAATATACTACGTTAGATGCATTTAGTTAGGAGGTGTTTTAAATGGAAGGATTATTGCAGCAAGCAAACATACCAGAAGCGTGGTGGCCATATTGTACTATTAAAGATGGCGTTATTTACACGCCAAACACAGAAGTGCTATATAAAAATGGTCTAGCTACAGAAGAACAATATAGATTTTGGCTTATCCAGCAAGAACAAATTGATATTTGTCCAGAGCCAACAGCAGAGGAACGTATCGTAAAGTTAGAAGAAGAAAAGGCTATTTTAGCAGAGAATGTATATGAATTAGCAAGTATTTTAGAATTTATGTTAGGAGGTACAGAAGATGGACAAAGCAGCACTACTACAGAAACTACAGCAGATTAAAGAAAGTACTAAGCAAATCATAGATAGGGGGAATAGCAATGATGGAGAAACTACTACAGATGCTACAACAGATAAAGAACAATCTTAGTAAACTATTTAAATAAAAATATAGGGCATGGAGAACAGCTTTAATAGGCTGTATTTTTTATGTCCTAATCTAAGGAAGGGGAAAGTGATGCAAAATGCTTATTGGGTTATCAGTTTAGGAATAGCAATGCTTGGTTTTATTTTTGGACAGATGCAAGGACAAAGAAAACGAGGGTATGAGGATGGTGTACTTAAGGCATCTCTAGACACGCTTTCTAACAAAGTTAATGAATTGTCTATTAAGATAGATGATATTAACATAGGTGAGTTGCGACAACGTGTAAAAGCTTTAGAAAAGTCGGTTTTTAAGGAGCGTGAGTAAATGGCCCTAAAATGGGTAAGCAAACCTAAAAAGAAAATAGAATACAGTAAAAGAGTAGTGGCTATAGTGCTTAGTTTTTGCATTATAGTCACTATTTTTGCAATGATTTTAATGTGGGTTACTAAGGATACTAGTCCACTTGCTTACCTTATTCCAAGTGTATTTGCAGAGACTGGTATTGTTATAAGTTTTTATTTAGATAAAGCTAAGAAGGAAAATATTAGTAAGGGGGCAAGGGAAAATGAAAGTGAATTGGAAACAGAAACTTAGTAGTAGAAAGTTTTGGGCAGCAGTAGTAGGGTTTGTTACACCTATTTTAATAGTCTTTAATGTACCTGATTTAACTATAGAGCAAGTTACAGCCATAATCACAAGTGGTGGTGCATTAATTGCTTATATGTTATCTGAGGGGTTTGTAGATGCTAAACGTGTGGAAGAAGGTGATAAAAATGCAGATACAACAAGCTCTATTAACGACTAACCCATATTCAAGGCCAGGAACCAAAATAGGTAAGATAACTAATATTGTTATTCATTGGGTAGGTAATGCAAGCTCTACAGCTATTGCAAATCGTAACTATTTTGAAAGCCTTAAAGATAAAAAGACATACGCTAGCAGTCATTATATTGTAGGGCTTCAAGGTGAGATTATTCAATGTGTGCCTGAAAATGAGGTTGCTTATCATGCTAACCAGGCTAATAGCTACTCAATAGGTATTGAAAATTGCCATCCTGACTGGAATGGAGAGTTTAACCAAATGACATACAATAGTCTTATTGAGTTGTGTGTAGATATTTGCAAAAGATATAATCTAGATCCAGAAGTAGCACTTATCAGACACTATGATGTAACTAAAAAGCAATGTCCTTTATATTATGTGCAGCATTTAGATGCGTGGAAGAAATTAAAGCTAGATGTAAAAGTTGCTATGAACCCATCCAAAGAAGATACTGAGCTGTATGAAGCGTGTCGCAAGATTATCTTATCAGGCATTAATCTTAATATTAATCAGTGGAAACGCTTAGACCTAATCAAATTAAACAATGTACAAGCTTTATTAACTAAGCTTGGTGGATTAGATAAACTTGTATCCTTACAAGTAATAGGTCAAAAAGAATTATGGCTTACAGGGAAATATAACGCAAATCATGTTAGATCACTTTTAATTAAATACAGCAAGACATTAGGGTAGGGCTTAGGCTCTACCTTTTATTTTTTTGCCTAAAAGACGGATTTGTTTAATATAAATAAAGTAATAGTAGAAATATTTAGAATAAAATAGTAAAATAAAAAGAACCTGTAAGATTTGCCGTCTATTAAACAGGTTCTTTGCTATAATATGTTATTGTACCTCTATTATAGCATAAAACACGTAATGGGGGTATATATATGCGAGAGATAGAAGTAGAAACATTTTTAGATTCTATGGAAATGGGAGTTAGTAGACCAGTATTAATATTAGGTGATGATCAAGACGAATATATATTAAAGAATCAAAAAGTTACTGATAATGGTAAAACAGTTATTTTTGATTGTATGTTTGTAAATGAATTATTGGCATATCAAATTGGTTGCTATCTTGATGTTCCAATGCCAGAAGCTGTAATTGCATTTGTTGATGAACTGCTAGTAGAGAATGATCCTAAAGTGAGGTTTGCATATAAGTTTGAAAAAGGTAAATATTTTGCTACAGAAAGATTAAAATATGTAGAAAATAACTTAGAATCAAATTACCTAGAACTAGCAAGTATGAGAAAACCATATAGAAAAAATACATGGAAAGCCTTTTTTGAAGGGATAGCAAATAAAAGTGACATATCTAAGATACTTGCATTTGATATTTTTATAGCAAATTTCGACAGGTATAGAAATCAAGGTAATATACTTGTTAATAGAGAAGAACCAAGAATGATGTATGCAATAGACCACGGGCATGCTTTTTGGGGTCCAGTGTGGAATATGGATAAAATAAATTGTTTGAATTTAGTAAATGCCACATCTATGTATATAAACCAATATTCTATGGAAATACTTAAATACATTCCTGGAGTAATGTTTAATGCACTTCAAGAATATGTGGATTTAACAGATATAAACAACAATCCATTTAATGAAATTGTACAAAAAATTACTTCTATAGATGAAAGTATGATAGAATTATGGATGAATAACATACCAAATGAATGGTATATTAACAAAGATTTGCAAATAGCCTATTACACAAATTTCTTGCTAAAACATAAGCATGTAGTAAAGGATGTTATACAAAATCTTGTTGTAAGAGAAGTGTTTGTAAACTATAAGGGAGGAGTTTTGAAATGGAACAATCAAAATCAAAAGTCTCATACAGTATAATAAGATACTCACCAGATGCTTTAAGGGGTGAGATTATTAATATTGGTTTGATTCTTTATAACCACTCAGATAATAGTACAATAAGCTTCTTGCTAGATGAAAAATCACCTAAATTAAAAGCAGTATTAGATAACTCGGTTGAATATGATATATACAAAACAGACAAGGAAAGCATAGAGTACTACCTAAAGAAGACAAAAGATGATATAAGTGGTGTAGTAGGGGAGGTATATATTGCATCATGTTATGATGAAAAGTTTATAGACATACTATATAAATATTTTGAAGGTAAAAGATTAAGATTGTCTCAGCCAGCAATAGCATACACAAAAAGTCCTAAGAAAATATTTGATACAATACTAGCTAGATATATTGGAGAGACAAATGTTCCCTTTGGAAAAACAAATGTTGCAACAGTTAAAAAATATATGAAACACATAATTGAATCTAATGAAAAATTAAAGAGTCGTATTATTACTGATAAAATAATTAAGCCTATAGATGATCTAGAAGATATTCAAATAAAAGTAGATTTTACATTTAAAAATGGTAGATGGAACTATATGCAAGCCATACCTAATGTTTCTCAACAAAGTAAAAATATTGAGTGGTTTTCTAAAATAGAATTAATGTTACAGAACGATGAAATTAAGAAATCACATATACACTTATTATATAAGAAGACTGATATTATCACTGATATTGCTACTTATAACTTATTGAAATATTTAAATAAGAAGTATGAAAATGTGGATATACTCGATATAGATAAAAAACATGATATTGATAATTTGTGTAAGTTTATTGAAAATGAAGCACAAATACTAGATGTGGTATAAAATAGTAGTTTGTAACATGATACAATAGTTGTTAGTATGGGATGGAGAGAAAATGAATGGAAAATAAAATAAATCCAGTAAAAGAGTATAATACATTATGTAATAATCAATCATTAACTGAGAGATTTAAATTGTGGGAGAATTATAGAGCAGCTAATGCAAAATGGATTGAAGAAACTTGTGGGAAAGTGCCACAAAATAGTTGCGTTGCAGTTTTAGGCGCAGGAAACTGTGATGATATTGACTTAGAAAAATTATCAAATATATACTCTGAAATATATTTATTTGATATTGATAGTAAAGCTTTGGACCGAGGAACGCAAAAATATAATATTAATCAAAACTGCAAGATTATAAAGGTAGGCGATATAAACTTTATAAATTTCGCACAAATAAATTTCTTTGAAGATATGATGGATATAGTAGGAAGCACTGACACATCTGATAGTACAAAATTTAAGCGTCTTAAGAAGTACTTTATCAAAAAAGGAAGTGAAATAAAACCTTGCTCAGATATGAGTGTATATTATAAAAAATTTGACACAGTTATTTCTTCAGCTGTCTATACTCAGATTGGAAGAGTAGTATTATCTTCATGTAAGTTGGATTCATATATTAAGAATGAAAAAATATTAAAAGATTTGATAAAAGAGTATATGTATATAGAAAACAAGATTTATGATGCATATAACAATTTACTCCTTGATTTGGTGAAAGATGGTGGAAACGTTATATTGTTCACTGACTATGCTGAGTTTACAAGGGATAATCCTAACTCTACTACTGGGTTAGCCAATGTACACAAAGCTATGTGTAGTGGAGATTATTCCAAGGTAGAGGAAAGCTGTTTTGGATTTAAAATAGGAAATGCTACACAGGGAATATCTAATTTATTAAATAAAGTTAATGGTTATGTCAATATACCAACTACTTTAAGGATAACCCATTTTCCATGGGGATTTTCTACAGATAAAGTTTACATTGTTAAATATATATACATAAAGAAAGTTTTTTAGTAAGAAGATACTGTTAACATTACAGTTTATGTGACTCATATATGAATAAAAACATAGTTTTAGGCTGGAGCAATCCAGTCTATTTTGCTATTTAAAATTAACATTTGAATAAGATTAAAAATTATGTGACCATGCTCTAGATAAGGAGCGTGGTCTTTTAATATGCGTATATTTAGGCTTATAAAGATAAAGTGGGAAATTAAACATAGAAATATGACTCAGAAAAATATAGATAAGTTAATTGTTAGGTTGAATAAATTATTAGAATAGTCTAAAATATAAGACAAAAGATAAAAAGGTGGGGATATTGTGGAAGCTGTTATTTTATTACTATTACTTATTGGAATAGCAATATTTTTAATTTGTGCATTAGTTAAAGGGGCTAAGACAGTTAGTAACCCAAATAATTCAGAACGCTTAATCATATGTAAACATGAGGTGGGGTTGCCGATACCTGCAAAATCATTATGCAAAATTACATTTAAAGATTGTGATATTACAATTACAAGTGGTAATCATAAATTCAACCTAAGCCACGATAAAATTACAGATATTTCTTCTACTACAGACAAAGAAATACAGGAGCATTATGTTAGTAGTGTAGGTGGAGCAGTAGGTGGAGCTATATTATTTGGGCCATTAGGAGCAATAGTTGGTGGTAGATCAAAGAAGAAGAAATCAAGCAAACTTATTAATTACTTTACTATTTCGTATAAAGATGAAGATGAGCTAAAATATATTAGTTTTGAATATACTCCATCTTTTAATTCTATAAGTGTTATCAAGGAATTTAATAAAACTAAAGGTAGTGAGGTAGTTAACTTATAAAGTATTTTACTCGATAAAATAAACCGGACAAATTATGTCCGGTCTTTTTTTATTGTGCAAATATCAGTTAGTTGACAATCAAAGTGTAAGCAGATTCGTTCTAGTATCTCTAAACTAACATATTCATTTTTATTAATTTTAGCTATTACAGTGGGATGAATATGTAGTTCATCTTTTAGGAATTTAAACTTTAGTCCATTTTTAGCTAGTAATATTCTTAAACCAGTATAATCAACCATGCTTAACCTCCCTATATAGAATTATATTAAAAGTTCTTAAAAAAGCAAAAATAATTCGCATATACGAATTAAAAGTTACATATAGATGAATTATATAAATCTTATATAAGTTTTCTAAAAAACTTTTTAAGGTTATATAAATCTTATATAAGGGTGATGTCATGGAAGTAATAGCAGTTAATAGTGGTAATTACTCTACCAAAGCAAAGAGTAAATCTCGAGAGATAGTCTTTAGGACAAAAATACAAAAGAATATAGATGCTACAAAGTATATATTTGCTAATGGTGTTAAGTATGAGGTAGGAGAAGGAGAAATAGATATAGACAATTTAAAGCATAATAGTATAGCTCATACGCTTTGCACTTTATATGCACTATCAATCTTGCATACTGAATATGATATATGCCTCGTAACTTGCCTACCAATTAACCAATTTAAAAATAAAAGCATTAGAGAGAAGTATGGGGAATCATTAAAAGGCAACTATGAAGTAGAAACGGAAAAAGGAAAAGACAGATTTAATATTAAAGAAGTAATAGTCTATATGGAAGGTGCAGCGGGTATATTGACTCATAGTGAAACATTTAAGAATAACATTGTAAGCGTTATCGATATAGGGGGCTATAACATAAATGCTTTGCAATTTGATAAATTACATCTAGTAACAGGAAGTGAAGATGATTTTGATTTGGGAGTATACAGTATAAATGCAAAGATAGCGCATGATCTAAATAAAACTTTTAATTATCACTTAAAAGAATATGAATTAAATCACATTCTAAAGCATCCAACAGAAGAGCAAAATGAAATAATCACAAAGCATTACGTAAGCTTCATAAATCGTCTTAGGAATGAATTAAAGCAGAGAGGTTATAACTTATCACTAAATCAATTTCTTTTTACTGGTGGTGGTTCCATAGACGTAGAAATACAACTAAAAAGCGAATTTACTAATTGTTATATAGGTAGTGTGTTTGATACAGCTAGAGGATTGTATGAGGTAGGGGTGAGAAAATGCAATTCTGTATAAGTATTACGGATCCAGTAGCTTTGGAGAAATGGTTAGATATACCAAAACAAAAAAGAAGTAGGTACGTGGAAGATATGCTTTTAAGAGAAGGGGCACAAAAAAGCAACATAGAGGAGTTAAAGTCTATGTTGCAGGAAATAGTAAGGAATTCATCTACTAATACGTTTAATGTAAATTTAGATAGTTCTGTAATAGATGAAATACTAAATTTGTAATCCAATATAGATAATAGACAAAAAAATAAGCCTAAATAGGCTTTGATTGATGGGTATACTTACCCACGTTGCAGGTGTGTGCTTGCTCCGGTTCAGTGGCTTCCTCGCTCACTACACTCCTAGCGTATGATTTTGATTTTTTAAATATGCGTGTTTTGCTTGTACAATGCGATATTTTATAAAAAAGTATAAGCAGCATAAAGAACAGCATAACAAAAAACGTAACCACAAGTAAAAGTAAACATTATATCAGCTCCTAGTTTTAATTTTATTTTAGTATTACCTAAAGGGGGATTTATTATGCAGATATGTTACATTCCACCAAAAGAAAAATATTCAAGAAATAATTTTTTAAAGTCACAAATGAAAAGAGAGTTGGCTAAGTTTAAAGATGAAAAGGTTCAACTAAGAATAGCAGCTTGCATGATCACGATTGCAGTATCACAAGTTAATCTCTATGCAAAAGACTTAAACTTGGAAAAATGGAAAGGCAATTTAGATAAAAAAGGTACTCAGATTTTAGACATTATACAGACAGTTGGTTATTGGATTGCAATTATAGCAGCAGCAGTTGATATTATTAAAAATTTCAAGAAACAAGACATAGCAGGGCTGTTTGCAGTAGCTTTTAAGTATGCAGCATTATTTGGTTTGTTAAATGGCTTACCTTGGTTTTTCGAGTTGGTTGGCGATTTATTTAATATGGAATAGGGGGTTACTTATGCAAATATCTTATATACCACCAGTTACAACTTCATCTAATAATTTTTTGCAGAGCACAATCGAAAAAGCAATAAATAATGCGATAGTTAATCCTTTTAAATTATGGGTTTATGAAATTACATCAAAAACAATGATGCTTGCAGAATGGGGGTTAATATTTGGATGTGCAGTAGGTGTTATATTATGGATTTGTGGTGTTGAGAAGGGAAAGAAAACAACTATTGTATGTGCATTAATATTTGTAGGATTGCAAATTGTAAAGGTGGTGTTCATGTGATGAAATCAATGCCATTAAGCAAGTATTATGAAGTTATCAATCCTACTTATGAATGTCTTAAAATCATTCCACATTCTAGTACTAGAAACTATAACAGTAGTGCATTGGCTAAAATGGTAGCCAATATGTACATTAACATTAAGCAGTCTATAAAGTGGCATGAACGTAAGTTTGTAGTGAAGTCACCTTTAAAATGCAGTTACATGATAGACATACGAAAAACAGATGTTAGCTTTTACTTTGTGGTTCCTAGCCAGTACATAACACTGGCTAAGGAGCGTATCATAAATACCTGGAATAAATGCAAGGTTGAATTAATAGATATGCCAACCATACCAAAAGGATTAGTGTACTCATTAGGCTACGAAAACAAAGACCAGTTAAGTCTAGATGTAGATAAAAAGAGCAACTACCCACTCAATAGTATTTTGAGTACGATAGACATTATGGAAGATGATGATCGTGTGCTTATTATGTATAATCTTATGCCATGCTCACAGTATGGATGGAAGTCTTCATGTGATAGAATTACTACTAAATTTATTAAAGGGGAACCGATTAAAAGGGAGTTAACAGGTTTCTCAGTAATATTTAAAGTTTTATTTGCAGTAGCAGATTTCGCAGACAAAGTTATGGATAGCATTTTTAAAGGTGAAGATAATGTATTTAAAGATTTTGTAAGTGCATTTAAAGAGAACATAAATACTATTAGCAGTGATACTAAAAGCAAGCGCAATGATGTTATAGTTAAGACTCAGATAGCAGTCATTAGCCACAGTATGAATGAGAATAGGGCAATGGCTAATATTAAAAACATATGTGAAGGATTTGAAGAAATCAAGGGAGATAACAGACTTACTTATGAGCAGTGCTTTAGACCTAAAATAAATGCACTAGAGTACAAACTTAAAGGAATACCTACTAATAAATTTAGCACTAATGAATGTCAGAACTTATTGCAGTTGCCTGGGAGAGAACTATTAGAAGAACATCATATCAGCCATAATAATGTAATTGAAACAGATGTACCTAAAGACTTACAGCAAGGGATAATGTGCATTGGCGAAAGTAAGTGTAAAGATACAATCACTAAAGCTTATATCAGTACAGATAAAAGTTATCAATATCTTACCTGGTGCTTAATAGGTCCTACTAGAGCAGGTAAAACAACATTAATCTCTAATACATGTTATGATAGCAGTAAGGAAAGAGAATGTAATGTGGTTTTAGATTGGTGTGGAAAGTGTGAGTTAAGCGAAGATTTAAAGGCTTCACTTAAAGGCAAAGTTGATATTTTGGAAATTAATTGTGACGATTTTAATAAGTTGCAAGGCTTAGGCTACAATGAACTATATACTACTGAAAATGATGAATTTAAGCACTATAAGAGCGCCAAACAACAAGGTATGCAGTTACTAACATTAATTAATAGCTTGCAAGGTGGTGATGAGGACTTAAGGGCAAGAATGGAGAGATACTTAGGTGCTGCTAGTTTGATTGTTGCTATCAATAACGGACCTGTTAAAGATGTATTTGAGATATTACAGGATCACGAACTAAGAGAAAAGTATATTGGCATGGTACCAATTAATCAACAAACTAATCTTGCTAAATACATAAGATACTTGAATGAGCTAAATGAGGTTAAAAACGGAGTAGTAATAGGTACTAAGCTTAATGCGGTTCAAGGGATATTAAATAGGGTTAATAAGTTAGAGCAAAATCCATACATGGAAATGATGTTGCAGAAGGATTGCAGTAATAACATTAACCTAGTTAATGAAATGCAAAAAGCTAGGTTGATACTAATTAAGATGCCAGAAGGTATGTTTGCTACAGAAGAAGAGAAAGACGTTTATGCTACTTATTGGCTTACTAAGATTTGGGGAGCGTTACAGCGTAGGAAGATGGATATATCAGAAGATGAAGCAGTTAAGGTTAATATTTACTTTGATGAACTCTACCAAGTAGAGAATTGCCAAGAGTTTCTTAGAAGTAAATTATCACAGATAGCTAAGTTTTGGGCAAAACCTATTATCAGTTGCCATTATCTAGGTCAAATAGGTGGGATAAGAAACGAGTTAAAGAGTGCTAATGCTAGTTATACAATAATCTCAGGAAGTGATAAGGATAACTATAAAGAACTTAAAAGCGAATTGTACCCATATACAGAAGAAGATTTACTCAATCTTAAGAGGTGGCACGCAATCAATCTTATTAAATGCAATGATGGATATGGCAAGTTTATAACTTCACTACCTAAACCTATAAAATAAGCTATATGTTACTCAGATAGATATGCAGCGTATGAAAGTGATTTAGAGATTAAATAAAAAATAAGCGTGTAAGCTAATGAAATCAATAGCTACACGCTTTATTCTTACTTAATATCACACATTACTATTTGGTGGTCCAGATGGAGAACTTGCTGCTTCACAACGCTATTTATCACAACGTTATTCTATGTATAACCGCAAGGTGGCTGGTGTACTAACTGATATTGGAACAGAAGAAATGGCACATATGGAGATGATTTGTGCTATCGTCCATCAATTAACGAGAGATTTAACGCCTGAACAAATTGAAAAGAGTGGATTTGCACCTTATTATATTGACCACACAACAGGATTATATCCAGTAGCAGCTGCTGGGACACCATTTACAGCAACTTATTTCCAATCTAAAGGAGATGCTATTACTGATTTACATGAAGATATGGCAGCCGAACAAAAAGCAAGAACAACTTATGATAATCTACTAAGACTTATTAAGGATCCAGATGTATGTGACCCACTTAGATTTTTAAGAGAAAGAGAACTAGTTCATTATCAACGTTTTGGTGAAAGTTTACGTATGGTTCAAGATGATTTAGATTCTAGGAATTTCTACGCATTTAACCCAGAATTTGATATGAGTAAATTAAAAAATAAATAAGATGAATCTTTTAATACCCTCCTTGCTTGTTTTTCAAGTAAGAAGGGTATTTTAGTTTAAGTAGATTAAACTTTAGAAGAAAGAGGGAGAGAAAAGGGAGATAAAGAGATGAATAAAGGTTTAACTTTTAGAAAAAAAGGAAATGAATAGATAGTATAAGTTTTTTAAATAGGGAATTAGGATACTTAATGGTAGAACATTTACATTGCCTTTCACTTTATGGTATAATTTAAAACAGTTTGGTGTCGATAAGGCGCCTACATCTTGTCAAAACATTGAAAAATAAAGGATGATAACATTTATGATTACAGTTAATAATATGAGTCTCCAATTTGGTGGACGTACATTATTTAAAGATGTTAACCTTAAATTTACTCCAGGAAATTGTTATGGGGTAATTGGGGCAAACGGTGCTGGAAAATCAACTTTCCTTAAAATTTTATCTGGTGAATTAGATAGCTCAACAGGTGAAATTGCAATTCCAAAAAATATTCGTATGTCTGTTTTAAAACAAGATCACTATCAATATGATGATTGCCCTGTTCTTGAGACAGTTATTCGTGGAAATGCGCGTTTATTTGAAATTATGCAAGAGAAAGATGCACTTTATGCAAAAGAAGATTTCTCAGATGCTGATGGTGAAAGAGCAGCAGAACTTGAAGGTGAATTTGCAGAAATGAACGGTTGGGAAGCAGATTCTGAAGCAGCACAACTTCTTCAAGGTTTAGGGATTGGAACAGAGCTTCACTATGCTTTAATGAGAGACCTTCAAGGTGGCGAAAAAGTTAAAGTGCTTCTTGCACAAGCTTTATTTGGTCAACCAGGAATCTTACTTCTCGATGAGCCTACTAACCACTTAGATATCGATTCTATTGAATGGTTAGAAGATTTCTTATTAGATTTCCCAGGCACAGTAATCGTTGTATCCCATGACCGTCACTTCTTAAATACAGTATGTACACATACAGTAGATATTGACTTTGGTCAAATTAAAATGTATGTAGGGAACTATGACTTCTGGTATGAATCAAGTCAAATGATGCAAGCATTAATGAAAGCACAAAACAAAAAACGTGAAGATCAAGTAAAAGAACTTCAAAGCTTTATCCAACGTTTCTCTGCTAATAAATCTAAAGCAAAACAAGCAACTTCTCGTCGTAAATTATTAGATAAATTAACACTTGAAGAAATGCCAATTTCATCAAGAAAATATCCATTCGTTAGATTTACACCAGATCGTGAAGTAGGTAATGAAATCTTAACAGTTGAAGGATTAAGCAAAACAGTAGATGGTGTTAAAGTATTAAATAACGTAAGCTTCCGTGTGAATAAAGATGATAAAATCTGTTTCATTGGTGAAAATGAAATCGCGCAGACTACATTATTTAAAATTTTAGCAGGTGAATTAGAACCAGATGAAGGTTCATTCAAATGGGGAATTACAACTTCTCAATCTTATTTCCCTAAAGATAATACAGAGTTCTTCGAAAACTGTGATTTAAATCTTATTGATTGGCTAAGACAATTCTCTGAAGACCAAACAGAAAGCTACTTAAGAGGTTTCTTGGGTCGTATGCTTTTCGCAGGAGAAGATTCATTAAAACCAGCCAAAGTATTATCAGGGGGAGAAAAAGTAAGATGTATGCTTTCTCGTATGATGCTTTCTGGTTCTAATGTTATTATGTTAGATCAACCAACAAACCACTTAGACCTTGAGTCTATTACAGCAGTCAATGATGGTTTAATTGAGTTTAAAGGAAATGTACTCTTTACATCTCATGACCACCAATTTATTCAAACAGTTGCAAACCGTATCATTGAAATTACTGAAGATGGTTTAATTGATCGTCTTGGTACTTATGATGAATTCTTAGCATTTAAAAAGAATAATAAATAAGTAGTAACATAAAAAAGGTAGATGCCAAATAGGCATCTACCTTTTTTATGTTACAGTTTTATAGCATAGCAAAAACGGCCTGGATGTAAGCCGTTTTTGCTCGGGTAAGACAATCATCTCATCCTGTAGATGGTTAAGAATGGATGAAAGGCTGATGGGTGATACAATTTCTTAAAAATGATGGAAGTATGACGGGCATCTACATAAGGTGCCAGAACATCTATACACTAGATGTAGTCCTAGTATATGTAAATGAAAATTTTTTATACAATTATCATTGAAAAAGGAGAAGATTAAAATTTAAGGGCGTTTATTTGAAATTTATAATTTTATGATAACCTTACTATACTATATAAAATAAGAGCTTGTTATAAAAAATACCTTAGATGAATAGAAGTAGAGTATTAAAAGTGTATACAGTAAAATGACAGCTTGAATGGGTAGAAAGGAATAAGTAGGATGATGAAATATCAAAAAATCATGATTAATGGCATAAGGATTCTTTTTGTAGCGTTTAGTATATTTGAACTCTTTAGATTAGAATGGACAAATGTAGCTGTTCTTTTAGCAGGATTTGTTTTAAGCTTTGTACCAGAACTTTATAAAAAAAGTACACAGGTCACTATTCCTTTAGGCGCCTGTCTGTTTTTAGATTTATTCTTATTTGGTTCACAATTTTTAGGCTCCTATTTAGGTGCATATACTTATTTTAGCTGGTGGGATGTGATGCTCCATTTAGTATCAGGTATTATGATAGGTTATGTAGGACTTATTTTACTTGTGACACTAGATAAAGAGCAGTTACTTTTTAAAAATAAAAAAATAGGGTTAATCATTTTATTTATTTTTGCTATAGGTGCAGCAGGTGCTGTCCTTTGGGAAATTATTGAGTTTAGTGGAGATACCTTTTTAGGAATTAATGCACAACTTGGAAGTCTAAGAGATACCATGGAGGATCTCATTTGTGGTACAATAATAGGAGGTAGCTTTGCCGCTTATGTGGGGATTGTCTTACATAAGGGATGGAACTCTTGTGTAGCACATTTGTTACAGATTAATGAAGATAGGGCAAAGTACAAAAAATAGTGTAGGTACAAGTAAGGTACCAAAAGTAGAAAGAGGAAAGCTTAATGATTTTACTATCACTTAGTCAAATTAAAAAAGTGTACGGAGAAAAGGTAATCTTTGATGACCTTTCTTTAACAGTAGATAGTTCCCAAAAAATAGGGATGATTGGGATTAATGGAACAGGAAAAAGTAGTTTACTTAAAATTATGGCGGGATTAGAAACACCTGATCAGGGAGAAGTGATTACATCTAATGAACTTGTTATAGAGTATCTTCCACAGAATCCAAACTTTGATGAAAATTCTACGGTTTTAGAGCAAGTCTTTAAGGGAACTTCGCCTTTTATGAAGGTTTTGCGTGAGTACGAGCAAGTTATGGCAGACTTAGAGGAACGTGCAGAGGATGAAGCATTGCAAAGTAAGCTTTTAACCTTAAGTGAGCAAATGGATAGACAGGGGGCATGGCAATTAGAAAGTGAAGCCAAAGCGATTTTAACTAAGTTAGGTCTTTTAAACTTTAATCAAAAAGTAGGGGAGTTATCTGGTGGACAGCGTAAGAAGATTGCGCTAGCAGGTGCTCTGATTAGACCATGTAACTTATTAATTTTAGATGAGCCAACAAACCACTTAGATAACGAAACAATTGCCTATTTAGAGGAACTTCTAAAAGTTAAGAAGTGTGGCCTGGTTATGGTCACTCATGATCGTTATTTCTTAGAACGTGTGGCGAATCAAATTGTAGAATTAGATCAAGGGAAAATTTATGAATATCCAGGTAATTATGAAGCATATTTAGAACAAAAGGCTTTACGTGAAAACATTGAGGAACGTATGCGTGAAAAGAAACAAAGCCTTTATAAGCAAGAATTAGAGTGGATGCGTAAGGGTGTTGAAGCACGTCGTACGAAACAAAAAGCAAGAAAAGAGCGTTTCTATGAATTAGAGGATAGTCTAGGAGGTGTGCAAAAACAAAATCTAGATTTAAATCTAGGAACA
Organism: Cellulosilyticum sp.; assembly: GCA_015058045.1. Classification (GTDB taxonomy): domain Bacteria; phylum Bacillota; class Clostridia; order Lachnospirales; family Cellulosilyticaceae; genus Cellulosilyticum. The sequence goes on from SVDC01000001.1 coordinate 89,282, forward strand.
AGCCGTTTAGGAAAGAAAATTATTGGTCTAGATCAAGTGAGCAAGTCATTTGAAGGTCAATGTGTAGTAAATGATTTTACTTATACCGTTTTAAGAGATGATCGTATTGGGATTATAGGAAATAATGGGATGGGTAAATCTACCTTGCTCAATATGATTGTAGGAAGAGTTCAGCCGGATTCAGGAACGATTGAAATGGGTGAGACCGTTAAGATTGGGTATTATACTCAGGAAAACCTTGAAATGGATTTGAAAATGCGTGTCATTGATTATGTTAAAGAACAAGGGGAATTTATCAAAACAGCAGACGGTAGCTTGATTTCAGCTAGTAAAATGTTAGAGCGATTTTTATTCCCTCCAATTTTGCAATATACACCAATTGAAAAGCTTTCAGGCGGAGAACGTCGTAGATTGTATTTGTTGGGTGTGTTAATGCAAGATATAAATGTCCTCTTCTTAGATGAGCCGACTAATGATTTAGATATTTATACATTGCAGGTACTTGAAAACTTTATTGATGAATTTAATGGACCTGTTATTACAGTATCTCATGACCGTTATTTCTTAGATCGCGTAGTAGATAAACTATTTGTATATAAAGGAAATGGGGTCATTCAAAATATTCCTGGCAACTACTCTGATTATGCACTACGCCTCGAAAATGAAAAGCCAGTGGTTGAAACCGTTAAAAGAGAAAAAGAAATTACACCAAAAAAAGTACAACAGCCAAAGCTTAAATTTAGCTATAAAGAGCAAAAAGAGTATGAGCAGATTGATACGGTCATTGAAAATCTAGAAAATGAGATTGCTACATTAGAGCAAGAAATGGTCAAATATGCAACTGACTTTGTGAAATTGCAAGAAGTGACAAAGGAAAAAGAGCAAAAAGAAGAAGAACTTATGTTCCAAATGGAAAGATGGGAATATTTAAATGAATTAGCAGAACGTATTGCAAAGCAATAAGAAGGAAACCTAATGTTTAAAGATTTAGACGTTAGGTTTTTTAGTGACTAAAAATAATTTCTAGTATAAATAGCATTTAAGTACTAGTTTATATGGGATGAAAAAATCATAATGAGATGAAAATACTACAGGTTTATAAAGAAAACTTGTAAATAGACTATATTTTTAAAGACGAAATGTGTATAATAAAAAAAACATATGTTGATAATTGAAGGAGGAAGTAGTAATGGAAGAGAATCTTACGATGGCCGATTTAATGGCAGAAGTCGATAAATCGATGACACGTATATATAGAGGACAAGTTTTACCAGCTACGGTAGCATTAGTTAATGAACAAGGGATTATTGTAAATATTGGTTATCAAGCAGATGGTATGATTCCTTGGAATGAAGTTTCTGCTGATGAAGTAGACCCTAATAGTATTAAAGAAGGTGATACTTTTGAAGTCACTGTTTTAAAAGTAGATGATGGTGAAGGAAATGTACTAGTTTCTAAAAAGAAAGCTGAAGAACAACAAGTTCTTAATGAAGTAGAAGCACTTTTTAATGAAAAGAAAACTTTCACAGTACGTGTAAAAGAAGTGGTGAAAGGTGGTGTGGTGGCATCATTTAAAGGGTTAAGAGCATTTATCCCAGGTTCACAACTTACAAATACTTTTGTAGATAATTTAAGTGCATTTGTAGGTCAAGATATTCAAGTAGAAATTATTGAATTTGTACCTAAAAATAGAAAACTTGTTTTATCTGGTAAACGTTTAGCAGTTCAGGCAGCAAAAGCAGCAAAAGCAGCTAAAGTTGCAACACTTGAAGAAGGTCAAAAACTTCAGGGGACAGTTACAAAATTAATGCCATATGGTGCATTTGTAGACTTAGGTGGTGTTGAAGGTCTTGTACACAATAATGATTTATCATGGGTACGTATTAAACATCCTTCAGATGTAGTTAAAGAAGGCGATAAAGTGGATGTTGTGATTTTATCTGTAGATAAAGAAACAGGTAAAATTGCACTTAGCTTAAAAGATATGACAACAGATCCATGGCTTGTAGACGCTGCTAATCTTGAAATGGGTCAAGTTGTAACAGTTGAAGTAACACGTTTTGCAGCTTATGGTGCTTTTGCAAGAATTACAGATAATGTAGAAGGGTTAATTCACATCTCTCAAATCTCAGAAAAAAGAGTGCATAAAGTAGAAGATGCATTAGAAATTGGTCAAAAAGTTCAAGCTAAAATCGTAACACTTGATAAGGAAGCTAAAAAAGTTGGTCTTTCTATTAAACAAGTGGCAGAAGAAGTAGATGATTCAATGAAAGCTTATATGTCAACAGGTGATGAAGCTGTAACACTTGGTGATGTAATGGGTAATGAATTTTAATTGATTATTATGGTGATAAAAAGTCCCCTCTGATGTAGTAGGGGGCTTTTTATATAGAATGTGATAAAAAGATGAAATTTGTAGGAAGTTTAAGAAAATAGGTTCTTATTTACAAAAAAATATGGTAGGATGATAAAAATAGAGTGAGAGAAGTAGAGGGGAAAATGTGAGTAGGATAAAAGAGTTATTTAAAACACTATTTAAAAGAAAAAATGTGGAAACATTAGTACCTAGTAGTGTACAGGAGATTTTTTCAGAGTTAGAAGAAGTTGAAATAAAGAAGCAACGCATAGCTCATTACATAGAAGAACTGAATATAAAAGAAGAAGCACATAGACAATATGAAAACTTAGACCCGGAGGCAGTCACACAAATTAATGCACTGGCTCAAAAAGCAAAGGATATTGAAGAGAAAAAGCAAAATTTAAAGGGAAGGCTCATTAGTACCAATGCTGCCCTTTTACGCCTAAGTCAATATGAAGAAGAAATTCCAGATTTAATTAAGGAAATGCAAGATGCGGAAAAACGTCTTAGAGAAACGGAAAGTCATATTTTCTACTTGCAAGAAGAAAGAAGTGAATTAGAAGAAGAAAGGGAAGCGCTCATTGGTGGGTATAAAATCTTAAAAGGAATGAGTTATGCCTTTTGTGTGTTCTTAGGTGTATGTCTACTAGTTTCTTATGTTTTATTGCAAATTTTAAGAGAGAAAATATGGTTTGTTTTAAGTGGAATTGTAGGACTAATGCTTTTTTTCATTGTAATGATTGTTTTAATCAAAGAGAAATTAGAAAAGGAAATCAAGGATAATGGTATTCTTCAACAAAAAGCGGTAAAATATTTGAATAAGTCTAAAATTCGCTTTTTCCATCAAACTCAGTACCTAGAATTTCAATATCATAAATTAGGTGTAGATAGCGTAGCTAAATTAGAGTTATATTATAATCGTTATTTAAAAAATAAGAATAATGAGCGTGTTTATTTACAGATGAATGATATGCTAAATGAGATTGAGGAAGATATTTTAAAGATTTTACATCAAAAAGATATTTTATTGGAAGATATTGGAGATTTAGCAGATTGGATTTTACAACCAAAGATGCTTAATGAAATGAAGCGTTTGGAAGAAGATCGTGAAAAAACACAGGAACAACTGGAGGCACTTAACCTTTATGAAGAAGAATTATGGAAAGAACTTTCTGTTATGGCGTTAGATGATGCGTTTAAAATAGAAATTAATGAGTGGTTACAAACCTATCGTGGGGAGAATAGACTTGACAAAATTCTTGCGTCTTAATAAAATGTAAAGTAATAAAATAAATAAGCGATGATAAAGAGGAGTATAGTGTCACTTAAGTTTAGAGAGAGAAGATTATAAGCTGAAAGTCTTCTTACAAAAAGAGCACTAGAAGGTAGCTTTGGAGCACTTTTCTTGAACAATGAAGTAGAGAAGAGCGGGTAAGCCCGTTAAAGCTGTTAAGAGTGCTTTATAATAAAATTGATTATAGAGAATTAAGGTGGTACCGCGAGCTGTTTCGTCCTTAGATAAGGAAGAAACAGCTTTTTTGATTTTCATAGCTTCTTATTGTAATGACAAATGAAACAATGTAGGTACATCCTGAGAAAAGGAGAAGACGATGGAGCTAATCGGATTTGTATTATTATGTATTGGCCTAATGATTTTCTTTTTTGCAAAACGTATCGTCAGAGGGAAAACAAAATTAAGCCCAGAGGATGAAAAAGAAATGCGTCTGCTAACAAGCGGTGCAGTCATTGCCGTTAAATTAGCGGGAGGTGTAGTATTTGTTATAGGTCTTGCTTTTTTAGCAATGGGTAATGTACTAAGCTAAAGAGATTATTCTAAGGCGTATACAAAGAATTATATCGAGCATAGAGGCAATACCAATTTACAAATAGTAAAGGTGTTGTTTAATGATAAGGAGGAATAAAGTTGAGAGAATTAGAAAAAGTTTATGACCCAAGTACAGTTGAAGAACGACTGTATCATACATGGATGGAAAAAGGTTATTTTCATGCAGAAGTAGATAAAAGTAAAAAGCCATTTACAATCGTAATGCCACCACCAAACATTACAGGACAGTTACACATGGGGCATGCACTTGATAACACACTTCAAGATATTTTAACACGTTATAAACGTATGCAAGGTTACAATGCCTTATGGATCCCTGGTACAGACCATGCAAGTATTGCAACAGAAGTAAAAGTTGTTGAAAAAATTGCTAAAGAAGGTCTTACAAAAGAATCTTTAGGAAGAGAAAAATTCCTTGAACATGTATGGGATTGGAAAGAACAATATGGTGGACGTATTGTAGAACAACTTAAAAAACTTGGTTCATCTTGTGACTGGGACAGAGAACGTTTCACAATGGATGAAGGATGTTCAGAAGCCGTACAAGAAGTATTTATTCGCCTTTATGAAAAAGGATACATCTACCGTGGTTCAAGAATCATCAACTGGTGTCCAGTTTGTGGTACATCTATTTCAGATGCAGAGGTAGAACATGAAGAAAAAGAAGGACACTTCTGGCATCTTCGTTATCCAGTGGTTGGATCAGATGAGTTTGTACAACTTGCAACAACACGTCCTGAAACAATGCTTGGAGATACTGCGATTGCTGTTAATCCAGAAGATGAACGTTATGCGCACCTTATTGGTAAAATGGTACGTATTCCACTTGTAGATAGAGAAATTCCAGTCGTAGCAGACAATTATGTAGATAAAGAATTTGGAACAGGGGTTGTAAAAATTACACCTGCTCATGACCCTAACGACTTTGAAGTTGGTAAACGTCATGATCTTCCAGAAATCTGTGTCATGAACGATGATGGTACAATGAATGACCTTTGTGGTAAATATGCAGGTATGGATCGTTATGAAGCAAGAAAATTACTTGTAGCAGATCTTGATGCAGCTGGATTCCTTGTAAAAGTAGAACCACATACACACAATGTAGGAACACATGACCGTTGTAAAGCTGTTATTGAACCAATGATTAAAGCACAATGGTTTGTAAAAATGGAAGAAATGGCTAAACCTGCAATTGAAGCGGTTAAAAATGGTGAAATGAACTTAGTACCAAAACGCCTTGAAAAAACTTACTTCCACTGGTTAGAAAATATCCGTGATTGGTGTATTTCTCGTCAATTATGGTGGGGACACAGAATTCCAGCATACTACTGCCAAGATTGTGGTGAAATCATCATTAGTAAAGAAAAACCATGCACATGTTCAAAATGTGGTAAAGGCAACTTTGTTCAAGACGAAGATACATTAGATACATGGTTCAGTTCTGCTTTATGGCCATTCTCAACACTTGGTTGGCCAAATAAAACAGAAGAACTTGCACACTTCTATCCAACAAGTGTACTTGTAACAGGATATGATATTTTATTCTTCTGGGTAATCCGTATGGTATTCTCAGGTATTGAACAAATGGGTGAAATTCCATTTAAAGATGTTCTATTCCACGGACTTGTTCGTGCAGCAGATGGACGTAAAATGAGTAAATCTCTTGGTAATGGTGTAGATCCGCTTGAAGTAATCGAAAAATATGGTGCTGATGCACTTAGATTGACTCTTGTAACAGGTAATGCACCTGGTAATGATATGCGTTTCTACTATGAAAGAGTAGAAGCAAACCGTAACTTTGGAAACAAATTATGGAATGCAACACGTTTCATCATGATGAATTTTGAAGGTGAAGATATCAACTTAACAGTAGATATGAATGACCTTACACCAGCAGATAAATGGATTATCTCTAAAGTAAATACACTTGCTAAAGATGTAACAGAAAATATGGATAAATACGAGCTTGGTATTGCAGTTCAAAAACTTTATGACTTTGCTTGGGAAGAATTCTGTGACTGGTACATTGAAATGGTAAAACCACGTCTTTACAATAAAGAAGATGTAACAAGAAACGCAGCACTTTGGACACTTAAAACAGTGATGACAAACATTCTTAAAATGCTTCACCCATATATGCCATTCATCACAGAAGAAATCTTCCTTGGACTTCAAGATAAAGAAGAAACAATCATGCTTTCACAGTGGCCAACATTCAAAGAAGAGTGGAACTTCAAAGCTGAAGAAGAGGAAATTAGCTTAATTAAAGAAGCTGTTCGTAACATTCGTAACTTACGTAGCGAAATGAACGTACCACCTTCAAGAAAAGCAAAAGTATTTGTTGTAACAGAAGATGAAAAAGTAGCTTCTACATTTGAAAATGGTAAAGTATTCTTTGCAGTACTTGGCTATGCTTCAGAAGTTGCAATTCAAAAAGATACAACAGGTATTGAATCTGATGCAGTTTCTGTAGTGATTCCAAATGCAACGGTATATATTCCATTTGCTGAACTAGTAGATATTGAAAAAGAAATCGAACGTTTAAATAAAGAAAAAGCAAAACTTGAAAGTGAAGTAGAGCGTGTTAACAAAAAACTTTCTAATGAAGGATTTGTTGCAAAAGCACCAGCTCACCTTCTTGAAGAAGAAAAAGCAAAAAAAGAAAAATATGAAACAATGCTACAAGGGGTTGTAGAACGTCTTACTGCATTAAATAAATAAAAGTATTAAAGAAGGGAGTACCATTAGGTACTCCCTTCTTTAATACTTTTAAATAAGTAAAACAAAATGCATAGGTTAGACTTAAATATTAAGAATTAGGAAATGTATAGGACCACTGTAATGTAAAAAATATAAAAAATGATAATTATTATACTGGGCAATAGAAATTTTGGTGTAGAATATGACTTATATTAGAGAAAACAGGAGAAGATATATGACTAAAATAATGACACTACATAAAAAAATGCGTTTAAAGAGCATTCTACTCATAAGCTTTTTAGTTATAGGAACAATTCCGCTCATACTATTTAGCATTATTTCTTTGGGTAGAATAAGGGTATCTATACAAAGTAATCAAATTAATACGATGAAACAGATTTCAAGTATGGCGACTGAAAGTATAGATCGATGGGCAGAAGAAAGAATTCTTTTAGTTGAAGAATTAGCTAGCTCTATTGATGTAAAAAATGCGGATTTAAGCATGATTCAAGATGAAATAAAAAATAAATGTTTAACAGATAATACTATCTACAATATTATGATTACTGATGGGAAAGGAAATGTATTAGTAGATAGTTTAGGTTCTAGAGGAGAAAGTGTAAAAGAGGAGAAGTATTTTTTAGAAGCTTTAAAAGGCTATACATATATTAGTGAAGTTGTATTTGAAGATGAGCAAACACCGATGATTATATTTGCTGCACCAATTAAGCAGGATAATGTAACAATAGGAACAATAATTTGCAAAGTTAAGTCTAAAAATCTAGAAAACATTATTGGTGAGACTTTTTTCACAGAAGGAGGAAGTATTTTTGCTTTTAATGGACAAGGAAATATTACGCTACATACAGATGAATCAAAGATTATGAAAGATAATGTTTTAGATGAAGAAAGTATGGTAAAAGAGGCTGTACAACAAGCACTTAGAGGAAATAGAAGTAGTATTATTGGTATGATAGATGGAAAATCACAAGCAATTGTATATAATTATGTACCGGTTCTAGATTGGGGAACAATGACTACCATGCCAGTATCAGAGTTCTATAAAGAGTATAATGCCATTTTACTTATATGTTTGCTCTTAATGTGTATTTTATTTGCTATTATTTTAATTGCAGCATGGAAAATTCAAGCTTTAATTATTAAGCCGATTGCAAAAGTAGTAGAACTTGCAAAAGAGGTTGCTAGAGGTAATTTAAGTGTAACAGCTAACTATGTAGCAAATAGCTATGAAATAGAAGAAATTCGTCAGGCATTTAATGAAATGGTACTTTCTTTAAGACAGCTTGTTTTAGAGATTATTACTAAAAATGATTCTCTTGAAGATGCAGCGACTAATCTAAATAAAATGTCGGCTATTACAGAGGGCGCTACGCAAGAAGTTTTAGTGGCGATGGAACAGATTCAATATGATGTAACAAAACAAGCTATTCAAACAACGGAAGTATTTGAAAATGTTAAGGATTTAAATCAGCGTATAGAACAAGCAAAAGAAAGTATTATACAGATCAATACATTTCTTAAAGACTCTTCTAGTGCCCTAGTAGATGGTCAGCAAAATATGATGATATTATCTGATGGGGTTATTAAGCAAAGAGATATTATAGAAACAACGACTACAGAAGTAAATGAGTTAGATGTAGCAGTTAGTAATATTGACCATATTATTGGAACAATTAGTCAAATTGCAAGCCAGACTAATTTATTAGCACTCAATGCCTCTATTGAAGCAGCAAGAGCTGGTGAGGTGGGAAAAGGCTTTGCTGTTGTTGCTACAGAGGTTGGTCATCTTGCAATACAGTCTCATGAAGCAACACAAGAGATTTCTAATATTCTAGGTGATATTAGAAATAAGACGAAAAGCACAACCATTTCAATACAAAATGTGGCATCAGCCATGGCAGACCAAACACAATCTGTTACAGAAACACGAGAGATTTTTACTAGAATTTCAGATGTAGACCAAAAAATTATGTCTCAAATTCAATCTTTTAATGAGACGGTGCAATATATTTATGGTTTTAGTCAGGATTTATTAGAAATTGCTCAGTCTTTAACAAGTATTGCAAAAAATAGTGCATCTGTTACAACTGAGGCAACTAAAACAACAGAAGAGCAAAAAACAATGGTTGATAAGCTTAAACAAGCAAGTGAAGACATTGAGAAGATTGTAGAGGCTTTAAAAATTGAAATTAATCATTTTAGAGTAGAGCAGAATGGACAGCATGTTGAAGGAGGAAATAGATGCGAAAATTAGTAAAGGGAATTAGCACAATTTTATTAAGTATGGCATTAGTAGGATGTAATGCTTCTTCGATTGATAATGAGAATGTAGTTAATATCTCTATCTTAAACTCAAAACCAGAATTACAGGCAATTTTCGAAGAAGCAATTAATAAATTTGAAGAGGCTCATCCCGATATTAATATTAAGATTATAAAATATAATCAATCACAGCCTTATCAAGATAAGTTAGTATCTATGCAAGAGTATGGAAATACACCTACAATGATTTTAATGGATCCAACCCATATGAATTATGTTGAAGAAGATAATGTTAGTTTGAACGAAGAGAAATGGATGGAACATGTTGCAGTAGATTTATCAGATATTGCAAGAAATGATGAGGGAGAATTGATTGCTTTTCCATTCGCTTTAGAGGGGATTGGATTAATCTATAATGAAGAAGTATTAAATGAGGCTGGTGTAGATCCAAGCCAGATTAATACTTTATCTAGCTTAGAGGAAGCTTTTAAAAAAATAGAGGCAATTGGTAAAGGCGCCATTATTATTGCGAATGAAGATTGGTCTTTAGCAAATCACCTATTGCCAATTGCATATTCTGTTCAAGGGAATGCAGGAGATGGGAATTTATCTTTTATTGAGGCACTAAAAAATGGAACAGCTGATATAAAGAATAATGTAGCAATTAATGGACTATTAGATACCTTTGATGTTATGAAGGCGTATAATTACTATAAAGATGCACCACTTACACATGTAAATGCTAAATGTGCAGAGTTAATAGGTAAGGGGGATGTTGGTTTTTATTATATGGGTAACTGGGCATCAAGTTATATCTCAGCATATTCACAAACTGATAGTAAATATGGTTTTGTACCAGTGCCAATTAGTAATCAGGCAACAGATTATGGAAATCAACAAATAACAGCAGTTATTAAGTATTTAGTTGTAGAGGGAACAAATAGTTCACAGGAACAGCAAGAAGCTGCTAAAAAGTTTATTGACTGGCTTGTTTTTGAGCAAGACGGTCAAGATTTTATGGTGAATAAGGCAAAAGTTATACCAGGTGTAGATAATAATCAAATGCCCGTAACAGATGACTTAATGAATTCTATTATAGAATATCAAAAAGAAGGAAAGATTATTGAGCTTAATAATGCTGATCTTCCAGATAAGAATGCTGAAGTGATAGGAGGCTATTTAAGAAAATACTTAAATAATGAAATTCACCGATTAGAACTTCTAGAAAGCATAGAAAAATATTGGAAAGATGCTTTTGCTTAGTTTTAAAAGTTAGATTATCATATTAGTTAATATATAGGTAGATAGAGAAGGCAGTTAATATAAAAAAGGTTAAGGTGTTAGAAGAAATAAACACCTTAACCTTTTTTGTTTGGTTTATGTTAAGATTTGTTTTAAATTTAAAATAAAGTTTATCTATTCTGTGAAATTGTTATATAATATAAATTGATAACTTAAAATATGGAATAGAGAATGGTGGTAAAAATAAGAAGGAGTAAGCTATGAGTAAAGGATTAAAACTAGGGATTGATGTTGGTTCAACGACAATCAAACTCGTTTATTTAAATAGTGCATCTGAAATAATTTATTCTCGGTACGAAAGACATTATTCAGATGTAAAAACGACATTAGAGCGCTTACTAAGAGAAAGCTTAGAAGTAATCGGCGACGTAAAAGTTAAAATTGCCATTACGGGATCAGGTGCAATGGAAATTGCTTCTATATTAAATTTAAAGTTTATTCAAGAAGTTATTGCTTGTACAGAAGCAGTACAAACGTATATAGAGGATGTTAATGTTGCAATCGAATTGGGTGGCGAAGATGGTAAGATTACATATTTTGAAAGTAGTTTAGAGCAACGTATGAATAGCTCCTGTGCGGGGGGGACAGGTGCTTTTATTGATCAAATGGCAACTTTATTAGAAACAGATGCAATGGGATTAAATGAACTAGCTAAATCTTATCATGTGCTTTATCCAATTGCAGCACGTTGTGGGGTGTTTGCAAAAACAGATGTACAGCCACTTATAAATGAAGGTGTTGCAAAAGAAGATATTGCAGCTTCTATTTTTCAAGCTGTAGTGAATCAAACCATTAGTGTACTGGCTTGTGGAAAGCCTATTAAAGGAAAAGTTGCTTTTTTAGGAGGTCCTCTTCATTTCTTATCTGAACTTAGAAAACGTTTTATAGAAACGCTGAAATTAAAAGAGCAAGAAATTGTGATTCCTGAGAAACCTGAGCTTTTTGTAGCATTAGGCGCTTCTTTATTATCAGAAAAAGAATCAGCTGTTTCCTTAAAAACTGTTATTGAAGAGTTACACCATATGAGTCGTGATTTTGGAGTAAAACAAACATTAAACCCTCTTTTTGAAGATGAAAATGAATTAGCTGCTTTTAGAGCAAGACATGCAGCCCATCAAGTTAAGAAAAAAGCATTACAGGATTACGAAGGAATAGCTTATCTGGGGATTGATGCAGGTTCTACAACAACTAAGATGGCGCTCATTAGTGACTTGGGCGAATTATTATACGATTTTTATGGAAGTAATAAAGGGGATCCGCTTAAATTAGTATCAGAGCAATTAAGTATTTTATATGAAAAACTCCCAGAGAAGGTGCAGATTGTAAATTCATGTGTAACAGGTTATGGTGAAGCCTTAATTCAAAATACTTTTAAGGTGGCAAATGGTGAGGTGGAAACCATTGCACACTATACTGGTGCTAAAGCTTTTGCTGAAAAAGTAAGCTTTATTTTAGATATTGGTGGACAGGATATGAAGTGCATCAAAATTCGTGATGGTGTGGTTCAATCTGTTATTTTAAATGAAGCATGTTCTTCTGGATGTGGTTCTTTTATTGAGATGCTAAGCGGTTCTTTAAGTATGGGCGTACAGGATTTTAGTAAGGAGGCTTTACTTGCTCAAAATCCAGTAGATTTAGGAACACGTTGTACGGTATTTATGAATTCAAAAGTAAAAGAAGCACAAAAAGAAGGGGCTGCTATTGGAGATATTTCTGCAGGGCTTTCTTATTCTGTAATTAAAAATGCTTTATATAAAGTCATTAAGCTTCGTAGCACAGAAGATATTACAGGAGATGTGGTAGTACAGGGTGGAACATTCTATAATGAGGCAGTTCTTCGAGCTATGGAATTAGTATTAGGGCGAGAGGTTGTAAGACCGGATATTGCAGGACTTATGGGGGCTTATGGCGCAGCATTACTTGCTAAAGAGCGTTACACAGGTCAGAAACATGATTTACTGAATAAAGAAGAACTTATGGCTTTAGAAATTAAAAAGACGCCTACACGTTGTAAGGGCTGTGAAAATAGATGTTTGTTAACGATTAATACGTTAAATGATGGCAGACGTTTTATTTATGGAAATCGTTGTGAAAAACCATTAGGTACAGCAGCAAAGAAAAATGATATTCCAAATCTTTATCAATATAAATATGACCGATTATTTAAATATGAATCTTTAGCTGAAGAAGAGGCACCTAGAGGCGTTATGGGAATACCAAGGGTACTAAATTTATATGAAAATTATCCTTTTTGGCATACATTCTTTACGAAGTTAGGTTTTAGTGTACAACTTTCAGGACGTTCTAATAAGAAAATTTATGAAAAGGGTATTGCAACCATTCCTTCAGAATCTGTATGTTATCCTGGTAAATTAACACATGGCCATATAGCGGATTTGATTGAAAAGGGTGTAAAGTTTATTTTCTATCCATGTATCCCTTATGAGCAGATTGAAGATCAAAATGGAGATAACCATTATAACTGTCCGATTGTTACATCTTATCCTGAAGTCATTGCAAAAAATATGGATGAAATAAGGGAAAATAATGTGAAGTTTATTTATCCATTTTTAAACTTAGAGGCACCTAAAGGTGTTGTTAGAGAACTGGTAAAAGCTTTAGCACCATTTAATCTGACTAAATCAGAGATAAAAGGAGCAGTAGAGGCAGCATATAGCGAACAAAAGGCCTTTAAAGCAGATATTGCAAAGAAAGGTGAGGAAACATTAGCTTACCTTAAGGCTAATGATTTAGAAGGAATTGTAGTAAGTGGTAGACCTTATCATTTAGATCCTGAAATTAATCATGGATTAACAGAGATTATTACAGGAGAGGGCATGGCTGTTTTAACAGAGGATTCTGTAGCACACTTAGCCAAAATTGAGCGTCCAATTCGCGTTTTAGATCAATGGACATATCATAATCGATTATATCGTGCAGCGCACTTTGTCAAAACACAACCTAATTTAGAACTTATGCAAATGACTTCATTTGGCTGTGGGTTAGATGCTGTAACAGCAGACCAAGTTCAAGAAATTCTTGAAGGTGGCGGAAAAATTTATACTTTGATTAAAATTGATGAGGGTGCTAATTTAGGAGCTATTAAAATCCGTATTCGTTCTTTAAAAGCAGCCATAGAAGAACGTCGTAAAGTAAGTCAAAAAATGGTGATTCCAGAAAATAAAGAACGTATTATCTTTACAAAGGAAATGCGTGAAAACTATACGATTATTGCACCACAAATGGCACCTATTCAGTTTCAGTTTTTAGAGCCTGCATTTATTTCTAGTGGCTACCGTATAAAGATGTTAGAAGAGGTAACCCCTGAAGATGTAGAAGAAGGTTTGAAGTATGTGAATAATGATGCTTGTTATCCTGCGATTATTGTCATTGGACAAATGCTACGTGCCCTTAAGAGTCCAGATGTGGACCCACATAAAGCAGCGCTTATTATTACACAAACAGGTGGAGGATGTCGTGCTTCAAACTATATTAGTTTCTTAAGAAAAGCATTAAACGATTGCGCAATGAGCTATGTACCAGTTATCTCGCTTAGTGCTCAAGGCTTAGAAAACCATCCAGGTATTCAGATTACACCAGCACTAGTTAATAAAGCCATTATGGGGCTATTATATGGAGATTTACTCATGCGTGTGCTTTATCGTGTACGTCCTTATGAAAAGGTACAGGGCTCAGTAAATACACTTTATGAAAAATGGTGCAAAATAGGGAAAGAGAATGTTGCATCAGGAGATTATAAAGTCTTTAAGAAAAATGTAGCACAGTTAGTTCAAGAATTTGATACACTTCCACTACTAGAGATTCAAAAGCCTAAAGTAGGTCTTGTAGGGGAAATTCTAGTTAAATTCCATCCTTATGCTAATAATGAAGTTGTAGAGACTATTGAGGCTGAGGGGGGAGAAGCAGTGATGCCAGATTTGATGGATTTCTTCTTCTATTGTGCTTATAATTCCAAGTTTAAGTATCATGTACTCAATAAACCATTAAAAGGGGTATTAGGAGCAGATGCAGTGATTTGGTATCTAAATAAGAAACGTCAACCTATTTGTGAGGCGCTAGCAAAAAGTAAGCGTTTTACATCACCTCATGATATTGCTCATTTAGCAGAGCGTGCTAGTCATGTTTTATCTTTAGGTCATCAAATGGGTGAAGGATGGTTTTTAACAGCAGAAATTGTAAGTTTAATTGAAGATGAAGTCAACAATGTGGTCTGTATGCAACCATTTGGGTGTTTACCAAATCATGTAACAGGAAAGGGGATTGTTAAGGAATTGAGACGTATTTATCCCCTTTCTAATGTGGTAACCGTAGACTATGACCCAGGTTCATCTCATGTGAATCAATTGAATCGTATTAAGTTAATGATGGCAACTGCCTTTAAAAATTTACATAAGACTACGCATTTACCAGAAGATATAGTACAAGGATTAGAAGAAGTGGCAGTAACTATAGAAGATATGCCACATATGTAAACAGTCAATAGAAGATTTAACATAAAAATAGAGGAGTTATTAAGGTGTAATAGATCAGGAATACCTTGTAGCCTCTCTATTTTTTTGACTGGAAAGGGAAAATATATTTTTAAGAAGTAAAAAACCCACCATGAGAATAGTCATAATCTCCCTAGGGCTTGTATATATATATGATATAAGGACAAAGTGAAGAGGTAGGGAGGAGACTATGGAAAACAAGTACTATAATAGAGAACTTGGATCGATTTTAAAAGAACATAATGTTAAAGAAGAACAGGGTCTGTCCTCAAAAGAGGCAAAAAAGCGTCTTGAACTTTATGGACCTAATTTATTTACAAAAATGAAAGAGAAAAATTTGTTACAAGAGATTAAGGAAACACTTTCAGAGCAGCTTATGGTGATTCTCTTAATTGCAGCAGGAATTAGTCTATTGATAAAAGAGTATCATGATGCAATTGGAATATGTATGGCTATTTTATTAAGTACCACAATTGGTATTTTAACAGAAAGCCGCTCTAAAAAAGCAGCAGAAGCACTCAATCGTATGACAGAAGATATTCGCGTAAAGGTATTAAGAGATGGAGAGAAGGTTCTGCTTCATAAAAGTGAGATGGTTCCAGGAGATATTATTTTTTTAGAAGCAGGGGATCAAGTGCCTGCTGATGGGCGTATTATTAATTGCTTAGATTTAAAAGTAAGAGAAGATATGCTGACTGGAGAAAGTGATGATGTTAAAAAGCAATTAGGTGTTGTAAAAGAAGAGGAAATTATTGTTGAAGGTAAGAAGGTTCGTCAAGATCCTATTCCAGCCAAACAGTTTAATATGCTTTTTGGGGGGACACTCATTGCTTCTGGCCAAGCAAAGATGATAGTAACTTCTACTGGAGATCAAACAGAGATGGGCTATATTGCTAAAGCATTAGGTCCAGTAGAAGAGGCTACGCCTCTAGAACTTAAAATGGATCAATTGGCACAAACTGTTTCTAAAATCTCTACTGCTGTAGCAAGTATGCTTTTTATTTATATGTTGGCTCAAATTATAAAAGATTGCCATATCCATTTAGACTTTTCTTCAACACATCGCTTTTTAGCTTCTATTAGCCCTTTGGTTAATGCGTTTCCAGATATTAAAACAGCATTTGTTGTATGTGTAGCACTTATTGTAGCAGCTGTTCCTGAAGGACTGCCAACGATGATTAATGTAACTTTAGCTATTACTATGAAACAGATGGCTAAAATTAATGTCTTAGTGCGTAAAAAAGAAGCTTGTGAGACAATAGGTTCTATTAGTGTCATTTGTAGTGATAAAACAGGAACCTTAACTCAAAATAAAATGAAGGTACAAAGAGCCTATGTAGAGGGGTGTTATATTACAGAAAAAGAACTGGATAGGTATGAGCACTTTACAAGAAACTGTATCTTAAATAGTACGGCAGATTTAGAAAGACATCAGGGTGAAGTAAAATACATAGGCAGTGCTACAGAATGTGCCCTTTTGCTCATGTGTGAAAGGTTAAATTATCGCCATCTAAGAGGAGAAGGAGAAATCATAGGGCAATTGCCATTTAGTTCTCAAAATAAATATATGTTAACTGTTACGCGTTATCACAATGAACAGTTTATCTATTCTAAAGGTGCACCAGAGGTGATTTTAAAACAATGTGCTTATGAAAATGTAAATGGAAAGGTTCAAAAACTCACCTCGCAACGAATAGAAGAGATCTTAAGAGAAATAAGCAAGTTACAAAATGAGGCCATGCGTGTACTAGGCTTTGCTTATAAGAGTTTATCTTATAATATAAGTACTCAGTCTAAAGAAAATTTAGCACATGATCTAGTTTTTCAAGGATTTGTAGGCATATGCGATCCACTTCGTGAAGGAGTTAAGGAATCTATAGAGATTGCTTTGGATGCAGGAATAGAGACCAAAATGCTCACAGGAGATAATCTTCAAACTGCTATGGCAATTGGAAAAGAAATTGGTTTAATAGGACATGGTAGAAGAGCTGTAGAAGCTAGTTATATAGACACCTTAAGCGATCAGCAACTTGAAAAAGAAATTAGGCAAATTTCTATTGTTGCCCGTTCAAAGCCCGATACTAAAATGCGTATTGTATCAGCACTTCAGAAAAATGGTGAGGTTGTAGCTGTTACTGGAGATGGCATTAATGATGCACCCGCTCTAAATAAGGCGGACGTCGGTATTGCTATGGGAATTGCAGGAACAGAAGTGAGTAAAAATGCAGCAGATATTATTTTAACAGATGATAGTTTTAGTACCATTGTAGAAGCTATTAAGTGGGGACGTGGTATTTATAATAACTTCCAACGTTTTATACAATTTCAGTTAACTGTTAATATTATTGCTTTTATGATTGCGATTATTAGTCAAATTTTAGGATATGAAATGCCATTTACGACTATTCATCTTTTATGGATTAATATTATTATGGATGGTCCACCAGCTTTAGCACTTGGTTTAGAGCCTATTCGTGCAACGGTTATGAAACGTAAACCGATTCGAAAAGATGCACCGATTATCAATCGCTATATGGTTAGAACAATTGTGATTAATAGTATATTTATAGCGACTTTATTATTTGCGCAAATTAAATGGAATTTCCTTGGAGCAGGAGAAAAGACCATTGGTAATGCTAATGAATTTCAAACGGTACTATTTAGTTTGTTTGCTTTTAGTGTTTTATTTAATGCTTTAAATTGTAGGGAATTTGGTACAGGAAGTATTTTTCCAAACTTATTAAAGAACAGATTAGCCTTAGAGATTATTTTGCTCACTGCTATTTTGCAGGTTATTATGATTCAATATGTAGGAGGCTTCTTTAATGCTATGCCACTTGATATGCATATGTGGATTAAAATTATTGGATGTGGTTCTTTAGTTGTTGTATTAAATGAGTTTGTTAAAGAAGGGTTAAGAATCTTAAAACGTTCAGCACGAACAGCAGCTAGACAAGTTAGAAAAGTAGGGGTAAGAAATGAAAAGTAAGTGAGCTATTTAAACAGCTTCTAAATAGCAATGATCAGGTAAGATGTAATGTACTAAATAGATGGTATAAAAAATGATGCTACATAAAGACGTAGCATCATTTTTTATCATTTAGAAATGAATGATTGATTTAGGAAGCTAAAAATCCTCACCAAAGAAGTTATAGTCGTCTGTATCATCTTTAAATAGGTCTGCATGCTGTGCAATAAAGCGTGCGGCCTCGTCATCTTCTTCATAGTTTGTTTCCATAACAGGTGTATCAGCTGGTTCTGGATAGTAATGATTTTCTGATAAAATAGCAGTTAGCTGATTTGCCACTAGAAGATAAGGGGCAAAAACAGAAATATTTTTAAAAGCTTGATGGATATAAGCATCAAAGTTTTCTTTAGACATGACAAATGGTATTTGACTGATAAAGTATTGCATACGATATTTACGTTCTAATCGAGGCATAGTATTTAGCTTTTCTCTTAAAGATTGTGTAAACTCATCAAATACAGTGAGTACTTCTTTTGAATAAGCGCTATGTTTTGCTGTAGAAAATCCAAAGATTTGTTGCATACTCATTTTTAGGTATGTTTGCATAAAGGCAAATAAGGAATCTGGAATAGTCTTTTGACAGGCTTTTTTATAGTCTTCAAAAATTTCTTTCTCAATAGCTTCTAGACGTTCTGGAAGAGAAGCAAGTAGCATTTCATGATCTTCAGTTTTTAATAAAATGTTTTTGATAGAGTGGTAAAGGTCGAAGAAAGCAGCATGCATCTCTGTTAATTCATTAAATTCTAGTTGATCTACAATAAGTAGATTACTAAAGGTGCAAATCATACGGAACATTTTTTCTAACATATCCATACAGTTTTCTAATGTTTCATTAAGTAAATCTGCTTCTTCGAAGAGTTCCTCTGTATCTTCAATCATATATAGGTGTTCTAATGATTCCTTAAGGTCTACAAAGTGTTTTCCGTAACCTAAGTAGCTTTTTCCATCAAAGAGCTGTTCTAAGATAGAAATAAGATACTTGGCACTTTCTGCTTGATTGGTAATAGCAATATGGCCAATAGATTGACGGATATAGTGGATGTAGTTATCTTTTGTAATTTTAATTGGAATATAAGGTAAGAGGCTACTTGCTCTTTTTTGCTTGTCTTCACCAGATGTGTTTTCAAAAATATAGCGTACACAGTCATCTGCAAGTGCATTTAAATCAACAGAGTCTGGTGTTAAATCATTAAGTCCGATAGACTCAAAGTAATTTGAAATAAAGGTGGTATCATTTTGCTTAATGGTAAGTAGTAAAGTTAATTCACGTTGATAAGCAATAAGGGTACGATACTTTTCTTCAAGTCCCTCACGGATAGATAAGAGATGGGTTGCACAAGTCTCTTTGTTTGGATTTTTAGGAACAAGAAGTTCCGGTAAATTTAAAAAGTATTGTTTAAGTGTGTCTTGCATGGCAGCAGTTTCTTCATCTAAATAAGTTGTAGAAAAGAACATTGAATTGCCGATTAAATCAAGATAGGCACGTATATATTCACTATATGAATAAGCAATTCCTGCATATAATTGTTCAGTTTGTTGGTTCATGTCAGTACTCCTTCCTAATTCTGTATAATAAGGATATACAATTTTTCTACATAAAACAAGCACCTTAAAGAAAAGAGGGGGAAAAAGGAGTTTTTAATATTGAAAAAATTTTGAAAATATATTAAACTACTGGTAAAGAGGTGAAAACATGGAAAAAGTCAGTGTATGGAACGAAGAGATTTTGAAGACATTAATGGAGGGTGAATATCGCTATCCACATAACTTACTTGGGATGCATAAATTAGACGGAGAAAAGAGATTATTAATACGTGTTTTATGCCCTCAGGCAAAAAGAGTTGTAGCGATTGGGCTAGAAGATGAAACGAAGCGATATGCCATGGAAGGTAAAGCGCAAAATGGCTATTTTGAATATGTGATTAACGATGAAGAAGATATATTTCTATATAAATTAGAATGTGAAGATGAAAGTGGACATGCTTGGTCATATATTGATCCTTATCAATTTGAATCTACAGTTCGTTCAGAAGATCTTTATTTATTTGGAATAGGAAAAGATTATGAAATTTATCGTAAGATGGGTGCACATTTTATGACTGTGCAAGGTGTAGAAGGTGTACGCTTCTTATTATGGGCACCTCATGCAGAGCGAGTGAGCATTATAGGTTCTTGTAATAATTGGGATGGTCGTAGACATATGATGCGTTATATTGAGAGTCATGGTGTATGGGAATTATTTATTCCTGGACTTGTCCAAGGTGATACATATAAGTATGAGATTTTAACAAGTAAAGGGGTTCTTTTGACCAAGACAGACCCTTATGCTAATTATTATGAGAAACGGCCACAAAATGCTTCCATTATTTTTAATGATGAAGATTATAACTGGGAAGATAACAGGTGGATGAATATAAGGAAGGAAAAACAACCTTGTAAAGAAGCTATGTCTATTTATGAGATTCATATCGGCTCATGGAAAAGACATTTAGATGGTACACAATACAGTTATGAGGAATCAGCTAAGGCGCTTGTAAGCTATATTAAAGAAATGGGCTATACCCATGTCGAGTTAATGGGCATTATTGAGCATCCTTTTGATGGCTCATGGGGATATCAAGTGACAGGATACTATGCACCAACGAGTAGATATGGTAATCCAGATGAATTTAAATATTTTGTAGATTTGCTTCATCAAAATGGAATAGGGGTTATTTTAGATTGGGTGCCAGCACATTTTCCGAAGGATGCCTTTGCACTGGAGAAGTTTGATGGGGAAGCTCTTTATGAGAAAAATGATGAGCGTCAAGCTTGTCATCCACATTGGGGGACTTTGATTTTTGATTATGGTAAACCACAGGTTTCTTTATTTTTAATTGGAAGTGCCTTATCTTGGCTTGAAAAATATCATATTGATGGACTAAGAGTGGATGCGGTTGCATCTATGCTATATTTAGATTATGGACGTGGATGGGATTATGTACGTAATAAATTTGGTGGCAATGAAAATCTTGAAGCTATTGAATTTTTAAAACACTTAAATGAAGTGGCTTATGCAAGAGTGCCAGGCACAATGATGATCGCAGAAGAATCTACAGCATGGCCTAAAGTATCATACCCTGTAGCAGGTGGTGGTTTAGGTTTTGGGTTTAAATGGAATATGGGATGGATGAATGACTTCCTTTCTTACATGAGCACACCTGCTGATTATAGAAAACAAGAGCATGGAAAAATAACCTTTAGTTTGATGTATGCTTTTAGTGAAAACTATGTTCAGGTTCTTTCTCATGATGAAGTTGTTCATGAGAAGCAATGCATGCTTTATAAGATGCCAGGAACAATGGAGGAGAAGTATGCAAATCTTAAAGTGGCCTATGGCTATTTATTTGTGCATCCAGGTAAAAAGATGCTTTTTATGGGAAATGAACTGGCTGTTAAGAAGGAATGGAATGAAGAAAGTCAGTTGGAATGGGAACTACTAAAAGATCCTAATCATAGAGGGGTGCAGGCGTTTGTTAAAGCACTAAATCACCTATATACATCTGAAAAAGCTTTATGGGATATGAATGATGGATATGACAACTTTGAATGGATTGATTGTGAAAATGCAGAGCAAAAGACGTTGGCTTTTGTAAGGAAAGGGACAAACTGCACCGAAGATTTAGTTGTAGCCATTAACTTTTCAGATGTAGCCTATGAGAAGTACCGTATTGGTGTACCTCATTCTGGAAGCTATATAGAACTTTTGAATAGTGATGCAAAAGCTTTTTCAGGATTAAACCGCACCAATAGTAAAGTCATTAAGGCAGAGATGATGCCATGGCACGGTAGAGCGCAAAGTATGGAAATTAAGTTGCCGGCATTTAGTATATGTGTATTTAAAGTGAAAAAAATTATGACACCTGAAGAACTTGAAAAGGGTATAAAAAAAGAAAAGAAAAAGATGATTAAAGATACAAAAATAATGGTTAAAGAAACTGGGGAGAATCTGTTAGAGCAAATATCCTCTGTAAAAGCTATGGAAGTTAAAAAAGCGAAAACAAAGAAAGCAAAGAGTAGTGAGAAAGTAGTAGCGACAAGCAACAAGATAAGTAAGGATAAAATATGTAAAAAGAATGGCTCAAATTTATAAAGTAATTAGGCTTAGTCAATCAAATCTATTATAAAACAATATGTTACGCATTAATAGGATATGCCTCCTTAGTATACTATGTTATAGAAATAAAACATGGTTATAAGGAGGCATATCTTTGATTTGTGGAAGTATATAGATATGTTTAAGGTAGATAAAAAGGGGTTATACTTAGTAAAAAAAAGGAAAAACAATGAAAACAGAGCCGTTATTTTGGGATAGAAATCAGTTTGTTATAGTTGCGCTTAATGACAATTTAATAGACTCTTTATATTCAACGAGACCGGAAGTGTGTATTGTTATTGCACCCTATAGTATTTACCGAGTCATAGCTTCTTGGAATAGGAATATTAAAGGGAATAGCCAATGGCAGGAAGAGATTGCCATTACAAGTTTTGAACAAATACATGATGAAAGGCAAAAAGAAAATTTGAATTTTCTTAAGACATTTTATCAGTCTGCTTCTATAGAAATGGCTTACAAAGTATATACAGTATGGCAAGTGAATCGTTCACTGAATAATAAGTTGGGTAATAAGATTATTGATTTATTTCAGACTTATGAACGGGAGATTTTCAATTACTTTAGATATATTGAATGTTTTAAATGAGTGTAAACGCAAAATGACTATCGCATTATAAGTATATATTTTATGCACATGCAATGAATTAGATGAAATGAGTGGAACTTCATTTCATAAGGCAAGCGTATAAAATACTTAGTGCGATAGCCATTTTATAAAGTGATTTTCTCTATATACTATATCAGTTTAAAGAGGTATATGTATTTTAGAGAGTGGTTAAAAAAGTAGTTGCTTTTTCAAAGTGTTGCTCTAGAGCTTTAGCGCTTGGTCCACCTAACACTTGACGTTCTTTAACGCAAGTAGTTAATGCAATCGCTTCATAAACATCTGCTTCAAAAATAGGATGAATAGATTGATAGATGTCGAGTGGTAAATCTTCTAAAGAAGTTTCATGAGTCACACAGTAAAGGACTAATTTACCAATGACCTCATGGGCATCCCTAAAAGCAAGCCCTTTTTTTACAAGATAGTCTGCGGCATCTGTTGCATTAGTAAATCCACCTGAAGCAGCTTTATACATATTTTTTTCACAAACTTTTAAGGTAGCAAGCATACGTGTAAAGATAGGAAGGCACATTTTTAAGGTATCAATACTGTCAAATAAACGTTCTTTATCTTCTTGCATATCTTTATTATAAGCAAGAGGAAGTCCTTTCATAGTGGTTAATAAGCTCATTAAATTACCATAAACACGTCCAGTCTTACCGCGAACAAGTTCGGCGATATCCGGGTTTTTCTTTTGTGGCATAATAGAACTTCCTGTACTATATGCATCATCTAATTCAACAAAATGGAATTCATGGGAACTCCAAAGAATAATTTCTTCGCTAAAGCGACTAAGGTGCATCATAAGTGCAGATAAGCCATAAAGTAAGTCTAAACAAAAATCACGATCGGATACGCCATCTATACTATTTTCACAAATTCCACTAAAGTCTAGTGCATCTGATACAGCTTGGCGATTTAATGGATAAGTGGTTGTTGCTAGGGCGCCACTGCCAAGTGGACAGTAGTTAGTATGATCATAAGCAAAATTAAGACGATGATAGTCTCTTTTAAGCATTTCAAAATAGGCCATTAAATGATGACCAAAGGTAATAGGTTGGGCACGTTGAAGATGTGTATAGCCTGGCATAATGGTATCACGATGTTTTTTGGCAAGATTTAAGACTGTTTCCATTAAGTCTTTTAATAAAGCTTTTAAAGTAATAATTTCATCCCTTGTATAAAGACGCACATCTAATGCGACTTGGTCATTACGACTACGTCCAGTGTGCATTTTTTTGGCTACAGCCCCAATACGTTCTGTAAGAAGGGCTTCAATATTCATATGAATATCTTCCATCTTTTCATTAAATTCAATTTTCCCTGCTTCAATATCTTGAAGGAGGGCTTTTAGTCCTTCTATAATAGATTGACTTTCTTCTAGTGTGATAATATTTTGTTGTCCCAGCATATCTACATGAGCTATGCTACCTATAATATCATGTTTATAAAGACGCATATCAAATGAGATGGAAGAATTAAAGTGATCTGTTAATTGGTCTGTTTCTTTAGCGAAACGTCCGCCCCAAAGTTTCATAATTAAACCTCCTAAGTTAAATGAAATATAGTTGATTTTAAAGTGTTTCATGGTAATGGATAAAAGAAAAAGATATCTTAAGAAAGATATCTTTTTCTTTTATGGCTCATCCACTAGTTATTTTGATTCTTTTTGTTTTCTGATTGCATTAAAGCACGAACACGAAGTGGTAAACCATATAAATTAATAAATCCAGTTGCATCTTTATGATCGTATAAATCACCTGTTGTAAAGCTTGCAAGAGACTCACTATAAAGTGAATAAGGAGACTTAGCGCCTTGAGGAATAATATTACCTTTATAAAGTTTTAATTTGACTTCACCTGTTACAACTTTTTGTGTACTTGTTACGAAGGCTTGGAGTGCTTCACGAAGTGGTGTAAACCATTTACCGTTGTAAATAAGATCTGCATACTCAAGGGCAATTTCTTGTTTATAGCGATAAGTTTCACGATCTAATGTAAGATGTTCAAGTTCTTCGTGGGCAGCATAAAGAATCGTTCCACCTGGTGTTTCATAGACACCACGAGATTTCATACCTACTACACGATTTTCAACAATATCGGAAATACCAATACCATTTGCACCACCAAGTTTGTTTAATTTTTCAAGAAGTGCAGAAGGATCCATTGCTTTGCCGTCTAAATGAGTAGGAATTCCTTCATTGAAAGTCAAAGTAATCGTTGTTGCCATATCTGGTGCTTGTTCTGGTGATACCCCTAATTTAAGAAGAGATTCATAGTTTGGTGCATTCCAAGGATCTTCTAATTCAAGACCTTCGTGTGAGATATGCCACATATTACGGTCACGGCTGTAGCTATCTTCTTTTTTCATTGGAACAGGTAGACCACGTTTTTCAAGGAATTCAATTTCTTCTTCACGAGATGAAATATCCCAGATTCTCCATGGTGCAATTACTTTTAAGTGAGGGTTAAGTGCTGCAATACCTAGCTCAAAACGAATTTGGTCATTTCCTTTTCCAGTACAACCGTGACAAATAGCAGTCGCACCTTCTTTTTCAGCAACACGTACAAGTGTTTTAGCAATAACAGCACGTGCAATAGAAGTACCAAGATAATATTTAGATTCATAAACAGCACCAGATTGAATCATTGGGAAAACATATTCGCTCATAAATTCATCTTTTACATTTTCAACATAAACTTTGCTTACGCCCATTGCAAGTGCTCTTTCTTCGAGGCCAACAAGCTCTGCATCTTGCCCTACATTTATACAAACAGCAATGACATCATAGTCATAGTTTTCTTTAAGCCATGGGATTAAAACAGATGTATCTAATCCGCCAGAATATGCCAATACAACTTTTTCTTTCATGATAAGTCCCCCTTAGACAAAATGTAATATATATTGAATTATGCGTATAATTATACATTATTCAAAAGTTATTTCAATACCTTTTGATAAAAAATAATAAAATATTAAAAATAAATAAATAAATAATTTGTTTGATAATAAATATGATGTAGATATTGATGCACAAAAATAGAAGAGATATTAAGCTATGTTTTGAAAAGGGACTGAAATCATACCTTACAGCTATAATAGTAAATAGATGATTTAATGATTCAATTATAAATGAGGATGATAGAAAAAGTTAGGATAATAGATAATTTTATAAAATACACATAACAGTGTTGTAATATAGAAAAGAAAAGCGAATTATAGTATACTTAAATTATCTTATTTATAGGTTTAAGGAGGGCAGAAACATGTCTAGTATTTTTAATTTAGATGCACCAATATGGGTGTTTATGAGTGAAGTGGCGGATATGATCATTTTGGCATTATTATGGTGGATTTGCTGCTTAGGAATTATTACAATGGGAGCCTCTACAACAGCGTTATATTATGTATTAGGCAAAAAGATACGAAAAGAGCAAACATATGTTGCAAAAGATTTCTTTAAAAGTTTTACACAAAACTTTAAACAGTCTGTGCCATTATCTGTCGTTGTATCTATTGCTTTTGTGAGTCTAGCAATGTACATATCCTTTATTATAGGTAGCGTTCTTTCAGGAGAAGAGGGATCCTATTTAAAGTTCATTGTTCCAATTACAATTATATTTGCGTTTGAAGTTTTTAATTTTCATACTTATATTTGGGCATTGCTTTCACGTTTTGATATGCCTACAAAAGGCTTAATTAAAACAGCATTTATAATGACGCATAGACATTTAATTGTAACTGTATGGAATCTCGTTGTTATTGGAATTGTTGTATATGGGATTATTAAGTTTCCAATTCTTATAGTAGTTGCACCAGCTCTTATTGTTTTTGGACAATCTTATATGATTCAACCGGTCTTTACAGGTTATATTGAAGCAGCTAATGCACCTGATGAGACGGAAGTTATAGAAGTTGAGGAAGATGATGATTTAGAAGAGATAGATTCTGATGAATCAGTTATGGTGCTAAATATGAGTGAAGAAATAGTAAGTACAAAGTCCATAGATTTAGAAAAATAAGAAGGTGCCTTGAGCACCTTCTTATTTTGGGTGGCATAGTAATACATAGAAATAAATGTTCTAAAAGGCGTTTAAATTTTATTCATATGCATTGGATATAATAAAAGAAAAAACAAAGAGGTGACGGAGTGGTACTAGATTTTATTATCAACATCTTATTGCTCATGGGGATTATTAGTCTATTTAATTTAGGAAGAGTATTGTTTAAGGTTAGAAAAATGATTAAAATGCATAAGGATAATCCAAATATACAAGGAATCTCTATTGTAAACGGTGAAGTGAAAGTGATTGAAAAGAAGCCTAGTGAAATTCAGGTGATTCAAGAAGAACTTCCTAAAGTTATAGATGAGATGTGTGGCAAAGAAGTTAAAGAAGCAGACGCTTACCGCGTGGTAATAGATGGCAAAGAACATTGCTTTTGTTCTTGGGAATGTAGAGAAGCCTTTATAAATAAGGAGAAAAAAGAAGGAGTATAAAATTCCTTCTTTTTTTATGTTTAGATATAGGATAAGAAAAAATGAATTTATTTTTTACTAATGGCAAAGATAATAGTATGGTATAATAATTAATTATATTAGGGACATTAAGATGCAGTTTGGAGGAAAGGGTTCAGAAAATGAAAGTAGAGATTATTGCAATTGGAAATGAAGTAGTCTATGGACATACAGTGAATACAAATGCAAGTTATTTAGCAAAAGAAGTTCAAGCGCTTGGTATGCAACCTGTATATATGAGTGCATTATGTGATGATAGGCGTAGTATTAAAGAGGCAACTCAATTAGCCATGAAACGTTCAGACATTATTTTATTTACAGGTGGATTAGGTCCAACACCGGATGATTTGACAAAAGAGGCTATTTGTGATGCCCTTGATTTAGCATTACAAGTTAGAGAAAAAGAGTTAGAACAATTAAAATCTTACTTTAATAAACTAGGACGCAGAATGACAGTGAATAATGAAAAACAAGCTGCTTTTCCTAGTGAAGCAATTGTTTTACCTAATGACTGTGGTACGGCGCCAGGTATGGTAATAGAAAGAGAGGGACGAACACTGATTTTATTACCAGGTCCACCAAAGGAAATGAAAATGATGTTCTTTAAATATGTTAGACCTCTTTTACAAGAGAAATCTACATATAAGAGTGGTTCTTTAGATATTAAGTGTTTTGGAATAGGTGAAAGTGAACTAGCAGCGCGAATATCTCACCTCCTAGGTACACATGGCACAGTTACAGTAGCAACTTATATAGATGGAGGAGAGGTTGTTGTTCGTATTACAGCTTACGGTTATGATGAACAGGCATATCAAAAACCTATAGATGAGATGAAAAGTAAGGTGGAAAGCTGTTTAAGTGATTTTATTATAGGGTATAATGAGGATACACTAGAACAAAATGTTGTTAGTTTACTACTAAAAAAACACTTAACAGTTTCAACGGTGGAATCTTGTACAGGTGGATTAATAGCAGCAACACTAGTGAATTGTAGTGGGGCATCAGGATGTTTAAATGAAAGTATTGTGACTTATAGCAATGAGGCAAAGATGGCTTATGTAGGGGTTCAAAAAGAAACACTAGATAGTGTAGGAGCTGTAAGTGAAGAAACGGCTAGACAAATGGCAGAGGGCATTAGAAAAAGAGCAAATGTAGATATTGGACTGGCATCTACAGGGATTGCAGGACCAGGTGGGGGAACACCTACTAAGCCTGTTGGGCTTGTTTATATTGGGATTGCAATGAAAGAGCAAACAGAGGTTTTTAAGCTTCAATTAAATGGTTCAAGGCAAGAAGTACGTGAAAAGACCGTAAAGCATATTTTGTTTCAGCTTTATCAAAAATTGAAATAAAATATACTTGCCAGAATAAAAAAAGTTAGTTATAATGAATTTAGAACAAATGTTCGATTAAAAATGAGGTGAGAAAATGAACGATGAATCAAAAAAGGCATTAGATGCTGCCATTTCACAGATACAGAAACAATTTGGTAAAGGCTCTATTATGAAATTAGGGGAAGCTACAGATACAACAGTTCAAACTTTCCCAACAGGCTCATTAAGTTTAGATATTGCTTTAGGAGTAGGTGGTATTCCTAAAGGAAGAATTATTGAAATTTATGGACCAGAATCATCAGGTAAAACAACTGTAACACTTCATATGATTGCTGAAGTACAAAAGCAAGGTGGCGTAGCAGCTTTTATTGATGCAGAGCATGCACTAGATCCATCTTATGCAAGTAAATTAGGTGTAGATATTGACGAACTTTATATTTCACAACCTGATAATGGTGAACAGGCATTAGAAATTGCTGAGACAATGGTGCGTTCAGGTGCAATTGATATTATTGTTGTCGATTCAGTTGCAGCCTTAGTACCACGTGCAGAAATTGAAGGGGATATGGGAGATTCTCATATGGGACTTCAGGCAAGATTAATGTCACAAGCACTTAGAAAATTAACAGGTGTTATTAGTAAATCTAAGTGTGCGGTTATCTTTATTAACCAGTTACGTGATAAAGTAGGGGTTATGTTTGGTAGTCCAGAAACAACAACAGGTGGTAAAGCACTTAAATTCTATGCTTCTGTTAGAATGGATGTACGTAAAATAGAAACACTTAAACAAAGTAATGAATTTATTGGAAGTCGTACACGTGTTAAAATTGTTAAAAATAAAGTAGCACCACCTTTCCAACAGGCAGAATTTGATATTATGTATGGAGAAGGGATTTCACAAGAAGGGGATGTATTAGATTTAGCAGCTAATATTGATATCGTCAATAAAAGTGGTGCATGGTACTCTTATGGAGATCTTCGTTTAGGACAAGGGCGTGAAAATGCTAAACAATATATTAAAGAAAATCCTGAATTATTATTTGAAATTGAAAATAAAGTTAGGGAGCATTATGGCATTAAAGCCCTAGAGGGTGATTTTGTAGCTGCACATCATGAAGCAGCATCAGATCAGTTTAAAGAAGAAAATGAAGAATAGAGCTTAGTAAAAAAGATAGAAGAAATTCTATCTTTTTTTGCGATTACTAACCAGAAAACGTAATAATCGCTAAGCTTGACAGCATTTTTAAAAAGTTATACAATTATAATGTTATTTGCACATTAATATTTGTGGGAGGTGGTAAAGATAGTAGATTTAACAATCATCATAGGATTAATTTTTGTTGTTGTAATTGTTGGAATAGTAGCCTTTTTTAGCGGCTTTTCTTATAGAAAACGTCAAGCTGAAGCCCAAATTGGATCGGCTGAAGAAAAGTCTAGAAAGATTATAGACGACGCTATTAAAGCCGGAGAAGCTAAGAAGAGAGAGATATTATTAGAAGCAAAAGAAGAGAATATTAAACTTAAAAATGAATTAGACAAAGAAGTACGTGAAAGAAGAAATGAGTTACAACAGTTAGAAAAGCGACTTGTTCATAAAGAAGAGAATCTTGATAAGAAAAATAGTGCCATAGAGCAAAAAGAAGAGCAACTTCAAAGAAAAATGGATAAAGTTGAAAAAACAAAGGATGAAGTTGAAGCACTTAGGGAAAAACAACTTCAAGAGCTAGAACGTATTTCAGGTTTAACTTTAACAGAAGCTAAGCAGTACCTTCTAAGAACTATTGAAGAAGAAGTAAAACATGAATCAGCTATCATGATTAAAGACATAGAAGCAAAAACAAAGTTAGAAGCAGAAAAGAAAGCAAGAGAAATTATTACCAATGCGATTCAAAAATGTGCTGTAGATCATGTGGTAGATACAACTGTATCTGTTGTACCATTACCTAATGATGAAATGAAAGGTCGTATTATAGGACGTGAAGGTAGAAATATTCGTACACTTGAGACTTTAACAGGTATTGATTTAATTATTGATGATACACCTGAGGCAGTTATTTTATCAGGATTCGATCCAATACGTCGTGAAATTGCACGTATTGCATTAGAAAAACTTATTGTAGATGGACGTATTCATCCAGCGCGAATTGAGGAAATGGTCGAAAAAGCGAAAAAAGAAGTTGAAGTTATTATCCGTGAAGAAGGAGAGGCTGCAACATTTGAGACAGGTGTACATGGTTTACATCCAGAGATTATTCGCTTATTAGGTAAAATGAAGTTTAGAACAAGCTATGGTCAAAATGTTCTTCGCCATTCTATAGAAGTTTCTAATTTGGCAGGACTTATGGCAAGTGAGTTAGGTTTAGATGTACGTCTAGCAAAACGTGCAGGTCTTCTACATGATATTGGTAAGTCTGTGGATTATGAAGTAGAAGGTTCACATGTTACAATTGGTGCAAATCTATGTAGAAAATATGGAGAAAATGCCATTGTTATTAATGCAGTAGAAGCGCACCATGGAGATGTAGATCCTGAAACCGCTATTGCAGTTATTGTTCAAGCCGCAGATACTATTTCAGCTGCAAGACCAGGGGCAAGACGTGAAACATTAGAAACCTATATTAAACGTTTACAAAAACTAGAGGAAATTGCAACTTCCTTTAAGGGTGTAGATAAATCATATGCTATACAAGCAGGCCGTGAAGTACGTATTATGGTTGTTCCAGATGAAGTTGACGATAACGGACTTGTACTTCTCGCAAGAGATGTAACAAAACGTATTGAAAGTGATTTAGAATATCCAGGACAGATTAAAGTAAGTATTATACGTGAAACGCGTGCAACAGAATATGCAAAATAATATATAAAAAAGAAGTAGAGTTATTCTGCTTCTTTTTTTGTATATTATTTAAAAAAAGAGGAAGAATAATAAAAGTACAGTATAATCGAACAAATATATGGAAATAAGATATAATGTTCGAAAATGGATTGCGTTTTTGGTGGATTAAAATTATAATAAGAGTAACAATACATAACAATGAAAGGAAATAGTTATGAGAAATGCTTACAAAAGCCCTTTACAGGGAAGATATGCTAGTAAAGAAATGCTTTATTTATTTTCGGAAGATAAGAAGTTTAAGACATGGCGTAAGCTATGGGTTATTTTAGCTGAAACAGAACATGAGTTAGGGCTAAATGTAACAGCAGAGCAAGTAGAAGAATTAAAGAAATACAGTGAAGAAATAAACTATGAAGTAGCTGAAAATTGGGAAAGAAAAGTACGTCATGATGTTATGGCACATGTACATGCTTATGGTGAACAGGCAACAACTGCCATGCCAATTATTCATCTAGGAGCAACAAGTTGTTATGTTGGAGATAATACAGATCTTATCATTATGTATGAAGCCCTCGAAGTGATTAGAAAAAAACTCATTAATGTAATTGATAAATTAGCAAAGTTTGCTGATGAATATAAAGAGATGCCAACATTAGGTTTTACCCATTTACAACCTGCACAGCTTACTACAGTTGGTAAACGTGCAACACTATGGATTCAAGATTTATGGTTAGATTTACAAGAGGTTGACCATATATTAGCACATAAACGATTAAGAGGTGCTAAAGGTACAACAGGAACACAAGCCACTTTCTTAAATTTATTTGAAGGTGATTATGAAAAAGTTAAAAAGTTAGATGAGACGATTGCTAAGAAGTTAGGATATGAAGAAGTCTACCCAGTAACAGGACAAACTTATTCTAGAAAGTTTGATTCTATTATGTTAAATGTACTTAGCAATGTAGCTCAATCAGCTTATAAGTTTAGTAATGATATTCGTATTTTGCAGCATTTAAAAGAAATTGAGGAACCTTTTGAAAAAACACAAATTGGATCATCCGCTATGGCATATAAACGTAATCCAATGAGAAGTGAGCGTATTTCTTCACTGGCTAGATATGTATTATGTGATGCATTAAATCCTGCGATCACAGCATCTACACAGTGGTTTGAAAGAACATTAGATGATAGTGCCAATAAACGTATTTCTATATCGGAGGCATTTTTAGCAGTAGATGCAATTTTAGAAATCTATATGAATGTAGCAGATGGATTAGTTGTTTATCCAAAAGTTATTCATAAGCATATTATGGCAGAGTTACCTTTTATGGCAACGGAAGTGATTTTAATGGAAGGTGTAAAACGTGGTGGAGATAGACAAGAGCTTCATGAGCGTATTCGTGTACTTTCTATGGAAGCAGCTGCTCAGGTAAAACAAGAAGGTAAAGAAAATGATTTAATTGAACGTATTTTAAAAGATAACCATTTTAAGATGTCAGAAGAAGAAATCCATCATATCTTAAAGCCGGAAAACTTTATTGGTTGTGCCGCATTACAAGTGGATGATTTCCTTCAAAATGTTATTGCACCAGTTCTTAAAGAAAATGAAAATATATTAGGTGCAGATGGGGAAGTTCGCGTTTAATAAATAAAAAAGATGACATTATGTCATCTTTTTTTGTGGAGTTTATTCCTTTATAGGAATGTATATGTAGAGAAGGTGCAGACTTTATAAAATAGGAATAACTAAAAGGCGGACACCTTGTACACCTATAACTTTGACATGGGTGCCTACTTTAAGTTTATATGAAGAAATAGCGGACCAAGTTTCATTGTTAAGACATACCAAGCCGCTTTCGAAAGGCATGGAGCCATTTGTTTTTGTGACAATACCAATTTGATTAATAAGACTATCTGTATTTATAGATCTTGAAATGGACATGTGAGTCTTGGATGGAACAAGATGAGTCATGATAAGGTGTATTAGAAAAGTCAATAACAACAAACAAGTTGTTTCAAGCAAAAGATTATTTAGAAAAAATGAGATGAGCAGTATACAACTAGAGGCGCTTAAAAAGTAAAAAATAAGGGGACCGGGATAGCGATAAGTAGAAATTAGAAGTATAATGACAATAATAAGCCATACTTGCCACATGCTTTTCTCCTTTCTTAGTAGTGGTTTAATTACAAGTATAGCATAAATTGGAAGAAAAGCAAAAGAATCATATAGAATGGCTAAATATAAATGGAGGAATGAGTAAATGAAGATAATTGGTTTTATTGGGGCAGGAAATATGGGAGGTGCCATGGCAAAGGCATGTGCTAAAGCTATGGAAGAGAATGTATGGATTTTCGACGCTAATCCTAATGTCTATAAAATGTTTAAAGGAGAGGCTTCTATTTGTGTGGCTTCTAGTATAGAAGAGTTGATGGGAAAATGTGATTATGTGGTGATGTCTGTAAAACCACAGTATTACCCAGAAGTAGGAGTAGAGGTGAAAAAAAATATAGCAAATCATCATATTGTTGTTACAGTAGCACCAAGCTATACACTAGGTGATATGAAAAACTTACTAGGAGAATCTGCTAAAGTTGTACGTACCATGCCAAATACACCGGCCTTGGTTGGAGAAGGAATTACAGCGTATTGTTATAATAAACAGGAGATTGATGGGATGGAGTTACAAGATTTCATAAGTTATTTCGAGAGTTTTGGGAAACTCGTTGAAATTAATGAAGGACTTATGCCAGCTGTTGTTGCGGCAACAGGAAGTTCACCTGCATATGTTTATATGTTTATTGAAGCAATGGCAGATGCAGCTGTAAGTTTTGGGATGCCAAGAAGTGTAGCATATGAAATGGTAGCCCAAGCAGTAAAAGGTTCTGCTGATATGGTATTAAAAACAGGTGAACATCCTGGAGTATTAAAAGATGCAGTAACATCACCAGGAGGTACAACAATAAAAGCTGTACTCGCAATGGAAGAGGCTGGATTTAGAAACAGTGTCATTAAAGGGATGGAAGCTTGCTATAAGCAAGTTATAGATATGTCTAAACATTAAAAGGCTAGAGGTATATTCATGCTTGGTTCATCATAATTTATATTAGGGAGCAAGGTTTATGAGAGGGTGAATATGATGAACAATCAAAAAACATGGAAAGAGATATTAGAAAGTAAGAAAAGTGTACTCTTATTATTGGTTTTAGCCATAGTAAGTAGTACACTTTATGCTATTTATTTGAAGCAACATCAGCAAATGGATTTGACCTACTTGGAGCAATATTTAAAGGAAAGTGATCTGTATATAGCATTAGATTTAAAAAGTATATCTCAGGTATTTATAAGTTATTTTA
The DNA here is from genome assembly GCA_015058045.1 of Cellulosilyticum sp. Lineage (GTDB taxonomy): Bacteria > Bacillota > Clostridia > Lachnospirales > Cellulosilyticaceae > Cellulosilyticum. The sequence goes on from SVDC01000001.1 coordinate 124,111, forward strand.
AGAGATATGTTATAGTATGGTTAATGGGAGGGATTGTTTTTTTGGCGCCTGCAGCAATTGGAATAAGTTTTATGGAACTATTTGCATATGGTTTTTCTATGACAAGTTTGTACCTTGAATATGGTATAAAAGGTGTATGGATGGCGGGTGGCTTATTTTTGTTACAAGGAACTGTGTTTTGTGTCTTATTGTTAGAAATTGTTGAGGTTATATTGAAAAGAAAACAATTTTTTAGTACAGAAATAACTAAGAGTTATGGAGTATATCTTTTGAAAGGAGTAAGTGGTTGTGTGTTGGTTGTGCTACTTGAAATAATTGTAACAAATTTGGTATAATATAGCATATGTACTAGGAAGTCTTATTATATAGAAGTGAGAATGTAACAATTAAAAGGGAGAGGGTGGTACAAAAAATAGTAATTAATATAAAAGAAACTTTTGAAAATTCAGAAAATAAATACTGATGCTTTGACAATAATTATTGCGGAAATGTGAAGATGCAGATATAATGTCACTATATGTGAAAATATAAAATAGAATTTATAGTCAATATTAAGGAAAATGAGAGATTGAAGGAGGAAGGGTATGGATATTTTTTCAGGTGTAGATCTTGTAAATAAAGCGATTGATGCGACATTACAAAGGAAAGAACTTATAAGTGAAAATATTAGTAACGTGGACACACCAAATTATAAAAGAAAAGATATCGATTTTGAATCTGTTTTATTAAAGGAGATTCAAAATAAAGGGGTCAAGGGGATTGATTTGAATAATTTAAATGCAGAAGTTTGTACAGATTATCAGTCATCTTCCTATCGTATGGATGGCAATAATGTAGATATAGAAGTAGAGAGAAGCGAAGAAACGAAGGTGGAGCTGAGATATGATACGTTAGTTACACGAATAACAGCTCAGCTCAATCGTATGGAAACAATTTTACAAAATCTTAAATAGAGAGAAGGGGTTTAAATGAGTTTTTTTGGGTCATTAGATACTTCTGCTAGTGGTCTTACAGCGCAGAGGCTAAGGTTGGATGTGATTTCTCAAAATATGGCAAATGCTAGTACGACACGCACAGAAGATGGTGGACCATATAAAAAGAAGAATGTTGTTTTTGAGCAGATTCAAAATGAGGTGGGGACAAGTTTTAGTTCTGTTTTAAATAAGAAAAGACAGAGTGGAAATAATGGTGTACGCGTTGCACAGATTGTAGAAGACCAAAGTGAGGGAACATTAGTATATGATCCAAGTCATCCAGATGCTAATGCAGAAGGCTATGTAGAAATGCCAAATGTAAATATAATTGATGAAATGGTAGATATGATTTCTGCAAGTAGGTCTTATGAAGCGAATGTGAATTCATTTAACTCAATGAAATCTATGTTTACAAAAGCATTAGAGATTGGTAAATAGTAAAGAAGGGGGAGTTGATCATAATGACAATTGAAGGGATAACTAGTAGTGCAATAAATTCACTAGCTGATACTGGACAAGTGTCAAAATTGACAGGAAGTGAAAGTTTTACATATGCTTTAGAGGCAGCAAAAGGCTTGGTTGAAAGTAATAAACAATCAGAGGCAGAGGTTTCACAGAAAACATTAGATTTTATGACAGGTAAAAATGATAATGTGGTGGATTTAATGGTGGCTCAATCTAAATCAAGTATTTTATTACAATACACTTTGCAAGTGAGAAATGGGTTACTCAGTGCATATAAAGAAATCATTAACTTAACAGTATAGACCTGATTTAAATAGAGAGAGGTGAATAATTTGCAAGAAACAATTCAACAAATGTCAAATCAGGTTACTGAAAAGTGGAATAACCTAACAAAAAAACAAAAGATATTGATTGGTGTTGGCGTTGCTACACTAATTATAGCGATGGTAGCCGTTTCATTGATGGCGAGGCCAAAATATAAAGTTCTTTTTTCAGAACCTGTGGAAGACAAGTTTATGCAACAGGTCACAGAGGTGTTAACTGAAAAAAAAATTAAATATCGTATTATAGATGATAGTACCAATATTGAAGTAGAAGAAAATGCTTATCAGGAAGCTAAAATGTATACGGCTTCTTTAGGCATAACAGAAACAGGAATATCATTAGAACAATTGTTGAATAATGATATGTCTACTACACAGTCAGAGATGGATTTAAAGAGTAAAGAGTATTTAAGAGAATCTTTACAAAAGGCACTAAAGACCATGGATGGTGTTGAAGATGCAAGAGTTGAACTTGTTATTCCAGAACAAAAAAATGCTTACCTACAATCTCAAGTAGAAAGTAATGCAAGTGTCTTTTTAACACTTAGTAAGCCACTTACCAGTGTTCAATGTGAAACGATTGCAACCTATGTGGCATCAAGTGTTCAAAATTTGAAAAAAGAAAATGTAGTAGTAATTGATTCTACAGGAAAAACACTTTATACAGGACAAGAGGATCAAAATACAACAGTAGGCAAACAACAAGAATTAAAATTAGCGGCTGAAGCTGAAATGAAACAAAAAGTTGAAAATCTGCTGACTAGTATGTATGATGATGTACGTATCAGTCCTAATTTAGTTTTAGACTTTGATCAGTACCAAGAGAAGAAAGAAGAATATGCAACTCAAGGCGATGATGAAAGTAGAGGAGTTGTTCAACACGAAACGGAAAGCAAAAGTTCTTCTACGAATGCCAATGCAGGAGATGTTCCGGGTACAGATACCAATGGTGGTGATACACCAACTTATCAGACAATAGATGGTTCAGCATCTGAAAGTAAGGAAAATTCTAAAGAAATTACATATGCACCAGACAAGAAAGAATCTAATTACATAAAAAATAGTGGAGATATTGACTTTGAACAGTCTTCAATATCTGTAAATTTATTTAGAAATAAAATTTACAAAGAAGAAATGGTAACACCAACTTTGACAGGAATGACATGGGAAGAATTTAAAGAAGCAAACAGATTACAAACAGCTTTAACTGTGGAAGAAAATCTTATAAGTTTAGTTAAGAGTGCTACAGGGCTTGAAAATGTTGTTGTTAATGCTTATGAAAACCCTATTTTCCTAGATCAAGAAGTTTATGCTATTGATTACAAGGATTATATAGTATTTATTTTATTAGGTGCTGCACTTCTCATTATTCTCTTTATTATGCTTAAGTTTAGAAAACAAGAAGAAGTTGTTGAAGTGGAACCTGAGCTTGAAGTAGAAGAAATGTTAAAAGCAGCTAAAGAGCAAGTTGAACTTGAGGAAATTGAGCTTAAGGAAAATCTTGAAACAAAACGTCAGATTGACAAGTTTGTAGATGAAAAACCAGAGGCAGTCGCTAACTTGTTACGCAACTGGTTAGCTGATGAGGATTGGGAGTGATGACAGTGGCAGTGACAAAGGATCATTATACAAATAGACAGAAGGCAGCAATGTTACTCATTGCACTGGGTCCAGAAAAGTCTTCTAAGATTTTCAAATTTTTGAAGGAAGAAGATATTGAACAATTAACTTTAGAGATTGCTAGTATAAAGGCAGTTTCTCCAAAGATTAAAGAAGAAGTATTACAAGAGTTTTATGAGATGTGTCTTGCTCAAGAATATATTGCAGAAGGTGGTATTGGCTATGCAAGACAACTTTTAGAGAAAGCTTTAGGTTCAGATAAAGCAGTAGAAGTGATTAATAAGCTGACTGTATCGCTACAAGTACGACCATTTGAGTTTGCTAGAAAAACAGAAGCCTCTCAACTTGTTAACTTTATTCAAAATGAGCATCCACAAACGATTGCACTTATTTTATCGTATTTAAAACCAAGTCAATCGGCAGAGATTATTCGCTCACTTCCACCAGAGATGCAAGCGGATACAGCACGTAGAATTGCACTTATGGATAGAGCTTCACCAGAAGTTATTAGCCAGATTGAAAGAGAGTTTGAAAAAAGACTTTCTACTTTGGTATCAGAAGACTATACAAGTATTGGTGGTATTGATTCAATCGTTGATATTATCAACCAAGTGGATCGTGGAACAGAGAAAAACATTATGGAAAATCTTGAAATTGAGGATCCAGAACTTGCAGAAGTTATCAAGAAACGTATGTTTGTATTTGAAGATATCATCACTCTTGATAATAAATCAATTCAACGTGTTCTTAGAGAAGTGGATAATCATCAATTGGCTGTTGCGCTTAAAGGTGCAGGTGAAGGCGTTAAAGATGTCATTATGGCCAATGTTTCTAAACGTCTTGGTGCAATGATTGAAGAAGATCTTGAATATATGGGACCAAAGCGTGTTAAGGAAGTTGAGGATGCACAACAAAAAATTGTTAACATTATTCGTAAGCTAGAAGACGCAGGTGAGATTGTAATTTCACGTGGAGCAGGAGATGAGGTCGTTGTCTAATATAATTAAAGGTGGTCGAATTAGAAGTCAAAGTTATCTAGATTTGTCACAACGCCTTATACAGCAAAGTGAAAATAAGTATGATATAGGGCAATATGAAGAAGAAGTAGCTGCTACTTCTGATGAGACAATAGAATTAATACATAAAAGAGAGCAAGAATTAGCCTTAATCGAAGAAGAAATAGAGAAAAAGAGAAAAGATGCCGATAATAAAATAGAGAGCTTATTGTCTGAAGCTATAGCAAAAGGGCAAGCAATTGAAAAAGAGGCAAAAGAGAAAGAAAGCCTAATTCTTGCAGAAGCTTATCAAAAGCAAGCTGAAATTATTCAGCTTGCTTCTGAGGAAGCTAATCAGACTAGAAAAATGGCTGAAGATGAAAAAAGGGCTCTACTAGAATCAGTAGAGGGTGAAGTTGTAGAAACTATGATTTCACTTCTTCAACATATTATTAGTGAAGAACTTGAGCATAATGTAGAATGGCTTAGATTAGTCGTACGAAAAATGTTATTATCAGATCAAGTATCAGAAAAGTTTAAATTATATGTTTCAACTAATAATATGCAACGAATTGAAGAAGATCGATTAGCATTTATGGAAGGTCTATCTAAAATAGCTCATATTGAAAGTGATGAAACCCTAAAGGATACAGCTTGCATCTTAGAAACAAGCCAGGGATGCATTGAATATGATGTGAGTAATGGTCTAGAGAAGATGATTACAGAGCTTAGGATATTACAGGGAATATCATAGGGAGAAGTTATGATTAATATAAAAAAATATGCTGAAGTTACAAAGAGTAATTTATGGACCTACACCGGTGAAGTCACCAGAGTTATTGGGATGGGGATTGAGTCTAAAGGCCCAATGGCTAATATTGGTGATATCTGTGAGGTTGAAACAAGGGTCAATAAAGAGATTGTTACTGCAGAAGTTGTTGGTTTTAAAGATGGCCATTTAATGCTTATGCCGCTGGGATCATTAGAAGGAATTGGACCTGGTTGCAAGGTAAGAGCATATGGAGAAAAGCTTAGTATTAAAGTAGATGAGAGCCTTTTAGGAAAGGTTGTTAACTGGCGTGCTAGGCCTATAGATGGAATGCAGATTTATTGCAAAGATACCGTTCCAATTGAAAATGTGGCACCAAATCCAATGTCTAGAAAAAGGATTGATACACCACTTGAACTAGGTGTACGTGCCATTGATGGAATGCTTACTGTTGGTAAAGGACAGCGTATAGGTATTTTTGCAGGAAGTGGTGTAGGTAAGAGTACACTGATGGGGATGGTTGCAAGAAATGCCCTTTCAGATATTAATATTATTGCTCTTATTGGAGAACGTGGAAGAGAAGTAAAGGAATTTATTGAAAATGACTTAAAGCTAGAAGGTCTAAAACGTTCTATTGTAGTAGTCGCTACCTCTGATCAACCAGCACTTATGAGATTAAAAGCTGCAAAAACAGCTACAGCACTTGCAGAATATTTTAGAGAACAAGGAAAAGATGTTCTACTTATGATGGATTCATTAACAAGGTTTTCAATGGCACAAAGAGAAATTGGACTGGCTATTGGGGAACCGCCTGTTTCTAGGGGTTATCCGCCATCTGTTTATGCGGAGCTACCAAAACTATTAGAGAGGGCTGGAAATTCTGATAAAGGAAGCATTACTGGAATGTATACAGTTTTAGTAGATGGAGATGACTTCAATGAACCTATTACAGATACAGCCAGGGGGATTTTAGATGGTCATATAGTATTATCTAGAAAATTAGCCCATAAAGGGCATTATCCAGCTATTGATGTATTGGCAAGTATATCCAGGGTAATGAGCAATATTGCCTCTAGTGAACATAAAAAGTTAGCTACAGAAATTAAGAAGCATATGGCAGTTTATAAGGAATCTGAGGATTTAATTAATGTAGGTGCCTATAACCGAGGAAGCAGTCAGGAAATTGATTTGGCTATTGATAAGATGCCTGCTATCAATGGTTTCTTATGTCAAACAGTTGGAGATAAAGTTGTTTTTGAAGAAACATTAAATGAAATGCAACAAATTATAGGATAGGTGATAAAATGTTTAAATTTACCCTAGAACCTGTTTTAGCATTAAAAGAAAAAATGGAAGAAAGTAAAAAAAGAGAGCTTGGCCTTGCAACTATGCACCAAGAAAAGGTGCATCAGGAAAAGTTAGTCCTCGAGAAAAAAAAAGAAGATGCTTTGAATCAAGTAAGAAAGCAAAATAATCAGAGTATGGATATTTTAAGTATAAAAGCATTTAATCACTATAATAGTTATATGGATAGAGCTATAAAGACAAAGGGGCAACAGTTAGAAGAAGCAAAGCAGAAAGTAAGTGAAAAAAGAGAAGAACTCTTAGAAGCAGTTAAAGAGAGAAAAATTTTGGATAATCTTAAAACAATTTATAGAGAAAGCTTCGAAGAAGAAGAAAAAAGAGATGAACAACGTATTCTAGATGATATAGTAACTTATCGATTTGGAAATAGGGGAAAGGGGTGATGTGAAGTATGAAAAAAGAAGAGAAAATAGGTAATGTAGAGGCATCTATGACACCTCCTTTAGTTCCTAGAAAACGTAAAAAGAAGAAATGGCCTATAGTTATTTTGTTTTTACTTATTATTGGGGGCGTTGTATTTTTCTTTAGACAGCCCATTTTAATGGGACTAAGTAAGGTACCAGTTATAGGGACTTTTATTCCTGTTCCTGATGAAAATACCAAAGAGGAATTATCTGAAGATGAATTAAGAGTAAAGGTTAATGTACAAGAACAAGAGATTGAGCAGTTAAATACTAAAATTGCAACATTAGAAGCTGCTAATCAAGCGCTTACAGAAAAAAATAAAAGTTTGGCTCAATATGAAACAATGTATACTGATTTTATAGAGCAAAAGGCAGCGTGGGATGAAGAGGTAGCAAGTACAGATCCTGAACTATTTATTGAGCAGTTTGAAACTGTTTATCCAGAAGTTGCAGAGCGCATCTATCAAGGTTTAAAAGGAGAAAAGATTTTATCTGATCAGCAGAAAAAGCTTTCAGCAACTATTGCTCAAATGGATGAAGATCAAGCGGCTGCTGCATTAGAACTATTAGTTTCTACAGATTCTGAGCTCGTTCAATCGATATTTGATGGAATGAATACAGATAGAAAAGCACTTATTTTAAGTGCTATGTCATCACAGAGTGCAGCCCAAGTCATTAAGTTAATTTCACCAGACAAATCTTAAAAATAGAAAGGGGGAATTACAGGTGAGTCAATCTAGTATTGCAAGTGCCTTATTAAATAGTATAGGGAGTACATCTCATGTAAGTCAAAAGATGGGAACATCTCAGGTATTAAATACAACGAGAGCTAAAGAAACATTTGGTAAAAAGCTCTCTGAGGCAAAAGAAACTGCAAATAGTATAGAGTATAAAGATAAAGCAGTGAAAGAAGAAGCTGTAGAAAATGTACAAAAAGATTCTTATAAGCAAACAAAATCAACAGCTGAAAGTAAGGAAGTATCTGAGAAGAAGGAAGTAACTGAAAGTAGTGGTACTTTAAAAGATGAAAAGCAAACAACCAAACTAGAAGCTAGCGATGAGAAAATAGAGGAAGTCCATCCGATAGAAATAGTAGATGAAAAGATTTTAGCGCTTATGAGCCAAATGCTTCAGATACCGATTGATGACATTCAAGTTCAACTGGAGAATATGGGGCTAGAAGCACAAGATTTATTATCAGAAGAAGGTTTTGGACAGTTTATTAATGAAATATTCGCTCAAGGCGATATGGAAGCTTTATTATCTGGTCAAGTAGATATTAAGAAGATTACTGCATTATTCAATGAGCTTACAGCAATTAAGGAAGAATTTGCAGAAGTACTTAATCAGGCAAACTTACAAGAGAGTCAGTTAAGTTTGCAAGAGACTGTTGAAGTACAACAGTCTGTTAATGATAGTGATACTGTAAGTAATCCTAGTAATATCCAAATGACACAAGAAGTTGCAATTGATGAATTGGGATTAGAACAGTCAGTAGATCATCGTTATAAAGGTCAAGAGACAGAAGAGAATAGTATAGGATTAGGTCTTGCTCAAGAAGCAGGTGAGCATGATAGTGAATTGGGTCTTACTGTACCTATCCATAATTTTACAACAACTACATCTACTCAGACCTTTGAAACAGGAACTGGGATAGTCACTCAAACAACAGTTACCAAACAAGCTACTTCTGGTAAAGCATTTATTGAACAAGTTGATTTCAAAGTATTAAGTCAGACAAAGGAACTAAATGTCACTCTTTCTCCTAAAGAATTAGGTAATATGAATATTAAAATCATCGAACAAAATGGTGTTATGGTTGCTGAAATTAAGGTAGAAAATGAAAAGGCAAAGGAATTCATATTAGCTGAGTTAGGAGAGCTAAAAAATAGTCTTGAAGCACAAGGGCTTAATGTAGCTGATGTAAAAGTAGATATTAGGCAAGATAATCATCAAACTCAAATGGAGCAAGAGAAGCGAAAGTCAAGTAAGCGTATTCAAGAAATTCTTGCTAAGCATTTGGGGGAAGATGACTTAGAGGGAGAAGTTGAAAGCACACCTATTTTAAGCGAATCTGAAGTAGACTACATGGTATAAAGGAGGGAACATAATGGCAAATACAATTAGTAATGGGGTTGTAGCTGCAGATAGTACATATCTATCAAATGATACAAGTAGTAAAAAAGAAACATCAAATGATATGGGTAAAGATGCTTTTATACAATTACTTGTTACACAGATGAAATATCAAGATCCATTAAACCCAATGGATAATCAAGAGATGCTAGCTCAGCTTGCACAATTTACAGCATTAGAACAAATGATGAATGTTGCGCATGCCAGCCAAAAGCAGTTAGCAAATGGTATGATTGGAAAATACGTTGAATATCTTTATAAAGATAGTACAACAGGTAAGAGTTCCTATCAGATTGGAAAAGTGGATTATGTAAATATTAATGGAGATACACCAATACTAGGTATTGGAGATATTGAGGTAAGCATAGAAGATGTTTATCAGGTATTGGATGGAAATAATATTCAAAGTAGTTCTTCTGCATTTGATGTAGTTGGAAAAACTGTTCAAGCTACAACAACAGAAACATCAGCCTCTGGTGAAAAGGTAAGTGTCGTTATTGAAGGCAAAGTAGAAGGTATTAAGATGGTGGATGGTAAACCACATGTTATTATTGGAACAGGCGATTCACAAAAAGTTATTGCATATGATAATGTTCAAAGTATCGTTGAGAATACCAGTGTAACAGGTAGAGAAGTTACAGCTACAATTACAAATCCAGAGGGTAAAAAAGAAACCATAACAGGTACAGTAGATTATATTAAGATTACATCTGAAGGAACTTATCTAAATGTAAATGGTAACTTTATTAACTTTAATGATGTTGAAATTGTAAAATAAAAGGTTTATATAATTAGAGGAGGTAAGCATTATGATGAGATCAATGTTCTCTGGTGTATCAGGGCTTAAAGTACATCAGACAAGAATGGATGTTATTGGTAACAATATCGCTAATGTAAATACAGTAGGATATAAATCACAAAGAGTTACTTTTAGTGATGTTTTTTCACAAACTATTTCTGGGGCAACTTCGGCTAGTGATGATACTGGAAGAGGTGGTATGAATGCTATGCAAGTTGGATTAGGTGTAAGTGTATCATCTATTGATATGCTCATGACACAAGGTGCAGCCCAACGTACTGATAATCCATTTGACTTAATGATTGATGGCGATGGCTTTATGGTAGTAGGAGATGCAGCAGGGCGTTACTTTACACGTGCAGGTGCATTAAGGTTAGATGATTCAGGAAATTTAGTTATTCCAAATGGGATGAAAGTGCAAGGATGGCTTGCAGATGAAAAAGGTAATATTGAGGCCCAAGAAGTACAAGATATTAACTTATTTGATCCAAAATATCAAGCCACTAATCCAACTGCAACAACTACAGCCCAAATTGCAGGGAATCTTTGTAGTACCAGTGCTTCAGAAGAAGTTTCTATTTCTTTTTATGATAGTTTAGGGAACTATTATAGCTTACCATTAAAACTTACTAGAGGGGCTACTACAGGTACAGGTGGTACAACAAGCACAAAATGGACATTATCAGCAGTAAAAGAAGCTGATACTAAATCATATATGAAAGATACAAAAGGTAATAAAATTGAAGTTACATTAACTGATGCAGAATTGACGTTTGATCAAAATGGTAAATTGACATCACCTACAGATAAATCATTAACATTTGCACTTAATGGCGTAACAGGTGTAGCTGGTGGTGTGTTTAGTGACATTAAAGTAGATATTTCGGGACTTACACAGTATGCAACAAGTTCTACAGCTACAGGTAAATCTACTAATGGTACTGCAGCAGGTACTTTATCTGGATATGGTATTGGTAATGATGGTATTATCACTGCAACCTATACCAACGGGGATATTAGAAATATTGCACAAGTGGTATTAACAGAATTTGATAATCCAGCTGGTTTAGAGAAAGTAGGAGATAACCTCTATGCTGCCACAAGTAACTCTGGTGAATTTGATGGCATTGGCAAAGTAGGTGTTTATAGTACTGGTGTACTTGAAATGTCAAATGTTGACCTTTCTGCTGAATTTACAGATATGATTGTAACACAAAGAGGTTTCCAAGCGAATTCAAGAATTATTACAGTATCTGATGAGATGCTTCAAGAGTTAACAAACTTAAAACGCTAATAGTTAGGTGATGAGATATGGTAATGCTTACAAAGCTTAATAATCAAATATTTACTGTAAATTGTGATTTGATCGAAACCCTTGAACAAACTCCAGATACAGTTATCGTTATGACCACTGGCAATAAATATGTTGTTAAGGAAACACCAGAAGAAATTTTGAAAAAAATTATAGACTTTAAAAGAAAAATAAATACTATAGAAAATAGAGAGGGGTGATAGAAGTGGATATTTCTACTGTGTTAGGATTTGTAGTTGGTATTGCGTGTGTTATAATATCTTTGTTTTCCAGTGGAGGAACATTAGGTGATTTCTATGACCCAACATCTGTATTTTGTGTAATTGGAGGTACATTTGCATCTTTACTCATTGCTTATCCTATGCCTAAATTTTTAGAGGGGATAAAAACAATCAAATATGCCTTTAAGAAGCAAGAACTTGACCCAACAGATATTATTAAAAAGATTAATGATTTAGCATTATCTGCCAGAAAAGAAGGATTACTTGCTCTTGAAGAAATTGCACAAAGTATGGATGATCCATTTTTACAAAAAGGTGTTTTACTAATTGTAGATGGTACAGATGCTGAGCTTCTTAGAAGCATTCTAGAAACTGAGATTGCCTTTGTTGAAAATCGTCACAAAGACAATCAGAAAGTTTGGGAAACCATGGCAGATCTTGGGCCAGCTTGGGGGATGATTGGTACACTCATTGGTCTTATCGTTATGTTAGGGGCCTTAAATGATCCATCTACATTAGGACCTAAGATGGCTGTAGCATTGGTTACAACTTTCTATGGTTCAATTATTGCAAACTTCATAGCAACTCCGATTGCTAATAAACTTAAATTAAATAGTAATGATGAAATTTTACATAAACAAGTTATGGTAGAAGGGTTATTATCTATTCAGGCTGGTGAAAACCCAAGAGTTATTGAAGAAAAACTCAAAGCCTTCTTAGCGCCAGGTATTAGAAGAACATTTGATAATCAAAACAAAGATGAATAGGTGGTGAGGGCGTGAAGAAAAGAGAAGATGAACCTAAAAAAGGTGCCCCTGCTTATATGAACACCTATGGTGACATGATGACTTTAGTACTATGCTTCTTTGTACTGTTGTTTTCTATGTCGACTGTAGATGCAGAGAAATTCCAACAGCTAGTCAGTTCCTTTCATGCACAAGTGAGTATTTTTGATGGTGGACAAACGATTAATAATACATCAACAGTGATGCAAAATGGAATGTCTCAAATGCCAATAAAAGAAACAACTTTTAGCATACAAAATACACTACAAATAGAAGAAACTTTAGCAGAGACTGAGGAGGATCTAAGTCAATATGTAGAGGCAGAATCTATAGAAGAAAGTGTAGCAGTTGAAAGAAGAGGCAATGAGGTTGTTATTGGATTTCAAGATGGTATTTTATTTGATTCAGGTAAAGCACAAATTAAAGCAGGAGCAATACCAACACTGAGTACAATAGGAGAACGCTTAAAGCAGTATATAGATCAAGGTTATACACTTCGTATAGAAGGACATACAGATAATATGCCTATTTCAAATACGCAGTTTCCAAGCAACTGGGAGCTATCAAGTGCGAGAGCAATCGCGGTTATGCGTTTTTATTTAGAGGAAATGAATTTTGATATCTCTAAGGTATCCTGCTTAGGATGGGCAGAGTATCATCCTATTGCAAGTAATGATACATCAGAGGGTCGTGCAATGAATCGGCGCGTTGAAATTAAACTAAGCTTACCAGTTACAGAATAAGGGGGGAGAGAGTTGGAAAGTAAATTTAAGGTATTTGTTATTATAGCCATTGTAGTGCTTGCACTTGCAATGGGAACGAGTACATTCTTAGTATTACGTGTACTGAATAATACACAGGCTGAAGTTGCTACAACAGGTAATGGAGCTGCAATAGAATTAAAGTCTATTGCATTAGGAGATGCTATTCTTACGAATATCACTAATGATAATGGAAGTGTACAACATTTTGCAAAAGTTAAAGTTTCAATTGGTGTAGACGGTTCTGATGAGAAGATTTTCACGGAACTAAGTGCTGAGATTGAGGCAAAAGCTGCAAGTATTCGTAGTGAACTGATTGCTACCATAGGGGAGCAAACTTATTCTATGCTAAGCGCAGGAAATGGCAAAGAAAAGTTAGCAGATGAAATCATTACAAGATTAAATACATTATTAGATACAGAGTTAATCTATGAAGTTTATTATGAAGAATACTTTATTCAATAAAGAGAAAAAGGAGGTGACACTGGGTGGGCGAGGTATTATCGCAGAGCGAAATAGATGAACTATTTAAGGCCCTAAATACTGGGGAAATAGATGTAAATGACATGCAAGAGGCCAACGAGCAAAAGGGCGTAAAGATATATGATTTTACAAGACCTTCAAAATTCTCTAAAGAGCAGCTAAGGACATTAGAAATTATTTTTGAAAATTATGCCAGGTTAATCTCTACCTATTTATCAGGTCATCTCAGAACGATGGTAACAGCTGAAGTTATGAATGCTGAAGCTATTACGTATTCAGAATTCTCTAATGCACTAATTAACCCGGTTATTCTTGCGGTAACTGATTTCAGACCACTTAAAGGCTCAATTTTACTTGAGCTTTCCCCTAATATGGGTTACACCATTATAGATAGGGTATTAGGTGGGAGTGGAAGTGGATTAAATAACATTAGAGACTTTACTGACATTGAGCGTGTTATTTTAGAGAAAATCTTTATTCAATTTATTCAACTTCTTGTTGAACCATGGCAAAATGTGGTAGAACTTGAACCGATGCTAGAAAAGATTGAAACCAATTCACAAGTGGTGCAAATTATATCGCCTAATGAAATCATTGCACTTGTTACACTAAATATAAAAATAGGAAATGTAGCTGGTATGATGAATATATGTATTCCACATTTAGTGATTGAATCCATTATGGATAAGTTAAATACAAAGTTTTGGTTTGCACAAAAAGAACAAGAACTGGGACCATCTTATGAGGAATACATACAAAAAATGATTCAAAAATCACGTGTACCAGTAAAAGCAGTTTTAGGAAAAACACATATTACCATAAGAGAATTTTTAGAACTTATGCGTAATGACATTATTAAACTAGATAAAGATATTGATTCTGATCTAGATATATACGTAGGGAATATTTTGAAATTCACAGGTACACCTGGGGAGTATAAAAATAAAGTTGCAATTAAAATTAATCAAGTTATTACGAGGGAGGATGAGTAATGGTAGCCGAAATGCTTTCCCAAGAAGAAATTAATGCACTACTAGGGGGTGTGACTACGGACGATGATACAGTTGGTAGTGAATTAAAACAAAACGTGAGTGAGACGAAGAGTGGCGCAGTTACCTTAAGCGTAGATGAAATTGATGCCTTAGGTGAAATTGGGAACATTAGTATGGGAACAGCAGCAACCACCTTATTTACACTACTCAATCACAAAGTGCTGATTACAACACCTAAGGTTGAGTCAATGACATGGGATGAGTTTGTGGAGTCAATTACTGATGATTTAACAGCTGTATCTGTAGATTATACAGAGGGATTTATTGGATCTAATTTAATGATTTTAAAAGATCAAGATGTAAAGGTAATTGCAGATTTAATGATGGGAGGAACAGGAGCATATGTAGAAGGACCTGTTACAGAATTACATTTAAGTGCAATTGCAGAATCCATGAATCAAATGATTGGTTCATCCTCTACATCTATGGCACAAATCTTTAATAAGAAAATTGATATTAGTCCGCCACAAGCTATTAAAATGGATACAGATTTAGAAAGCATATTTGGACCTAAAGGCGATTTAGTTAAAATTGCATTTAGATTGCAAATAGAAGAAAATATTATTGATAGTGAATTAATGCAGATTTTACCACTTCAATTTGCGAAGGATTTAATTGCAGGATTACTAGCTCAGGAAGAGACTAATGCACAGCAAGTACAACCAGCACAACAAGCAACAGTACAACAGCCGCAAGTAGCATCACCAGCACCGGCACCAGCACCAGCTGATACGGTATCACAAGCAATGCCAGTATATAGTGAACCTGTTCAGCCAATGAATCATCAACCTATGATGCAACATACTTCAGGATATGCTAGACAAGAAAGTAGTATTAGACCAGATGTAGACGTTCAAACACCACAGTTTCAATCTTTTGATAGTGCGCCTAAAGTGTATCCAAAAGAAAATATGGATATTTTAATGGATGTTTCTTTAGAGGTATCTGTAGAGCTGGGCCGTGCATCTCGTAAAATTAAGGAAATTTTAGAGTTTGGACCAGGAAGTATTATCGAATTGAATCGATTAGTTGGAGAACCCGTTGATGTACTTGTAAATGGTAAATTTATAGCAACAGGTGAAGTAGTAGTTATTGATGAAAACTTTGGCATAAGAATTACAGATATTATTAATCCGGAAAATAGAATTTAAGAGAGGTGTAGATAATATGGCAAAGAGGGTATTAATTGTAGACGATGCAGCATTTATGCGTATGATGATTAAGGATATTTTAAGTAAGAATGGATATGAAGTTGCAGGTGAAGCAGATAATGGTTTAAAAGCTGTTGAAAAATATAAAGAGCTTACACCAGATTTAGTCCTTATGGATATTACAATGCCAGAGATGAATGGTATTGATGCAGTTAAAAATATTAAAGCAATTGATCCAGGTGCAAAGATTGTTATGTGTTCTGCAATGGGTCAACAAGCTATGGTTATTGAATCAATTCAAGCAGGAGCAAGAGATTTTATTGTAAAGCCTTTCCAAGCAGATAGAGTACTTGAAGCAGTTAGAAAAGTAGTAGGTTAATAAAGTATGTACATTAGTGGTACCACATCTTGTGATACCACTAATGCTATATACAAATCAATATAAAACGAATGGTGAGAATATGTTTAAAGAAATACTTGAATTAGGTTTTTTATGTATTGTATTTGGCGGTGTTTTATGGCTAACTTATTTTGCAACAAAGAAGATAGGAACAGCCAATAAAAAGATGTATTTTAATAAGAATATGGAGATTATAGAAGTCATGTCCTTAATGCAAGGACAATATCTCTATATTGTAAAAGTGGGAGGAAGTTATCATTTAATGGGGTGTGCACAAAAAGGAAATATGACTTATTTAAAAGAATTGGATGAAAATCAGTTAAATCTTGAAGAAAATATTGGTACATCCTTTCAGGAACACTTTATACAATTCATGAAAGGAAAACAGGTGTTAAAAGATGAAGAAAAAGAATAAAACCATTCAGCGAAATATCATTTTAAGTTTACTGTTAAGTATGTTTTTGATAATGAGTTCGGGGGTACAAGCATCAACTATAGATTCGGTGGATTTGCCAGGTATGACAATTCAATTAAAAGATCAAGCGACACCTGCAGATACCACAGGAAGCTTACAGATGATTTTAATTATAACCATTATTGCATTAGCGCCATCGATACTCATTATGATGACATCATTTCTTAGAATTATTATTACTTTACATTTTGTAAGGTCAGCAATTGGGACACAGACTATGCCACCTAATCAAATTCTAGTAGGTATTGCATTGTTTTTAACCTTTTTCGTAATGAGTCCGATTGTTTCTCAAATTAAAACGAATGCGCTTGAACCTTATGAACAGGGCGTGATTAGTCAAGAAGTCGCATTAGAAAGAGGAATTACTCCACTTAAAGAATTTATGCTAAGGCAAACAAGAGATGAAGATATTAGTTTGTTTATGGAGATTTCAGGAACAGAGCCTATTATAGATGAAAGTCAAATTGAAGAGCAAATGCCACTTTATGTATTGGTTCCAGCTTTTATCATTAGTGAACTTCGAGCAGGGTTTATTATAGGATTCTTAATTTACATACCATTTATTGTAATAGATATGGTTGTGGCGGCAACATTGATGTCTATGGGAATGATGATGTTACCGCCTGCAACAATCTCATTACCTTTTAAAATTTTACTCTTTGTATTAGTAGATGGTTGGAGTTTAGTGATTGGTCAGCTGCTACAAACATTTAATTAGGAG
This sequence comes from Cellulosilyticum sp., assembly GCA_015058045.1. GTDB lineage: Bacteria > Bacillota > Clostridia > Lachnospirales > Cellulosilyticaceae > Cellulosilyticum. Next base: position 141,322 of record SVDC01000001.1, read on the forward strand.
GGAATCATATGGAACAGTTAGTATTAGATATTATGCGTGACGCGCTTATGATGATTATTAAGGTTTCGCTCCCTATTTTGCTCTCAGGGCTTGTAGTAGGGTTAATCGTCAGTATTTTTCAAACAGCTACCTCCATTCAAGAGCAAACCTTAGCATTTATTCCTAAGATTATTGCAGTATTTATTGCCATTATTGTTTTTGGCTCTTGGATTATTAATACACTAGTAAGTTATACAACACAATTATATAGTAGTTTTAATGCACTGTTATAAGGAAGAAGAGAATGGAAGAGTTATATTATTTATACGAGCATGTAGATGTATTTTTAATAATCTTTGTTAGGATCATAGCAACCATTATCTTTCTACCAGTGATAGAAGAAACAAAATTACCCCGTACTGCTATATCTGGTATTGCATTAGGAATTGCTTTAGCTACTTATTTTAAGGTAGATGTTACTTTAATGTATTATGAACCTAACTTAGTTAGTTATACGATTTTATTAATTAAAGAAATGATAGTAGGGCTTATTATAGGTTTCGTAGTTAAGATATATTTTCAAGTCTACCCGTTTGTGGGGTCACTCTTAAGTATGCAAGGTGGACTGAGTATGAGTGTTGTTATGGATCCAACAGCAGGAACACAATCTACCCAACTTGGTAGATTATATAATTTAGGATTAGGGGTTGTTTTTATTGCATCAGGTGGATACCATTGGCTCATTCATACTTTGGTAGAATCTTTTACAGTTATTCCTATTGGTAAAGAGGTTTTTGCACCGAATTTAGCAATGGGGATGGTAGAGACAATAGGTTCCTATTTAGAGTTAGGATTAAAATTATCGATTCCTATTGTAGGTGTTATACTGATAGTGGATTTTGCTATGGGTATTTTAGCTAGAACAGTACCACAAATGAATATGTTTGTTATAGGAATTCCGTTAAAAATGCTTATTTTGTTTATTTTGTTAATTATGACCATTAATGCGATTGCTAGATATAACCATATCATTATTGAAGCATTAGTAACAACACTTAATCAAGTTATTCAAGGAATGAGGCCGTTATGAGTCAAAGGAAATATCCATTAAATCTTCAGTTCTTCTCGGCAGAAAGTGAAGGCAGAACTGAGAAAGCTACTGCTAAAAAAAGAGAGGATGCACGTAAAAAAGGACAAGTTGCTCAAAGTAAAGAATTAAATACAGCCGTATTAATTGTTGGATTTTGTGGCATAAGCTTAGTTATTGGGGGCTATATGCTTAATAGCATGATGCAAACTTTTACTAGTGGATTTAGTTATATTAGCAAGGTAACTAATGATGGTAATCCTAATTTAGTATTAGCTAGTTTTAAGAGTCATAGTGTCCAGTTTTTATTAACTTGTTTACCGCTGTGGGCCTGTCTGATGGTCATTGCCTTTATTATTTGTTATATTCAAGTTAAATGGAAGGTGAGTTTTGAACCGATGAAGTTTAAAATGAGTAAAATGAATCCATTAAACGGTTTAAAGCGACTTGTCTCTAAAGATATGTTTATCAATTTAGGGATGGCAATAGGAAAAGTTATTCTTCTAGGTAGTATTGCAATTAATTTAATTAAAGGGAAAATACCTACTTTTATAGGACTTTATCAAATGAATATGATGCAGATTCTAAAGACAATTTCTATGACAGTAGTTGAACTTGGTTTTTTTGTAGGCGGGGCATTCTTTATTATTGCTACTATTGATTATATTTATCAATGGTTTAAACATGAAGACAGTATTAAAATGACAAAACAAGAAATTAAGGAAGAATATAAAAATGCTGAGGGAGATCCTCAAATCAAGTCAAAGATTAAGCAAAAGATGCGACAGGCATCTATGCAACGTATGATGCAAGCAATCCCAGAAGCTGATGTTATTATTACAAACCCAACGCATTTTGCAGTTGCATTAAAATATGATGAAACAAGTGGAAGGGCCCCTATTGTAGTTGCTAAGGGGGTGGAGTATGTTGCACAAAAGATTAAAGAAAAGGGGAAAGAGGCAAATGTAACTATAGTAGAGAATAAGCCTTTAGCCAGATCTTTATATTATACTGTGGATATAGAAAAAGAGATTCCACCGGAACTTTATGGAGCAGTTGCAGAAGTTCTAGCCTTTGTTTATAACCTACAAAAGAAAACAATGAATGGGAGGAAGTAAAAGTGAAATTTAAACCAGGAGATATTATACTAGGGTTATTTGTAGTTGGGCTTATTTTCTTAATTATCATCCCATTACCGGATGTTATTTTAAGTACGCTACTCATTGTTAATATTTCGATTTCTACAATTATTTTAATGAGTGCACTTTTCTCAGCGGAACCATTAGATTTGTCATTATTCCCAAGTCTACTTCTTATCACAACCCTCTTTAGATTGGGACTTAATTTATCGAGTACAAGAATGATTTTGCTCAATGGATATGCAGGAGAGGTAGTAGAGGCATTTGGTGAATTCGTAGCAGGTGGTGACATTATTATTGGAGCCATCATGTTCATTATTATTACCATTGTAAATATGCAAGTTATTACAAAAGGTTCAGAGCGTGTTGCTGAGGTAACAGCACGTTTTACATTAGATGCAATGCCAGGGAAACAAATGGCGATTGATGCTGATTTAAATACTGGTTTTATTGATGAAGCAGAAGCAAAACGTAGAAGGAAAAAAATACAAGATGAAGCTGCATTTTTTGGAGCTATGGATGGTGCTTCAAAATTCGTAAAAAATGATGCCACTATTGGTATATTTATTACATTAGTAAATATTATTGGTGGTCTTATAATGGGTATTGTATTTCATGAATTAGAGTTAAATGAAGCCCTTCAGAAATATACTATATTAACTATTGGGGATGGTCTAGTAAGTGCGATTCCATCTTTATTAATTTCAACAGCTACAGGTATCTTGGTAACAAAAACTACAACAGAGGAAGGCATGAGTGAAACGATTGTTAGACAATTGTTCTCATCTCCTCTTGTACTTTTTATTGTAGGGATTACTATTACAGTTTTGGGAATCTTTACACCAATGAGTTTATTAGGTACCTTACCTATTGCTTTAATTTGGTTTGTATTATCTAATAGGATTAATAAAAAGCAAGCTATTCAGGCTGTAGAGTCTGAATTGAATACAGAAGATGAAGAAGCAGAAGAAGTTAGAAAACCAGAAAATGTTATTTCTCTTCTACAAGTGGACCCTATTGAATTAGAGTTTGGTTATGGTATTATTCCACTTGCTGATGTGAATCAGGGTGGTGATTTACTAGACCGTGTTGTTATGATTAGACGTCAAATAGCACTAGAACTAGGTAGCATTGTACCAATTGTCCGTTTAAGAGATAATATTCAGCTGGCACCAAATGCTTATAGTATTAAAATTAAAGGTGTTGAGGTTGCAAGCGGAGAGATTTTGTTTGATCATTATATGGCGATGAATCCTGGATATGTAGAAGAAGAGATTGATGGTATTGAAACAAAAGAGCCAGCGTTTGGGCTTCCAGCACTATGGATTAATGAATCTCAACGTGAAAAAGCTGAAATGAAAGGCTATACCGTAGTGGATTGTCCATCTATTATTGCAACACACTTAACAGAAGTGATTAAACGACACTTACACGAATTATTAACAAGACAAGATGTACAGACACTGATTAATAATGTCAATGAAACACATCCGACACTTGTTACAGAACTTACACCAAAGCTCTTAAGTGTTGGAGATATTCAAAAGGTATTAGGAAACCTTTTACAAGAAGGTATTTCTATTCGAGATTTAGTAACAATTTGCGAGATTTTAGCAGACTATGCAACTTCAGTGCGTGACACAGATGTTTTAACAGAGTATGTAAGACAAGGGCTATCTCGTGCAATTTCTAAAAAATTATTTATGCAACAAACAAACCAGGTAATCACCTTAGATCCAAGTGTAGAACAACAAATTATGGCAAGTGTACAACATACAGAACAAGGTGCTTATGTGGCCTTAGAGCCTAAGGTAGTACAAAATCTTATTGCTCAACTTAAAAAGGAGGTAAATAAATTAACGTCAATAGGATTACAGCCTATTATTTTAACTTCTCCTATTGTGCGTATTTACTTTAAGCATTTAACAGAGCAATACATACCTGATTTGATTGTTGTGTCATATAACGAAATCGAGCAAGATGTTCAGATTCAATCAATTGGGATGGTGAGTATAGCATGAGAATCCTGAAATTTAAGGGAAAAACAGAAGAAATCGTATTAAAACAAATTGAAAAAGAGTATGGCAAAAATGCCGTTGTTATCCATACACAAAAAGAAGAAGCAACAGGCCATTTCAAATGGTTTAAGTCACCACGTATCGTGGTGACTGTTGCTATTAAAGAAGAGCAAGATGTGCTTGAAGAATATAGGAATAATGCTTCATTTAAAATAGGCGAAAGAGAAGAGATAGAAGTAAGTCCTTTAGTAGAAAGCCAAAATCATGAGGCTTCTTATAAACTCTTAAAAGAATTAAGAGAGGAGTTAGGAGCACTTCATCAAGAAATTGGGGAACTAAAAAAGACGCCTAAAGTGATTATGAAAGAACACAATGGAGCGTTATTAGCAGAGGATAGATTATCTAATTGTATTGAAGAGAAATTAATGAATTTAGGTGTGAAAAAAGAGGTTTGTCAGGTTTTATTATCTCAAATTGATGCAGATGAGAGTGAGTCCTTTATTAGAGAACTTTATGAGGCGCTAGAGAATTTATTAATTGAAGGAAAAGAGGATGAGCTTCCACAAATAATTTTCTTTATAGGCTCTACAGGAGTGGGAAAAACAACTACAATTGCTAAGCTAACTGCACAGTATGTTTTAGCGGAGCAAAAGAAAGTTGTTTTATTTACATCGGATACTTATCGTATAGCTGCTGTTGAACAGTTAAAAACATATGCAGATATATTGGGTGTAGAAATTGAAATTATTTATGATGAAAATGACTTGCCTCACTATATTGAGAAATGGAAACATGCAGACTGTATTTTAATTGATACAGCGGGTCGATCACATAAAAATGAAGAGCAGGTAGCAGAACTTAAAGCGTTAATGGAAAATATAAAAGAAAAACAAGTCTATTTAGTGTTGAATGCCAATACAACTGCGAGAGATGTAAAAAATATTATAGCTACTTATGAGAAAGCTGAACAAAATTTTGATTTAATTGTAACGAAGCTAGATGAAACAGATGAGCTTGGAAATGTAATCAATATAAGTTACTATGCAGATAAACCTATTCGTTATTTAACAACTGGGCAAAATGTTCCGTCAGATATTAAAGCGTTTAATAGACAAGAATACATTACAGAATTATTAGGGAGGCTAAATGATGAGTGATCAGGCACAGCTTCTAAGACAAATGGTAAGTGGAAAGTTAGAACAAGAACATATGGGGCATAAAAGTGAAATGCACATTATTACGGTGGCTAGTGGTAAAGGAGGCGTAGGGAAAAGTAATTTTAGTGTGAATTTGGCATTAGCCTTGAAAGGGTTAGGTAAAAATCCAATTATATTGGACGCTGATTTTGGACTGGCTAATGTAGAGGTTATATTGGGAGAACATCCCAGATATAACCTATCTCATTTAATTAATGGTGAATGTAAAATACAGGAGTTAGTAACAGAAAGTCAATATGGTATTTCATTTATATCAGGAGGTTCAGGTATTCGTGATATGAGTTTTTTACCTAGCTATCAAATAGCTGATATTAGTAGAAAATTAGGACAGCTAAGTGATATTACAGATATCTTAATTATTGATACAGGCGCGGGAATTAATGATATTGTGGTGAAATTTTGCAATTTAGCAGATCAAGTTTATATTGTTGTAACACCAGAGCCGACTTCTATTACAGATAGCTATGCATTGTTAAAAACCCTTGTTAGTAATTTTAGATTAACATCAAAGGTAAAACTTGTTATTAATAAAGCAGATTCACAAAAAGAGGCACATGAAGTATATAAAAAGCTGAGTTATGTATGCAATAGCTTTTTGAAATTTCCGGTTGAGTATGCAGGTTTTGTGCCATATGATGAGCAGTTATTTAAAGCCGTTAAACAACAGGTACCGATTTTTAAATATAATATACGTGCAAAAGCAAGCATGGCGTATTATCAACTAGCTAAGGCGTACTTGGTGGAACAAGGAGAGCAAATAACAAAGAGCGAAAAAGTGATGGACAAGGAAAACTTTATGAATAGATTTAAACGATTATTTGGCTAACAATAAAAAACGCATAATTAGATAGAATGCACGAAAATAAATTACAGCATCAGTTATAGTTAATATATACCAATCTACATAATACTAATAGGAGAATATTATATGAAGCAGCGTGATGAAAATGAAGGATACTTGGATATAGACAAACCGTACGAGTACATCATTGCGATGGGCATTTCGACAGGGGGCCCTAAACTACTTAGTCAAGTTATTAAATCTTTAGATGAAGAACTTTCAGCAACCTATATTATTGTTCAGCACATGCCTGTAGGGTTCACCAAGAACTTAGCAGAGCGTCTAAATTCTTTAACCAAATTAATAGTGAAAGAAGCAGAAGATGGTGAGTGCTTAAAAAGAGGTGTAGTATATATAGCGCCAGGAGGTTATCAGTTAAAAGTTATTAATGGATTTAGACCTCAGATTCAGCTAACAGATGAAGTACCTTATAAGGGGCATAGGCCTTCGGTTAATGTAATGCTTCTATCACTTTCCAGTATTAGAAATTGTACAAAGAAGATGATTGCAGTGATTATGACAGGGATGGGATGTGATGGGCTAGAAGGAGTGACAGCATTAAAAAGAGCCTATAACTGCCAGGTGATTGCACAAGATCAGATGTCATCAACAGTGTTTGGTATGCCAAAAGCGATTATTAATGCAGGACTTGCAGATTATATCGTTTCGGGTGAAGATATTTCACAAAAAATTAAAGAGATAGTGGGGGATAGTCATGGATGTTAGTCAATATTTGCAAATATTTATTGAGGAGTCAAAAGATAATCTACAAACTTTAAATGAAAATTTATTAAATCTAGAAAATAATCCAACTGATACAGAAACCTTAAATGCTATTTTTAGAGTCGCTCATACTTTAAAAGGAATGGCTGGTACAATGGGGTTTGTAAAGATGCAAAAACTAACACATACTGTAGAAAATGTGTTATCAGAAATTAGAGCAGGCAATTTATCAGTTGATTCAAATATAGTAGATATTTTATTTCAAAGTTTAGATGCATTAGAAAATTATGTTGAAGAGATTACAAACACTTCAAGTGAAGGTAATGAAGAATATACTCAGATTATTACTGTATTAGGAAAAATTATTGAAAATAGTAGTGCGCCAGCTCAAAAAGTAGTAGTGAAGGCAGAAACTCCAGCTACAACAGAAATAAAGGATGGAGAAGCAAGTGTAGAGAATGCAGCCTTAATTACATTGCCAGAATCACAAGAACTTGTGAAAAATAATGCCATTAGTATGGGAATGAATGTATACCAAATAAATATTACATTGTCAGCGAATTGTGTTTTAAAATCAGCAAGAGCATTTGTTATTTTCACAGAACTAGAAAGGTTAGGTGAAATTATTCATTGTGTACCAAGTACACAAGATATTGAAGATGAAAAGTTTGACAAAGAGTTTACTGTTGCTTTTGTAACAAAAGAATCTGGGGAAAAAATAAGAGAAACAATCTTAAGCGTTTCTGAAGTTGAGAAATCAGTTGTAATGCCATTTACTTCAAGTGGAGTGGTTACAGTAGAAAAACTTGTTGATAAAGTAGAGGATAAAGAAGAGCAAAAAGCAACACAAACAAATTCTGAGCATACAGCTACACAAAATGCAAAACAGGCACTTTCTAATAAGACAGTAAGGGTTAATATTGACCGTTTAGATACATTAATGAATCTCGTAAGTGAGCTTATTATTGTAAAAACACAATTAGAAGGACTTGAGGTGGGTTCAGGAGAAGTTGAAAGTAACTATAATGATTCAGTAGAGTATCTTGAACGTATTACCACAAACTTACATGATGCAGTTATGAAAGTTCGAATGGTACCAGTAGAAACTGTATTCAATAGATTCCCACGTATGATTCGTGATGTTTCTAGAAAATTAGATAAAGAAATTGATTTGGTAATGTCAGGTGAAGAAACAGAACTTGACCGTACAGTAATTGATGAAATCGGCGATCCACTTATTCACTTACTTAGAAACGCAGCTGACCATGGTTTAGAAACAACAGAAGAGCGTATTCAATTAGGAAAGCCTCGTAAAGGAACAATTAAATTACAAGCTTACCAAGATGGTAATAGCGTAATGATTGTTGTTGAAGATGATGGTAAAGGAATCAATGTTAATAAGATTAAGAATAAAGCTATTGATAAAGGAACAATCACTAAAGAAGAAGCTGCTACAATGACAGAAAAAGAGATTATTGAGTTGCTCTTTAGACCAAGCTTTAGTACAGCTGAAAAGATTTCAGATTTATCAGGACGTGGTGTAGGGCTAGATGTTGTAAAAAGTAAAATTACAGCTTTAGGTGGGCATGTTGAGGTAGAGACTGAATGGGGTAAAGGTAGTAAGTTTATTGTACGCTTACCATTAACTTTAGCTATTATTCAAGCATTAATGATTAACATAGCTGATGATAAATATGCTATTCCACTTAGTAATATTCAAAATATTGAAGATGTCTATAAAGAAGATATTAAACTTGTACAAAATCAAGAGGTTATTGTTGTAAGAGATGAGATTATTCCAATTATTAGACTTAGAAGTGTTCTTGGGCTCCCAGAAGAAGAAGATAAAGATATGATGATGGGGGTTATTGTGAAAAAAGGTGAGAAACAAGTAGGTTTCATTGTAGATTCACTTATTGGGCAACAAGAAATTGTTATCAAATCACTTGGTAAATACTTAAGTGGTATTGATATTATCGCAGGCGCAACAATCTTAGGTAATGGTGAAGTGGCACTTATTTTAGATGTCAACTCACTTATATAAGGGGGAATAAAAATGGAAGCAGTAGCTCAAACAATGCAACAATATATTGTTTTTAAACTAGATGAACAACTTTATGGTATCAGTATTCAAAACGTACAAATTATTGAAAAAATGAAGCCTGTAATGCGTGTACCTAAGGTGGCTACATGCATTAAAGGGGTTATGAATCTTAGAGGTGAAATTATACCGGTTGTTAGTCTTCGTGATCAGTTTAAATTAGAAGAAAAGCAGTGTACAGATAAAACAAGAATTATTATTGTAAAACTTGAAGAAGCAATGGTGGGGCTTATTGTAGATGAGGTTAAGGAAGTTATTGAAATAGAAAATGCCCAAGTTGAAGTGGTACAAAATATTCAAGGGAAGATGAAAACAAGCCATATTTTAGGAGTTGGTAAAGTAGAAGAAAATATTGTAACCCTTCTTAATTTAACGAATATTATTGAAGAAGCCTTTGCATCAGAAGATTTAAAATAGGGAGGAAACCAGGTGAGAAATCGTAGTTATCAAGATATAACAGATATAGAAATGGATATGCTGAGAGAAGCAGGGAATATTGCTTCAGGTAATGCAATGACATCACTCAGTACATTAATCGGTTCAACCCTAGATATGAGTGTAGCTAAAGTGAGAATAGAAAAAATTCAAGGGCTACCAGATGTTTTGGGAAATGCAGAAGAGGTCATTGCAGGAATGCTCATTAATGTGTATGGCGATTTAAATGCTATGCTTTTATTGGCTTTTAAAACAGAAAGTGCACTAGCTATTGTTAATCGTATGTTAGGCAAAAGTTTAACTGACTTAAATGAACTAGAAGAGATTGATTATTCAGCTTTATGTGAAACAGGTAACATTTTAGCAGGATCTTATTTAAGTGCGCTTAATACATTTACTGGACTTAAATTAGATGTTTCAACTCCTCAAATGGCTATCGATATGGCGGGTGCAATTCTTAGTTATCCGGCAATTGAATTTGTGTATAATGATAACTCGATGTTATTTATTGAAACGGTTTTCGAAGATGTAAATGGTTTCTTAAATGGAACCTATATTCTAATTCTCGATAACGCATCTTATAATAGCGTTATCGAGTCATTAGGAGTGTACTTATGAGAGAAGGAATGGTAATTAAAGTTGGGATGGCAGATTTGAACATTGCAATGGAGCCGGATATATTGACCACTTTGGGGTTGGGGTCATGCGTTGGAATTGCACTTTATGATCCTATTATAAAAATAGGTGGGCTTGCTCATATTATGTTACCTGATAGTACACAAATTAAAAATAATGAAAATAAGGCCAAGTTTGCAGATACTGCTATGCAGGTTCTATTACAGCAAATGTTAAAACAAGGAGCAAAGAAAAATAGACTTGTTGCTAAAATAGCAGGAGGTGCCCATATGTTTGAATTCAAAAATATGGATGATATGATGCGCATCGGGACAAGAAATGTTAATGCTGTATTGCAGATATTAGAAGAGATGCGTATACCGCTCATAGCTCAAGATACAGGTGATAATTACGGGAGAACAATAGAACTTCATACGACAACAGGTATGTTACGTGTAAAAACTATTGGACATGGTATTCGAGAAATATAGTTTTAATGGGGGCCCATATATGGACAAAAAAGATATGAATGAAATATGGATTCAATATACAAAAACACATAGTACAGCATTAAAGGAAATGTTAACAGAGTACTATGTTGATTTAGTTAGATTAGTAGCAGGTAGGTTAGGGATTTACCTTAATCAGTATATTGATATAGATGATTTAGTAGGATATGGTATACTTGGGCTAATAGATGCAATTGATAAATTTGATCCAACTAAGAATGTAAAATTTGAAACTTATGCTTCGCTAAGAATTAGAGGGGCAATTTTAGATGCAATAAGAAAACTAGATTGGATACCAAGAACGCTTAGAAAAAAGCAAAAGGATCTTGATAAGGCTCATGTTGAACTTGAGATGAAGCTAGGGAGGTTACCACTAGGTCAAGAAGTAGCAGATAATCTAAATATTTCATTAGAAGAGTATAATAATCTATTAAAAGAGGTTAATGTATCTACTTTGGTTTCAATTGATGAAAATGTTTATCATTTTGAATCCATTAGAGATTATAATGCTCAGATTCCAGATCATTATGTGGAAGAAAATGAAATAAAAGCTACTTTGACTGAGGTGATAGATGAACTTCCAGAGAGAGAAAAGAAGGTCATCATTCTATATTACTATGAAGAATTGACATTAAAAGAAATTAGTAGAGTATTAGAAGTGTCTGAATCAAGGGTTTCGCAATTGCACACAAAGGCAGTGTCAAGATTGAGAATGCATATGTCAAAGTATCATTTAGATTTACCACTATAAAAGACTTATAAGGAGGAATATAGATGCTACGTCCAATTGATACTCAAACTATTTATCAGCAAACACCAGAAGTTTCTAATAGACAGCAGGCGTTTAAGCAGGGAGAAGAGATGCAGCAAACACAGTTTGCAAATCTATTACATAAAGAAGTAGAAGATAAGAAAAAAGTAGTCATTGAAACAAAAGAGGATGCAAAAACAGATAATGATTTAAATAAGAGACAAGGGCGTAATGCATTTGGTGAAAAAAAGAAATATAAAAAGAAAAAAAATGATACAGAAGAAGAAAAGAAAAAAGAAAAGTCTCAGCATTTTGATATGAGAATTTAAAGGAGTAAATCATGCATTTATCAATTGAAAATTTACCCATAGTTTTCTTAGGCGTAGTGGGAATGGGGATGGCTATTGTATTGATTGGTATCATAAGATTAGCAGGTCATAGCGAAGAACACCCTTTACAAAACGACCTAGAAAGTGATGGACAAGCAAGTAACCTGGAAGATTTATTTAGCTTTTTCTTACAGGAAGAGGAGAAAAAAAATCAAGATTTTAGAGAAATGGTGATGAATACTTCTGTACATAAACGAGATAAAGAAATAAAGAATTCAGAACTTAGTAAGAAACAAAGTGAAATCCAGCAGAAAGAAGCAATACACCCTAAAGTACAGGTGGAAAAAGAGATGTTTGCTAAAATCATAGAACGGTACAAACAAGGACAATCTATTGAAGAGATTGCAAAAGACTTGAAGAAAGGTACAGGTGAGGTGAAACTTATTATTTCACTTTATTCCATGAGGTAAACAGATGAAAAGATTAAAGTTGACTTTTTGGATACTAGGGTTTGGGTGTGGAATGGTAGTAACAGGGATAATAGGCACCTTACTGAGTTTGAATATTGAAGTGGATACTACAAAGCAATCTGATAAAACAGAACAAGTAAGTGAAATCAAAGAAGAAAGTTTGGTTCAAAAGGAAACAGGTGTTCTGGAAACAGTAGATGCAAAGGAAACATTAAATGAGACCACATCAATAAAGCATACGTTATCAAGTGAGGGTAAATTAGGAGAGCATGCAGAAGAACAAGGAGAAAGTCAAGAGACACAACAAGTCGAAATATCTCAAAATGAAGTATGCGAAATTACTATTCCAAGCGATTTAAGTGCAAGTCAAATTTGCGAAATATTGGAAAAGAATAATATAGTAGAAAGTGGTAAAGATTTTTTGGCTTACGTCAAAGAGAGAAAAAAGCAAACTTATATGCAATCAGGTCATTATACATTACCAATCCATGCAGATTATGAAGAACTACTAGAACAATTGATTTCATAAATAGAAAAATGCAAAAAAATGATTGATTATAGTATTTAGATATGCTATACTGATTAGCGAAAAACGCACGTATATAGATGTACAAATGGGGTGCTATAATAGTCCATTTGTATTTAATATATACGGAGGAAAAAACCAGGAGGTATTACAATGAGTGTAATTTCAATGAAACAATTATTAGAAGCTGGTGTACATTTCGGTCACCAAACAAGAAGATGGAATCCAAAAATGAAAGAGTACATCTTCACAGAAAGAAACGGTATCTACATTATTGACTTACAAAAAACAGCTAAAAAAGTTGATGAAGCATATAATGTAATTCGTCAAGCAGCTGAAGAAGGCGGTAAAGTATTATTTGTTGGTACTAAAAAACAAGCTCAAGAATCAATCAAATCAGAAGCTGAAAGAAGTGGTATGTACTACGTAAACAACAGATGGTTAGGTGGTATGCTTACTAACTTCACAACAATCAAAAGCCGTGTTGCTAGATTAAAACAATTAGAAGCTATGGAACAAGATGGTACTTTCGAAGTACTTCCTAAAAAAGAAGTAATTGAACTTCGTAAAGAAATGGAAAAACTTGAAAAGAACTTAGGCGGTATCAAAGAAATGAAAGAACTTCCAAGCTTAATGTTCGTAGTTGATCCACGCAAAGAAAAAATTGCTATTCAAGAAGCACACATTTTAGGAATTCCAGTAGTTGCTATCGTAGATACAAACTGTGATCCAGAAGAAGTAGATTACGTTATCCCAGGTAACGATGATGCTATTCGTGCAGTAAAATTAATCGTAGCTAAAATGGCAGATGCTATTATTGAAGCTAACCAAGGTGAAATCTTAACAGCTGCTGAAGAAGTAGCTGAAGAAGCTGCTGAAGAAGTAACTGCAGAATAATATATAAATATTGGAGGAACTCAAAATGGCAATTACAGCTGCTATGGTAAAAGAATTACGTGAAAGAACACAAGCAGGTATGATGGACTGCAAAAAAGCATTAAACGCAGTAGATGGAGATATGGAAAAAGCTATCGAATATTTACGCGAAAATGGTTTAGCAAAAGCTGCTAAAAAAGCTGACCGTGTTGCTGCAGAAGGTCTTGTAAAAGAAGCTATTTCTGCTGACGGTAAAACAGCTGCTATCGTAGAAATCAACTCTGAAACAGACTTCGTTGCTAAAAACGACCAATTTGTAACATTTGTAAATCAAGTTGCTGAATTAGTATTAAATAGTGATGTTGCTGATGTAGATGCATTAAAAGCTCTTGCTTGGCCAGAAGATGCTTCTAAAACAGTTGGTGATGTATTAACAGAAAAAATCGCTGTAATCGGTGAAAACTTAACAATTCGTCGTTTTGCAAAATTAACAACAGAAGGTACACTTGCTTCTTACACACACGGTGGTGGTAAAATCGTTGCTATCGTTGAAGTAGCTGCTGAAGGTGAAAAAGCTCACGAAGTAGGTAGAAACGTAGCTATGCAAGTTGCTGCTGTTAACCCAGAATTCGTTTCAACAGAAGAAGTTTCTGAAGAAAAGAAAAACCACGAAAAAGAAATCTTAATGCACCAAGCATTAAATGAAAACCCAGGTAAACCAGAAAATATCATTGAAAAAATGGTTATTGGTAGACTTAACAAACAACTTAAAGAAATTTGTCTTCTTGAACAAGAATATGTTAAAGATCCAGACTTAACAGTTGGTAAATATGTTGCTGCTGAACTTGGTAAAGCAGACATGGTTAAATCTTTCGTTCGTTTCGAAACTGGTGAAGGTATCGAAAAAGTAGAAGAAAACTTCGCTGAAGAAGTTGCTAAACAAATGGGTATGTAATCCTTTAAGGGTTCTAACCTTTTAAAAGAGCTCCAAAGGCTAGTAATAGCTTTTGGAGCTCTTTTAATATTCTTTCATTAAATCTACCAAAGAAGAGATGAGTTTGTATTTAGATAATCTTGATAATACGTTATAATTTTGCACGAATAAATCGAGTGAATGGGTATTTTCGGAGATATAAATCAAGCTATTAATGCTAATGGTTACTAGTCGCTTTTTTGAGTAAAGAAGGAAAAATAAGTCTACAACAATATAAAATTTAACAGATGATGCTTGGATGTATGAGAAATAGGGTATAAGGTAAAAATATATCTAGAAAAAAACTGGTATTTATGATAGAGTATTGATAGGTCTATTAGAGTGCATACTTATGTAATAAATAGAGACTAGATAATGTAAAGCAGACTTTGTTTATTATTAAGATAAAAGGAAGTATGAACATATCAAATGACAACAAAAAATAAGTTGGCATTTCAAGAGCTAAAAGTTATAGTCGTTTATAGGAGGAAGTCCAAGTGAAGTTCAAACGTGTATTAGTTAAATTAAGTGGAGAAGCATTAGCTGGAAAACAGCAACGAGGCTTTGATCATGAAGTCATTATGGGAGTTGCAAAACAGTTAAAAACCTTAGTTGATGGAGGTACAGAAGTAGCTGTTGTTATAGGTGGTGGCAACTTCTGGAGAGGACGTACTTCAGGTGATATGGATCGTACAAAAGCAGATCAAATTGGTATGTTAGCAACTGTTATGAATGCAATCTATGTAGCAGATGTATGTCGCAGTATAGGAATGGCGACAAGTGTACAAACACCATTTATGCTAGGTAGTATGACAGAACTTTTTTCTAAAGATAAAGCAGTAGCAGATTTTAAAGCAGGAAAAATTGTATTTTTTGCAGGTGGTACAGGGCATCCATTCTTTTCAACAGATACTGGTGCAGCACTTAGAGGTGCTGAAGTTGAGGTAGATGCTTTATTATTTGCCAAAAATATTGATGGGGTTTATGATAGTGATCCAAAAACAAATCCTGCTGCATGCAAATTTGATCGTATTTCATGTCAAGAAATGCTTCGCAGAGACTTAAAAGCAATTGATACGACAGCAGCTGCACTTTGCATTGAACAAAAACTACCAGTAGTAGTATTTGACCTAGGTGCAGAAAATAGCATTATACGTGTTGCAAACGGCGAAGAAATGGGAACAACTATATATATTGAAGGGTAATGATAGGAGGATATTTTATGAAACAAACATTAGTAAAATTTGAAGAAAAAATGAAAAAAAGTATTGAAGCATTAGGAAATGATTTTGCTTCTATTCGTGCAGGAAGAGCAAATCCACATGTATTAGACCGTATTATGGTAGAATATTATGGTGTGCCTACTCCATTACAACAAGTTGGAAACATTACAGTACCAGAAGCACGTATTCTTCAAATTCAACCATGGGAAAAAGCTTTACTTAAAGCAATTGAAAAAGCAATTAATGAGTCAGATTTAGGTATTAATCCAACAAATGATGGTAATGTGATTCGTCTGATTTTCCCAGAACTTACAGAAGAACGTCGTAAAGATTTAACAAAAGATATTAAGAAAAAAGGTGAAGCTTCAAAAGTTGCAATTAGAAATATTCGCCGTGATGCTTTAGATTCATTTAAGAAAATGGAAAAAGCAAATGAAATTACAAAAGATGAAGTAGAATTAGCAGAAAAAGAAGTTCAAAAAATTACAGATAAATTTGTTGGTGAAATTGACTCAATGGTAGAAAATAAGAGTAAAGAAATTTTATCTGTTTAGTCATTTACAACAAAGCATATATGCTCTATTGAAGCTCCTCTTTAAGAAGAGGAGCTTTTTAATAAGAAAGGTATAGTAAGTAGTAGGAGGAATCAACATGTCAGACAGAACTATTCCACAGCACATTGCCATTATTATGGATGGTAATGGCAGATGGGCAAAAGAAAAAGGATTGCCAAGGAATGAAGGACATAGAAGGGGAACAAAAGCATTAGAAAAGATTATTAGTCACGCAGATAAAATGGGTGTTAAGCATCTGACTGTCTATGCATTTTCTACTGAGAATTGGAGAAGACCGGATGATGAAGTAGAAGGATTAATGAAGCTTTTTAGTCAATATATTGATAAAGAACTTAAGAAGGTTGATAAGGATAGTCATCGCTTTCATGTTATTGGAGACTTAGAATCAGAAGTGATTCCAAAGGAACTTAAAGAAAAAATTAAATTATTGGAAGATAAAACTAAAGATAAACCAGGGATGTGCTTCCATATGGCATTTAATTATGGTGGAAGAGATGAAATTTTGCGTGCATGCAAAAAGCTGATTCAAGTTGTGCAGGAGGGAAAAATTGAAGTGGCACAAATTAATGAGGGACTTTTCTCTAATTTCTTAGATACAAAAGGGATACCGGACCCAGATCTTATGATACGTACAAGTGGGGAAGAACGTACAAGTAACTTCTTGCCATGGCAGCTTACGTATTCAGAGTTTTATTTCACACCATGTTTATGGCCAGATTTTACAGTTAAGGAATTTGATAAAGCTATTGATGCTTATAATCATAGACAAAGAAGATTTGGAAAAAGTGAATAGGAGGGGAGTTAAGTGCTTACAAGAATTATGACTTCAGTAGTGGGAATTCCACTTGTTATAGCAATAATTGTAATAGGGAATCCCTTATTACGCTATGCCATTATGGCAGTGAGCTTGATTGCACTGTATGAGTTTTATAATGTAGTAAGTAAGCAAAATAAGCCTGTAACTTGGATAGGTTACGGTACAATTGTAGTACAATATCTAGCTTTTAATTGGGTAATGGAATATTATTTTGTGTTTATGGCACTTATAACAATGATAAGTTTAATCGCACTTGTTATCTATTATCCAAAGTATTCAATCTTAGATATTGGATTAACCCTTTTCCCGGTCCTTTATGTAGGACTCATGTTTAGTTTTATGATTTTATTAAGAGATATGCAAGAGGGAAGTTTTTGGATATGGCTTATTGCTATTGCTGCATGGGGAAGTGATACATTTGCTTATTTTACAGGTAAAACTATTGGAAAACATAAACTAGCACCAGTACTTAGTCCTAAAAAGACTATAGAAGGGAGTATAGGTGGTGTTGTAGGTGCAGGCATATTAGCTTACATTTATACATTAATCTATACACATTATGGTGCTTTTACATTAAGACAACAAATGCTATGGGTGATTATTGCTGCTATATTAGGGGCTATTATTTCTCAATTTGGAGATTTAGCAGCCTCAGCAGTTAAAAGATATTACGATCAAAAAGACTATGGTTATATATTACCAGGGCATGGTGGTATATTAGATCGTTTTGATAGTTTTATATTTGTAGCGCCAATCATCTATATCGTAGTAGGAATCGTACAAAATGCGATTTAGATAGGAGTTAAAGAGATGAAAAAGAAAGTTGTTATTTTAGGGTCAACAGGATCTATTGGAACTCAAACTTTAGATGTAGCTAGAAAACAAGGAGATATAGAAATATTAGGTTTAACAGCGAATAATCGTATTGAAATGCTGGAAGAACAAATTGAAGCTTTTCATCCACAGATTGTATGTGTAATGAATGAAGAGAAGGCTCAAGTTTTAAAAGAGCGCTTGAATGCAAAAGGTTTAATAACAGAAGTTGTAACAGGTGTAGAGGGACTTGTTAAGGTGGCGACTATTCAGGAAGCTGAAATTGTTGTAACAGCTGTAGTTGGGATGATTGGCCTCTTACCAACTATTGAAGCAATAAAGGCAGGTAAAACCATTGCACTAGCCAATAAGGAGACATTGGTAACTGCTGGAGAGCTAGTGATGGACCTTGCAAGAGAAAATAATGTAGAGATTTTACCTGTAGATAGTGAACACTCTGCAATTTTCCAAAGCTTACAAGGGAATACACGTAAGAGTATAGACCATCTTATTTTAACAGCTTCTGGTGGTCCATTTAGAACATTTTCTAAAGAGCAGCTTAAAGAAGTTACAGTAGAACAAGCTTTAAAACATCCAAACTGGGTAATGGGAAGTAAGATTACCATTGATTCAGCAACACTTATGAATAAGGGATTAGAAGTCATTGAGGCGAAACATTTATTTAATGTGGCACCTTCTGAAATTGAAGTAGTGGTACATAAAGAAAGTATTGTACACTCAATGGTAGCTTATAAAGATGGATCAGTAATTGCGCAGCTTGGCATGCCAGATATGCGCCATCCAATCGCTTATGCATTAAATTATCCAGAAAGAAAAGAAGCAACTTATATTGAAAAACTTGATTTAGTTAAGATAGGCAGCTTATCTTTTGAAGCGCCTCGCATGGAAGCTTTTCCTTGTTTAAAGCTAGCATATGATGCTTTAGCAATAGGTGGAACAATGCCAGCTGTATTAAATGCAGCCAATGAAGAAGTTGTAGCCGCATTCCTTAATAAGCAAATAGGCTTCTTGCAGATTCCAGAAATCATTCATAGAGTGATGGAGGCACACATAAGTATAAGTAAGCCAAGTTTAGAACAAATCTTAGAATGTGATCAGTGGGCGAGAAAATATTGTAGGGAGCAGGTGAGTAAATGTTATTAATGATTGTGATCATTTTATTAATGTTTACTGTCATTGTAGTTGCACATGAATGGGGACATTATATTACTGCTAAGAAATGTGGCATATTAGTTCATGAATTTGCAGTAGGGATGGGACCAATGTTATGGTCTAAGCAGGTAGGAGAAACGCTATATTCTATTAGGCTTCTACCTATAGGTGGATATTGCCGAATGGAAGAAGAAGTAGGTGAGAACACTAATCCTAGAGCTATGGCTTCTAAAAAGCCTTGGCAAAAGCTTCTTGTAGTAAGTGCAGGTGCTATTATGAACTTTTTATTAGCATGGTTTTTACTTGCTATTTTTGCAGGCTATTATGGGACGAGTACAAATGTTATAAAAGAAGTACAAACCAATACGCCAGCCTATGAAGCAGGTCTTCAGACAGATGACCGTATCATAGGAATTAATGGGTATAAAGTGAGCAATTTAAGTGAACTAAGTACACACATGAGTAAAGAAGTATCAACTTATACTTTAACGATTAAAAGAGCCAATCAAGTGATAGAGATTCCAGTAGCAACAAGAATCATGGAGGGAGAAGAAAGTCCTCGATTTGGATTTGTTATTAAAACGAGCCATTTTAATATTTGGCAAAATATTAAAACCGGTTTCTTGATGGAAATAGCCGTTATTCGAATGGTTTGGGAATCATTAGTAGGACTTATTTCAGGAGCTATTGGATTTGACCAAATGGCTGGAATTGTAGGTGTTGTAGATGCAGGAAGTCAAGTCTGGGATAGTAGTATGCAAGCAGGTGGTGTTAATTTAGCACTAATGAATATGGTATATATGGCAGCACTTTTGTCAGCAAACTTAGGTGTGATGAATTTATTACCATTACCTGCTTTAGATGGTGGACGTATTTTTTTCATTTTAATTGAGATGATTAGAGGTAAGGCGATACCACCTGAAAAAGAAGGAGCTGTTCACTTTATAGGCATGGTTTTACTCATGCTTTTAACAGTTGCCGTATTATATAACGATATTATGAGGTTACGAGGATAATGTATACAAGAGAACAAACAAGAGTTGTAAAAGTAAAAGATGTAGCAATTGGAGGAGGTAATCCAGTTGTTATTCAGTCAATGGCGAATACAAAGACACAAGATGTAGATGCAACCGTTGAACAAATATTAGCATTAGAGGAAGCGGGCTGTGAAATTGTTCGTGTTGCAGTGCCTCATGAGGAGGCTGCAAGAGCAATTGAAAAGATTGTGCCTAGAATTCACATTCCTTTAGTAGCAGATATTCACTTTGATTATCGTTTAGCTTTAATGGCTGTTGAAAATGGAATCAATAAATTACGTATTAATCCGGGAAATATTGGAAGTGAAGAACGTGTTCAAAAAGTAGTAGAAAAAGCAAAGGCATATGGCATTCCAATTCGTATTGGTGTCAATTCAGGTTCAATTAGTAAGGAAAACCTAAAAAAATATGGTGGTGTTAATGCAGAATCTATGGTAGAAAGTGCAAGTGAACATATCCGTATTCTAGAAGCATTAGACTTTAGAGATATTGTCGTATCACTAAAAGCGTCTAATGTACCACTTGCTATTGAAACCTATACCACTTTCGCAGAGCGTTATAATTACCCACTGCATGTAGGGATTACAGAAGCAGGTACCCTTTACAAAGGAACGATTAAATCTTCAGTTGGATTAGGAGCTATTTTATCAAGAGGGATTGGAGATACCATTCGTGTTTCTCTTTCAGATGACCCAGCTAAAGAAATTGAATGTGCACAAAATGTCCTACAATCTTTAGGTTTAGGACAATATGGCGTAGAAATTATTTCTTGTCCAACTTGTGGACGTACAGAGGTTGGTCTAATTGAACTTGCAAATAAAGTAGAGGCAGCCACTAAATCCTTAAAGAAAAATCTTAAAATTGCAGTTATGGGCTGTGTTGTTAATGGACCTGGAGAAGCCAGAGAAGCAGATATTGGTATTGCTGGTGGAAGAGGTGAAGGATTAATCTTTAAAAAAGGTGAAATTATTAAGAAAGTAAAAGAAGATGAACTCTTTGCAGCTTTTATGGAAGAGGTTCATAAGTTATAGAGTGAAGGCACCTTTTTATAAGGGCTTGCTTTTTGTAAGTAATAATAGTATAATATGGTTATTATAATCATGAACGTGTCAGAAAGAGTGGGTTTTTGCCCACTCTTTCGTATTGTTTAGATGTATAGTTATTGAAGTTTATGTCAAACTATAGATAAAGAAAGGATGACAATATGAATAAAAAACAAATTGTTGAAACAATTGAGAGCTATTTAGAACCTATTCTTGCAGAACTTAAGTTTGAACTTGTAGATGTGGAGTATGTAAAAGAAGGCCCTAATTACTATTTGAGAATATATATTGATAAAGAGGGTGGCATTAATATTCAAGATTGCCAGATCACAAGTCGTACAATAGAAAAAGTACTAGATGAAAAAGATCCGATTAAAGATCCATATATTTTAGAAGTAAGCTCACCAGGATTAGATCGTGTCTTAAAGAAAGATAAAGAATTTGAGCGTTTTAAAGGTAGATTAGTAGATGTTAAACTTTATAAAGCAGTAGAGGGTGAGAAACATTATACAGCTACACTTGTAAACAAAACAGAAGAGATGCTTTATCTAGATGATGAGGGTACAGCTCTTGAATTTGAAATGAAAAATGTAGCAGTAGTTAGATTGGCTATTACATTCTAGCTATTTTGGAGGAGGATAAAAATGAATCACGATTTTATTACAGCAATTGATCAAATTGCCAAATCAAAAGGGATCAATAAAGAGAAGTTAATCGATGCAATTAAACAATCTATTGAAGTGGCTTGTAAAAAACACTTTGGGATGAGTGCGAGTGCAAAACAAAACCTTAAAATCAACATTGATGAAACAACAGGCGATGTTCAAGTATATGCTTCAAAAACAGTTGTACCTGATGATGAAGTCATGAATGAATTACTTGAAATTAGTTTATCAGAAGCCAAAGAACTTAATTCTATTGTAGATGTTGAAGATATTCTTGATGTAGAAATCACACCAAGAAACTTTGGTCGTATTGCAGCACAAAATGCAAAACAAGTTGTTATTCAAAAAATCAAAGAAGCTGAAAGACAAATGGTTTATGAAGAATACAGCGTAAAATTAAATGATATTATTAAAGGTAAAGTTCTAAGAAAAGAAAAAAATGGCTATATTGTTCAACTGGACTTTACAGAAGCATCACTTCCATCTACAGAAGCTATGCCAAATGACAATTTTGATGAGCAAATGGAAAAAGGCGAAGGCATGACAGGCTATAAAGCATTTTATCTTTTAAATGTTAGAGACTTTAATAAAAGTGATAACAAAATGGAGGGTAAGAGCAAAAATGTGGGTGCACAAGTTATTGTATCCCGTACACATCCAGAACTTGTAAAACGTTTATTCGAACAAGAAGTTGTTGAAATTAAAGAAGGTACAGTAGTGATTAAGAGCATTGCAAGAGAAGCAGGTTCAAGAAGTAAAATTGCTGTATGTTCAAATGATCCAAATGTAGATCCAGTGGGAGCTTGTGTTGGTGAAAAAGGTAAACGTATTGGAAGTATCGTAGAAGAATTAAATGGTGAAAAAATTGACGTTGTACACTGGCATGAAGATCCAAAAGAATTTATCAAAGAAGCATTAAGTCCAGCAAAAGTACTTGATGTAGAGTTAGATGAAACAAATGGAGAACGCAATGCAAAAGTACTTGTACCAGCTAATATTTTAACACTTGCAATTGGTAAAGGTGGTCAAAATGTACGTTTAGCGGCTAAACTTACAGGATGGAAAATCGATATTAAAAGTGCTGATGTAAATGAAGAAGTAGGGGAGTAGTCAAATGAAACCAAGAAAGATTCCTTTGCGTAAATGTACGGGTTGTAATGAAATGAAAAATAAAAAAGAAATGATTCGTATTGTAAGAGACCAAGAAGGTAACTTTTCTTTAGATTTTCATGGCAAAAAGCCTGGAAGAGGGGCTTATATTTGTCCTAATGTAGATTGCCTAGCAAAAGCAGAAAAAAATAAAGGGCTTGAACGTTCTTTTAAGGCAGCAGTAGACCCTACCATTTATGACCAATTAAAGAAAGAGCTTGAAAGCTATGATGGAGAATAGAATTTATCAAATGATTGCTTTATCTCAAAAAGCAAGAGGACTGGTAGCCGGAGAGTTTGCTTGTAAGAAAGCAGTACTTGAAAAAACGGCGAAATTGGTTATTGTTGCAACAGATGCATCCAATAACACAAAAAAGCTATTTGGTGATAAATCAAGTTATCGTCAAATTCCTTGTGTGGAGTGGGGAACGAAAGAGAAACTTGGAAATATACTTGGAAAAGAACCTCGTGCAGTGATTGCTATAGTGGATACTAACTTTGCAGCAAAGATCAGTCAAATGATGAGTGAGCAAATGAAACAGTAACATTTGGAGGTAGATATATGTCAAAAGTCAGGGTATATGAAGTAGCTAAACAATTAAATATTCCAACTAAAGAAATAATGGATCAGTTAAAAGAATATGGTTTTGAGGTACATAGCCATATGAGCACATTAGAAGATGAAGAGGCTAGGCTTATTATAGGGTATTATCAAGAATTAGCTCAAGAAAAAGCGTCTCAAGAGGAAGATGTGAATACCTCTAAGCAAGAATTAAAGGAAGGCTTAATGGAAACGTCCACAAGTACCATAGATGATGAAGTAAAAGCTAAGCCTGACGATAGATTAACAGATAGTATAAACACCCAAGTAGTAGCAGAAGATGATACAAAAACATCAAAAAAAAGAAAAAATAAAAAGCAAAAAAATCAGAAAGGTATAAAAGAATCAAAGCCTATGAATAATCAAACAACACGCGATGAAGTAGTAGAAGATATCAAGGTAATTCAATTACCACTAACCGTTTCAATTAAAGATTTCGCTGGTCTTTTAAATGTAGCGCCAACAGAAATTATTAAAACACTTATGAAGAGAGGAACAATTGCTAATATAAATCAAGAGATTGATTATGAATTAGCAAGTGAGCTTGCTGAAGGCTATGATGTTTTAGTAGAACCAGAAGAAGAAAAAGACATTATGGAAGAAGTTTTCGGTGAAGTAGTAGATGACGAAAAAGATTTAGAAAAACGTCCACCAGTTGTTGTTGTAATGGGGCACGTTGACCATGGTAAAACATCTCTTCTTGATGCCATTCGTTCAACACACGTAACAACTGGAGAAGCAGGTGGAATTACACAACATATTGGTGCTTCATCTATTAGCTTAAATGGACAAAGAATTACATTTTTAGATACACCAGGACACGAAGCTTTCACAGCAATGCGTATGCGTGGAGCACAAGTTACAGATATTGCAATCTTAGTAGTTGCAGCTGATGATGGTGTTATGCCACAAACAATTGAAGCGATTAACCATGCTAAAGCTGCAAATGTACAAATTATCGTTGCAATGAATAAAATTGATAAGCCAAGTGCTAATCCAGATCGTGTAAAACAAGAACTTGCTGACCAAGGTCTTATTGTAGAAGACTGGGGTGGAGATATCATCTGTGTACCAGTATCTGCACTTAAACATGAAGGAATCGATAACTTATTAGAAATGGTACTTCTTGTAGCTGAGATGGGTGATTTAAAAGCAAATCCAAAACGTAAAGCACGTGGAACAATCATTGAAGCTCAACTTGATAAAGGTCGTGGACCAGTTGCAACTGTACTTGTTCAATCAGGAACACTTCAAGTAGGAGATCCAATTGTTGCAGGTTCAGCTTATGGTCGTGTAAGAGCAATGGTAGATAGTAAAGGTAAACAAGTTAAGAAAGCAACACCATCTACACCAGTGGAAATTTTAGGACTTTCAGAAGTGCCTACAGGTGGAGATATGTTCTATGTAGCAAATAGTGATAAGCAAGCACGTCAAGTTGCAGAACGTATTAAAGCTCAAGGTCGTGTACAAATGATTGGTCAAACACCAAATAAAGTATCTCTGGATGATTTATTCTCTCAAATTCAAGAAGGTAAAATGAAAGACCTTAATATTATTATTAAAGCAGACGTTCAAGGTTCTGTAGAAGCAGTACGTCAAAGTTTAGAAAAATTAAGCAATGATGAAGTTAGAATTAGAACAATTCATGGTGGTGTAGGTACTGTTACAGAATCTGACGTTCAATTAGCAGCAGCATCAGGCGCTATTATCATTGGATTTAACGTACGTCCAGAAGCAGCAACTAAAGCTATGGCTGATAGAGAAGAAGTAGATATTCGTTTATATCGTGTTATCTATAATGCCATTGATGATATTAAAGCAGCGATGAAAGGTATGCTTGATCCAGAATTCGTAGAAAAAGTTGTTGGTCATGCAGAAATTCGTCAAACATTCAAAGTATCTGGTTTAGGTACAATTGGTGGAGCTTATGTAACAGATGGTAAAATGGTAAGAAATGCTGGTGTACGTATTGTACGTGATGGTATTGTAGTATATGAAGGAAACCTTGCTTCGCTTAAACGTTTCAAAGATGATGCTAAAGAAGTTGCTACTAACTACGAATGTGGTGTTATGTTTGAAAAATTTAATGATATTAAAGAAGGCGACGTAGTAGAAGCTTTCATTATGGAAGAAGTTCCTAGATAGTATCATTAGAAAGGATATGGTAATATGGCTAGTCAAAGATTAACAAGAATTAATGAAGAAATGAGAAGAGAAATTTCTGAGATTATTCGTACAGAAATTAAAGATCCAGCTGTTCAAGATGTTATGATTAGTGTTGTAGCAGTTGATACAACAAATGACTTAAAAACAGCAAAAGTATACATTAGTGTACTTCAAGATAGCAAAAAACAAGAAGCATTAGCAGGTTTACAAAAAGCACAAGGGTTTATTCGTAAGGAAATCGCACGTCGCATTAACTTAAGAAATACACCTGAGTTACTTTTTAGATTAGATGAATCGATTGAACGTGGTATTGAAATGTCTAAACTCATTAATGATGTTATGGCGAAAGATAGTGTACGTTAATGAAAGAAACGATTATCAATCAGATTAAATCAGCAAAAGGAATAGTTTTAGGAGCCCATACAAATCCAGATGGTGATGCAATAGGGGCTCTTGTAGGAATGGCCACTTTATGTGGCTTTCTACATATTCCACACCAAATTTTATTAGAAAAGATACCACAGGATTTTGAAGATTTATTAATAGGAAAGCCAGTAAGTCTTGAGGCAACTATTGAATATGATACGTTCATTAGTGTAGATTGTGGAGACTTAAAGCGTCTTGGGAAATTTGAAGAAGATTTTCATAAGGCAGAAGTAACCATTAATATTGATCATCATGGAACCAATACATTTTTTGCAGAGTATAATGAGGTACAAAGAAATGCTTCAGCGAGTTGCGAAGTGGTATATGATTTTGTGAGACTTGTAGATTGCCCTTTAACGGAACCACTGGTACGTAGTTTATATACAGGTATTTTAACGGATACGGGTGGATTTATGCATAGTAGTACGTCAGCACGTACTCATGAGATTGTAAGTGAACTCATGCAAGTACCATTTGCTTTTACAAAGATTTACTATAAAAATATGTATGAGAAATCTAAAGCAGCAGCTATTATGGAAGCCATTGCGATAGGACATATGGAACAGTTATGGGATAAACCGTATTACATTACTTATGTCACTTTAGAAGAAATGGTAAAGCAAGGCGCTACCAAGGAAGACTTAGGAAGTATTGTAAGTAGTATAAAAAATATAAAAGGCTGTGATCTTGCAACTTTTATATATCCTTTAGATGAAACACACTATAAAGTAAGTTTCCGTAGTAATTCACCTTATGATGTAGCCCAGTTAGCTGCTCAGTTAGGTGGAGGGGGACATGTCAGAGCTGCAGGTGTTACACTTGAAGGAAACTTCGAACAAGTAATGATGCAGATTCAGGAAGTCCTGCGTCAGGTGCCTTTAGATGAAATGATGAAAGGATCACTATGCTAAACGGAATTATTAGTATTTATAAAAAAAGAGGATTTACTTCTCATGATGTTGTTGCAAAATCAAGAGGTATTTTACGTGAACGTAGAATTGGCCATACAGGAACATTAGATCCAGAAGCAGAGGGGGTACTACCTATTTGTATTGGACCAGCAACTAAAGCCGTTAACTATTTAGCAGATGCAGATAAGTGTTATGAAGCAGAGGTTATTTTAGGTGCAACAACCACTACTGAAGATGCAACAGGAGAAGTTTTAGAAGTATATGAGGTAAATGTAACAAAGGAGCAGATAGAAGAGGTAGTGGCTTCTTTTATTGGTCCTTATATACAAACACCACCTATGTATTCAGCCATTAAAGTAAATGGTGTAAGACTTTATGAACTTGCAAGACAAGGCATTGTAGTCGAAAGGCCAAGTAGAGAGGTAACCATTTATAGTTGTGATATTATAGAGTGGATCGATGAAAAGCGCTTTAGAATTCGCGTTAAATGTTCTAAAGGAACTTATATTCGCACTTTATGTACAGATATAGGAAGAGCATTAGGATGTGGGGCACATATGGGGTATTTACTTAGAACACAAGTAGGTGCTTTTACATTAGAAAATAGTATGACATTAGAAGTATTAGAAGCTCATAAGGAGCAAATTGAACCTTACATTTATGATTTAGATACTTTATTTGCGCATTTACCTAAGGCACAGATTAAGGCAGAGGGAAGAAAATATTTAGCAAATGGAAATCCACTAGCTATGGGACATCTAAAAGATGCTCAAGGCTTCGAAGCTGGAATGTTTATTCGCATTTATAATGAGCAAGATAAATTTGTAGCACTTTACAAATGGAATGAAAAACGTAAGCTTTTAGAAGTAGAAAAAATGTTTTCTCTTTCATAGATAGGGTGTTTTAGTAGTTCACACTATAAAAAATGATAAAATCCCACCTATTCATCATAGAATAAATAGACTATGATAGATAGGAGGGATTTTCTTTTTTATTACATGTAATTTTTTATTATATGTAATTTCTTTGATGAAATAATGAATGCATGGTATGATAAGCAGTAGAATAGAATTCATGTGGAGAGGTGTAAAGATGCAGTATATTCATAGCACTGAAGAGGTGGCAAGACATAAAGAATGTGTCGTTGTACTTGGGAATTTTGATGGTGTACATAAAGGTCATCAAAAGTTATTTGAAGTTGCCAAGCATGAAGCTGAAGAAAAAGACCTTGAAACAGTTGTTTTTTCTTTTTATCCGCATCCTACATGGGTCATTGGTAATTGTCCAAAGCATCTTTTAATATCCAGAGCAGACAAGAAACAAATGATAGAAGCATTAGGAGTGGATGTACTGGTAGAGTATCCCTTTACAAAAGAGTTTGCAAGTATTAGTCCAGAAGAATTTTTCACGGGGATTTTAATTGAGAAACTGAAAGCACGTGTTATAGTAGTTGGAAGTAACTATTATTTTGGAAGAGATAAAGCAGGCAATCCAAGCTTTCTTAAAGCGTTAGGAAGAATACATGATGTGGAAGTATGTATAGTAGAAGCGGTTAAGAGAAATGACCAGATGATTTCTAGCTCAAAGATTAGACAGCTTATTTCAAGTGGAAAAATTGAAGTTGCAAGCGAAATGCTAGGACATCCTTATAGGGTCAGAGGAACCGTCACAAAAGGTAAACAACTAGGCCGTACCATAGGCTTTCCTACTATTAATCTTGTTGCAGATGAATGCCGTATTTATCCTCCCAATGGGGTTTATGCAACCAAGATAAAAGTATATTCTAAAACGTATTTGGGAATGACTAATATTGGGTATAATCCTACTGTAAATGGAGAAAGAAAAATGATTGAAACCCATATTTTTGATTTTAATGAAGAGCTTTATGGGAAAGATGTAGAAGTAGAATTTTATCATTTTATACGACCAGAGCAAAAGTTTAATAATATTGAGGCACTCAAGCGTCAAATAGACCAAGATCAACAAAAAATTCTACAATTTTTTAAGGATAGCAGAATGAGCATTGCAAAATAAAATAACCTATGCTATACTTTTAGATGTTGTATACCGTCACTCAGAGTAGGGACACTCCGACCCATTCTTAGTGATAGGCATAAATAAAATTTAGGAGGAATATAACAATGACTAAAGATCGTAAACAAGAATTAATCGCAAAATATGGTAGAGGAACAAATGATACTGGTTCTCCAGAAGTTCAAATCGCTTTATTAACAGAAAGAATTAATCACTTAACAGATCACTTAAGAACACACAAAAAAGATCACCACTCTCGTCGTGGTTTATTAATGATGGTAGGTAAAAGAAGAGGTCTTCTTGACTACTTAATCAAAACAGATATCGAAAGATACCGTGCAATCATTGCTGAACTTGGAATCAGAAAATAGTATTCATAAAGGGGCGGAGTATTCCGCCCTTTTTTGGATAAAATTGAGGAGAAATGAATTTATTTGTGCAATGTTATAATAGACCTATGTCTTAGGCCTACTATAAGATTGCGCAACATTGATTTCTCTTCGAAATCCAAGGTTTAGCAAAAAGAGATAATTTGAGAGGAGAAATGAATATGGTGAAAAACTATTCAATGATGTTAGCTGGTAGAGAGCTTTCAGTAGAAATTGGTAAAGTTGCTGGCCTGGCAAATGGAGCAGCAATGGTAAAATATGGGGATACTGTTATTTTAGCAACAGTTGTGGCTTCAGAAGAGCCTAAAGAAGGAGTAGATTTCTTCCCACTTAGTGTAAACTATGAAGAAAAATTTTACTCTGTAGGTAGACTTCCAGGTGGTTATATTAAACGTGAATCACGTCCGTCTGAAAAAGCAATTTTAACATCAAGGGTAATTGATAGACCAATGCGTCCACTTTTCCCTAAAGATTACCGTAATGATGTTGTCATTACAACAACTGTTATGTCTGTAGATCAAGATTGTAGTCCAGAAGTAACAGCTATGATTGCGGCTTCATTAGTTGTAGATATTTCAGAAATTCCTTTTGCAGGACCAGTAGGTTCAGTACAAGTAGGCTTAGTGGATGGAGAATTAGTATTTAATCCAACACAAGCTGAGCGTCAAGTTTCAGATATGGCTCTTACTGTATCATCATCTAAAGATAAAGTTATGATGATTGAAGCAGGTGCCAATGAAGTACCAGAAGATGTAATGTATGATGCAATTATGAAAGCACATGAATTTAACCAACAAGTTGTAAAATTCATTGAAGACATTCAAGCAGATTGTGGTAAAGAAAAAGACACAAACTATGTGAAATTTGCTGTACCAGAAGAAATTTATAAAGAAATCACTGCACTTATTGGTGACGAGGAAATGGAGAATGCTGTATTTACTGATGATAAACAAGTAAGAGAAGTACAGCTTAAAGCATTAAAAGAACGTGTGGTAGAAGCGTTGACAGAAGCAGGTAAAGAAGAATGTCTTGAATACTTAGAAGATGCTTTCTATCAATTTGAAAAGAAAACAGTAAGACGTATGATCTTAAAAGATCACAAACGTCCAGATGGTCGTAAATTAGATGAAATCAGACACTTAGCAGCTGAAGTAGACCTTCTTCCTAGAGTACATGGTACAGGATTATTTACAAGAGGACAAACACAAGTTCTTACAGTAACAACTTTAGCAGCCTTATCAGAAATGCAAACATTAGATGGTTTAGATGAGCTTGAAGTATCTAAACGTTATATGCACCACTACAACTTCCCACCATACTCAGTAGGTGAAGCGCGTGCACCACGTGCACCAGGACGTCGTGAAATCGGTCATGGTGCTTTAGCGGAAAGAGCACTTGTACCAGTTCTTCCAACAGAAGAAGAATTCCCATATGCTATCCGTACAGTATCTGAAGTATTAAGCTCAAATGGTTCAACTTCACAAGCAAGTATTTGTGGTTCGACTTTATCATTAATGGCGGCAGGTGTACCAATTAAATCACCAGTTGCAGGTATTTCTGTAGGTCTTGTAACAGGTGAAACAGATGAAGATTTCGTTCTTCTTACAGATATCCAAGGGCTTGAAGATTTCTTCGGAGATATGGACTTTAAAGTAGGTGGAACACATAAAGGAATCACAGCAATCCAAATGGATATGAAGATTCAAGGTTTAACACCAGAAATCATTAAAGGTGCATTAGAAAATACACGTCAAGCAAGACTTTACATCATGGATGAAATCATGCTTAAAGCAATTCCAGAAGTACGTGATCATTTATCACCATATGCACCAGTTATTACACAACTTACAATTGATCCAGAAAAAATCAGTGATGTCATTGGACCAAAAGGTAAAATGATTAACCGCATTATTGATGAAACAGGTGTAAAAATTGATATTGATGATAGCGGACGTGTACTCATCTGTGGTTCAAATAAAGAAAAAGCTGATCAAGCAGCAGCTATGATTCGTAGCATTGCAGAGCCAGTACAAGAAGGTCAAGTGTTCAAAGGTAAAGTTGTTCGTTTAATGAACTTTGGTGCATTCGTAGAATTTGCACCAGGTAAAGAAGGACTGGTTCACATTTCTCAACTTGCACATGAACGTGTTGCAAAAGTAGAGGATGTTGTAGCAGTAGGAGATGAATTAGACGTTAAAGTAATGGAAATTGATAAACAAGGTCGTATCAATTTATCTCATAAAGCATTACTTGAGAAAAAAGAATCAGCTGAAAAAACTGAACAAGCTGACCAATAATTAAGAGATAATTGAAGTTCTAAGAATAGAATGATTTTCTAGAGAGAAAAGGGAGGCTAGCCTCCCTTTTTTTATATATTAAGAGAACATGATTAGAATGGGAAAGTTTAATTATACTGATAAAGGAAATAAGCGTATGAAGCAAATAAAAGTGTTTAGTCAATCTGTTTTAGTTGTAATATGGTTTTATGCAGTTTCTTTAATAGGAGGAAGTTTGGTCAATTTTTTGAGTCATGATCCGGTGCAGTTTGTAGAAAGGCACAGTCATTTACTAAATGTTTTATGTTATATAACCATTTTTCTAGGCATTTATGTGGTTGATCATCATAAAACAGAGCTCATAGAAGAATTGAAACCCAGGAGTATAAAATTAGTCTT
This sequence comes from Cellulosilyticum sp., assembly GCA_015058045.1. Lineage (GTDB taxonomy): Bacteria > Bacillota > Clostridia > Lachnospirales > Cellulosilyticaceae > Cellulosilyticum. The sequence continues at coordinate 173,608 of SVDC01000001.1, forward strand.
ATCTTATATTGTTATGGGACTAGGGAGTTATATAATAGGAACCATATTAGTTGGTTTGTTAATTAGTATTTTTCCTGAATATGAAGAGATTAACCAGACCTTTACTGCGTATGAACCTATTTTACGTTTTGTAGGGATGGTCATTTTGCCACCACTTGTAGAAGAATATTTGTTTAGAGAAAAAATACAAGGTTATTTAAAAGAAGGCTTTGGATTACCCGTTGCACTTGTGGGACAAGCATTATTGTTTGGTGGACTTCATTATTATATGGTACAAAAGATTTATGCTACAGTATTAGGATTGATCTTTGGGATTATAAAAGAGAAAAAAGGTCTTTGTGCAACCGTATGGATGCATATGACAGTTAATTTCATTGGTTGGTTAATGGGAACCTTAATAAATTAGCGTGAATGAGTGATATAGAAAAAGGAAAGGCAGATGTTATATGAACTTATATGATCAATTACTGCAGTTACAAGTCATTCCTAACGCCTATAGTGAATGGAAGGAATATAGGGAGGATTTAACAGATTATATTATTTCGCATCTAGAATGGAATCAAAGTGTAGCGATTGTTGGTATAGGAAGAGGAAATGATATCGATTTAGAGGCACTTTTGCCCTATGTAAAAAAGCTTATTTTAATAGATAAGGATGAACAGGCGCTACTTGCTGCTAGTAAACAATATCATCTTACAGGTAAATCAAAGGTGGAACTGATTTCTCAAGATTTATTAGGATTAAATGCTGAAGACTATAGAAGATATGCTGAGCGATTAGTTGGTGAGCTACGTAAAAAAGGGATGAATACATCTATGGAAGTTTTATTAGAAGTAGCTATACAAGAATTTAATCAGTTAGTTTCTAAAATGAAGCTAATTTCTTTAGGATATAAGGTATATGATGTAACAATAGCCATTGGGTTACATAGTCAGCTTTTATCTATGATAGAGTGGATATGGCAAGTCGTTTTGCAAACGATAGGTAAACAGGATACAACACTTAGGACAGCTATTATAGAGCTTACGCCGCAAGTTATATGTGCTTTTCATGAACAACTGATAGAAGCAACAAAGTCTAAATTGATTATAGGTTGTGAGTTGGGTCGTAAAAACCGAACAGGAACAGTACAAGGTGCCATTCAAGGATTAGAAGATTTAACTGAGCAAAGAAAATTAGGTAAGTTAGGTAGAGTAGAAGAAACTATATTAGAATGGCCTTTTAATCGCGCTAGCGATATTGTGTATAACATGCTGATTCAAGTAGACGAAGTTCTATAAATTTCATGATTTAAAGTAATAGGGATTTACTAATAATCTAAAAGATGAGCTTATAATCATATACCTATTAATATGAAAGATAAAAAAAGATAAAGGGAGGAAATAGAATGCATTCAATAAAAATACGTATGGCAACTTTAGCAGATGCTAAAGCACTTTTAGCCATTTATAGACCCTATGTAGAAAATACAGTGATTAGTTTTGAATACGATGTACCAAGTGAAGAGGAGTTTAGAAGCCGTATTGCACACACGTTGGAGAAGTATCCCTATTTAGTGGCAGAAAAGGAAGGTAAACTTCTTGGATATGCTTATGCCTCACCTTTTAAAACAAGAGCAGCTTACGATTGGGCAGTAGAAACAACGATTTATTTAGATGAAACCAGTAAAGGGTTAGGAATTGGCCGACAGCTTTATGAGATATTAGAGAGAATTCTAAGCGCCCAAAATATTATTAATATAAATGCGTGTATTGCATATGCAAATCCAGAGAGTATTAAATTTCATGAAAAGTTGGGATATAAAACAGTTGCACACTTTACAAAGTGTGGATATAAATTAGGTCAGTGGCAAGATATGATATGGATGGAGAAAATTTTAAAAGATCATCCAATTCAACCTAAAAGAATTATTCCAATAGGTGAATTAGAGCTTACATTTTAAGAGAATAGAGTATAGCTAAGGATTATAAAAATAAAGTAGGGGAAAAATAGTGCCAAGCAGTCCAAATAGCTGCTTGGCTTTTTGAAATTATAAGAATAATGTAAAATGGTTCAGTCTTGGGGTGAAGTTATATATACTAAAGAAAAGGGGGAAGAGAATGCAGGAGATATTAAAGAAATTATTAAGCAATAAATATAGTGTAAAAGATAAAGCATTAAGAGATTTAGATGATAAGGAAATGAAATTTATCAAAAAGTATCAAACAGTAGAAGACTCATGGATTCATCAAAAATTAGAAGATAAAGTTCCCGAGAAATTACAAGAAAAGTTAGATGTAGCATTTCATAAAGCGTTTGAATTGGTATTTGAAAAAGGAACAGGAGTGATTGAAAAAAGTTACCATCGACAAGACTATGAACAAACCTATCAAGTGAATGCTTATGCATCAAAGCTTAAACAAAATAAAAAAGCAATGCAGACTTTTTCCAAAGAAGCTAGTAAGAGCAGAACTAAAAATTTAGTCATTTCTAGTATTGAAGGCATAGGATTAGGGGTATTAGGTATAGGAATTCCAGATATTCCAATATTTACAGGAATGATGCTGAAAAGTATATATGAGATTGCTTTAAGTTATGGTTTTTCTTATGAGGAGGAGGAAGAAAGGCTTTTTATATTAAAAGTCATAGAGGTTGCTTTATTACATGGTGAGGGACTTATACAGGGAAATAAGATACTAAATGAATGGATTGAAAATGGTGTAAGTTTTGATGAGAATCAAATGATGAAACAAATGACATCCACAGCTAAAGCGCTTTCGAAAGAAATGCTTTATATGAGATTTTTGCAAGGCATTCCGATAGTGGGTATAGTAGGAGGCATAGCTGATACTGTTTATTTAAGGAAAATTACAGCTTATACACAGTTAAAGTACAAAAGACGTTTCTTAAAAACAAGTGATGTGATGAAGTATTATTAATCTAAGAGCTTTTTGAATCCAACCTAAATTTAAGAAAGAAATAATAGTAAGATTAAGATGATTCTATAGAATATATTTTATAAATAGAGAGAAAAATAAGATTATATTGAATATTATATAGTATTTTTTGCAAAATAGTATATAATAAAATAAAGAGTAATTAAATATATTAGGGGGGCTAAAAATGGAAAACAGTAAAAATCCATACACTGGAACTAAAACAGAGAAGAACTTACTTGAGGCATTTGCTGGAGAAAGCCAAGCAAGAAATAAATATACCTACTTTGCGAGTGTTGCTAAAAAAGAAGGGTATGAGCAAATAGCAGAGCTTTTTTTACATACGGCAGACAATGAAAAAGAACATGCTAAGTTGTGGTTTAAAGAATTACAAGGTTTAGGAAATACAGCAGAAAATCTTATAGCTGCAGCAGATGGTGAAAACTATGAATGGACAGATATGTATGAAACTTTTGCTAAAGAAGCAGAAGAAGAAGGTTTTCTTGGATTAGCAGCTAAATTCCGTATGGTAGCGGCTATCGAGAAATCACATGAAGACAGATATCGTGCGCTACTTAATAATGTTGAAATGAAAGCAGTATTTGAAAAAGGGGAAATGACCATGTGGGAATGTCGTAATTGTGGCCACCTAGTTATGGGTAAGAAAGCCCCACAAGTGTGTCCTGTTTGTGCGCATCCACAAAGTTTCTTCGAAGTACAAAAAGTAAATTATTAAAGAGATACATAAAAGTAGGATTAAGAGTCAAGTAGCTATAAAAGTTACTTGACTTTTTGTTATGATATAAAGTCCGGGAAAGAGATAAGATAAAGTATAAGAAGGATAGTAAGTGATTGATCTAAAGAATAAAGTAAGTTAAAATAGATGGAATATTATAAAGTAGTTTTCTGTAATGAAACAAGGAGAGAAGCATGCAAAAGAAAGTAGTTGTTTTAGTAGGTGTTATTTTATTAGGCATACAGTTATGCAGTCTTTATTTTATAGGGACAATCTATCAGATGATGAAACTTAGCAATGGAGATACCAAAAGTATCAAGCAGCAATGTCAAATAAATGAGGTATCATTAGCAATGAATTTACAACAAGCAGCAGATTATTTAGGTATTGAAAGTGAACAATTAAGGCGTGTATTAGTTACAGAACGGAATATATTAGATGAAAGAGGAAGTTTTTCAGGTGACATGATTCCTTATATAAAGATTGATGATGAGTACTGTTTTTCAAAAATAGCACTAGATGAGTGGTTATATGCAACATCTAGAGAGACGGTAAATTATGATACAAATACATACGAAAGAAGTAAATGATTGGATATAGAATAGAACATATCAAAATAAAAGGAGGACTAGGCTGTAGTGAACATTTAGTTGTACTTAAGTTAAGGCAGGAAAAGGCACTACTTAGTGCATTAGAATATGTTGCCATTGAGGATGAAAAAATGGTTGGACATATTGCATACAGTAGAATGTTTTATGGTATAGAACACACTTTAAGTAATGAGGTGATTGCCTTTGGCCCTATAAGTGTACATCCAGACTATCAAAGAAGAGGGATTGGTAAGAAGCTGATTGAAGAGACTTTAAATTGGCATTTAATGTGGCGGAAGAAGAACTAGAAGTATTTGAGCAGCAATTTCCACATAGAATGAAAAGAGCGCCACGCAAAGGTGATTTGGATTAAATAAATAAAATATAAAATAAACTCATAAAAATAGGAGTGATATCCTATTTTTATGAGTTTATTATTTTTAGAACATTAGAAATGAAGATTAACAATTGATGGTTTAAATACAAATAAAGTATTGATATAAAATATTAATGGCCTCTTGCCAAGTAACAAAATCATAAGGATTAAAGGCACCAGATTCATCTAGAGACATGAGCTGGGTAGAGGTAACAAAAGAAATAGCTTGTTGCTCGGAGAAGGAAAGCGTATTTAAATCCGAAATAGGAAGTAATGTCTTATAGTTAAAGTCAATAAGAGAAAGTTTCTGATTGATAAGATTCATTACCTGGGCCATTGATTGACGTGTAACAATATCAGTAAGAGAAGCTTTAAGAGGGAGCGTAAGATCAGTTGTATGTAAATCTTTAAGGGGCTTAATTTGTTTTAAGAGCCAAATAAGATCTTGAAGCTGTATATTACTTTGATAATCTATGCCATTATCACTAATCCAACCTGATTCTAAAGCAGTAGTAATAGCTGGTTTAGCCCAGTTACTCATCGTATGATTAATGAGAGTATAGCCTGTCTTTGTTTTTTCGATATCAAAGTTTTGGCTACCATATTCAAATAGGTTATTGATATCTATGTATTGATTGGGTGTAGAGGCTTTCATAATAACGGCAATCAGTTCTAAATCTCCATAAATAGCTTTGGCTACTAAAGTTTGCTGGGCGGCATCATGAAAACCTGTTTTACAAGCAACGACATGAGTATTATAGTAAGGTGTTTGATCTTTTAGCAATCTTGAAGTGTTGGTAAGCACTAATGTTTGCTTACGATTTTGATAAGAGAAAGTAGAGCTTGCTGTGCCAGCAATTTTAGAAACTGTTGGGTTAGCAAAAGCGACCTTAGCAATTTGAGCCATATCATAAGGTGTGGTGTAATGATTAGAATCATGATAACCATGTGGATTGGAAAAATGAGTGGAGAGTGCGCCATAAGACTTGGCACGTGTATTCATTTCAGAGGCAAATGCTGAAATACTACCTGAGTGAGTAAGTGCTAAGTCGTGGGCAATAAAATTATCTGAACCTAATAATAGGCCATAAAGTCCATTAGACATAGTGTACTGATCACCAACTAAAAGACCAATAGAGCTACTATCTGATGGAACTTTGGCAATACTATCACTAGATTTAGTGATAATTGTACTAGTTGGCATTTCTTCAGCAATAATAAGCGCAGTCATAATTTTTGTAATACTAGCAGGATAAAACTTGTCATAAGCATTTTTTTCGTAGAGAATAGTATTGGTTTTTGGTTCAATGAGAATGGCGCCCTGTGATGAGATTTGTGGTTGCTTGGCAAAAGTAGGCGTTATAGAAAAAGTGAAGGCCAGTAAAAAGTAGAATGTGAATTTAAAAAACTTTGTAGCCACAGAACAATCCTCCTTTAAAAATGTTAACTGCGAAAAGAAATTTAATTTCTACCTATTTTACCATATATTGTTAAAATGCGGAATGCAAAATATTTTATCTCGTAAATAGCAATAAAAAGATAGATGTCTTTGAGTAATGAGTTTATAATTTAGAATATAAAAATAATGATGTGCTAATTAAGTGGCATGGTAGTAAAAAAGGAAAATGAGTTTATAGCAGACGGTAAAAGAGAGAGGAGATTGGGATGATTACCTTTTGGAATCGAAAGGAAATTTACATAGGGCATTCACTAGAACGATACAGTGAAATATGTAATATTCTTGCTACAAATGGTATGGCTTATACCTATAAAATAGTAGACCGACAAGCGCATCGTAAAAGAAGCATTGGAAGTATAGGTATGGATTCAGAATTAAGGTATATGTATTATATATATGTTCATCAAAAAGATTTTGATTTAGCTAAGAGAATGCTTTAAGTTATAAATAGAAGGTCTTAATAGGACAATTAAGTTTCATAAAAGTGGAGGATGGGATGAAAGAAGCATGGAAAGTCATTATTTTAGCGTGCATATTTCTATATGAGTTTGCCATCTATCCTAAACTTGTTTATAGGCATATTCAGCACTATGTAAAATCTATGAATGGGCAAACTATGGGAATAGAGAAGCTTTCGAGAAGAGAGGCACTTTATTTAGTAGAGTATAAAGTAGAAGGAAAGAAGCTGAAAAGTTATGTTAGATGTGATTTTCTAGGAGGTATTATTGAATGGAGATAGAACAGTTAAAATTTAATCATAGTAGTCTGTTTTACATATTATCATTAAGAAATCAATATTATATATAATATGTAGCAAGGGTGGGACATAGATGGGAAAGTATACTTGGTTTACAATAATTAATTTGCTGATATGGGGATATCTTGTTCTACTATTGGTAGATGGATTCAGACAACTTATTTTATGGGTTAAGAAACATAGATGGAATGTCAAACTTATGACTAAGGAATTTATAAGATTTTTTTAAAGTACCTATGGTAGGGGGACATTATCCGTTATAATATTGATCTTAGCATTGGTTTGGATGGTTCATTGTGATGAGCTACTTGGGTTATTGAATATACCTTCGTGGTCTAATGGGGGTAGTGGAAATCATATAGGTATATGTTATTCCTTAATTTTTTTAATTCCAGCTTATATCCTCAGTTATACATATAGAAAAGATTTTGCTGCCAATTTAGTCATGAAATTATCAGGAATACTAAGTTTTAGCTTTATAGCGTTCACCTTAGTATTTACTTTTTATCAATAAGTTAAACTGCCACCGGGTAATGGTGCAATAAGCACTCATATATACTTCGTTAGGTCTTAGAAGAAGTATAATATGGGTGCTTATTTAATGAAACTATCTTTTTTACTATTTGGTCAAGGTAGTGGAATCATTCTTTTAGCATCTCTTATAGGTGCAATATCATTAATATTTATGGATTTTATAACTGGATACAGATGAAACATAGGCAAAATCAGTGTTCATAAAATAAGTATAATCAATAGAAAACTTAATATAACAGAAAAATATGAATATAATGGCATATAAAGATTTGCTTAAAGAGAAAGGAATACAGATCCAATGGAAAAAGTTGAACGCATTCAATGTGGTAATGGAAATTGTTATATTGTTTCAAATGGAGCAAATGCCATTTTAATAGATACATGTCGTGAAAAGTATAGAGAGAAAATATTAAATGCTTGCAAATCTTATCATATGAAGTTGATTGTACTTACTCATGGACATATAGACCATATTCAAAATGCAGCCTTTCTATTAAGAGAACTTAACGTACCAATTGCTATGTGTAGGGCAGATAGTGGTTTAATAGAAAATAATATGGAGCAGATGTTAGAAGCAAAAACTATTTTAGGCAAAATTGTTTTAGCTGCTTCTATAAAGAGCTTTCGTGAAGATGTTATTCCTGCATTTACACCTACTATTTTTTTGTCAGAAGGTGATACTTTAAATACATATGGACTATCTGCTAAAATTATTGCTGTTCCAGGACATACAAAAGGTTCTATTGCAATAGATGTTAATGAAAAACATTTAATTATAGGAGATGCCTTGATGAACATGTTTTATCCTACTGTATCCATGCTATATCATAATCAATCAGTGATGTTAAAAAGTGCAGAAAAAATAGGAAGATTAGGAGAAAGAATTATTTACTTTGGACATGGTAAACCTGTCAGTAATAGGTTTTGGATAAGATAAAGAATGAAATAGAATAGGTCTATTGAGAAAAAGATAGGATAGCCCTATGAATCTATGAATAGGATAAGGCAAAAGGTAAATATAATCAGCTTGCGTTATCTGTATATCAAAAGAATAAGAAAGCCATCTACTTTTATAATAAACAAGGCTTTATACCCATTAGTGAGGGAATGGATGAAAATACTGGAGAAATTGAAATTAAAATGGCTTGGAAAAAAGACTAAATGAGGACATTTAAGCTATAAATAATAGGGGGAATGAGTTATGAATACAATGAATACGTATTATGGGAAAAAAATTAATCCAATGAAAATGACAGTTGAGGATATTTGCATTGAAGATATTGCCCATGCATTAAGTTTGTTATGTAGGGGTGGAGGACATTTAAATAGATTTTATTCAGTAGCACAGCATTCCATCAATTGTGCAAATGAAGCCAGAGCAAGAGGCCTATCTCATCGCATAGAATTAGCTTGTTTATTACATGATGCAAGTGAGGCTTATATTTCAGATATTATTCGTCCAGTAAAAGTACATTTAACCAATTATTATGAAATAGAAGAAAGGATTATGGCTACTGTTTTAGAAAAGTTTGGACTTGGGGATTTAAATGAAGCAGAAAATCAAGAATGGAAACAAATAGATGATGATATGTTAGAAAATGAATTAAAGGAAATGATGGAAGGTGAAAAGGATAGAACGCCTGTAAAATTAATGTCTATGCCTAATTTTCAAGAAAGTCACTATAAAGTAGTTGAAACTCAATTTTTAGAGATGGCTAGGGAACTGGTAGAATTGAAGTCTTAACGGGGATGATGGTTAGAAAAATCATAAGAATATCATATTAGCACTCATAATGGTTAGAAAAATGGATACAATACTTATGAAATCTATCATAAAGGAGCATAAGTATGAAACATAAAAAGGGACTCATATTAGTGACTGTACTGATGGTAGCCGTCATACTACAAAGTAGCATGTGCTTAATGGCAAAACCTAGAGCAAATAAAGATATGGATATCGTTGAGATTGCACAGCAAAATCAAGACCTTACCACATTAGTAAAAGCATTAGAGAGTGCTGGATTAGTGGATGATTTAAAAGGTGCAGGACCATTTACTGTTTTTGCACCAACTGATAATGCCTTTAAAAATCTACCTAGTGGAACATTAGAAGATCTCTTGAAACCAGAAAATAAGGATAAGCTGGTAGATATCTTAAATTACCATATGAAAACAGGAAAGGTTTCTTCAGAAGAAGCACTTAAACTAAATGGACAAGATATTGTCATGCTAAATGGTAAGCCTGCCAAAATTGAAGTAAGAGATGGCAATTTATATATTGATGGTGCAAAAGTCATTGTAGCAGATATCCAGGCTAAGAATGGTGTCATTCATATTATTGACGCAGTGATGTTACCATAGCGTGTTCGCCCCTCGGTCTAATGATTGAGGGGTTTTATAATATGAGTTTATACGAGATGCAATTATAAAAGGCTTTTAGGAGTTACTAGATACCAATGGAGGAATGAATCATGATACTTAATATAGGAAAACATGATTGTACAGAATTATGGGATGGTGTGCTTTATAAAGCACTATCAGGTTATCCCAATGTGACAGATAATGAGATGAAAGATATCCTTGATTTCATCGCATATGAAAAAATGTATGAAAGAGAAGTTGAAATCGTATGCGACAATCCAAAGATATATACATATGTCATGAAAGAAAGCAGGAATGCAGCCAATGATCCTGCTGATTTTTTTCACTATGTCATGTTTGCATGGGGGAATTGTCAAGCTGGAGATAGACT
>SVDC01000001.1:183826-185270 GCA_015058045.1 Cellulosilyticum sp.
AATGCAGCCAATGATCCTGCTGATTTTTTTCACTATGTCATGTTTGCATGGGGGAATTGTCAAGCTGGAGATAGACTCGTTATGGAACGAAAATTAAAGCATAATCCTACAGAGGAAGATTTAAGTATAAACTTTACACCAGGTATTAGATTTTATTTTAAATATGAAGTGCTTGAAAACCATCCTAAAGCAATGCATGATGGATTTTTACCGATTAAAGTTAAGGATGAAGTAGTCTTGGCAGAATATGTGTATGCCATTATTATTCCAGTAGACTATAGAAATATATTTGAAAATATAATACCTGATATTTTAGAGGGAAAAGTCCATTATCTGCATAATGATTGTAGCGATATATGGGAATGGTCTGAAAAGGTATATTCATTTGTAGCAGCACTGTGATACTACAGCAATCCATTTCAAAATAAACAAAATAAAATTAGAGAAATAAAGCTATGAATACAAGAACAGTTATGATTTTGCCAGGGTTTAAAGATATGGATATTATTAATAGTGGAGACTATTAGGTGTGAGAATACTAGAAGAAGAGGAAATAGAACATATTAAAGGTGTATTTAATATGCTCATAACTTTATGGAATTATGACTGAATAAAACGAAAAAGAGGGATAGAAAATGAGACTAGAAAATAAAGTAGTGATTGTAACGGCATCAACAAGAGGTATTGGACTTGCATGTGCTAAGCGTTTAGCAAAAGAAGGAGCTATTGTTTATATGGGGGCTCGTAATGTAGAGCGTGCACAAGAAATTGCAGATACTTTAAATCATGACGGTTGTAAAGTAAAAGTGGTATATAATGATGCCACCATTAAAGAAAGTTATAAGGAGATGGTAGAGGAAGTCACTAAAAATGAAGGGAAGATAGATGTATTAGTAAACAATTTTGGGACTTCTAATCCAAAGAAAGATTTAGATATTAAGACAACAGAGTATGATGAGTTTATAACAACTATTGATCTTAATTTATCTAGTGTATTTTTGGCTTCACAAGCCGTTATTCCGCATATGGCAGCAAATGGTGGAGGAAGCATTATTAATATTTCTTCAATAGGTGGTATTTGTCCAGATATTTCTCAGATTGCTTATGGGACAAGTAAGGCATCCATTAATTACTTAACTAAATTAATCGCAGCGCAGTGCGCAAGAAATAATATTCGTTGCAATGCTGTATTGCCAGGTATGACAGCTACAGATGCAGTCAATCAAAATTTAACAGAAGGCTTTAAAGAATTTTTCTTAAAACACACGCCCATTAAACGTATGGGTACACCAGAAGAGATTGCAGGAACTGTACTTTATTTTGCCAGTGATGATTCAGCGTATACAACAGGTCAGATTATAGATGTATCAGGTGGCTTTGGGTTACCAACACCTGTATATGGAGATATGATAGAATTAAAAAATAGAAGATAGAAAAGATAGTA
>SVDC01000135.1 GCA_015058045.1 Cellulosilyticum sp.
GATCCTTCATACGGAGCATCAAAATAAGACGAGAAGAATAGAATCATATTGTTTACTAGACTCTCGTTGGTAAGTACTGATTTTTTGAAATAATCAATGATAAGAAAATACAAACGGTATCCATCAAAGATATTAAGCTGTTCTGGGCTATTGATGTGTAATATCGCATTTCCAGTAGAGTGGAAAGTGGTGATAGGACAGTCAATTTTTAAATCTTTATTAATTTTGTCACGAAGTTCACCTACTGCTTTATTAGTAAATGATATTACCAAAATATCTTTAGGATCAATATTTTGTTTTTCTACTAGATATTTTACTTTAGCAGCAACGGTAGTTGTTTTACCTGCACCCGCACCAGCAATAACTAGAGAATAATCTTCATCAGAAAGAATTACTTTTCTTTGGTCTTCATCTAAGGAAATGGCAGGGTCTACATCATGAAGAATGTTATCAAGATACTCTTTTTCGCTAATTAAATGCTTGGCTATGTATGCATTATTGAAATTATCAATTGTAGATTCTAACGATTCAAATGTGTCTACTGTTTGTTTGACAAGTGTCTCGTCAAAAGAGTTTTGTGCGCAGTAAGAAGAAAGCATACCGCTTTTGATTAGGATATTAAAAGTCTCAACGGTATCCTTATAAGTATCTATTAGGCCTAAATATTCGCTCTTAGCTATATAATGGTCGGATTCGAGTAACTTATTTAGAGTCTCATTTAAGTTAAGAATTTCCACGCAGTCTTGAGGTAGATTTTCACGTGAGAATGTGATGCTGGCCTTTTCTTTTCGGTTGAATAGATTATTTAGAAAACCCATTTCAACTGGAAATAGACAAAGCTATTTCTCGTGCTCCCTTCTTATAGTTTATAGAACAAATTTATGATAATACATAAATGCGAAAATTTTGTTACTTAATTCTTTAAATGAATATGATTATATAGAATTCGTATATACGATAATATATAATTGACATAAATATTTTAATAAATGGAGAAGGATGGTATGTATTATATAAACAAGGAAGATATAGAAAGCTATCGTTTTGCTATAGCGAAAATTGCTTTTCTAGAAACACAAGATGATTTTAAATTGGTTCAGGATATTCCAAAGAGCAATTGTTTGGAGTGTTTCTATAAACAAGATAATAAAGTAATAGTTTCATTATTTAGAGAACCGACAATTAAAGTAGATAAGAATAAAAAGGCATTTTATTTTTATCAAAAAACTCATGTAAAAAGAGCAGTGGCAAAATATGAAGGGCATAATAGAATTCATATTGAAGAGTTTTCGCCAGTGTTTGATGAAAAATATAATATTTATTTTGAACAGGCTATAAGTAGCCCGAAAGCTTTTATGGAAAATAAACAGTATTTGGAGTTCTTAGATGGAATTCTTTTAAAGCGAGAAGACATAGAAGAGAACGATGAAAAAAAGTGGTATAAATACTATTCTAAAGAATCCATAATTAGTAACAAACATGGATTAGTAGACGGAACTATTTCGTTTAGTAATCCCAACAAATTTAATGATCCATTTGATGTAAATTGTTCATTTGCAAATAGTCAGGATATAAGTGATTTGTTTAGAATCTTTTGTGTGGCCCCTTCGCCAGAAGAAATATTATTATGGTCATATTATAGTTCTGACCATAAGGGATATTGTTTTGAATATCGCCATAAAGATATCATGGAGGCTGTATTAGCGAGCATTACCGATGGATTATTTATCATTGGGAACGTCACATATAGCAATTATAGACCGAAACAAAAATCTAAATTAAATAGGATTTCATTTTCCGAGGTGAAATTCTACATAGAGGCTGCCTTTACTAAATTTGAAGAATGGAGTCATGAAAAAGAATTTAGATTTGTTTTATTATCACAGAACTTTAAAGACGCAGACGACTACATTTCATATAAAGTTGATGTTGTAAATATTTATAAAGGTATAAAAGGTGATGGAACGCTAATAAAGGATGGTAAAGGCAATATTATTACTCCAAAGCCAATATCAAAGGATAGTAGCAAATATTTATTACATAGTTAGTAGATTTTGAATGGCATATTGAAATCATATAATAAAATAGAATTGCATGTTATTGAGCAAGTTTTACTCAAAATGATGTAAGATTCCAACGAAGAACGCTTGGAATGCTACCCAAAGTGTGTGTGGTGACAGTATTATGAAGTAGCTGATACAGATTTATATACTAGAAATATTGACGAAGGTGACCTGGTTCACTTCAATGAGGAGGGCCAGATTCAAAAAGGGGAATAAATGAAAATCATTTATAGAGTTTTACAATGTACATGGGGATTGCCACAGACATTAGTAGGGGCAATATATTTTTTATTGAACAGAGACTGCAAGCATTATTCCTACAAGGGGGCGATAGTCACAGAGTGGAAGAGCAAATCTAGCTTGTCACTAGGGATGTTCTTGTTTGTTTCGGATGACCCATTTTGCTTCTATCCAAATCAGAGGGAGGCGTACTCCGAAGAGGAGTATTCAAAAATGCTTATGGTGCATGAGTATGGACACACCATTCAGTCGCTGATATTTGGGCCGATGTATTTGATTGCTGTAGGATTGCCATCTATTGCTTGGAGCTTTTTACCTGTTTATGTGAAGAAACGGGATGCAGAGAAGATATCATATTTCTCAGCATATCCAGAACGATGGGCGAATCATTTGGGAGAGAGAATCACCGGGGATGTGTCTATTGGCGAGCCAGTGTAATAATTTATATAATATGGGATATTTAAGGCCTAAAATATATCAATGGGTGATTAGTGATATTTACCATATTAGTCACATGACAAGTTGAATGTTTAGTTAAAAAAGAACTAGCGTTCGGAAAATATGTTCGATATAATGTAAGCATAAATAATAGGGTACAGGAGGTAGTATTATGAAGAC
>SVDC01000041.1 GCA_015058045.1 Cellulosilyticum sp.
CTTAATGAATCGACTGGTTTTATGGTTACTATTTTGTTTTCAAAGTTCATTTGTTTTTCTTTTATCATCGGCATTTGCTGTCGACTCGTATAATAATACATGATTTGTTTACAGAAGTCAACACCCTTTATATAATTTTATTTTAGTAAGTATCCTTTTTCTCTTTTTTACTTATTATTACTTCAATTTAATATATAAAAAAGACTACTATATCACTTGACCATTATTGTATCTTCTACAGCCTTTGTATAATAGTCTCTTTTATATCTAGGTTCTATTTTTTCTCAATTCACTCGGACTAAAGCCATGCATCCTTTTAAATGCTCTTCTGAATGATTGTACGCTATTATATCCTACCTGTTCACTAATATCATTAATATTAACATCTGTTGTCCTTAATAATTCACAAGCTTTATCTATTCTTTGAGTTTCTACATACTCTGTAAAATTAATTCCTACTTGTTCTTTAAATAAACTTGAAACATATCCTTCGGATATATTGAAGTTTGATGCAATCATACCTAGTCCCAAATTTGAATTAGCGTAGTTTTCATTAATATATTCTGTGATACGATGTATTAATTTACTTTGTTGGAATTTCTTTTCTTGCCCATACTCTGCACAGAACTGGAAACATACTTCTATAATCTTATCAAAACACTTTTTAATATCTTCTTGATTCTTAGACAGCATAAACTGTTCCATTTCTTCCATTGTGAATTTTGTATCTACCCTTTTTGCCATTTTAAGAATTGTACCCTTTATCTCTACATAAAGCTTATCAATTGTATCATGACTTAATGTTCTATGTACAAAGTTCTCTGTATAAACCATTTCCCAAAGTTTTTTAATATTTTCCGAATCCCCTTCTTTAGTACAAACCAGCAATTGTTTTTCTACAGATGGCATATAATAATAAGTTGTTTGGTCAATTTCTAACTCATTATATTCACTGAGTTTTGTCTTTCCTTCTTCAATACCTTTCTTAAGTGCAGATTTAGATTCATCAAATGCTCTCCATAGTTGTAATAGACTTCTAGCCTCTGAACTAATTCCCCAAGATGGCATTACCATATACTCATTTTGCATCTGCTCATTAATTCGATTGATACTTTCTTTGATACTTTCATAGCTCATATCACTTTTTGGTAAAATGATAGTTGTTGTGAGCTGGTCTAAATCATAAAAATACATTTTTTGGTTCATAACCTTTTGAGTCGCTTCTTGCAATAAAATTTTTAGTAGATTCACATCTTCCATTGTCTGTTCATCTAAATTAAATAGATCATTGTTTCCAAAAAATCTACAATTCACAACCCAATAAGATTCTGCATCTAATTCTATATGTGTCCTTTGACAAATGTACTGTAATTCTTTCGTCCCTATAAATTCTCCTTTAATTAACTTTTGAAATAGCACAGACTCTAAATATGGCTTTTGTTTTTCTATTTCCTCAGAAAGAACCTTTTTCTGAGATACAATTTGCGCTAATGTTCCACTTAAAGAACTTGTTGAAGCAATCTCTTCAACTTGAATTCCAACTTCCTCATTTAAGTCAAGTAATTGTTTCTTTACTTCTTCTATTGGTCTTCCACTTTTATTTGCCATGTAATATGAAATGATAATTCCTATAATAACAGCACCTAAGAAAATGCCCATAATAATTGTTTTTAGATCAGTAAGTTTTTGCATAAAGATATGCTCTGGAAGGATTAATGTATAGGTCCATCCTGTTTCTTTAGAAGTAAGTTTAAAAACTGTACTTTCTATACCATTAATATTTTGAGTAAAGATCTCTTCTTTAGATTCTATTTCAGGGAACATTTCTTCATCGGAAAGTTGTAATAATACTCTTCCTTCTTTATCTTGTATAAATAAATCTGCACCACCATCTATATCTACATTAATAAAATACTGTTTAATCTTTTCTTTATCTATACTGCAAATAACTGAACCCTCTATTGCCTTATTACTTCCTATCGGCAAACGTTGAATACACTTTATCTGATTCTCTGTTGTAATAAACTCTTGAAAATTATCCTTATTCATTAATTGAGCAATCCAATCCTCATAGGAGATATCTTCTTCTAATACCATCTCATGATACAGTTGGCTTCTATATAATTCATATCTTGTTACTATGTAATCGGACTTATCTATATATAGGCATAAATCACTTAAAATATCTGTATTAGAATACTTAAATATGTATGCTAGCTCTTCTATAACATCAGTTGCATCTTTAAAAAATACATTCTTTTTAACTAACGTCTGATTTGAAAATTTCTCAACTTTATTGTTATCTGCAATCTGCATCATTAATGAACTAATTGTCTTTACTTGTTCATCAATTAAGTTTTTATTTTGTGTAAGCATTGCTAAATTATTTTGTGTGATTTCTTCTTTTACAATTTTAAATGTAAACTGATAACTTAATAAGCATACTAATAATGGAATCAGTAAAACTCCAGCATATGAAATCATAAACCTAAAAATTGAATTATGTAAGTATAACTTTCTTAAGTTTTTCATTGCCTTCTCCTTACTCTTTATGTTAATAAAACATATCTTCTAAAATTTTACTTTTTTATTGAATATAGTATATATTATGTATCAAGTCGAAAAAAAACACAACAAATAAATTTTTATTTTAATTATTTGTTGTATTTTTTCCTATTTTTTTAACTTTTTCTAATTTACAAACTTAATTCTATCATATTTTTATACTAAGGTTCTTCCAATAATTATGCCTTCTAAATTATCTTCAGTAATCTCTTTATGTTATCTTATTTACGAATTACTTCAGTATACGCAAGTAAGAATGGTGCCACACCTTTTGCTTCATTTTCTACTACTGGCTCAGACATGTAATATTCAAATGTTCCATCTCTCATATCTTTTCCACCAAGTCCTGCTACTAAACAGATACCACCTAATGATAACTCACCATCTTTTTCTGTTAAGTATTTCTTTTCAATGCCATAGAAACCTTTTTCCCCATATGCTCTATAGCGTTCTGGAAGGTAACCTAATCTTACACCTTTTAAGATTGCACAGCTGAACATTGCACTACCGCTTGTTTCAAGGTAGTTTTCAGGTCTATGTCCTTGATCTGGCACTTGATACCACATACCTGTTTCTTCATCTTGGTATTTAAGCATACTATCAACTAACTCATGGAACATTGACATTAGTTTACGATATTCATAGAAGATTTGTTCATCCATTTCTTCTAAAGTATCTACAAGTGCCATTGCAAACCAGCCTAATGAACGAAGCCAATAGTTCTTTGAAAGCCCTGTTTCTTTATCACACCAGAACATTTCTCTAGATTCATCAATTGCATGATAGTATAAACCTGTCTCTGAGTTTTTCATATTTTTTTCTACATTAAGGAATTGACGATAGATATCCATGTAGTTACCCATTTTGTTAAATCTAGTTTCATATGCCATATAGAATGGTTGCGTCATATAAAGCCCATCAAGCCATACTTGGTTTGGATAAATCAATTTATGCCAGAAGTTACCTGATACTGTACGTGATTGACCTTTTAATTGATCATAAAGTGTATCGATTGCTTTTCTATATTTTTCTTTTCCTGTCAAGTCATAAAGTTTATAAAGGTTTTTACCTGCATTAATGTTATCTAAATTATATTCTTCTTTATCATAGAATTTAATATTACCATCTTCTTCAATATAGAAGCTTGTAAAGTCATCTGCAAATTGAAGATACTTCTCTTCTTTTGTAATATCATACATTGCTAAAATAGCTGTAATCATACATCCATCAATATAGTTCCAAGATGCCCCTTTACCTTGACGGATTTTTTCAATGTTCCAGATTGGTTTATCTGGTGTACTCTTTTCAATTAATTCATCTATATATTGTCTAATTCTATCCATTTTTATATCCCCCTATTTTTCAATTACACATGCTACTGATTCAATATCTTTTTCTTTGCCTTCAAAACCTGCTAATTTTACATTATCTAATGTCAATTTATTAACGTGTCTTGCAAAGATACCCATTTTTTTAACTGGGTCTAAATAACTCATCATAGCTGGTTCTCCAGCCTTAGCATCCTCTTTAAAATCAAATCTAATATTTTCAAGTTTAACCTCTTCAATAGGGCTTTCTGGAAGACCATAGAAGAATGATGCTGCTACTTCTGCATTGTGACAAACAATATCTGTAAATGTTAACTGTTTAATTGCTGGTGTCATATCATCAACTGGTAAAGCCTCTTTACTCCATACATATTCGCTCTTACCATCTGGATCACAGAAGTAATACATATTAATAACAAATGGTGTTAATACGCCATCCATTTCAATATTGCTAAAGTGAATCTGATCTAAGATAGAATCTTTCCCTCTACCACGACGTGTTTTAATACGAAGTCCTCTATCTGTTTCTCTAAATAGACATTGAGATACATTAATATTTCTTACTCCACCTGCAATCTCACTACCTACTACTACTGAACCATGACCTTTTTCCATGATACAGTTTCTAATTGTAAAGTTTTCAGATGGCTTTTTGAACTTTTTACCCATGAAGAGTTTTCCTGATTTAATAGCAATACAGTCATCTCCAACAGAAATTTTTACCCCAATAATATCTACATTCGTACATGATTCTGGATCAATACCATCTGTATTATGGGAATTATATGGATTAGTAATTTCCATATCTAAGAACTTAATATCTTCTGAGAAATAAGGATGCATTGTCCATGATGGTGAGTTCTGTACTCTCACACCTTGAAGTACAATGTTTTTACAGTTATTTAAGAATAACATACGTGGACGCCATGCACGTTTTTTATTCTTAACATCAATCCACCAATCACCATTATGTGCATTTCCTTCTAATGTTCCCTTACCAATGATTCTTACATCTTCTACATTAATCCCTGTAATAAGAGATGCCATTGAAGTAAGTGGATTCCCTTCCCATGAGCCTAAATAGTATTCATCTTGTTCATCTGTATGTAATGTATATCCTGGAAGAATAGGATACTTATTTCTATCTGTTGTGCCTAAAAGAATAGCATTTTCATCTAATTCAATAGTAATATGGCTCTTTAAGAATAATGGACCTGTTAAATATGTACCTTCTGGAATATAAACTGTCCCATGATCTGGACATGCAAGAATAGTTGCTTGAAGCATACTTGTATCATCTGCCTCGCCATCACCTACTGCTCCAAATTTCTTTACATTTAAACGTACAAGTTCAGTATCTGTAGTAAATTTGTGTGCTGCGTGCATTTCTTTTTCTATTCCGATTGCTACTTCATATTCTGTATTTGGATTAAGTCCATATACACTAAATACATTTTTTGTCTCGTTTTCAATTACGCATGCCCCATTAAGATAAACATTATAACTTTCTTTTGAAAAATAAATATCTTGATTCACTAATTCAGCTGTAAAACTTCTACATGTCTTTTGAATAATCTTAAATTCCATTTCTAAACCTCTTTCTTTATATATTAAAATGATTTTCTTATCATTCTATATGTACATGTTCTATCATTTTTATTGACTCTCAAACTATCTTTCTACTGTCTTCATACTTGCTTTAGCAACTTGAACCTTATGTCCTTCACTATAAATTCTAAGTTCCACACAATCTGTATAAGCAGGTAATACCACATCAAAGTTTACTTTCTTCCAATGCATCCCCACTCTTTTTCTTTGTGTAAAGGTTTTTCCGTTATACACCATATCTAAGCAAAGTTCAGCATAATCATAGCTCGACTTGGTAATCTTACATTTGCTATAATCATCTTCTGGATTAAATATTTCCGGGAAATATCTTGCCACTATCATTACTTGAGCATCTCTTGTTTCCTCATCCATACTATAGCCTATCACTTGACTCAACTTTTGCTCTTTAAATACCTCTACACTTCCTAGGCATCCTTTAGGTAGGCATCCATCCGCTGGAACATAGGCCTGTATTTCTTTAGAACTTTTCCATCCCTTCAGCTGTGCTTCATTTCCCATAAGGCCATATGGAATCATTTCATTTCCTTTTGCTTTTTTCTTCTCAAAATGAACTGATTTATAAACTTTATCTTCTACACCATCCCACTCTACATTAACTGTTGTTAAATCAAATTTTCCTGATTTAGTAACAATAAAGTGAACTTTATCATAATCTACTGTTCTCGCCAGTAATTCTTTTGGAATAATATACTTGCCATCTTGGTGTTCAAGTTTTATATAATGTCCAACTTGTGCCTTTCCTCGTGGGTAATCATTTGAAAAACCAATTGCTGTATATGGATATGGAATTTGCTCTGCTCCCTCACCGCTTACTTTAGTCAGATTTCCAGGAATATTAGTTGCTATTCTTGGATAAGGTAATGCTAAAATAGCCTCATCCGTTACTTCCATAACAGTAAATATCTTATCTTTAAAATGTGGATTATCACTGATATATGTATCGCCTACTTTTACACCATAATCCTCTTCTATATCAAAACGTTGATAAAAGGTTGGTGTTGGGTAAGGTGCTTTAAGTATATCTTTAACATAAACTTCTGCTTCTACTTCACCTAAATCTAAAGCAACATACTCTAACCCTAATGAAGAACTAGGTAATACTGCTGAAATCAGAGCCACATCTTCAAATTCAACTACTTCACCATTTTGTAGTTTTAAATACTCACTTGTAACTGGAGCATGCTCAGCTGAAGTCACATCATCTACTCGTCTCTCATCTACTAAACAGTTATGTCCCACATTAATCTCTTTAAAAAGCCTAGCTCTTTCTTCATTTGTATTGAAAATGAGCTCATCTATACTTTTAAATTTTTCTCTTAATCTAAAGAGTTTAAGACTTTGTCTCGGTCTTGGTAGTTGATTTAGATAAACTTCAATGTTATCTCCTAATAAATGATTACTTCTTGTTCCTGGATGTGTTCCACTCCAAAATGGAACAAAATCTGTTCCTCTTGTCTCATTTACATCATCTATAATATCTACAAATTCACAGTCATATTCTTGTGCTATTTGCTTTAATCCAATTTGTAATCCTGGACCAAAGTTCGTATGATACTCTGTTGCAATGATAGGAATTGCCCCTAATCCCTTTACCGTCTCTATCGTTGCCCTTAAATCATTTAAGTATTGCTCTTCATCCATATATTTTAAGTCATTTGTATAACTTACAAAGAAAGCAAATTTAGGTCTAATATCTGTCCATGAGAGTTTGTCATGATAAATCGGTATATGTTTTCTGATACGATCTAGATTTCCTCTATAAGTATCTCCTGACTTAGCAAAATTTTCATAATTGTAATCCGAAAATAAGCTGAGTTTACAAATATAGGCTTTTCCTTCTACACTAAAATGACTTTCTGTATAGCTATCACCTATAAAACCAATCTTATCTGCATGAGCTATATCTAGCACTTTATATGCTTTTTTACTTTCCAATAGTAAGCCCTCCTTTGGTCTAAACTCATACTTTTATTTCTATCATCATCTCATATTTTTATTTAGATTTCTATGTGATATTTAGTTAAAATCTAAAAATTTTATATAATGTTGTCATGAATTTTAAAGCTATTTGTATAATCCTATATTACTCATTTTTATATTTCGGGCAAAAAAAATACTATTTTTAAATTCTGAACTACCTACTGCATCCCCATACCTAGTAATTCTTCCTTTTAAAAATAGTATAAAAAATAATTATTATTTACGTTCATCTCGAGATAGTCTACTTACTTATTCTTCCATAATAATCTATTCCTTTTCCATAAATCCTTTAAGTGTACATAAGCTCATAGACTCTCCCGAACTACTCTCCGAATTTATATCCCACGCCCCATACGGTGAATATATAGTCTGGAATTCTAGGATTATCTTCTATCTTTTCTCTAAGCTTTCTTATATGTACCATTACGGTATTATTATTATCAAAATATTCCTGACCCCAAACACGTTCATAAATAGTCTCTATCTTAAAAACAATACCTTTGTTTACCCAAAGGAGTTTTAAAATATTAAATTCAGTAGGTGTTAAATTAATCTCTATCGTTCCCTTATAAACTTTTCCTGTTTCAAGATTCATTTTTAGCACACCTTCCTCTAACACTTTTTGGCTAGAGGTACTGGTATTTAATTTTTTAAAACGCCTTAATTGGGCCTTCACTCTAGCAATTAGCTCTAATGGATTAAAGGGTTTTGTTAAATAGTCATCTGCTCCTACTGATAATCCTAATATCTTATCAATATCTTCAACCTTAGCTGATAACATAATAATTGGTGTATTATTCTGTTCTCTGATTTTGATACAAGCATCAATACCATTTACTACAGGCATCATAATATCGAGGATAATCAGATCTATTTTTCTTTCCTCTGTTAATTTAATTGCCTCTAAGCCTGTTGATGCCATAATAACCTCATAGCCTTCATTCTTCAGATAAATTTCGATTAACTCTCTAATTTCTTTTTCATCGTCTACTATGAGTATTGTTTCTTTATCCATCTCTTCACCTCTTCTAGAGATTTATTCTATGAGCCTTATCTACATAAAAGGACATATTAATTATATGCCACCTTAAATATCGATTGATAATTTTTATAATTTCTTTACATCTATATACACTTATTAATCTTAATTTACACATCTGTATTTTTAGGCAATGATACCTTAAAGCTGAGTAAATCATTCATAAGTTTTGCTTCTATTTTTCCACTATGAAGCTCTACAATATTTTTTACAATTGCTAAACCTAATCCACTACCACCCGTACTATTTCTTGACTGATCTGCTCTATAGAATCTTTCAAAGTACTTATTAATCTCTTCCTGTGAAACATCATAAGAAGGATTGCTTACTGCTATAAAAACTTTATTTTTTGTACCTTTCATTTCTACATAGATTGTTTCATTATCAGGAGAATATTTGATAGCATTTTCAATTAGATTTTCAAATACTCTCGTTATCTTAGCTATATCTACACTAATAACTGTATTTGGGGACTCAATATAAGATTCGATTTCTATATTCTTTTCACTCGCTAATGGCATTAATTCTTCTATTAATTGATTTAATAGATTACTTAAAGAAACCTCTGTTTTTTTAAGTATCACTTTTCCTTGATGTAATTTGGTCAGCTCAAATAAATCTTCAATAATTACTTTTAATTTTTCAGCCTTATTATAGGCTATTTCTAAATACTTCTTCCTTTCTTCACTTGGATGACTATTGTCTTTAACAAGTCCAATATATCCAATAATTGAAGTAAGTGGTGTTCTTAAATCATGTGCTACATTTGTTACTAATTCATTTTTACTTTTTTCTGTCTTAATTTTTGCATCGATTTGATATTTTAACTCATCTTCCATATGGGTAATGGTCTCTGCTACTCTAGCTAGCTCATCATTACCAACAATCTCTATCTCATAGTCTAAATTCCCTTTAGAAATTTCACCTAAACAGGCAGAGAGGTATTCAATATAGGCAATTTTATCCCTTGTTAATCTAAAAATAATTAAAATAAATATAGCTACCGATGTTATAAAGGCTAATATATTTCCTATATTAGTAAATTCTCTATATGAAAAAGGCTCTAATATACTCTCATTATATAAATAACAAACTTCATTATTAATAATCACAGGATAAATTGCAATGAATCGATCTTGCTCATCACTATACTCATTATTATTCGCCTTTTGAATGACTTTATTAAGATTAAGACTTTCTACCACACCATCTTGATACATGATTTTTCCTGTGCCATCTACCAGATAAGTTTGTGAACTGCTTACATAGCTCCTATTAAAACCTTGATTTATAATCTCATTAACAATCTGCTGAATCTCTTCATCATCTTCTAAATTACTTGTCTTCTCATTTACCCAAGCTGCTCTTTCTAATATTGCTTCTTGAATATAAGCTCTACTTTCATCATAGTTAATATAAATTTGCCTTCCAAAACCCAAGCTGTATATAAAGTGTGAAACACTTACAAATACGATTCCTGAAACACATAATGCTAAAGCTACCATAAAAAGTAGCTCTAGCCATAAGTTCTGCCCTATTGTCTCTCTTAATTCTTTATAGCTTTGCTTTATCCTATTATTTCTATATAAATGATACCACTTAACTTTTTTATTTACTTTTCTTTTCATAGCCACTTTCCTTCCCATTTAAAGTGGTTGTCCCATTTATTCAATAACACTACTATATCCACCATCTATTAATTCTAATGTTAGACCTGAATTTCTATTTAATAAAATACAGGTATCTCCATTTCCATATTGATAAATTAACTGACCATTTTTATTAGTTTCATTAATTGGCTCAAACTCACTCTTAACATTTTTAATGTCATTTTTCGACTGTTCAGCTCGTATATATTCATCATCCATATAGCCCAAATCATCATAATACGCATATTCGTTATACTCTTCATCTACATATCTTAATATAAACCCTGGGATATTTGAAGGTAAAGTAAGAATTAAGTTACTTTGTCTTGCTTCTTCTAACATTGTTATTTTTTTAGGCACAATAGTTGTCTGAACTTCTATTTCACTTCCTCCTTCTTCTAAGGTAATTGCTTTAAATGGACCATTTGCATGGATTCTATTAGCTTGTCCCTCTGTAATCAACTTGCACTCTACTTGACTACTTAAGTCAATATCATTTCCTTCACCCTTTAAACTAATAAGCTCATATTGACCTGTTAAATTTATACTACCATAGTAATTTTCAATTTCCACACTACTTATATTAGTAGAATCTATATTGATTGCTTCATGATTCCCTTCAATACTAATCTTCTTAAACTTTCCACTTAAATTTTGCTCCATTCTACCCGTTGTATATAATGTCGTTTCTATTGTTGACTTCATATTGAGACTATTACTATCAGCTTGAATATTAACCTTTTCATACGCTCCATCTAAAATAATATCTGTATGATACGTGTCTATATCTACATCTTTTACATTAATTTTATCTAAATTAATCGTTGATCTATGTTCATTTCTTATATCATTTCCATATGCTTCAACTTTTAGCTTATTAATATCTCCTTCTGGTAAATATAAGTTTAACTTAGCTTTATTTTCCTTTACACCTAGCCATATCAGCACATCTTCTATTTTGTTTAAGTTTATATAAGTACTATTTCCTTTTTCCTGTACTTCCAATTGATACTCAGGTGCTATTCCTACTAAATCAATAAAACTCTGTGAAAATTCTACATATGGTGCTTGAGTTGTTGGATGAATCTCCACTGGTACATCTGAGTCAACAAAGATATTCTCTAATGCTTGTACTTGTAAATCTTTTTTATCATAGTCTTCATATGTCTTTAATTCTTTATAAAAGATACGTCCTGCTAAAGTTGCACTTGATATACATCCAGTGAAAAATATAATTGTCAGTATGATAAACCACTTCTTCATTTTAATACCCCCCCCTATTACTATTTCTAATATGAGGTTTCTTATATCTTCTTAAAATTCCTCTTATCCATTGTGTAATTGCTAAAAATATAATTAAAATCATTCCTCCAAAGGACATTGCTGTTATTGCTATTAAGACACCTAACGCAATCAAATTGTCACTAATTTGCGTTGCAACAAAACAAACACTTCCTAGCATGATCACACCACATCCTATACTCCCTAATATGACTGCTAAAAAACATCCTACAATACATAGTAGGACAAACGCTATAACTGCTATAAGTGGGAGTAGCATTAATGTAATGATGATTTTAGCTAACATCATAATACACTTAAATAAAGTGCTTCTTTCCTTTTGTTGGTAATATCTTTTATAAACAGGGAAATCTAACTTAGGTTGATTTCCTATCTCCTCATCTAATAATCCTTTACTTATTGACTGTTTTTCTTTTGATTTTTCTTTTTTTCTTTTAAACAACCTAGGTTCTTTTCTGTTAGGCTTTAATTCATCTTCAATTATTTTTTGAGTAGATTCAGTCATATTGAATTCTCTATTTTCAATCCCTATGTCCGCTTGTTGGCTTACCTGCTCTCCTTCTTGAAGTATATGTTCTTGATCATTGATTTGTATTTTTTTTGGTGAATTCTCTTCAGTATTAATCTGTGCTTCTAATTTAAGTAATGCTCCTTCATTTTCTACTTCATTTTTTATTTGCTTTTCTTCTTGGAGTATGTTTTTATGAACTATGCTGCTGTGAATCAATTCTTCATGAGCATTAATTGATGGTTCTTTATCAGGTGGAGCTTGCTGATTTCTTACTTCCTGCTCTTTCTTAAGTATTTGCCTTGAATCTTCTATAACTTCTTGCTCCAATTCTTCTTCTAAAATATTATAGCTTCTATAATCTCTTTTCTGCACGTGACCCTCTCCCTATTTCCTTAGTCAACTCATCATACCTTATAATTCTTAATCTACTTACCCTAGCATATTAATATTTCTTAAGAAATGTATAAATCATATCTCATTTTATATATTGAGGTATAGCATTCCTATTTAGTATAACTCTTATAACAGGATAAAGGAGGTATCGCGAAATGCGATACCTCCAAAAATTAGGCATATTCTAGCTCATAAGGGCGAAAAAAGTGTTTCTGGAAGAAATTCTTTTTTCGGACGACTGAGCGGATGTATTTTGCCACAACCTCTTTACTTCATGCTTCATCCTTTATTCATTCTCATTATTAATCTTATAAAAATCAACAATTGGTAATAATCCTGCTCCAATAGCTGTTGTATTTCTAATATCTGAAAAATGAATTTCTAAATCCAATTTTCCTAATACATCATCATATTGGTTCATTAAATTTTGTAAGTGCTCTTCTTCTTCTTTTATAAATCGTCCAACTTTTCCACCTACTATAATTTTTTGAATATCCAATACCATAGATAAGTTATAAATGGTCATAAGTAAAACCTCTATAGCTTCTATTAAAATGGTTATGGCTTCTTTATTCTTCTCTTGAACTAACTCTTGAAATTTAGAAAATCCTTTTATTTCATTTCCTGTTTTCTCAATATAACGTTGCACCAAACTGTGTGTAGAAATATAATCTTCTACTCTATATTGTTTTCCTGTTTCTCTCTCTCTAAAGTGCATACGCCCAAATTCACCGGCACGTCCACTAGTTCCTGTAAATAGATCTCCATTTACAAAGATACCCCCTCCTAAACCTTCATTGATTCCTATGTATAATAAGTTACTTCCATCTTCATATTTTCCTAGTGACTTCTCAGCAAGTAAAGATAAATTGGCTTCATTTTCGATATAGATAGTTGAATCAAAGAGATTATAGATATGCTCTAATGAAATTTCTCTATATCCCATATTTGTCTGCTCAATAACTCCTAAATTCTGATTGATTGTTCCTGGGATTGAAATTCCTACGCCAAGAATAGCATCCTCTTCAATATTAAGTTCATTCATTCCTTCTTGGATTAACACTTTTCCTTGTGCAATATACTCATCTAACTCTCCACGTTCACATTCATGTTCTTTAATTAAAAGTGTCTCTTCTAATAAGTTAGTAAATACAACAACAACTTTATACTTACTAATACTCATCCCAATAGAAATCCTTGAATTTGGAATAAGCTTAATAATCTTAGGTTTACGCCCACCTGTATAAATATCTGATTCTACCTCTTCAATAATGCCTTCTTGCTTTAGATCATTAATATTGGTTGTTACAGTTGGAATACTTATTTTGAGTGTGTATGCAATATCTAATTTAGTTAGATGTTCGCCTTTCCCAATTAACTGTAAGATTCTTTTATAGTTTGTCTCTTTAATTAGATTACCTTTTGGTATCACTCGTTTATTCATAATCCTTCCTCACAACTTTCTTTTATATTTATTACTATATAACTTTATCTTATGTACACCGACTATCCTCTACATTATAGTGGTTATGTTATCAATTATTAACTTAATTCATTATACATCATTTTTAATTTAATACTATATTCATTTTATTATATATGATTTAAGCCTCTAAAAGTAGATCTACTACCTCTAGAGACTTAAATTTTGTTATCTTTGATTAATAATGATTGATAAATTTTTATTCTTGATTATAGATATATTGGTTAACAACTGTTTCTAACCATTCTTGTCTACCAGATGCATTAGCGATTGGTGCTTGTTTAAGTGCATAAGCTTCAAGTTCTTTTAATCCTACATTTCCTTGTACGATTTCTTTACCAATACCTTCAGAAAAGCTTGCATAACGTTTAGCAACAAACTCTTCTAATACTCCATCTTGTAATAATTTATAAGCTACTTTTAAGCCTTTAGCAAAAGTATCCATACCTGCAATGTAAGCAAGGAATAAATCTTCCTCTTCAAAAGATGCTCTTCTTACTTTTGAATCAAAGTTAAGTCCACCTGGTGCAATACCACCAGCTTTAAGAATTTCATACATTGCCATTGTTGCATCATAGATATTTGTTGGGAATTGATCTGTATCCCATCCAAGCATTAAGTCACCTTGGTTTGCATCTACACTACCAAGTACATTATTAATGCGGCACATATTAAGTTCATGTTGGAATGTATGTTGTGCAAGTGTTGCATGGTTTGCTTCAATATTCATTTTGAAGTATGCTTCTAAGTTATACTTTCTAAGGAATGCAAGTACTGTAGCTGTATCAAAATCATATTGATGTTTTGTTGGTTCTTTTGGTTTTGGTTCGATTAAGAATTGTCCTGTGAAACCAATTTCTTTAGCATAATCTACAGCCATTTGAAGAAGTCTTGCAAAGTTATCAAGTTCAAGACCTGTATCTGTGTTAAGAAGTGTTTCATAACCTTCTCTACCACCCCAGAATACATAGTTTTCTCCACCTAATTCTTTTGTTACTTCAATTGCTTTTTTAATTTGAGCACCTGCATAAGCAAATACTTCTGCATTACAAGTTGTTCCTGCACCATGAACGAAACGTTTGTTATTGAAACAGTTCGCTGTACCCCAAAGTAATTTTTTACCTGTTTGATTCATTTTTTCTTTTATGTATGCTACAACAGTATCTAAGATTTCATTTGTTTCTGTTAAATCTTTACCTTCTGGTGCAATATCTCTATCATGGAAACAGAAATAATCAATTCCCATTTTTTCCATAAACTCAAAACCAGCATCTACTTTTGCTTTAGCAATTTCAATAGGATCTTCCATACGATTCCATGGTCTTGAAGCTGATTCTGCACCAAATGGATCTCCACCTTCTGCACAAAGTGTGTGCCACCAAGACATAGCAAATCTTAAGTGTTCACCCATTGTTTTGTCACCAATTTTTTCATCTTTGTTATAATGTTTAAATGCTAGTGGATTAGTTGATTGTGGTCCTTCATATGGTATCTTTCCAATTCCTTTAAAAATTTCTCCCATTTTTATAGCCTCCTTATATTTTCCTTATATTATTTTAATGAATTTGATACTTTCATTGTAAACACATTTATAGATTCAAAACTTATCTTCAAAAATCTACTGAATTAATAAGTTATCTACTCACTAAGTAAAGTATGTTGTTCTTTAAAGGTTTCCTTTAAATTTTTATAGAGTTCTTTGTATACTGGATAGAATTTCTTATAATATGTAACATTTTCTTGAATTGGTGCTTGAGTACGTTTGATACCTATAATCTTTTCACAAGCTTCTTTTTCATCTTTATAAACGCCAGTTCCAACACCAGCTAAAATAGCTACACCTAATGCTGGGCCTTCTGAAACATTAATTGTCTTGACTTCTGTATTGAAAAGATCTGCATGAATTTGTCTCCATACATCACTCTTACCTCCACCACCAGACATCTTAATACTTGTGATTGGTATATTATTTTCTCTAATGAGCTCTAAACAATCTAGTAAACTATATCCAACACCCTCCATAATTGCTTTTACCATATGACCTTTTCCTTGATTAGCTCTTATGCCAAAGAAAACGCCACTTGCATATGGATCCATATGAGGTGTCCTTTCTCCCATTAAATATGGTAGGTACATTAATCCCTCACTACCAGCAGGAATTTCTCTTGCTTGGTCTGTTAATATTTCGTATACATCGCAACCTTTTTGTGCTGCTTCTTCTTTTTCTTCTTTACAAAATGTATCTCTATACCACTTAAGTGATAAGCCAGCACCTTGAGTTACACCCATTACATGCCATGTGTTTGGAATAGCATGGCAGAAAGTTTGAATACGTCCTTCTACATCTGTAACAACTGAATCTGTATAAGCAAATACAACACCTGATGAACCAATTGTTGCAGATACATCTCCACTTGATACAATACCATTACCTATTGCACCAGCTGCCTGGTCTCCTGCTCCACCTACAACTGCTGTAATTGTACTAAGTCCCGTTTCTTTTGCTACTTCTTCTGTTATGTATCCTGTAATATCATGTGATTCTACTACTTTTGCTAAGAAATCTTTATTAATATCTAGCATCTCAAGTAGCTCTTCACTCCAATCACGTTTTCTAATATCTAACATCTGCATACCACTGGCATCAGATACTTCTGTCATAAGACTTCCTGTTAGTTTATATCTAATATAATCTTTTGGTAAAAGAACTTTATCAATCTTACTATAATTTTCTGGCTCATTATTGCGAACCCATAATAATTTAGCTAAAGTAAATGCTGCAATCGCTGGATTACCTGTTATAGCAACTAATTTCTCTCTGCCCACTACTTCTTCAATCTGTTTAGCTTCTGCTGTCGTACGGTTATCACACCAAATGATGGAGTCTCTAATCACCTGTCCCTCTTTATCTAGTAGTACAAGTCCATGCATTTGTCCTGAAAGACCAATTCCCTTAATTTTTGTAGCATCAACTTTTGTTTCATCTAAAATTTCTTTTAAACTTCCTTTAGTTGCGTCCCACCAAGAATCAGGTTTTTGCTCCGCCCAACCAATCTTCTTCTGAATAATATCATACTCTTTTAAGGCACTTCCAATTACATTTCCTTCAACATCAAATAGTACTGTCTTCGTCCCAGATGTCCCTATATCGATTCCAATTAGATAATCCACACCATTGCCCCCTTTTCAGTCTTTTTTCTTATATCTAAATATTAATATCTTTTCTGATAAATTGCAATACTTTTTATATGTATTTTAAAAAGTTATTTTTTTATCAGCTATTCTTTTATTTGCAAACCTAACATTTTACTAAATTCAACAGACTGCATTAAAGAAATTTTTGCACCTCTTATCTGTTCAAGTTTTACTTTAAGCCCCTCTATTTCACAGGTACTTAAATCAACTCCTCTTAAATTTGTTCCTATTAATTCAATCTCTTTCATATCACAGTTTTGAAATATTACCCTATTAAACTTACAGTCATCTAAGCCTGCTTGTCTTAAGCTACTCTCTTTAAATAAGACATCTTTTAATTGACTAGTTCCTAAGACTATATAGTCACATTGACAGTTTTCAAACTTAACCTCTCTGATAGATGCTGCTAATAAATGTGTTCCCATTAATCTACAATTCTTAAAGCTACAATAATGAATAGATGCTTCTTCTAAATTGATATTAGATAAGTCACATCCAATAAATTCTACATGACTAAACTGTACTCTATCTAAAGTCACATCAAAAAAATTCACATTTTTAATTATGCAGTCTCTAAACACTACATAAGTGGAATTGACTTCTTCAATAGTGATATTTTCTATCGTCATACTATTAAATTCATCTTCATTATTAATCTTAAAATGCATTCTATTTTCTCCTTTTATAAATAGATTTATTAAGCCTATAACTTATAATTAATTTCCCCATAAAGTAATTCATACTACCTTTAAGTCTAACCAAAGTCATCCTAATATACTATCTACTCATCGTTACTTATCCATCTTATTTAAGCCTCAATTCTGCCATAATTGGGTAATGATCTGATGGATATCTTCCTTCATGATTATATTTAATAATTTCAACATCCACTACCTCAAATTCTTTTGTTACAAAGATATAATCAATATGCCCTCCCTTTTCACGATCTTTAAAAAAACCCATAGTTGTTTTCTGATAAAGTTCAGGCTTTATATCTTGAACAGCTCTCAGTCCATTTAATTGATAAGCTTTTCTTTTAAATTGTTGCATCATTCTACTGTTAGCCCTCTCATTAAAGTCTCCCATCAAAATACATGGCATCTTCTCTTTTTGTTGACACTTATACATCTCTCTTAAAATCACCTTCATACCATGTTCTCTCGCTATAGGAGAAAGACAATCTAAGTGTGTATTATAAATGCTGACTTTTCTACCATCCTCTAATTGGTATATAACCCTTGTACAAATTCTTGGGAAAAGTGAATGCCATAAACTACTCCCTTTTTTATGTGGCTCCTTAGATAGCCAAAAAGTTTTATTTTCTAATACATGGTATTCTTTTCTCAGTAATACTGTATTTCTCTCCATAAACCAATTTTTCGTTCTACTGACACCCAAATGATGATACTCCTTAAGCTGTCTTTTTAAATCCTCTGCCATAGTATTGGTTACTTCTTGCAATCCTATAATATCACAATCATATTCTTGTATCGTATCATATACAATCTCACAACGCCCTCTCCATCTATTGCGAATATCTAATATGTTATCTGCTCTTAGATTAAATGTCATTACTCTCATATGTGCGATTCCTTTCAACTTATGCCTAATCCCCTTTTTATTCCTTTTTGATCTATTCTATGCCCTATATAGTTCTCATTTATTTATATTTTTTCTAATGTTTCTTCTCTCTACTTATTATAAACCTTATGATCCAATTTTTCTTTACGCATATTTTTCCTATTCATTGCATATAATATGTTCTAACTCCCTTTTTACAGGGTACATTTTCTTCCTATTAGTTAATGCCTCTCCCCTAATCAATATGTAAGGTTTACTAATAGGTAAAAGTTAAAATTAAAAAGGAGGTTATAGTATGGATGATAAAAAAAAATTACTTATAGACTATTTAGATACGAATCTTTTTATACCCATCTTATATTCTTCTAATGCTTCATATCAGGTGAAACATGATTTTCAGCATACACGAGATTTATTACAAACTTTCTCAGCTAGAGGCATTCTAAATTTTGTTTGGAATACATTGGGTCATATGGAGGCCAAAATCATATTTTCTAATCGCTTAATAGATGAGGGTTTTTTTGACTATGATCAAATACTAGATACATTTAAAAATGAATTTACTTATGATTGGCTTATGTCTTAAGTTTAGGAATTGATACTCCTTCACAATTTGGTTATAATAAGAAATAAAATATAATTTTATCTTAATACTAGGTAAGGAGTCTTAATTATGCGACGTTATGCCAAATTATCTACTTTAGACTTAACTCATTTTCAAGAAATTCTAAAATTCTTCTTTGATAGATGCGACAAAGTAAATATTTATTTTCCAAATGCTTCTCAAGGAGCACCTTCACAAGAAATTACTTCTTTTAAAAATAAATTTTTAGCTGCTACTCATATTATCGAAGAGAGTGAAGAATTAGCAAGCTTAGAAGAAACCTTAGAAGAAAAAGAAGGCTTTACAATGGTTATTGCTTCACTTACTTCTGAAGTAAAAGAATTACTTCTAGAAATGAAACCTCAATTCCACTTAAGTTTAGGACTTATTTCTGGTGAAAAAGTACTCTTCTATTTAGGAGATGAAGATGAATGTGTTATCGAGGCTAATGAAAACTCAGAAATTTTTAATTCTAGCCTTTTTGAGTCATTCCAAATTATATAAATGATTTCTAATGAGAGTGTTGTGACCGTATAAACAACACTCTCATTTTTTTCTATTAATCTTCTCATCATTTTTTAATCTTTCTCTTATTTCCTTCTCATTCTTTCTGGCTATACTAATATCAGCAAATAAAATAAACGTTAACCATTCATATATTAAAACAAATTGGATATACGTTATTACATATGGGGAGAGATTATAATGGGAACAATTACTTTAGAACAAGTTGATCTAGTAATGCAAAGAGCAAATGTTTCATTCACAGAGGCAAAAGAAGCCTTAGAACAATGTGGTGGGGATACAGTGGAAGCATTACTTCTTTTAGAAAAATCTAAAAAAGTTAATTCTGATACAACTACATCTCAAGGTGGCTTTAAGAACTTTTTATCTAAAATTCATTCTACAAGTTTTATCCTTAGAAAAGATGAGCAAATCTTTATTGATGTACCTCTTACTATTGCCATCCTTGCCTTAATTTTCTGCTGCTATTTATCAATTACTGCCCTTATTATTGCTATTATCTTAGGCATCAAAGTAGAAATCAAAGGCCAAAATACTGTAGCTGAAAAATTAAATTCTACCATTGACCTAATGAAAAAATAATATTACTTATAAATCTATAAATCATATTAGGAGAAAAAATTATGGCAACTATTACATTAGAACAAATCGATTTAATTATGCAAAGAGCTCATGTTTCCTTTTCAGAAGCAAAAAAGGCACTTGAACACTGTAATGGAGACGTGGTAGAAGCGCTGCTCTACTTAGAAAAAGTTGAAAAAATTGAAACTCAAAAAACATCATCCTCTACGGATAAAGTAACTTCCTTTATTAATACACTCAATGCAACTACTTTTATTATGAAAAAAAAGGAGCGAACTTACGTGAATGTCCCTCTTTCTGTTGCATTAATTGCCATTATCCTTTGTTTTCATGTATCGTTTATTACCATTATCATTGCCCTTATTCTAGGTATTAAAATTAGCATTGTTGGTGAAAACGATATCGCAAACAAAATTAATTCTACAATTAATGAACTCAAGAAATAATTCTTATAAGCTAAAAGGGTGTTTGCATATAAAGTGCAGCACCCTTTCATAACTTATACTTCTAGATTTTATAAAGTATATCTAACTATTTATTCTATATTTCAATTCATCTACATCCCGATTAAGTTTTATGATAAACTATTATCAAAATATTCATTTAAGAAGGTGATTTATATCAAAAATATATTAATTATAGAAGATGAAGTAAAAATTGCACGTTTCTTAGAATTAGAATTACATCATGAAGGCTATGAAGTTTCCACCTGTCATGATGGTAGGGAGGGCTTAAACATGGCACTTTCTAATACTTATGATTTACTTATATTAGATGTTATGCTCCCTTCGTTAAATGGTATGGAAGTGTTAAGACGTATTCGTCAAGTCTCAGAGCTTCCTGTTATTATGCTTACTGCTAAAGATGATGTAATGGATAAGGTTATGGGATTAGATCTTGGAGCTCAAGATTACCTGACTAAGCCTTTTGCTATTGAAGAATTATTAGCACGTATCCGTGTCTTATTTAAATTAAAATCAGGTACTACCTCTGTTGCTGCTTCTCAAAATTCACTTACTTGTGGTCAGCTTACCTTATATCCTGATAAATTTGAAGTGAATTATAATAACACCCCTATTATCCTTACTAAAAAAGAATTTGAACTTCTTGAATATCTTATGAAAAATAAAGATATTGCCTTAACACGTGATCAAATCTTAGAAAATGTATGGGGATATAACTATATTGGCGATACTAATATTGTAGATGTATACATTCGTTATCTTCGAAATAAAATTGATCAACCTTTTCAAAAAAAACTTATCCATACTATTAGGGGGATTGGCTATCAACTAAAAGATAATTAATGAAAGGAGGAATTCAATAATGAGACATCTATTTAAAAATATCTATGGTTTCTTTACTTTCATTATTAAGTTTTTCCTAGCATTATTAAATGGTATTTTTATTTTAATTTATAATATCTTTAACTTCTTTATCAGACGTTTTAAATTCTCTATGGGTTTTAAAATTAATTTTGTCTATAGCTTACTCTATATCATTCTTTTCTATCTAACTTATATGGGAAGCTATAATACACTCATGTTTTATCTTGAAACACATCCTGATTCATTAGAAGTAGCACTCTTAGATTATATTAATATTCTTCCTGCTATACTCATTATTTCTTTTGGATTCTTTTCATTTCTAGGTAATCATCTTGTTCATAAGCTTCTAAAACCCATTAAGGATATGACAGATCGAGTAAAAGATATTAATGGAACAAGCCTGAACCGTTTAGATACTAATGTGGCAAAAGATGAATTAAAAGATTTAGCTATTACTTTTAATGAAATGCTCGATCGTTTAGAGCTTTATATGAATCAACAAAAACAATTTGTCTCTGATGCCTCTCATGAGCTCCGTACGCCTATAGCCATCATCCAAGGATATACCGAAATGCTCGAACGTTGGGGGAAAGATGATCCAGCTATTCTTGAAGAGAGCATTAACTCTCTTTCTCAAGAAACAGCTAATATGAAACAACTTCTTGAAAAACTACTCTTTCTATCGAGAAGTGATAAGAAAACCCTAAAGGTAGATAAAGAGATATTTAATCTATCTCAGCTTTGCTATGAAGTTATTAAGGAAACAGGATTTATTGATGATGAACATGATATCTTATCTAAAATAACTGATGATGTCATGCTATCTGGAGATAAAGGAATGATTAAAGAATTAATTCGTATCTTAATGGATAATGCCTTAAAATATACACCTGAAGGTGGCACTATTACACTTGGTTGCAATCGATCCAAACAAAATGTTATCTTGTCTATTCAAGATACAGGTATTGGTATTGCACGTGAACATATTCCCCATCTTTTTGAACGCTTTTATCGCATTGATGAGGCTAGAAATAAAAGTACTGGTGGAACTGGTCTTGGTCTTGCTATTGCTCATCAAATTATTAAAGCACATGATGCTCAGATTTCCGTTACAAGTGAGGTAAATCAAGGTACTTCTTTTCTTATTTTCTTTAATTGATAGGGACTCAAGATTTTTTCAACTGTCTTTAAATCTATATGATTTTATTTTTATTACTATTTAAACTTTAGACTATAGAAATCTGTGTGACTTTGGATACAAAAACTATCCCAATGTGTTAATAGTTGATTGTAGCATGTTGATAACCTAAAAAGCATTTTAATATTCTAAGCCATAAACTACACATAGATTAGTTTTCACTTTTAATCTAAAAATAAAATGAGTAGCTATATTCACCAGCTACTCATTTTATTTTTTATGAAATTTATCTTGATCTATTTAAACCACTTATTTTTTAATATCAACTACCACTGACTCTTTGGTATAAATCCAAGTAATGTTGGTGCAGCAGAACCATTTGGTAATAGATATTCAATCGTTACAGTTTCACCTTTTTTAATTGTACCTAATACGACTGCTTTAGTCGTTGTACCACTAAAGATTCCTTTACCTGGCATATTATAAACTGTATCATTCCATTTTACTGCTCCTTGGAATATACCACCTCTGTTATTTAGAATGACACCCATATCTTCCTGTGCTGTAACTGTAATATAATATGAAATTCCAAAGTTTCCTGTATTCTCTACAGGTAATTGTGTACGTTCATCATAGCCAACTGCCCATTCGCCTGAATTCACTACGCCAAGTGTTAATCTTTCTGCCTGAGTACCATCTAAACTTAAATTATAGTTAATACCTACTTTATCATAGGTTCCACTATAATGGACACCATCTGCAGGATAATAATATAAGCTATCTAAATTCTCTAAAGTATGACTTACACCTAAATTGGCAACCGTAAACTTTGCTTCTCCAGTTGTTTCAACATCCATATGACCTGAGATACAGGTATTATTTCCCCATGTTTTATCATAGATATATTTTTTCTCTTTTGGTTGTAAAATAATAGTCTCTGGTGCAATAGTTCCACTTAAGTAATCATATAAACTCATTTGACCAACCCTTAAAATGTCTGTTGCAGGTCCTTTAATTGCCTTATTCTTTAATGTTACTGTAATTGGCTGATCTGTTGGATTTTCAACAACTAAGGCTAATCTTTGCTTTTCTGTTGATTCTACTTTATTAATATGGTGAATTAAGATTCTCCCTATACCATTAATACTGTCTCTATATAAAATTCCTTGCCCTTTTACATCTTCTGGTGAATCACTCATAATAAGCGTTCCATTTCGATAAGATAAACCTAAAACCTCAGCTTGCTTATATGTTAAATAATTTGTTCCTTCAAAGTTATCAATCCATTCTCCAATAAGCCCTGTAGAAAACTTATAGTTTAACTCTGTATCTCTAACTTCATTTGAAATATGTACTGTTGTTTGATAGCCTACGCTACGATTTCCATAAGCATCATCTAAATAAAGCGTTACAACATAATCACCTTCTGTGAAAATCATATTCGGCTTTCCTAATGTTGCTCTATTTTCTGCTTCTTCCAGTTTTCTATAAGTCCATTTACCTTCTGTTACCGTTTCCCACGATTCATTTTCATAAGTATATGGTAAAAATTCAATAGGCTCCCCTTGTGCAAAGCTAGATTTAACAGGCTCTAAGCTTGTAATAACTGGGGCTTGGTTAGGTAAAATAGTAACTGTTTGGTAACTCCAATCACTCCATGTTCCCTTTGAATCTTGTACTTTTAAACCAATTGTATATGTACCTGCACGAGGTGTCTTAAACATATTGCTTAATTCTTTATTGGTAACTGTTTTTTCTCCTACAACACACCATAGGTGATCTTTAATTGTATCGCCATCTGGATCATAGCTTTCATTTATTACCGATACAACTTGCCCTGCAATATAATTTTCTGGGAAATAAAAAGAAGGTATTGGTGCTTGATTTTGTATAACTGGCTTACTTCCTTTATGTAATGTAATGGTTTTCGTATCACTATTATAATCTACTTGTACATTAAGTGCTTCACTTAAGAATCTTAATGGTACTAACGTAACATTATCTTTTACTGTAGGTTCCACTTGTAACTCTACCTCTAAACCATTTATTAATGCAATTTTACTCCCTATTGTTA
The DNA here is from genome assembly GCA_015058045.1 of Cellulosilyticum sp. GTDB lineage: Bacteria > Bacillota > Clostridia > Lachnospirales > Cellulosilyticaceae > Cellulosilyticum. The sequence continues at coordinate 24,907 of SVDC01000041.1, forward strand.
CACTAACCACTGTCCCATCCTTTGACATTGTAACAGTCTTTGTTTCTGCATTCCAATCTACTTGTGCTCCGACAACTTTATCTCCAACAAATCGCATAGGTAATAAAGTTGTATCATTAATAACAGTTGGTGCACTAATTAACTCTTCTTCTATACCATCTACTATCGCTACCTTAGAATCTAATGTTAAGATAACCTTATTTATTAAATCTAGATTTTGAGTTGAATCTGTATTACCTTGTTCTGGATTCAGCATATCTTCTGATTCATTTCCATTTAGTTGATCACCTACAATAGGTGTATCTCCTAGTGAATCTGTATTTTCCTGTCCTTCTGAAGTCTCTACGCCATTCTCATTCACTTGATTCTCTAAACCAGTTAAATTTTGTTCAAGTTGCTTATCTCCTGTTTCACCTGTCTCATTAGCTACTGACTGATCTTGTATTATATTATTATCAATTATTTCAAATTGAGCTTGATCATCTATATTGACTAATGATGTTGTTTCTATATTATTTATTACAGATAAATTTTCTGCATATAGACTTTGACTTCCTATAATAAGGGATAGTCCTAATGCACTCCATAATTTTTTATTCATTACTTCACCTCAAAATTGTTATTCTTTTTTAACTTCCCCATTATAGCATAAGAGTTTATTCAATATACCATTTATTAGGTATTCTTAATCTAACCGTAATATTAGTTATGGCCACCTGTACACATACCTAAACCGGTAAGCCAATTTTTAAATCCTTTAGGATTACGTGTTTGAATAAGCACAATTCCAGGTCCTCTAAATCTACATACCAAGCATTCGCCTGACATAATACTATTTCCCCATCCATTAGAGGCCTTTTCAATACTATATTGCATATAATCTGCCCATGCTACTAAATGCCCATTATCTACGACATATTCTTCTCCTGGTGCTAAATTAATAGCATGTATAGCACCATAAGAACTTAAAAATACCGTACCTCTTCCTGTTATATTTAAAATAAATAAACCTTCACCTGAAAATATCCCACGCATTAAATTCTGAGCCTTTGTATCAATTTCTACATCTTCTGTTGCTGCTAAAAAGCCATCCTTTTGTACTTTAAGTCCATAACTTCCATCTAACTCAACATCTATAATACTTCCTGGTACAGAGTGTCCAATTAACACTTCACCCTCTCCACGCTGGGCTGTTAAATATTGAAAGAAAAAACTTTCCCCAGCTAACATTCGTGTTAATCCTCTCATAATGCCACCGCCTGTTCCACCTGTTACCTCTACAGTAGCTGACATTCCAATCATTGCATCTGATTCTGCTTTTAACCTTTCGCCTCTCCTTAATTGACATTTCACAATAGGAAAAGCATCTTGATATAAAATTTCATAGTTCATCCTTTATTCTCCCCTTTATCTCATTAACTTAATATGTACTTAATCGTATTATTTTAAAAAGGGACTATTTACTTACTTTATTTATAGTTAAGAAAAAGCCATTCCTTTTTTTCTACCTTCTCTTATGCCTTAAAGTAAAACTTTAATAGTCCCTTTAAATTTATTTATTTGTGTATTGCTGCGTAAATATCTCGTTTACTCACGCCTCTATCTTTTGCAACTTGCTTCATAGCTGATTTTTCATCCATACCTTTATCTGTATAAAGTGCTATATGCTCTTCTATAGATAAACTCAGCCAACTCTCCTGAAGTTCTTCTTTAAGTTCTCTCTCATCTCTGCCAGCTAAAACTAATACATATTCACCACGTGGCTCTTCTTCATTATAATACTCTAAAGCCTTAGCTAAAGATGTTTTGAGTACTGTTTCATGCTTTTTAGTAAGTTCTTTGGTAATGGTAAGATCTCTGTCACCTAATGCCTCATATAAGCTTTCTAATGTTTTAATGAGACGATGTGGTGCTTCATAAAGAATCACTGTTCTTGTTTCATCTTTCAGTCTTGCTAGAACTTCTGCTTTTTCTTTCTTATTACTTGGTAAGAATCCTTCAAAGATAAAGCGTCTTGTTGCTTGCCCTGAAATAATAAGCGCTGTAATACCTGCTACACATCCAGGTGCCGAAGTAACTGTAATACCTTCTTCTAATGCAAGTTTAACTAAATCTTCTCCTGGATCAGAAATACCTGGCGTACCAGCATCAGTTACTAATACAATATTCTTTCCTTCTTTTAATAATTGAATTAACTCTGGTCCCTTTTCAATTTTATTATGCTCATGATAACTAATCAGTCTTGTATGAATATCAAAGTGATTTAATAACTTCTTAGTATGTCTTGTATCCTCTGCTGCAATAAAATCTGCTTCCGTCATTAAACGAACTGCTCTATATGTTATATCTTCTAAATTTCCAATTGGTGTTGCACATAAGGTGAGCACGCCTTGTTCCATAGTCACTTTCCCTTCTAATCTTCTCTTAAATACTTACTTCTATATCTTTCTATAGATTATTAGTTATCTTCTTCTAATCTACCCTTTTTCCCATAAATTTCATTAATATCATCTGTATAAGTACCATCTTCATTATAAACAAATAGAGGTGGTAATACTCTTAACTCTGGATTGCCATTTTTCACACCTTCAACAAGTACCATTGTTGGTGCTTTCCCTAGCTTTGGATAAACCATTCTCATGACTTTTGGTTCAATCTTATTCTGGCGCATTGCTGTAAAGATATCTACTAAACGATGTGGCCTATGAATCATACAAAGCTTACCACCATATTTCAGCATATAACCTGCACCTTCGATAATATCTTCTAATGTACATGCTACCTCATGGCGTGCAATAGTCTTAGATGGATGTTCATTCTTTAATCCAGCATGTCCTTTCATATAAGGTGGATTACAAGTTATGATATCGAAGATTCCAGCAGCATAATGCGCTTTATAATCCTTAATATCCATTACCTTCATTGTTACATCATCTTCAATTTTATTTAATCTGACTGAACGGTTTGCCATTTCTATCATTTCTTCTTGGATATCTACACCGGTAAAATGACCTTTTTGATAAATGGCATGCATCACAATAGGAATAATCCCTGTACCCGTACCAATATCTAATACTCTTTGCTTAGCATTACTTACTCTAGCAAAATGTGCTAATAAAATAGCATCAATCCCGAAGCAAAAAACTTCGGGATTTTGAATTAATTGATATCCGTTTCTCTCTAAATCATCTACTCTCTCATTCGAGTGAACTAAAGTCGAATCCTTCATATTCCTTATCAATATCTCCTTCATTATTTCCGCAGCAACCACCGCCACCACATCTTTTCTTCTTCACAATCTTAAGATCAGTAGAGTGATATATAATTGCTTCTTTCTCATCTTTATCTTTCTTTTGAACAGCTACCTTAACCTGCTCACGTAGCACATTAACAGATAATACTTCACCTTTTCCATCTGGTGTAATAACAATATCACCTACTATAGGTAGTCTGCCTCTAATCTCAACGTAACATTCTTGCTCATACTTTAAGCAGCACATTAATCGTCCACAAATTCCTGATATTTTTATTGGATTTAATGAAAGATTTTGTTCCTTAGCCATTTTAATAGAAACAGGTTGGAAATCTCCTAAAAATGTATTGCAGCAAAGTGAACGACCACAAATGCCTATCCCACCACACATTTTTGTTTCATCTCTAACCCCTATTTGTCTAAGTTCAATACGTGTTTTAAAAATAGAGGCTAATTCTTTTACAAGTTCCCTAAAATCTACACGTTCATATGAGGTAAAGTAAAATAATACTTTATTATTATCAAATGTATACTCTACATCAATTAATTTCATATCTAATTTATGCTTAATGATTTTTTCCTTACAGATAAAAAAAGCTTCTTTTTCTTTAACTTTATTTTGTTTATATTTTTCATCATCTTCAGCGGTTGCTAATCTTATAACTTTCTTTAAAGGTTGTACGACTTCAGAGTCTTCTACTTCTTTATTAGAAATAACGACTTCACCGTACTCTATACCCCTGGCAGTTTCAACGATAGCGTGTTGACCTTGGCCATATATTATGCCATCTTCTGGAGCAAAGTAATATACTTTACCAGCACGTCTAAATCTGATGCCAATGACTGTTATCATTTCTTCCTCTCCTTTAATTGTAGTAATAAATTCTCTATAACAAATGTACTATATATATTCTGTTTAATATCTAAAATTGCGAGCTTAATAGACTCTATATTCTGACTAACTTTATTATACGTTAATTTATATGACATGTCCAACAACTGTTGCTGGCAATCCTTATAGTATAAATCCCTATTATTGGTTGCTTTCACAATTGCAATATCTCTATACCAATATAACCAAAACTGAAGAATACGTTCTATTTCTTCTTTTTGATCTGTAATCTCTTTAACAATATCATAAATTTCCATAATCTGAGCCTTATCCAGACGTTCTAAGTATTTAATACTTTGTTTTCTAACTTCCATATAAGTCTCATCATGCATAATATCATTAATGACTCCAATACTTCCATCGGAAAGTTTTTCATATACTTCTCGCTGAATGCCATTAATTCCTTTTTGTGTTAAATAACTACGCATCTGCTCCTTATTAATTGGGTTAAAGCGCACGACAATACATCGTGATTTAATTGTAGGAAGTAAACTAGTAAGATTTTCACATACTAAAATAATAATGCCATAGGCAGGGGGTTCCTCTATAGTCTTAAGCATTGCATTTTGTCCTTGAATACTCATACTATCTGCTGCCTTTACAATAATAATCTTGTAATCTGACTGATAGGGCTTAATATCCATTTCACGAACAATATTCTCTCTAATTGTTTCTACCTTTGTAACTTTATTATCTTTCTCTACTTGAATAACATCAGGATGCGTTCCTGCATTTATCATATGGCAAGATCTACATTCATTACATGGCTTTATACCTTCTTTATTCTCGCATAAAATAAACTTTGCTAATTCTAATGCAAAGGTATTCTTTCCTACACCATATGGTCCCTCAAAAATATAGCTATGAGATAACTGATTATCTAATACAGCCTTTTTAAAATAAGTCTTTGCATCTTGATTTCCAATAATGTCTTCAAATACTTCCATTCTAACTCCTTCTAACTTTGTATAATAAAAATGTTCGTGAATACCTCCACGAACATTAAGTTGCAACGTCTAATACTAATCCTTGGATTTCTCCAATTCTATCTAAAATATCTACTTGATTCTTTTCTGATTTAATTAACTCCTTAGCCAATTCATCTATCTTATCATTTACCTGTCTAATAATACCATATACTCTATGGCGTCCTCTTCTATCTAAGAAATTTTCCCTTGAAAATTGATGTGAATTAGCAACTACTTCACTGAGAAAGTTAGAAATCATAGAACGATACATTTTTAAATCTCTAATATCCATATGCTCTGCGATCTTCTGCCCCTGCTTAGTAATCTCTTCTACCATTTGTGTAAGTTTTTCTTGTAACTCACTCTCACCAATTTGACTTAATAAAGTAAATCTAAAACTCTTTTCAGTTTGTGTATTATTTGCTACCGAAACTTCTCTTAGAGTTGGCATCTTTATATCCGTAATTTGTATACCAGCCACGCGTAACTCCCCCCTTATATTACTTTACACGCTCTATAATGTATTTTCATTCTATTCTAATCCTATTTTAAATGCAAGCATTACTATTATAAGCTTATCCATAAAAATAAACTTTTAATCACCTATCTACACGCCCATCTTTAGCAATATATTATATTTATACCTATCACTTATGTCTAAGTTATATATCGTCATTTCTTTCATTCGTACAAAGGTTCTTATTAATAGCTATTATAATTTCTTCTATACATTGTTGTAATTGATTATTCTCATAGTAATGATAAATATGGGCCTTATCCAAATTCTCCTTACTAAAGTCTCTATTATCTGCTAAAAATCTTCTACATAACTCATCATAATTAGGGTTTAATTGTTGCTGTTCTCTTTGTAAGGCACGTTCTAAACGTTTCCCATCTTCTACATTAATATAAATAGGGACAACTCGACTTTCTCCAAAATACTTTACTAAATTGATATATGCTTCTAAAGTTACAATCATAATGTAATGATCTTTATTATTAAATTGTCCATCATCAATTGTTACATAATGCCAAGGCCCATTAATTGTATTATATACCCTTTGCTCAATAATCTTATGACATGCCTGATATTCTTGCAGTTGTTTTTCATTTATAAAGTGATACTCTCTACCATCCACTTCATTACTACGCATAGGTCTTGTCGTATATAGTACAATCGGTTTTAAAGAAACCTTTTGTTTTAATATACTAAAAATAGTATCCTTTCCTGAACTACTCTTACCCATTAAACAAAATATTTTACCCACGTATACCTCCACTATCTAAGTCTAGAGTAACTTAGACACTTTCTTCATTTGTCTATCTAATTACTTCAATTAATATTTTCTCGTCTGATAACTTAATGCCTTGTAACTTCTCTTTATACTCCTTAATAAAGTTTATATCGTTCTCTTTAATACTTTCACCTATTGCCTTAATAGGTATCCCTGGTGGATATAACATGATATTAGTTGCTACAATTCGATTTAAGCATGTTTCTATATTTACCCATTCTTTATCACCATAAAAAATTTTTCTTGGATTTAGTCCTAAGTTCACTTTTTCTATAATAAAGTCATTTATTCTTTTACTTCTTAGCTTCCTTTGTAAAGTAGAATCTATCTTTATAAGTGCATCATATAATCTTTCTAAACTCACTATTTGATCAGCCATAGTGGTCATTAAAATAATATAATGATCTAATGCTGCTTCAACTACAATATTAAATTGATCATTTAAGGATTGAGCTAATTGATAACCACTCATATCAGCATGTATGGTTGAAATAATAATCTTACTTTGATCATATCTTTCTTTTGGATTATATTCCATCACTTCTAAAACAGTTAGATGACTTATTAATTTCTTTCTAACTTCTATTAAAGCATCTATATAGTTCTTTTTAATCTCATCTTTATATTCTATAATATATCCTCTAATATAATCCATTAGTCCCATCATAACATATGAAGGGCTACTAGTCTGTACCATTCTTAGGGATTCTATAAGCTTTTCATAATTTACCCGCTCTGAACAAATATGTATCAAGGCACTCTGCGTAAGTGCTGGTAATGTTTTGTGCATACTATTAATGACTAAGTCTGCACCTTTCTTAATACTACTCGTAGGGAATCCATTTTCTAATACAAAGTGTGCCCCATGCGCTTCATCTACTATTAGTATCCCATTATATTGATGTACTACTTCTGCTATAGCCTCAATATCTGATACAATTCCTTCATATGTTGGACTTACGATCAATACACCCTTTGCATCTGGATATTTTCTTAAAGCTTCTGCTACTGTACTTGCAGATATCTCTCCCAGCATATCTTCTTTCTCTAGATATTTAGGACTAATATATATAGGTGATACTCCTGCTAATACTAATGCACTCCATACACTATGATGTGCATTTCTAGCCACTATTAATCTGTCTCCTTCTTTACAAGTCGCTAAAACACTGGCTAGAATTCCTGTAGTTGAACCATTTGTTAAAAATATGCTTTCTTTAGCCTCATAAAAGGTAGACATTAATATCATTGCTTCTTTTATAATTCCACTAGCTTCATATAAATTATCCATTCCGATAGCTTCTGTATTATCTAATCGCATTATATTTATTTGATCTAGCCCAGCAATAACACCAAATTTATGCCCAGGCATATGAAAAGGAAATTTAGATTCACTATATATCATTAGTTTATCATATAATGGCGTTTTCACTTTATCACTCTTTCTACTTAATAGATGATATTAATATTCCTAATATCCATAATTTATTCTCTTATAAACATAATAATGAGTCAAGTAATCTACTTGACTCATTATTATGCGTGAACACTATTTAATTCTTCCTTATCTTCTAATTCTTTTTCTATAATGTGCTTAGCAATTATATAAAACTTTTCAACTAAATGATCTTCATTTCTTCTATGAAATTCACAGAGCTTATTAAATTCCTCTTCCATTCTCTCCTTACTCTCCCTAAATAATTCCTGATTAATACAAGAACGGCTATACTCCATAATAAGCTCTTCATAATAATCTGGATTTCTTCTAACTTGTCTTATATCAATTCCTTGTTCTTTAAAAAAATCATCCAATCTCTGTGTTTTCTTTGTGCTATCTTGAGCACGTCTTAGTACATTAAAACCCATTTGATCCATATATCTATTCCCCCTATATTTTATTGATAAATTATATTCATACAACTTCTAATTTATTCTCAATAAATTTAGATAAACTGATAGATATATTAAAGACATATACTTCATAAAAGGCTATATATAAGCTTTAGCTTTTCCCCTATATTCTCTGTATTGCTTCAACTTTAATAGAATACTTACCATCTGGGGCGTCTACTTCTACAATCTCTCCTACTTTTTTGTTATAAATAGCTTTTCCTAATGGTGATTCAATACTGATTCTATTATTTACAGCATCCGTAGACATAGTTGTAACCATTTCATACTCCATTGTAAATTCATCATCTATAAAATTAATAGTTACTTTCTTACCTAAGCCTACTTCATCATCTTCTGTATTATCCTCAATAATATTAGCTGTCTTAATCATTTTCTCTAGATATTTAATTCTACCTTCATTACGTCCACGTTCTCTTTTAGCGGCTTTATACTCATAGTTTTCACTTAAATCTCCATGTGCCCTAGCTTCCTTTACCTCTTCATTACGTTTCTTTCTTACTACAGCTTTCCTATACTCTATTTCTTTTTTCATTTTTTCAATATCTTGCTCCGTAAGGAAATTATTCATATTCTTTCTCCCCTTCTCTTAGTTTATCATCATTAATGATTTCCATTTATATGTATTATAATCACCTTTATATCAAAAAAGAAGTTACTAAATTTTATATAACAAAAAACCTGATAGCAATTAACTATCAGGTTTTTCTTTACTTTATGAGCCACCCGGGAATCGAACCCGGGACAACTTGATTAAAAGTCAAGTGCTCTACCGACTGAGCTAGTGACCCACATGGTGCCCAGAGCCGGAATCGAACCAGCGACACGAGGATTTTCAGTCCTCTGCTCTACCGACTGAGCTATCTGGGCATGTGGTAGCGGGAATAGGATTTGAACCTATGACCTTCGGGTTATGAGCCCGACGAGCTACCTAGCTGCTCCATCCCGCGATATAAAACATGGTGGGAGAAGGATTCGAACCTTCGAAGCTATCGCAACAGATTTACAGTCTGCCCCCTTTGGCCGCTCGGGAATCCCACCATGGAAGCCGACGATCGGACTCGAACCGATAACCTGCTGATTACAAGTCAGCTGCTCTGCCAATTGAGCCACGTCGGCGTGATGGTCGCTATAGGGCTCGAACCTATGACCCCCTGCTTGTAAGGCAGGTGCTCTCCCAGCTGAGCTAAGCGACCATA
>SVDC01000042.1 GCA_015058045.1 Cellulosilyticum sp.
TTTCTTACTAGGCTTCTTAACCTATATAACATACTATTATTCTTATACCTCTGTTAAATAATAGAATAATAATTTCACTGTATTTTCTAAAGCTTGATAATGGGTACGCTCCATACCATGAGAAGCATGTACACCAGGGCCAATTAATGCCCCTTTAATATCATTTCCACCTCTTAGTGCTGCACTCACATCTGAGCTATACATCGGATAAATATCCACTGCAAAATTAAGTGAATGCTCTATAGCCAGACGAATAAGCTTAGAAGTCATCTCATAATCATATGGTCCACCAGAATCCTTAGCACAAATAGATACTTTATATTCTGTACAGTTAAGATCTTCTCCTATACACCCCATATCGACTGCTAACATTTCGGTAATGTCTTGAGGAATGTAGCTTGAACCATGTCCTACTTCTTCATAAATAGAAATAAAGATTTTGGTGGTATAAAGCGGTCTTACTTGCTCTCTATGAAGGACTTCTAAAAGCCCCATAAGTGCTGCTACACTTCCCTTATCATCTATAAAACGGGATTTTAAGAACCCACTCTCCGTCACCACGGTTTTCGGATCAATAAAAATATAATCTCCTGCACCAATCCCTAATTTAAGAACATCATCTTTAGAACGAACGACTTCGTCTAATCTTATTTCCATTTTTTCTGGTGTACGTTCTTTTGATCTGCTATCTTCATAAACATGAGCCGCTGGACTTGTACTTAAAAAAGTTCCTGTATAAATTCTTCCATCCCTTGTTCGCACCTTACAATACTCACTATCTAGCGTGGCAGGAATTGGTCCACCTACTAAGGTAAACTTGAGGTTTCCTTGTGCTGTAATAGAACGTACCATCGCCCCTAAAGTATCTACATGGGCAGATAAGCCTATTACCTGTTCATTGCTTTTTCCTGGGATGGTAATAATACCACACCCTTTACGTGTTTTTTCAAAGGTATATCCCCATTTAGTAGCTTCTTCCTTTATAAAGTTCATCACCTCATAGCAAAAGCCACTTGGGCTATCATATCCTAATATTGTTTTTGCCATCTCTAATACATATGTTTTGTCTACTGAAATGTTCATTATTCTACCCCCTTTATATCTATTTACTCTATAGCCAAACCTATTAAAAGTTTCTTTTATACTACGCTATTACGATTTTCTTTTCAATCCTAAAATTGGTTATTGACTTCTTTTTATCCATAACTTAACATAAAAATGATATTTTTTTTGAAAGAGGATTATTATGCAACTAATACCCAACATAGGCTTACGCACCTTAAAAACAGCTCTAGCAATTTTCTTATGTTTACTTATCTTTCCAGGTGAACCGTTCTTTGCTTGTATGACTGTTATATTCTGCGTTCAAAATACTGTAAACGAATCCATTAAAGCCGCTTTAACACGTAGCTTAGGAACCATTATTGGAGGATTTATGGGATTAATCTTTTTATGTCTTTGTAGATTAGTAAGATCAATGGACTTACCAGCTTATCCTACAAAGATTCTGGTGTATATGTTCATTGCCATTGGTATTATGCTAACCATTCATTGTTTTAATCTTCTTAAACGTCCTTCCTGGATTAACATTGGATGTATTGTCTTTTTAGCCGTTACCACTGCCAATGCTGATAAAGCACCTCTATATTATACCCTTAATCGCATAATAGAAACCCTTTTTGGAATGTTTGTTGGCTTAATGGTAAATCGGTTCATAACACCACCAGCGAAAGAATAAATATAAAAAACACCTTATTGAATTTAAGCTAGGCTAATATATAAAAGAGCACTATACAATCAGATTTATTTGTGACTGTTATAGTGCTCTTTTATCATTTGATCAATATGTTCTTTAATTTAATCTAACTTCTTTTAACTCTATTTATAGTCTATCTTCTAACTCTGTAATCTCCCTATCTAACGGGGCACCTAGCATAGTAGATAAGTCTGGCATCTGTTCATCTTCATCTGGTAACTTTTCTCTGACTCTTTCTTTGAGTTGCTCATGAAGTTTATCTAATTCATCGAGCATCTTATTAGGTAACTGTCCAATCTCTTCTTCAACTACTTCATTGTTTGTTGTAGCAACTTCATCTCTAAAGGGTTCAATCACTTCTGTTCTCTGCTGCTCATCTATATTCCTTACTTCTTCCCTAGGTAATATACTGGCCTCATCTAACGAATCCGGTAATGTCTCTACAGATGTTTCAGATTCTTCTACTTCCACATTGCCTTTGTAATATTTCACCATTTTACCAATTAAATAAATAATCACTCCCACTATATAAATACCTTCTATAGTGCAAATGATAAAGTCCTGCTCTAGACATTGTAAACATATAAGTACACCATGGATCATGGTACACATCCATAAATTCTTACTATAATAATAGAGCAAGCTTAAATATAGCCCCATTGCAAAAGGTAAAATTAACCCCTGTAGCATTGCACCTGTAGACACCTCATCTAAACTTACTAAAAGTGAAGGCACATATGTCATTGAAAAACATACTGCTGTTATAATACTTGCTATAATCCCTTTTCCATTTGTAAGCTGATTTAAACTATTCCATAAAAAACCTCTAAAAACAAGTTCTTTTAGAAAAGCAATGGCAATAAAATTTGTTATTATCTGACATATAGTATAAAGAATATTCACCTCTACATTTTTGCTAAACTGACTCATTAAATAGGCTATCCCAACACTCATTACTACAATGCACAAATTTCCTATTAAAGCTGGAATATTTTCTTTAAATTTTCTAATTCCTAATTCATAAAAAGATCTTTTAAAAATAAAATGTGCAATAATAACAATGACCAAAACAATTTCAATCCCAAAATACACTAACTCATTAAGTAACATTCTATATTGCCCAGGAAATAAATTTGGCCATTGAATAGGTTCTACTAGTCTAAATAGCATTAGAACAAACTGTACCATAAGAACAACTGCTATTTCACCTACGTAATGCCCTTTGCTTCTTGTACTTTCCATCATATTCCTCCTACAACATTCTTCTTTATCACTCATTCTATCTATTTTACTCGCACGATTTCTCCTATCGTTTTATCTAAAAAGGTGGACTTTTATGCCCACCTATCTGACCTTCTTACATGCTATCATAACTGGTACTTTTTATTTATTATACTGGATTCTTTTTTGTTTTTCAAACTAATAAAATTCATTCTAGTCTATTCCTATTTCCCTTATGAAAAAGAGGATGGTTGTAGAACCATCCTCTTTTTTACTTTATTATATGTCCTTATAAAACAATAGCATAATCAAATGTTCTATCTTCTTTAACCATTTCTTCAAGAACTTTAGCCTTTTCATTACTGTTTACTAAAACACATTGATTGAGCCAATAAACAATAGCATCTGCTCGATAACATACTGCAATATGACCTTCGCCAATCCAAAATGGGTGACTAGAAGTAGGATCACCAATCCACTGACTAAATTCTGTCATAAGTGTATCTATATCCAACTGATCAGGGCAATACATGTAATCTGCATCATAATCAAAATCAACCTTGACAACCATTAGACTTCCTCCTTGATTAAAGCTCAATATAGTGTTTTTATATAACATTCCCTTTTGTATTTTGATTAATTCATAGCAGATAAAATATCTGCATAATAATCTTCTTCAAGAATCTTTGATGAATAATAGAATTTTGCATCCACTTCATTAATCATCTCTCTTACATATTCCTCATCGACTTCTGCTCCAGAGGCTTCAGTAAATTCATTAGTTAAGGCGTTATAACGCCCTTTATCTGTTATAAAGTTATGGCTATATAAAATCACTAAAGGCTCACTGTCTGAAAAAATATCACGCCCTACAAATAATCTAGAATCATAGTCTAATCCCATTAAATTTGATAAGGTTGGTAAAACGTCTAAACTTGAGCATGGTTTATCCACTACTACAGGCTCCATATTCGGTGTATAAAGTAGTAGAGTAGATTTATAAAGCTCAAAATCTTCATCTACTGTTTCACCTGCTAGTTCACTAATATATTCATTATTTAAACCATATGGATAATGGTCTGGCGTAATCATAATAAGTGTACGTTCCAATACTCCTGCTTCTTCTAATTGAGTAAGTAAGCTCTCCACTGCACGATCTAACTCAATCTGACAAGCCAGATAAGCTTTTGCAGTCTCAGACATCGCTACGTCTTGTACCAATGCTTCATTCTTCTCAGAAATTGCATTTTCTCTAAATGAGTAATTCATATGCCCACTTACTGTCATATAGTACGTATGGAATGGTTCTTCGTCTACATAGCGTTCTACTGTTTGCTCCATCATTTCTACATCTGACTCTGGCCATATATCAGTTACCTCAACTCCTGAACCTTTGGCTTGATAGGTATAGCCAAGATTAGGATGTGAAATATTCCTATCGTAATAATCATAATCATGGTTATGGAACGCCATGGTTTTATACCCTACTGCCTTAAGCTGATTACCTAGAGTAAATGGCATAGCATTTATACCCGTATCAGCCATACTCCACGTACCGCTCTTTGGAATTTGACCTGTACAAATGGCATATTCACCATCAGAAGTACTAAGTTCCCATAATGGCGTATAGAAGTTTGTAAATTGATACCCTTCCTGTGCAATCTTATATAATGTAGGGGTTAAGTCCTCCCTAATGGCATAGGGTGAGAACCCTTCTGCCGTAATACAGATCAAATTATATCCCTCATATTTTCCTGTATACTCATTTTTAGCTGAAGGCTCTGCATTTTTAAAGTACGTATGCATCTTAACCATTTCTTCTGAATCGGTCTGTTCAATGAGCTCTTCAAAATCAATATCTAATACATTATATTCCCTATTTTCATCTACTATAGGTTCTGTTTCTTCTTCACTAGTCTCATTATCATCTTTAATTAAGGTAACCTCTTGACTAGTCTCAGCTAAATCTGGTGCCCAATCAAATAGACTTCTTTTAGCATCTAATCTCAAGGTAGTCATAAGGCCTAGTTTCTCTGCTGAAACAACTGGATAATCATGCTGAAAATATAAATCATAAGGTGTATAAATAGCCTTGCCTGTAAATAATAAGCTTAAGATAGCAATAAACTGACATCCTACAATTCCTGTACCTACATACATGCGATGTTTAATTTTAATCTCTTTAGAACTCCTAATTTTGTTCTTTAAAATAAGCAATAGGATAAAAGGTATTGCCATAAGCACAATGGTCCTAAAGTTGTTTCTTACTTTAATATAAATAATTTCCCAAAACTCAAAAATCTGTCCTGCTTTAGTGGTAGAGTACAGCGAATAGAACATACGGAAAATCTTAAAATAAATAAACTGTGACATAAAGAGCATAGTAATAATACCCATTAAAACTAGACCCACAGTATTTCTCTTTGATTCTTTAAAAAGACTACAAATCAAATAACATACAAGTGCAATAGGCACTGCAAATACAAATGAGTAAAATGCACCTGGTCCTATAATCTTACCGCTGGTCATAATTCGAAAAACAGTTTCCAAATAATAAATAGCTGCTCCAAAATAGATGAGTAACATACTCTAACTCCTTCTAATCTTTCTTCAAATTTAATCATTATCTTATGTAGAAATCTTTTTATCATTTCTATATATCTTGACTAAAATATCCCTACACTTCTAACTATCTTTCATATTTTATCAAATCCCTTTCCAAATGCAAGCATTCTAACACTTTTTTAAGAACTGTCCATTTTCCATTTCACTCATTTTGTTTACAATCCTATAACCCACTCATTCAATTATGAACAATTTTTCTTTCAAAAAAGTCTTAAAACGAATAAAACTACCAGTAGAAATTCATTTTAATGTAAAACACATAAAATAATTCCCATACTGATAGTTAATCATTTCCTTTATTTATTCAACTTATACAATCTTTACTTGAAATGAGCTAAAGCCTCACAAAATGACTCAACCGATTCCTTTGGTGTAGCCCAAGATGTTACTAGGCGAATGGCCAGATGTGCCTCATCTATCTCTTCCCAGTCTGAAAAGTCAAATTGTTTTCTAAGCTCTTTTATAATGTCTTTCGGCAAAATTGGAAAAACTTGATTAGTTGTAGACTCTGTTAGCGTACTATATCCAGCCTCTTTAATCCCTTGTAATAAAAATTCCGCCATTTCATTAGCATGTTTTGCAAGATCAAAAAAGAGTTGTTCTTTAAAGAGTTCAATATAGCCTAATGCAATAATTCTTCCTTTAGCTAATAAGCCCCCTTTTTGTTTGATATGATATCTAAAGTCTTCCTTTAAGCTATCGTTAACAATTACCAAAGCTTCTCCAAGTAGCGCGCCATTTTTTGTACCACCAATGTAAAAGGCATCTGAATACTGTGCTAAGTCATTAAGTGTGACGTCATTATCTTTTGCCATAAGTGCTGAACCTAATCTTGCTCCATCTATCATCACTAATAAACCATGACTTTTAGCACATTCGTAAATAGCTCTTAGTTCTTCTTTATAATAAATGGTTCCAACTTCTGTGGAATCAGAAAGATAAACGAGTTTTGGTTTAACCATATGCTCATCTGTGTGTGCTTTAAGAACAGCTTCTATATGTATTGGTGATAATTTACCATCTACAGTTTCTGTTGTAATAACCTTATGACCTGTTGCCTCAATTGCCCCTGTTTCATGCACTGCAATATGACCTGATGCTGCTGCAATAGCTGCTTCATGAGGTCTTAAAAACGCTGAAATAGCTGTTAAATTGGTTTGTGTCCCTCCTACTAAAAAGTGAATCGCCACATCTTCCCGACCTATATGCGCTCTAATCAGCTCTTGTGCTTCTAGGGTATAGTTATCTTCTCCATATCCAAAAGTTTGCTCCATATTGGTTCTTACTAAACTTTCTAATATATTAGGGTGTGCCCCTTCACTGTAGTCATTTCTAAAACTATACATACTTTGTCCTCCATTATGCTTATTGATAGGATCTCATCCATGTTCCTAACTGTTATTATATCCCCCCATAAAATAACATCCCATCTTATATTCGAGTATTTTTTAATGTATCGATAGTCGTATTTAACTTACTCATTTGATTATCAAATATTCTTAGTATCTCAGCATCTATAGTAAGCGAAAAAGGATACCCTTCAAACTCCCCTATAAATTCGCCAACTGTTATCTTTCTTGCCTCTTCTACCTTATTGTTTTTAATAACATAAATACTATTAGTATCATTATAATATAAGATTTCCTGATTTTGTTTAGTATAGAACTTAAAATAATTACAAGTAATCCCATAGTTTAAAAAGCGCTGATTCAGTTTTTTTACTTCTCTACTTACTTCTTTAGGTGATTTAAAAGATAGGCCATCTAATCTTTTAATCTCTTCCTTATAGCCTTCTAGCTCTTTTATTTTATCTTCATAAGTTAGTATAAGCGTCTCCATTAGCTCTCTTAATAATGCTGTATTGGCTGAATAAGCTGCTTCTTGATAAGGATTTGTTTTTTTCTTTGTTGGAAATGTATAGACTTTGCCCATGTTGATGCCCTCCTACATTTTACCTTTAGTCTTCTCAGTCTTCTTATGACAATACATGGCTCTTATAAATTTGTCAATTATATCTTATATACCACTTGATTTTTTCTTATAATAGTAAATCCCATAATGAACTCCATTATAAATCAAATAACCTACAAACTGACATGTCCCCATAAGAATCAGTAATGATCCAATAATAATAAGTACTAACATACTCTCTATATGCTCTGGGGCTTTTCCAACAGAAAGAATGGCTTCTTCTATTGTATCTTCTGTGATTTCACATTCAAATGTATATTCTCCTAATTCTTGAGCCCTAAAAGTGTACACATCAATGCTCTTATCCCCTTCTTCACCATATTCATAAGGCTCTTCTACAGGTATTAATGGAACGGACTCTCCATTAAAAGTTGCTTCTATACTTAAGCTGGAATAATCTTTAGGCATACTATATGGTTCTCCTTCAAATGTTCCTTCTATTCCTAAATAAATAATATAGTCTCCTGTCTTTTCTAACATTAATGTTTTTAAAGCAGGAATCTTAAAAATAGAACGCTTAGATTCATTTTCTATCCCTCTTGCCATAAATAATAGTATGCCACCTATTACGATTGTCACAATAAGTATTATAAGCGGAAATGTCATTTGCTTGTTGGTAGGCTTATACTGCTCATATCCTTTATGCATCTTCTAACCTCCTATTTTAACTATTTTACTACTTATTATACATGATTCCACATTAATATTTAGAATTTTACTTTATTTTGTTAAATATTTCTACATTCTATTACTATATATACTTTTAAAGCACAGATCCTATTACTTTTGATAACTCACATCTAAGTATCCTCAAACTCTCTAAAGAATAAGTTTTTTCACAAAAAAACACCTCGAAAGCATTCTAGCACTTCAAGGTGTTTTTCTTAATCTATCTCATAGTATATCGTCTAAATTATTTTTAACTTATGCTTCAACTAAAGTAATGTCCACGACATCATACCCTGCATCATCAATTACTTCCTTAATCAATTCTTCTGTCACATCACCTGAAATAAGGGCATATTTTTCTGCAAGGTTTACTTCTACATCTGTTGCGCCATTAAGTGCTTCTAAAACTTCTTTTACATGCGCACTACAGTGATTACAACTCATTCCTTCAATTTGAATCTTTCTTTTCATGATTATCCCTCCAAATTTTTATTTAGATTTTTTTATTTTATCCATTTCCTGTTTTAGTCTTTCCTATCAGCTGAGTAAATGGTTGGCTACTTAATTTAAGCTTTAAACTTTCTAAGACGTAGCGCATTGCATAATACAGATACTGAACTAAAGCTCATAGCTGCTGCTGCAATCATTGGATTTAATAGTGGTCCTCCAAAAACGTGCAATATTCCCATTGCTACAGGAATACCTAATGTATTGTAACCAAATGCCCAAAATAAATTTTCCTTAATATTACGGATAGTAGCCTTACTTAATTTAAGAGCAGTAATAACATCCATTAAGTCGCTTTTCATCAGTACAATATCTGCTGACTCTATGGCAACATCTGTTCCTGAACCAATAGCAATGCCAAGATCTGCTTTTGCTAAGGCTGGTGCATCATTGATACCATCTCCTACCATGGCTACTTTACCGCCTTCTTTTTGAAGATTTGCTACAACTTGTGCCTTATCTTCTGGTAATACCTCTGCTAAAACCTGATCAATCCCTACCTGTCTTGCAATAGCCTCAGCTGTTTGTTGGTGATCTCCTGTAATCATGGCTACCTTAATTCCCATTTGATGTAAAGCTTCGATTGCTTTTTTACTAGTTGCTTTTAATGTATCTGCTACACCAATGATTCCTTCTAATTGACCTTCTATAGCAATATACATTGGTGTTTTACCCTCATTAGCTAACTGATTTGCCTGCACTTCTAATGTCTCAACACCTATCTTACGTTCTATAAGCATTTTTTTGTTTCCAAGTAAAATCTCTTTGCCCTCAATTTTAGCTTCAATACCATGTCCAGGAATAGCTTTAAAATAGTCCACTTTCTTTAGTTCTATTTGCTTTTGTTTAGCCTCTGTCACAATAGCCTCTCCTAGTGGATGTTCTGAACCTACCTCACAGCTTGCTGCTAATAGTAATAAATCATCTTCTGATAAATTAAAACTTACTATATCTGTTACTTTTGGTTTACCTTCTGTTAAAGTACCTGTTTTATCAAATACAATCGTTTTAATTTGATGAGCAATCTCTAGAGCTTCTCCACCTTTAATCAGCACACCATTTTCTGCACCTTTTCCTGTCCCTACCATAATAGCAGTTGGTGTCGCAAGACCAAGTGCACACGGACATGCAATGACTAATACCGAAATAAAAATAGTTAAAGCAAAAGAAGGTGTTTCTCCTGCAATAAGCCATGCTACTGCTGCTAAAGTAGCAAGACCAATTACCGTTGGTACAAAATAACCTGAAATAATATCAGCCATTTTGGCTATAGGTGCTTTGCTTCCTTGAGCTTCTTCTACTAAACGAACAATCTGTGCAAGCGCTGTATCACGACCAACTTTTGTGGCTTCATACTGAATAGATCCTGTTTTATTTATACTTGCTCCAATAACCGTATCTCCTACGCTTTTTTCTACTGGAATACTTTCTCCTGTAAGCATAGCTTCATCAATAGCTGTTATCCCTTCAATAACTCTTCCATCTACTGGTAACTTTTCACCCGGTTTAACTACAACAATATCCCCTACTACTACTTCTTCAACAGGAACGATAACCTCTCTTCCACTTCTGATTAAAGTAGCTGTTTTTGGAGCAAGTCCCATCAGTTTTTTGATGGCTTCAGAAGTTTTACCTTTAGAGCGTGCTTCTAAATATTTACCTAATGTAATGAGTGCTAAAATAGTTGCTGCTGATTCAAAGTAAAGATGCATAGCATACTCATGACTTCCTGTTTGAGCAATCTGTAGCATACCATAAATACTATAAGTAAAAGCTGCTAAAGTCCCTACAGCAATTAAAGAATCCATATTCGGACTTAATGTAAATAAATTTTTAATACCTACCTGATAAAACTTACAACCCACTAACATAACTGGGACAGTTAAACAGAGTTGTGTGAT
This sequence comes from Cellulosilyticum sp., assembly GCA_015058045.1. Classification (GTDB taxonomy): domain Bacteria; phylum Bacillota; class Clostridia; order Lachnospirales; family Cellulosilyticaceae; genus Cellulosilyticum. The sequence goes on from SVDC01000042.1 coordinate 10,651, forward strand.
GGCAAAGTTTAGTGGATTTACCATAGGGTCAATCATAGTAGGTAGTGGCATACCTACCATATGACCCATACTAATAATTAATAGTGGCACAGTAAAGACAAGAGAAAGGATTAATCGCCATAATAACTTTTGACCCTCACTTATTTTTTCTGTCTTTGCTTGTTCTGTCTCTATTGCAATGAGCTTAAAGCCTGCCTTAGCTACTTTTTCTTTAATTTCGGCTACTTTTATGGAACTCTCATCTAAACTTACTGTTAACTTTTCACTTGCAAAATTAACACTTGCTTTTTCTACGCCCTCTTGTTTATTAAGGATTTTCTCTACACGATTAGCACAAGCTGCACAGCTCATTCCCTCTACTTTAAAAATATAACTTTTGAGTTCCTTATGTACCTTGAAACCTGCCTTCACAATAGCTGACTCAATATTTTCTCGTTTAAGTAGGCTTTCATTATAAGTCACACTTAGTGTTGTCGTTGCAAAGTTAACACTTGCTTCTTCCACACCTTCTAATTTCTTAACTGTACGCTCTACACGATTGGCACAGGCCGCACAGCTCATCCCCTCAATCTGAATGAATTGTTTCATGCTTTTTCCTCTCCCTCCTTATGTTCCTCTATTTTATCTATGATTTTAAAGTATATTTGATTTTATAAGTTCTTTACTCTCTAAATCATTTTATTTTGAAATTAGTTTTTCTAAGATTCCAATGATCTCATCAATTTTTTCATCAGCTTGGTCATGATGACAAGCCTCTTTTACACAATGCTGCATATGCTGTTTTAAAATCGTTGAGTTTGCCTTCTTTAAAAGTGACTGTGCTGCTAAAATTTGATTGGAGATATCAATACAATATCTTTCTTCTTCTATCATTTTAATAATACCCTCAATTTGTCCCTTAGCTGTTTTTAAGGATTGAAGTGCCTTCTTACGTTCGTCATTCATCAAGTCTTTCTCCCTCCCCCCCTGGGTGGGGGTAATTTTCTTTAGTATAGCTTTAAGCAAAATTTGTGTCAATATCAAATATATATTCGCTATACTGTACACCCTTATAATCTCTTAATTTTACATATCAAAAGAGGTTGCACATCCTAGTGCAACCTCTTTATTCTTCGTATGCTTCTACTCTTACCACGAAATGTCCTGTGGCATTTTTAACATCTGCAATATATAAATTTCTATAAGGAAAATAGGGTGTAACACTTCCCTCTTTAATATCTATAAATCTTAAACTATCTTCTTTATAAGTATGATGTTCTTTCACATTAAAACTAATTTCTGTATCCTGTGGTACTTGGGAAATGACATGCCAGATAAGCTTTCCATCATTAGGAAGTTGAATAATACAAAAATCATTACTATGCCTACTCTTATATTCATGATTTTCTTTTGGCTGACAAGCAATATTAGCTGATGGTTTCATAGAACCGCCTCCGTTTCTTAAGCATATCCCACTATAAAATCACTTAAAAATCATTTAATTTTCACTTTGCCATCACTTTGACTTTTTAATATACCATATGTAGATACTTAACTTAAAAGTATATCTATTTTCAACCCTAAAGGCCCTCGACCTCCCCTGAGGGTCTTTACCTATTTCTAAAAGTCTTTTATGGCATCTATGTCTTTTGTTTTTTACATTACACCCCCATTTTAAACGTTTTTATTTTTCCATTTCAAGGACTACCCCCCTACTATATATGTATTCTCTTCACTTACTTTACATGCTAAAAAAGTAACAAAACCACATCTATTTTATCTGTATACTCATTCTATTAGCTCTTTCAAATTTAGGTATAAAAAAAGCGGGAGATCTATCTCCCACTTCCACTTTATTTATTGAACATATGCTTCAAATTTGCTAACAATTGTATCTGCACTATCACTAATCACAAAGATGATATAGTTGCCTTTTTCAACAATTTTATAGTTTTGTACAAGTTCATATTGATCTGGTAAGTACATTTTCCATTGCTCACTTAATGCTTGTACTCTTTTTTCAATACCCGCCTTAACAGCATCTGCTCCACTTGCATCTTTTAATTCAAATACAGCGATTTCTGTTGCATGAACATTCATCATTGGCATAGATACTACATAGCTTGATAATACGCTTGGATCAATTGCATAAGTATCTTTAAACATTTCTGCTTCCATATTCATTCTACTTGGAAGTTCAATACCATCTGTAATCACAAATAGCATCTCTTGAGCTACACTTGGATCAATACCTGCATAATCATCACTATTAATTGTGCTATTTGTACTATCTTCAGTTGCTGTACTTTCTTCAGTTGTTGTATTTTCTGCTGGCTGATTTAATAAATCCTCTGTAACTTCTTCAGTTGCTGTGTTTTCTTCAACTACTGGTGTATTTACTTCTTCTTTAGCTTTTCCACATCCTGTAAATACTGAACCTGCCACTAATACTGCCATCATTGCAGCTAAAAATCTTTTATTCATAAGTCTATCTCCTTGATGTCATTTCTTTTTATTTGGATTTTATATATACTTAGACGTTAGAAAATAGCAGTTGGTTCCACCTTTTGTAAAAATAATTTCATTTTTATTCTTGAATAACATAAAAATGTTGTATTTCATTTACCTTTGTCCATGTTTCCATATATTCTTGTTCTATACTCTCATAGGTAGATGATGTTAAAATCATACCACTATTTTCAAAAATAAAGGTTGGATTAACTGGCTCATTATTCATACGATATTCAAAATGCAAATGTGGCGTCGTACTGTCCCCTGAATTTCCCGTAAACCCTATAAGCTGACCTGCATATACCCTATCTCCTGTTTGAACAGCATATGCAGCAAGGTGCATATATCGTACCTCTAGTTCATTTCCTAAATCTAAGAAAATCATATGTCCACCACCTTGATCCACACCTTTAGAATCCGGTGCAGCTTTTGTAATCACTCCATCTGCTATAGCAAATATAGGCGTATACATTGCGGTTCTGATATCTATTCCTTCATGGCAATAACCATCTCTAGTTTGATTAAAAGGTGCTAATAATTCTCCTGGTACATAAATTGGTGAAATAAAAGACGTCACTTGTCCCATATCATCTGTAAACGTTGCTGCATTGGCAACTTGACCAAAACTCATAAGGCTGATGCCTAAAATGCCCATCCATTTTCTAATCCTCATTACCATCCCCCATTTCATCCTCATAAGACAATATTCACTAATCTTTTACTTTACTATAACTTAAATTTTTACTATTAGATAGAGAAATTTATCAGTATACATATTTTATTTTGTCATAACCTATACTAAATTTGTTTAAGTCCTATTTTTTATGCGAGGTACTAATGAAAGCAATTTTTAAATACTTTATTTTATTTAGTATAGGTGGTCTTTTGTATATGTTAATTGAAATTGTTTATAGTGGCAGCACACATTGGACTATGGGGATTTTAGGTGGTATTTGCTTTATTTTAATTGGTCTTATTGATACCTACTATGCACTTCCACTCTATAAACAAATGCTCATGAGTGCCATATTAATCACTGCACTAGAATTCATCGCAGGTGTCATTTTAAATTTAGGATTCCATCTTGCCATTTGGGACTATAGTGCACTTCCTCTTAACATTATGGGACAAGTCTGCCTACCCTTTTCTATCATGTGGTTTATTCTTTCTTTGCCTGCTATTTTATTGGATGATTGGATTCGCTCTAGTTTTTTTGGTGAGCCCAAACATCATTATCGTTTTTTCTAATATATTATCTTATCTGCTACGTCGTCTTGCTCTATCCCTTTTTGCAGGTGCAATTCGACCACCTATATGTACTGGTCTATGTTGCTGCTCTTTCTTATCTCCTCCATTCACTAAAACATCAGATGTCCTGCTGCTAATAACCTCAAAGATTTTAGCTGAAAAAGGCGCTAAACAAATATCTATAAAATAAGGTTTTTCTCCTATGACTGAAGCTTGTGCCTTAATTGGTAAATCCTCTCCTTGTGGTGTCGTTCCCCCATATAAATCTGTATCGCTGTTTAAAATTTCTCTAATAGTAATCTCTTCATCTACACCAAACTCAAAGCTTTCATATGTATGATCAGAAAGATTTAAAGCAATAATCAAACTTTTTGGAGCTGTATTATTTTCTGAATCACATGCCACCTGACGTCGCTCATAAATATATATACTTTCTGCTGCAGCATTCACTTCTAACCATCTAAAGCTTTTTCTATTGTATTCATCTTCATATAAAGCAGGATGATGGAGATAAAGTTGATTTAAAACCTTTACATATTCATGAAAAGAATCATGTGCTGGATATTTTAATAAATCCCAATCCTGTTCTCTCTTTTCATCCCATTCCCTAAACTGACCAATTTCATTACCCATGAAGTTGAGCTTCTTTCCTGGATGGGTATACATATAGGTATATAATGCTTTACATTGTTTAAACTTATCCTCATAACCTCCCCACATCTTTTGCATAATCGTAGCTTTTCCATGTACTACTTCATCATGTGAAAAAGGTAAAAGATAACATTCATTATAAAAATACATCATAGAAAAAGTGAGCTTATGATAATGCTTGGACCTTTCTTCTGGAGGGGTTCTAAAATAGTCCAGCGTATCATTCATCCATCCCATATCCCATTTATAGTCAAACCCTAATCCCTCATACTCTACAGGTGCTGTGACTTTTAAGAATGAAGTAGAATCCTCAGCAATAAGCATGGCTCCCGGATTAAGGCGATGTAATCCTGCATTCATATTTTTTAAGAACTTAACGGTACAGTCATTGACTCCCCTATTAGGATCTCCCATCCAATATAGGGCATTACTAATAGCATCCATACGTAACCCATCAAAGTGAAATTCTTTCAACCAATAATTAGCAGAGGATTGTAAAAATGAACAGACTTCTCCTCTAGAGTGGATAAAATTACAAGTCCCCCATTCACTTTGACTAACATCTGATGGTGGATACTCATAAAGCTTTGTCCCATCAAAGTTCGCTAAAGCATAATAATCCATAGCAAAATGAACAGGTACAAAATCCATAATGACGCCAATACCTGCTCTATGACACTTATCTACTAACTCTTTTAGCTGACTTGCAGTGCCATATCTAGAGGTAGGACTAAAAAATCCCGTAACTTGATACCCCCATGAACAGTCAGCAGGATGCTCACTCAGTGGTAAAAACTCAATATGGGTATACCCTTCTTCTTTTACATAAGCAATGAGCTTGTCAGCTATTTCACTATAGTTATACCAACCATTTTCATTGTCTGGATTGGTCCTCCAAGAACCTAGATGTACCTCATATATGTTCATAGGTTGATTATGGTTTAAATTTCTTTTTTCAATCCACGCAGCATCTTTGAATTGATACTCATTTAAATCTACGATAATAGACGCACTATTGGGTCTAAGCTCCATTCCAAATCCATACGGATCACAATGCTCTACTACACCACCATCTGCCTGATATATACGATATTTATACATTTGTCCTTTTTTAGCCTCAGGGCATAACAAACTATATACGCCGCTTTGGCCTTGTCGATTCATGGACTCTCCTTGCCAATCATTAAATTCACCAATTAGTGCAATCCCCTTAGCACTTGGTGCATATACCCTAAACATAACACCCTCTTCACATAGATGTGCACCAAAAAATTCATAGGCATTAAATGCTTTTCCTATATAAAAATCTTTTAATTCCACCAAAATCCCCCCTTAATGTATTGTTCTATTTCCATTTTAAGCTAAATTTCTGCTGACGTATATATAGACTTTACACAATTTTCTATCATCTATTCTTGTTTCGTCGCCTTGCTACCCTCTAAAAACTTTTTCTGAAAATAGTTCTCATTATTATTGACAATCCAAATAGTAAATGATATATTAAATACATCCAAACAATACATACATATAAATCATTATACTTCATGATGTTAAGCAAGCGTACTCTCCAACTAGCTTGCTTAACACCAACTCCATTATGAGTGCTATGAAAAAGGCACTAAGTTTGTCCTTTTCTTTATACATATTAAAAAAAAGAAGACCAATCGTTATTCCCATAGCGATCGGTCTTCTTTTTACGTTATACTTTATTTTTGATAAGGAAAGGTAATGATTACTTTAAATAAATCTCCATCAATGAAAATCTCAAATTTTCCATCCTGAAGTTCTGTTAGATTTCTTGCAATAGCAAGTCCTAATCCAGAACCTTCTGTATTTCTAGATTTATCTCCCCTTTTGAAACGCTCCATAATCTCCTCAGCAGTAAAGTGCATCTCATACGCTGATATATTTCTAAAAATAATCTGTACTTGTTCTCCTTCTGTTTGACAATCAATATACACCCTTGAATTTAACTCTGCATATTTTAAAATATTACTCATTAAATTTTCAAATATACGATAGGTCCTCCTACCATCTAAGCTGCAATAAAGCTTTTCCTCTGGCAAACGTACTTTAAATTGAAGTCCACTAGCTGTTATCTTTTCAGTTAATTCTCCCATAGTTTGCTTTAATAGTGCTACAATATCTAATTGCTCTTTTACCAGTTCAATATTTCCGCTAGCTGTTTTACTCGCTTCAAATAGATCCTCTATTAAAATTTTAAGTCGCTGAGATTTTTTATCTAAGATCTCCACATACTCTTTAAATTCTTCTTTTGTTAAATCCTCTTTCTTTAGTAAATCCACATAATTAATGATAGAAGTAAGAGGCGTTTTTAAGTCATGAGAAACATTAGAAATAAGTTCTGTTTTCATTCTTTGACTAATCACTTCTTGTTTAACAGCTTCTTTAAAATCTCTATCAATGTTAGAAAGCTCATCCATAATAGGACTTAAAAAGTTTCTAGCTTTATGATTTATAACCTCCCCATTATGTACTCCAGCTGCAATTTCCGTCACCTTATAATAAAGCTCACTATACCTCTTTATTCTTCTAAAATAAAATAGCATCATCCCAATTCCGAGCATAATGGAAAATATAATGCCCCATTCAAATCCTACATTACTTACTACAAAAAGCCCTAGTAAACACAGGCTATAAGCAATCATTCCTAGTATGGCTTTAATCAAATTTTCTATAGAAATAAAATGCTTTGTTGCTCCCTTTATTTGCTGAATCTGTCTTATCATTTTTTCATAATGCCATAAGTGCATAAATTCTATTATAGTAATCGTACCGATTAAAATAATAGCGGCTAATATGACAATATCTTCGGCATACTCCCAAGTACCGTAACATAAGACCATTAACCCCAATATATGTAATATTGTATAAACTGCTAATTTAAACTTATATGACTTTCTAACATCTATTCCAATAATCGTATATATTTCACTCATAATAATCTTCAAAATATGCGGGTGTGTTATAATCCAGCTTTGATTTTTAATTTCTTTCCACTGTTTCTTTTTATACAATGTAAAAATATACACTATATAGTAGCCCAGTATCCACACCATAAGCCATAAAGTAAGCATTATTTTTAAGCCTTGTTTAAAAGGATCATACAAACTCTGATATGCCCTCTGATGATAATATAAGCGCCAATATATATGGTTACCCGTAATGCCTAGCCAAAATAAACCTACTAGTTTTATCTCCGTAGCTAGCTTATAAAACAGTTCTAAAAGCTTTCCTTTAAATCTATTTGCTCTAGCTCCTATCATAACTAAAATAAGATAAACACCCATAAAACCCATGTTAGCTAAGAGTAAGATTTTAATTCGTGCCGTTTTCATATAGTTTTGTATATTTTCATATATAAAATCCTGAGTATAAAGGTACTCTCCCTCTAATATATAGTAGGATACCTCTATGTTCTTATAGCTCTCCTTCTTCTGTTGGATATTTCCTACACTCCCTTGCTTAATGAGTCCATCTAGTCTATCACGAAATAGCTGGGTACTTTCGCTAAAATAGCTTTGGTCCTTTTCTATATTGCTATCTACACTGTAGTTTAATGCATCATAAAATCTAACCTGGAAATAAAACTTACTATTTTGTTTTAGTAACGCAGAATTGTTTGCATTCCCATTATCATTGGTAAAGAATTGCTTTAAACCGTTTGAATTCACTTTTGTGATATAATAAATGATGTTATCTACTTGTTCAAATCTGCTATCATAAATTTCTTCATTCTGCTCCAATTCTGTCTGCTTTAAATAACAGGTTAAATCTGCTAGAGTATGCATAAAATCTTCACTTTTAAAATATGCTTTTTCTGCCATAACTCTTACTAAAACTGTTTGCCCTAGAGCTACTGAAATCAAAATACTAATGACTAAAAAGATAGCTCCTAAACTTATTGGACTAAGCCAACGTCTTTCTTTAATCTCTAAATATTCTTCTTTACTTTTCAAATTTGTATCCAATCCCCCACACCACCTTTAAATATTTTGGTTCCTTTGGATTAATCTCGATTTTTTCTCTAATTCTTCTAATATGTACTGTCACAGTTTCTGCCCCGCTATAAGCCACTTCATTCCATACTTTTTCATAAATTTGTTCAATAGAAAATACCTGATTGGGATGACTCATGAGTAAATATAAAATTCCGTATTCAGTTGGTGTTAGCCTAACCGCTACTTCCTCTACATAAACCTGATTACTCATCTTATTTAATTTGATGCCACCAATGACTATTTCATCTGTATTTTCCTCTACACGTTTAGCATAATCTTTTGAGCGCCTTAAGGCAGAATTTACCCTAGCCAAAAGTTCCATAGGATTAAATGGCTTAGTCACATAATCATCTGCCCCAATATTAAGTCCCCATATTTTATCTGTATCCTCTGATTTTGCCGTTAGCATAATAATGGGCACAATACTTTTTTCTCTAATCTTAAGTGTTGTTTGAACCCCATCCATAATCGGCATCATTAAATCCATTAAAATTAAATCAAAGGATTCCTTTTCAAATAACTCAAGTGCCTCTTGTCCATTACTTGCTTTAACCACTTCATATTGCTGTGTTTTTAGATAGACCTCTATTGCCTTTGCAATTTCCACTTCATCCTCAACCACTAAAATTCTATCTGCCACCTTTTTCCCCTCATTTCTATGACACTCTTACTATATCTTATATTTTTTACAAACTAGTATTTATATTTCTTAAAACTTTCTTAAAATTATATACCTTGTCATTGTACAATGCGTTTAATACTCTATCAACTCCGCTGTTTCAATCCACTACTTATACAAATAAAAAAGGCTTAGTATCTCTACCAAACCTTTATCTTATATGCCCCTTGACTATATTTTTAAGCTAATTCATCCATTGCTTTATTAACTAGGGCATCTACACGAATGTTCCCTGCTACATCTGCATGACCTTTTACTTTAATAAATTGAATGTCTGTACATTGCGCTACCAATTCATCCATCCTAATCCAAAGTTCTTTATTTTCTACAGGCTCTTTCTTTGAATTAACCCAACCTTTTTTCTTCCATCCATGAATCCAGGATGTAATACCATTAATACAGTAAGCTGAATCGCTGTGGAGACGAATGGGAATCGTCTTGTTTTTAATAGCTTCTAAAGCCTTAATAATAGCTATCATCTCCATTTGGTTATTAGTTGCACCATAACACGCCTCCGCACCTTCTTTATGGTGTGGTCCATAACTTAATGTATACGCCCATGCCGATACACAGTCTTCTTTGCCATTTCCTCTCGCTCCACCATCTGTATAAACCATAATTACATTTTCCATTGCATATCCTCCATTAATTTAGCAAATTGTTTATTCTGTTTCTTTTTGCTTTTTTCGTTTTTTAACGCACTCCGTCAGCAAATACTCAATCTGTCCATTAATGGATCTAAAATCATCTTCTGCCCATGCTGCAAGTTCGTTCCATAGACTTGGTGACAACCTTAGTAGCACCTGTTTTTTTTCTTTTTCCTTTGATTTTCCTTCCATGCTATAAGGTCCTTTCCATTTATTCTAATAAATTGAACCACTATTTACAATAGGCTGTGCATCCTTATTGCCGCATAAAACAACAAGCAAATTGCTTACCATTGCTGCTTTACGTTCTTCATCTAGTTCTACGATGTTATTTTCACCTAATTGTGTAAGTGCCATCTCTACCATACCTACTGCACCTTCTACAATTTTTTGCCTTGCCGCAATAATAGCCGCTGCTTGTTGTCTTTGTAACATAGCAGAAGCAATTTCAGGTGCATAAGAAAGATGGGTAATACGTGCTTCTAAGATTTCCAGCCCTGCAATGTCTACTTTTTCTTGTAATTCTCTTTTCATAATATCTGCTACTTCTTGACTACTACCACGAAGTGTTTTTTCACCTATTGCATCCTCATCCATACTATCATAAGGATAGCATCTTGCTACATTACGAATAATAGCATCACACTGAGTAGAAACATAAGTTTTATAATTATCCACATTAAAAACAGCTTTTGTTGGTTCTTTTACCTTCCAAATCACTACTGCCCCAATTTCAATAGGATTTCCTAATTCATCATTTACTTTTTGTTTTCCATTTTCTAAAGTATTTGCTTTTAAAGAAATCTTCTTACTTGATCCAGCATTAATCTGAGGGCTAGTCGTAGTTGTATTGGTATTCCCTACATTAACAACCACATTTGCCTTATCTGTTGCTGGATTAATGGCACCACAAAATGGATTTAGCCAATAAAATCCTTCTTCCTTTAAAGTCCCCACATATTGACCAAATAATGTAAATACCATCGCTTCATTTGGATTAATAATATGAAAACCAAATAGTAAAATAATATCTATAATCACCCAAATAATACTAGCTACAATTAAAATACCACCTAATACAGATTGTAATGTGTTAGTTGTGGCAATTACGGTCCCTGCCTCTAATACAAAGTGTGTTGGATTTTGCGCATTTTCAACACAAATAATCCCTCCAACCAAAGCAACAAAGCCTATTAATAAACCTAATAATAGCAATAGAAGCATTCTCATACCTTTTTTTGCTTTAGGCTTTTTTTCTTCATATACAACTGCCTTTTTTTCTTCCATAATACCCACTCCTCATATATAATATTGATATCATTTTAATATCATAACCATATTAATCCTTTTTAAGCACTTGCGTGAATTATTTATAATTATTTTATATTTACCAGAGCCCACTCTTTTTATCTTCTCAATTCTTTTCAATAAAACCCCTGATAAAATAAAAAAATGCTAAAGTAATTACCTTAGCATTTTTTTATTGGATATACTTTATTGCTTTATCTATTGCTATATGAAAAGACCTAATAGCAAAAGATAAGTTCTTTGACGCCTCATTATTCCATTAAAGTATAATAGATTGTGTATGTTCTTTAAGCCATTTAAGAGCTTCTCCTTCTAGTCTTGGTGCAAGCTTATTATAAACCATTTCATGATAATCATTAAGCCAGTTGATTTCATCTGCATTAAGTAAAGTAAAATCTACTGGGGTTAAATCAATAGGAAAATAAGTTACATTTTCAAATTGATAGAATTTACCATCTGGTGTGTCTAAATAGTCTGTTACCAGTAAGATATTTTCTATACGCACCCCATGACTTCCTTGAATGTAAATACCAGGCTCGTCTGTAATCAGCATGCCTTTCTTAAATGGCACATGATTACTCATACGTAAGCTTTGAGGCCCTTCATGAACGCCTAGCATAAAACCTACACCATGCCCTGTACCACATTTATAGTCTAAACCATAAGCCCATATTGGCCCTCTGGCTAAAATATCTAAATTAGCTCCCGTACAGCCCTCCATAAAAATTGCTTTTGCCATATTAATATGAGATTTAAGTACTAAAGTATAATGAAGTCTTTCTTCATCTGTTATAGGACCTAAAGCAATGGTTCTTGTAATATCTGTTGTACCTTCTAAATATTGTCCACCACTGTCAATAAGTAGTAAACCTTCTTTTTCAAGTATCTTATGATTTTCCTTGGTAGGCGCATAGTGCATCATTGCCGCATTTTCTTTATATCCTACAATAGAAGAAAAACTTTCCCCTTTGTTATTTTCCTGTGCTGCTCTTGCACAAGTTAGCATTGAAAGCAAATCATATTCAGAAAGGCTCTGGTTATTTGCAAGCTGTTTTTCTAGCTCCACCATAAAATAGGTTAATGCACATCCATCTTTGATATGAGCTTCTTTGATACTCTTTATTTCTACTTCATTTTTAACGGCTTTTAAATCCATTATGATGTCACTATCTTCTACTATTTTCACCGATAAGTTCTTATCTAATAACTGATATAAATGATAATTTAATACTTGTGTATTGCATAACACTTTAGCTGGCTGATGAATCTCCTTCAGCATTTGATCAATTTCTTCATACTTTTTAATTTCTACGCCGTGTAGTTTAAGTGCCATACTAACATCTATAGGTAGTCTGGAACCATCTATGTATAAATAAGCTTTTTCTCTTGTTATATAAGCATAAGCTACTGCCATTGGATTATAAGCAATATCACTTGCCCTTATATTAAAAAGCCATGCAATACTGGCAAGCTCATTAAGTACATAACCATCTAACTCTCTCTTTACCATAATTTCTCTGACCTGCGTCAATTTTTCTTTACAGCTTAAGCCTGTAAACCTAGTATCATGAAGATAAACTTCTGTAAGCACTTCCTTAGGTCTATCCTCCCATAAAGGTGACACTAAATCCAAACCTGCCTTTACCTTGATTCCCTTTTTTCTTAGATTCCCTTTCATTGCCTGCATAGTAGAGGCAGAAAAAAGTCTACCATCTATTCCAACAACTTCTGATTTCTTTAAATGCCTCATTAAATATTCTATGTAACTTAGTACGCCTTTTTCTCCCATTCTATAAAGCTTAATTTCACTATCCTCAAGCTGTTTTTCTGCTTGAATATAATAACGGCCATCTGTCCAAAGGCCACTTTCTGTCTCTGTTATCACCAAAGTACCCGCTGAACCTGTGAAGCCTGAAAAATAGGCTCTACTTTTCCAATGCTCTGAGACATATTCACTCATATGTGGATCGCTACTTGGAATAATATATGCATTAATCTCACTTTGCTTCATTGCTTGACGCAAACGTTCTAATTTATTTTCTATATTCATAGTCTAATCCTCTCATTCTTATACTACACTCATCACCTACTTTTTAGTTTAACATAAGCCTACATTTTGAACAATTCAGTAACCTTAAACTTATCTGTGACTTTTCATCTCAACTTTATTTTGATACATCATTTTATCTGCACGTTTAATCATAGATTGCAGGGATTCATCTCTACTACTATTAAAAAAAGCATATCCTATGGCAAATCTAATAGGATATTGTGCCCATTTATTCGTTCTCTCTCTAATTTCCTCTATTCTGCTCATAAATTCACCAACCTCTTTATGAGTAATATTAGTCATAAAGATTCCAAATTCATCCCCACCTAGACGATAAAGTGCGCCCTTATGTTGTAATGCTTCTATTAATATGACCGTGCAAGCCTTTAAAAGCTTATCACCTGCTAAATGTCCATACTGATCATTAGTTTTCTTTAAGTCATTTACATCTATTGTAAAATAACATAATGATTCATATTGATATTTACTTGATTCAATTAATGCCATATCTCTCTCAAAAGCATTTCTATTATTAACCTCCAAAAGATTATCCCTATAAACTTTTTTATTTTTAAATTCTGTCTGAAGTGTTACCACACAATTCATGACTTGCTCCGTTGTATCAATATTTTCTGGTAAAGACAATTCCTCCACTTGTGCTTTAATTAATATCTCTTTACCTTCTACCTTCCATGCTTGTGCAAACCTATTTCGTAATACTTCTAAACTTTCTAAGGCATTACGTTTACCTGAAGTTACTTCAATTAGCACAGTAGGCGTATATAAATAGATGCCATCTCTTGTTAAAGGTTGAATCCTTTTCTCTATTGCACTATAAAGCTCTCTTTCTATTTGTTGACCATATTTTTCACGAATATCTTCCATATTTTCTAGTATAATAACCACTAAATTAAACTTTTTATTTCTAATTATTTTATTTTGAATCATTGTTACAAGTGCATACTCATTAAAATAATGAAATTGATTTTCTAAAAAGGTATCTGGATTTTCTAAGTTCATAAATATACTAAAAGTACATAACGAACCTGCCAAACCAGAAATTAAAAGTTCCGGATAATATCCTTGAATAAGCACAATTAATAAAATGGTTATAATACAACCTAGGCTAGTTTCTCTAGCTGGTTTACTCAGATATTTCCAGTACCTTACTAAATAATATACCGACATGAGCATATAAATTGCTGCACATATGTAACACATCTGTGCAATTAGTCCATATGTATAGACATGCTGAGTATCTATATAATAATAAAGCTTATCTGTACAACATATACATATAGACAAAATAAAGGTTCCTACTATGATCTTTATTCCTACATTAGAAATTTCTTTATTAGTACGAATTAAGCTCATAATATAAATACAAATTAACCCCATAAACAAATTAACACTTAGTATAAAAGCTCTGGTCATAAAATCATTGATCCAAACTGGAATTATATCTAAATTTCTTAATGTATAAATACTAGCTATATCCAATATTAAATTAGCAAGACATGTTCCTAAAATGACACTATAAATTCTACTTGAGTTAGTATGTACCTTCTTTAAATAAATATATTTTACCACCAAATACCCCGAAAAACACAAACATGCTATTTGCATTTTTATAAATTCCACCCTTTTCCCCCCTAAAGCAAATGTCATTTTTTATATATTTTAGTATATTACAACACATTATCATGCACATGTAATAAAGTATATCTTATAATCTAAATTTTATAATTTTTTCATCAGTTTTATTGATTTATTCTTATAAAAAAAGCATTTAGTATAGATATATCTCTATACTAAATGCTTTTTTTATTCATCTGATTTTAAAATCTATTACATCATTTTCTATCTATTCTTTATGCTCCTACATGACCTTCAAATTTTTTTAGATCCAAAGCATGATCTTGCTTGGCTACGATTGTTGTACATACCGCATCCCCCGTAATATTAACCACTGTACGTGTCATATCAAGAATACGGTCAATTCCCATAATAAGACCTATTCCTTCAATAGGAAGACCTACCGAGCTAAATACCATAGATAAAGTAATAAGTCCTACACCTGGAACACCTGCTGTACCAATTGAAGCAATGGTTGCTGTTGCAATAACAGTTAAGTAATCTGCTATGCTTAAGTCAATTTGGAAAAGTTGTGCGACAAAAACTACTGCCACACCTTGCATAATAGCTGTTCCATCCATGTTAATGGTCGCACCTAATGGAATGGTAAACGAAGAAATTTTTTTGGATACACCTATTTCTTTATCTAATGTTTCAATAGATAATGGAATGGTTGCATTAGATGTTGCAGTTGAAAATGCAAATCCCATAACAGGTAAAAACTTCTTTAAGAATTTAAGTGGATTTATACCTGTAAAACCTTTAAGCATCATCATATATACACCCAAACATTGAAGCGCTAATGCTAAAAAGACACAAAACATATATTTGAGCATTGGTCTAAATCCATCAAATCCTATAGTTGCAAATGTTTTAGCAATTAAACAAAATACACCTATTGGCGCCACCTTCATAACAAGCATTGTCATATCCATCATAATATCATTACCTTGACTAATGATATTAGAAAACTGCCTTGCATCATCCCCTCTTTTAGCCAAAATAACCCCTATAATTAAAGCAAATACAATGACTTGGAGCATTTCCCCTTCTGCCAAAGACTGGAATGGATTAATCGGTATAATATTTAAAATCACATCGGCAACAGAACTCTTCTCAGCAATAGTGGTTTCTTGCGCCTTAATAGCAGACATATCCACGCCTATTCCAGGATTAATAAGATTTGCTACACCAAGTGCAATCGTAATAGCAAGTGCCGTAGTAGCCACATAGAATACCATTATTTTAAGTCCAACTGTCCCTAATTTCTTTGTATCTCCAATAGCCATTGCTCCACATACTAAAGAACAAAATACTAAAGGGACAACAAGCATACGCATGCCTCGTATAAAACCATTCCCTAAAATATTAAAAACACCATCTACTAAAAATCGATCCTTAAATGCACCACTCGGTACCAAATAATGTAGAACTAATCCTGCAATAATGCCTAATAAAAGGGCAATAAATATAGCAGTTGTCAGCCCTAATTTTTTTCTATTCTCTACTTTACTCATAGATTTCCTCCTATTTTAATTTAATTCCTTAATATAATCTGCTAATGCTTCCTCCCAAGTTGGCATTTTATAATTTCCTAATAGACGTAGCATTAAATCATCTAATACAATATGTACTGGCCTTTGATTCATTAATTCATCTTCCTCTGTCAAAACAGCTTTAAGCTTTATATTAAGGCCTGTCTGCTTAATAATTTCCTCTGCAAATTCATATCTACTACATTGTCCTTCACAAACTGCATGATACAATCCATATTCAGAAGTGTTCATTAAATGAATCACAAACTTAGCAAGTTCTTTTGCACTCGTTGGACAACCAAAAGCATCTTTAGCAACACAAATTGTATCTTTTGTATAAGATTGCGTAATAAAATCTTTAATAAAGTTTTCACCTTTTCCATAAATCCATGTACTACGTATAATGAAATAACGTTCTGCAAATTCTTTAACGAATCGTTCTCCTGCTAATTTAGATTTTCCATAAATACTTTTTGGATTTTCTATATCAAATTCATTATAAGGTTCATATTTTTCCCCACTAAATACATCATCTGTTGATAAGTGAACAAGTTTAGCCTCGATACGTCTAGAGGCAATACTAACATTTCTTGAACCGACTGCATTAATCTTATATGCTTTTTCTACATCCTCTTCACATTCCCTAATAGAGGTTAATCCCGCACAATTAATAATAATCTCTGGTCTATTCAGATCCGCAAATTGAACAACACGATTAATATCTGTGACATCTACATCATCTTTATCCGTGTTGAGTACCTCTATCTCTCGCCTATCTAAAAGTTCATTAATAGCTGTACCTAATTGTCCATTAGCGCCTATGATCCATATCCTTTTAATATTTTTCATTTTTACCTCCTGGTTTATTTATCAGAATTTTCCTAATAATATACTATATTTTTTCATCCATTTAAGCAAGTATTTATTAAATTTTTATTATATTTTGTGTCTCTAACCTTCTTTAGTTGTTATTATTTCTTTTTATTTAAACTCTTTATATTTTTGTTTTTAGCAAAGAATATAAAAAAAAGAAAGATATTAGTTATTTAATATAACTAATATCTTTCTTTTTTCACTACTTCATGTTCTGAAACATCTCTACTTCATATCTTGCAATAAACGTAATCAAAGAATCAATATCTGGATGACTTGGATGTTGTGCAGCTCTAAGTAATTTTATATATTCTCCCTTTTGATTATCACTCATTCTAACCGGTTTAAGCCCAGCCTGTGATAAAAGAATATTAAGTACTAGAAAAGCAACTTCTTCATTTTTATCTTCAAAAGGATACAGCTCTAAAATCCTTTTATGACAAATTGTTGCATATTCAATAGGATGAAACATCTGTTTTGAAATCTGAAGCTGGCTTATAAAGTGTCCCATAAGACGTTCTAGTTCACTGGCTTCTGGCGGCATAATGCCAATAGGCTCTACTGTTAATGAGCCTGTTCGATACTTACCTGTTCCTCCAAGCACTTGATGCATCTGTTTCAAACCTTCTTCAGTAAGCATTAATTTTTCATCTATTTCTAATGGGAATAACATCTGTTTTTCTTGAGTCATCTTTAATTCATCTACTAATTTAAAGCATTCTTGTCTTGTCATCATAACCTCTTTTCCTAAATCATAATATTTTTCTTATTGTAGCATTGATTATTTTTTGCGTATAGCCCTTTTATCTTAGCCACTTTATCTTTATTTTTTCACTTAAGAACCTAAATCATTTACTTTACAAAAATTTTTATCAAAAAAGGTTCAAGCTTGAATAACTAGCCTGAACCTTTTTGGTACATTTCAATAATAAATAATCCACTATTTAATAATTTCTTTACCACCCATATATGGTCTAAGTGCTTCTGGAATATTAACTGTACCATCTGCATTTAAGTTATTTTCTAAGAAAGCAATAAGCATTCTTGGTGGTGCTACTACTGTGTTATTTAATGTGTGTGCAAAGTATTTTTGCCCATCTTGTCCATTTACACGGATTTTAAGACGGCGTGCTTGTGCATCACCTAAGTTAGAACAGCTTCCTACTTCGAAGTATTTTTGTTGTCTTGGAGACCAAGCTTCTACGTCAATAGATTTTACTTTAAGATCTGCAAGGTCACCTGAACAACATTCAAGTGTTCTTACAGGAATATCTAATGAACGGAATAAGTCTACTGTGTTTTGCCATAATTTTTCAAACCACATTGGACTTTCTTCTGGTTTACATACAACAATCATTTCTTGTTTTTCAAATTGGTGAATACGGTATACACCTCTTTCTTCAATACCGTGTGCACCTTTTTCTTTTCTAAAGCATGGAGAGTAACTTGTAAGTGTATGTGGCAGAGAATCTTCTGGAAGGATTGTATCAATGAATTTACCAATCATAGAATGTTCACTTGTACCGATAAGGTATAAGTCTTCTCCTTCGATTTTGTACATCATTGCTTCCATTTCATCAAAGCTCATTACACCAGTAACAACGTTGCTACGAATCATATATGGAGGAATACAGTATGTGAATCCTCTATCAATCATGAAATCTCTAGCATAAGAAATCACTGCTGAGTGAAGTCTTGCAATATCTCCCATTAGATAGTAGAAACCATTACCAGCTACTTTTCTTGCACTATCAAGGTCAAGACCATTGAATCTCTCCATGATTTCTGCATGATATGGAATATCAAAATCTGGTACAACTGGTTCACCATATTTTTGAACTTCTACGTTTTCACTATCATCTTTACCAATTGGCACAGATGGATCAATGATATTTGGAATAGTCATCATGATTTTTTTGATTTTTTCTTCAAGCTCAGCTTCTTTTGCTGATAATTCTTCAAGGCGAGCTGATTCAGCAGTAACTTGTTTTTTTACTTCTTCTGCTTCTTCTTTCTTTCCTTGAGCCATAAGTGCACCAATTTGTTTAGAAATTCTGTTACGGTCAGCTCTTAATTTTTCAGCTTCTTGTTTTACATTTCTATTTTCAACATCAAGTGCAATGACTTCGTCTACTAATGGAAGTTTTCTGTCTTGGAATTTGTTTTTAATGTTTTGTTTTACAATTTCCGGATTTTCTCTAACAAATTTAATGTCTAACATATTTTCCTCCTAATTTTTACCTTACACTCTATTTGTAAGCGTTGTTAAGTTACAAAAAAAGATATACTAATGGGTAGGCTAGACAAAATAAAAAATCCTCCCGCCCCATATCATATATGGGACGAAAGGATTCCGTGTTGCCACCCAAATTGCCAATTCAAATTATATCTATCCTATCATTTAGTTAGATTATCTGATATTGACCACTTTATTAAGTATGATAAAGGGTACCAACCTTTCGATTCATCACCGACAGCTCCAAAAGTGGAAAGATTTAACCTTTCACCGATTCTCACCAACCATCGGCTCTCTGAAGAAATTTATAAATCGTAGCTTTTGTCTAACGCCTATTTTTCCGTATCATTTTTTGCATTTTCTTTATTATATTTCCTTTTTCGAGGAAATGCAAGCCTTATGTTTCATTCACTAAACTGTAGTCGTCTTTAAAAAATCCCTTACCATAATTAAAGATTCTAACTTTTGATGTAGCATGCCTTCAATCTCTTTAGTAGGTGCTACAATGTCAGGTACCATAATTGGCTTCATCCCTGCATTAAAAGCTGCACGAATACCATTTAATGAATCTTCTATGGCGATGGTTTCTTTTGGATTAACGCCTAACTGCTGACAAGCTATCAAATAAATTTCAGGATTTGGCTTACTTTCTTTTACCATATCCCCTCCTACAATCACCTGAAAATAATGTTCAATCCCTGCATGTTTCAAATGTGCTTTGACCATTTCAAGCTTTGTTGAAGAAGCAAGTCCAATTTTATAACCCTCTTCCTTTAAATACGATAACAGCTCATGAACACCTGGCTTCATCGGCATACCATATTGCTCTATATGTTTTATGAAATTTGCCTTAGCTTTTCTATGATAGTACTCCACGTCAAAATCCTCTCCATAATGAGCCTTTATAATTTCATGTGTCTTCTTCTCATTAGTACCTGTACATTCTTTTAATACAGGTACTATATTCTCAATCTGTGCTTCCTCTGCTAACTGAGTCCAACACTGAATATATAAATTTTCTGTATCAAATAATATGCCATCCATATCAAATACAACTGCTTTTTCCAAATCCTATACCTCCCAGTTTTGCTCTTTATATGCTATGATTCGTTAACTGATCCATATAGCCATCGTTCTACCTATTTTCTTCAATTACGTCTATATAGATTTTAGTATACCATACTTCTATACCTAGCACATTGATTAATCATTTCTTCCCTTGATTTTCTCTATAGAAAGCTTATTTAATGATATTAATTTTCAAAATATATTGTCTTTTATTTTTTTAGTTTTATAATATGATTTATAAAGCATCGTTTATTTACATAATGATAAAGGGGGGATTACGATGAATAACCTAACTTTCGAAGATTTTATCTATAAATATCCTGAAAAAACACTTAAACTTAGTAATGGCTTATTTAAGTTTAGATACGCCCAACATTCTACTTCTCAAGCTACAGTTATTCTATTGGCTGGGGGTATAGGTATTGGTGATAGTTTTTACCGCCACTTTGAAGCACTAGCTCAACATTTTTCAGTTGTGACTTTTAACTATCCTAAAGATTTCCGTACCAACCAACAACTCGCACAGGCTATTGCCTTACTTATTCGTAAACTAAACTTAAAAAATGTTTATCTTATTGGTCAATCTTACGGTGGTTTCATTTCACAAATTATTGCCAAACATTATCCTAAACTGATTAAAGGGATGGTTTTATCTAATACAGGTACTCTAACCTCTTGTTTAGATTTTGAAGGCTTTGAAAATCTTTATAACATGCTCAAAAAGTCAGAACGCTATATTCGGTATGATCGCTATCTGCCTCTACCCCTTTTGAAACCAATCCTTAAAGCAGGTATTAAGAAAAAATGTAAAGATGTCTCTCCCGAACGTCAAGTAGAACTTGCTCACTTTGCAGATATCACTTTTAAACAAATCACCAATGCTCATTTACTTCTTATGGATACGCTTCTTGCTGATCTCAAAAATGAATGGAATCTAACAAAAGAAGATTTTGCTTCTTATGACAATGAAGTTCTCCTTCTTTTATCTGCAGATGATCATACCTTTGCTCCAAGTGTAACCTCTGCCTTGGTTCAAATGATGCCTAATCCTACTGTAAATACTTCTATTCCTGGAGGACATTTAGCCCCTTTATTTGCATTTGATACCTATATCGATACTATTGTTACCTTTATTAATGAACGTAATCCATAAACTTTTAAACCATCTTATTTACATCATTTATAGGTTCATATATACACTCTACACGTTGATAAACAGAAGTTTTTTCTATAAAAGAAGGAATATAAGACGCCTCTTTATTATAGTACTTATATTCCTTTTCTCTCTATTTCTTATCTTATCAGAAACGAATTTCTGGATAATAGCATGATAATCCCATCTTACACATGGTTTCATGCCCATTTGGAAAAATCATACGTTCTAAATATTCCTCTTCTGTTTCACAAGATCTAGCAATCTCTACATTTTTCCTAATTAATCTAATATCCTCACAAATATTTCGCCATTCATCTGAACGTCCTACAATTTTTCCTGCTGTAATTCCTAGCTTTACAAAACGATAAATAGAACATATACCACATGTCATATTATGAAAGTTTTGGGTATACACAATATCATTAAGTTCTACCTCATGTTTTTCTTTAAATCCTTTGCCTTTAACACCTAGGTCTCTTCCTGCATTTCCAACACAGGCACAGATAGAAGTTTTTTCAAGACGATGAAACCCTAAGCAGTTACTATCTGAAAAACGACAGCCATTACGCATCATAAAGATTTCATATTCTACATTAGGTTGCTTCTTTACAATCTCCTCTATTTCCTTGATGGATAAGTCCCTTGGTAAAATCACTCTCTTAGCCCCTAAATCACAATAAAACTTTGTGAGATCAGAATTATAAATGCCTGCAATGGTGCTAATCACAGCAGAAAGTCCTACTTTTTTTGCAACTTCCACTAACTCCGCACAAGAAACAATAACACCATCTAATGGTGTTTCTTTAAGACGCTGCATATACCCTTCCACGTAAGCTAATTGCTCCTGATTATATATACTGGAATTAAATGTGACATAAACTTGTACGTCTCTTTGTTTAACCTGCCTGATGATTTCTAGAACTTCTTCAAAGTTATAAGGGTTTGCATCCTTCTTAAAACCAGTTAATCGGTTAATATCTGCATACTCTCCAAACTTTTCCCACCATGCTTCATCATAAAAACCAATATAAAATTCCCTTGCACCTGCCTCGATATAATCATCAATATGGTCTATATTATTTAAAGGAACTAATACATTCATGCTTCTACCTCCCAATCAAGTGGAGTATAAATCTCCCTAATTTCCTCCACACCTGTAATCTCTGGATCTTGATTTTTAAAATAAATAGCACGTCCTATACGCATCCAATCCCTATCATCTTCTATAAAGTATTTCATGCGATGCTTATAGCATTCACTGCCACAAGGCTCATTAGGTCTAAACTTCTTTTCTACAGGCTTTGAAATACCACTTACCTGACAAATTTGTCCAACCGTTATATATGCATAAGGCGCATATATAGCTAATATAACGCCTTCAGGTTTTTCACTAAAATCTATTCTTCTATGGGTAGGATCAAACTCTATGCCTTTGACTTTATAGCATTTAATCATCTCTCTTAAAAAGTTAGTAAATCCTCTAGGTTTAAGTGTTTGATTAAAATACTCCTTATAACGCGGCTCCCTATAGTCCTTCATAAACAGCCTCCCCATATTAATGCCAATGTCCATATAGTGTGTTCTTACATAAAGTAGCATGCCATAGTCATTTACAGTCACTTCATCAATCTCTGTCTTAAATTCTGTTAATAACTTAGCTAGTTGATCTTTTCCCTCTTGTAAGTGCTTTTCTGTAAAAATAGGTAATACAAGGGTTACCTTTATGTTTTTTACTCTACAGACCTCCATTAATTCACTAAGGCGTTTCATAGATAAATGCAAAAAATATTGCCCACAAAAAGCACTACCGATATAGAGTCGCTCACATCTACTATAGCCCGCTCTTTGAGTAATATTTTCTATAATAGACTCAAAATGAGGTGTGCTTTCATAGATATGCTCCATAACATCACACAAACTAATACATTCCATCTTTTTCATCTCTGACTGGTTACCCCTTTCACAACAACTTTCAAATTACTTCTACTTGTTATCATGTCCCTGGATGTAAAATCTATTCTCTCATTAAGTATCATTGCCTTTTTTATTAGTTTTACATATTCGCATATTACTATACAGAGGCTCATATATAATCACTACTAAATGCACAGTAT
>SVDC01000043.1 GCA_015058045.1 Cellulosilyticum sp.
GCTATGTGCTTGGCACTATCAACCCGCACTCAGGACTTTCACCTGTTAGATTGCGCCCATGCTGGGCGCACATATAAAAGGGGCCATCGCACTACGCGATAACCCCTTCTATTCATTCTATCCAAAAATCATAAATAAAATTGCTAATACTATAACTAGTAAAAAGCTGCCTATGCCGCTCACTATTCTCTTTTTCACAAATGCCATGCTCATCTTTATTCCTACCTACAGTATGTTTCTTATTCTTACTATCTACTATATGCAGGATTGGCACGCATTGAAACTCATCTTATAAGCCACGTTTTTTTACTTTAATATGTTTACGGTAATAGTTTACAAACTCTAACATTCCTCTAAAGAAAAGCCCCATGATCAATAATGTAAAAGTTAAAATAAACATTAAACTTGCCATTTGCTGTTCTTCCTGAATACTATTAGATAACGTAAAAATCATAATCCCTTGATATAAAATAGGGATAATATATGTACTGATAAGAAACAAACCACGTTTTGTAATCTCTTCTTCAATGAGTTTGTTTTCAATTAAGTAGAATACTAAAAATAGTACTGCTCCCCCTACTACATTGGCTGAAACAATGTTTTCAACTCCCATCATAATACATAAACTCATAATTCCGTATTCTACATAATAAATACCTATACTCCAACTTAATGCCCAAAATAAGTGAATAAGTAGGGTTGGTATACTGACTTTCTTATTCATCCTTTTAATTCTCCTATACTTTTTAAGATTTTTTATGCTAATTGTGTGATGTCTATATTCTATAAAATCTCATATGTTTCATCTACAGGAATGGCTATACCACTGGTACATAGATTTTCTAACTTACTGCCTTCTTTCATGGCTTGCTGTATGCAGTTTAATGAAGCACTGCATGAAATAATACAATCTACTTGTTCTTTTTCGTAATACCCTGCACGAATCGTACGTTCTATAATGCTATGTATCCAGTCATAGGCTGTCAGTTGATGTTTAGATATTTCTATTTCTTTACCATCTCTTATGAAAATTGCACTGTCTAAATAAATCGCTTCGCTAAAAATGACTTCCGCAAAAACCTCTGGAATAAATGCAAGAAGCTCTTGTGCTAATGATGGGTTTGGACAAGCTTTAAGGATCTTTTTACTAATCTCATCATAAGCCTCTTGGCTACTACATTGTCTATACAGTAGTAAACTACTTAATACAAATTGTTCCACTTCCTTTTTGCTAAGTGGATAAGGTTTATATGTACTTTCATCTTGAATTAAAACAAAGAATTGTTTTTCTGCATAATGCTCTGTTTCTATTTCCCAACTACGAGCGATTCTCTCTAAGATTCTTGTAAAAAGTGGATAAACCATCCCATTTACTCTGCATTCACAATGTACCTTCTCAGCAGCCTTGGAAGCATACATTTTAATAAAATAAACTCTTTTATTACCTAGGCGTTTAACTAATTCTTCACCCAATAGATTCCAATAATCTATAGCTTCTCTAGACTTTTTATTACCTTGTACTTTTACACTACTTTTATATAATTTGAATTGATTTTCTTGCTCTGGTAATTTGACAATGACTTCTTGACCTTCTACTGCCTTCAAAGCCTTTTGAAGCACTTCCAAAACAGATGATACAAATTGAATCGCTGCTACTTTTATTGCCTCATCACTGGTTGGCCCTGCACCTACCACAGACTCTATCATGTCTTCTTGAAATAGTGGATGCTTTAAAATAAAGGCAATCTGAGCAACTCCATTTTTAATCTGCATAATATGTGGCTCAATTTCTAAATGATCCTCTTCTATATAAAGTGATTGTCCTTCTACTCTACTTCCATCAATCATTTCACTTAACCACTGAATAACTTTGCCTTCAGGTGTTCTTACTACTTTGGTATCCTGCTGCTTATTATCAAAAATGTTCATACTAGTCCCCCTGTATTGTACTAGCTTAAGCATAAATTTTTCAGTTAAAATTGTCAATAGAATGTCATTTTCTAATCTATTATAATATTCACTTTAAGTTATATAGTAATTTACTGAATTTTGTTTACAATTTGTCAATTTTAGTAATTTTTTTAAATTTATATTCTAAAATACACACTTTAATGGTAGAATAATCTTATATTTAATTTCGTTTTTAGATTTACTCATAACTTAGAGCTATGGTTTAGTTAAACCAATCTACATTTAAACAAAGTGGGGTGTTTGTGATGCATTTTAGTTTTCTAGAAGAAAAAATTGTTGATTGGATTCTTAATGATAAACAGGAGTTTAATTGGGAAAATGCCAAGGATAAATTTTTACGCGTTAATACACTATCCTTAGATGAGATTTCACAACAAGAAAAAAGATTACTTTCCCTAGGTTACCAATTTCCTTCAGAATTAAAAACCTTTTGGACTGAAATTGGATGTGGCTATCTCTATCCTAATGATTTTGTAGATAATGGTTTAGAAAGACCTAAAACGATTCTAGACATTTACCTAAATGAGGGGGAGTGGGCAAATGTCAAAATAGATTGCAATATCATAGATAAAAGCGAGTTACCATTCTTTCTTATTTGCGATCTAGACTATATTACTATTGGTATTGAGGAAGGCAAAAACTTAGGTAAAATTTATCGCTTTGGCGTAGAAATTGCACCTAACTTAACAGATTTTATCCAACACATTATGCAAGATGTAACGTATTACAATAAGCTTCTTACTGCAATATAAAATCTCCATACCATTTTCTATAATAAGATTATATCCTATTAAGTTTTTCCATATTAAAAGGCATATAACATGAATGTATATACATTCATGTTATATGCCTTTTAGCTATATTCTACATTTTATGCACACTTTTTGTAAGTACTATAAGGTTTATCCACATCTTTTCCTCATGTTGTTTATTCTTCTCTACAGCTATCTTCTGTAAATGTCATATAGTATTGAAGTGCCTTCTGACACATATTTTCATTTTTTGTATTTAAGGTCAGATATGTTCGATCTTTCTGGATTGCTCTCATTGCCTCAGTTAGTTCTTCTACTGTACGCATGCTATATAACCTTTTAGAAATAACTCCTGTTTCATACATGGCATCTGACACTCTATGTATGTTCTTTAAATAATTATCTATCACTTTTTCTGGAATAGGCTTGCCCGATTTTTTAATTCGAGTATTTTGTAACCATCTTTTAAACGCTTCTCTTCTATCCATAAGTAAATCCCCCTCCTCGGCTTGTTTGTTTACTTTATATTTATTCTCTAAAGGAGGATTCTAGCACCTATTTATTTTTTAATTTGAGTTTGAGTTTTTTATAATCTTTATATCCCTGTTTGATCTCTTCTAAATTCGCTAACCTATTGCCGTATTTATAGTCCTCATATAACTTTACTATTTTTAAAATATCTATATCTTCTTCCTTCAACCTTATGGCATATTCAGATAGGGTTTCATGTTGCCGTCTTCCATTTTCCATATAGTCTAATAGCCATGATGTATGCCTCATTAAATTTTCAATCTGCCTTGGTGTTTTTGCAAATCTCCAACTCATTAGATAGCCTATTTCTTTTAACCGAATAAACCCACCTTTTAAAAAAAAGAATAAGATAATAAACGTTAAAATTATCCCTCCAATTCTTAGAACATCTAATGACTTCCATTCCTCTTCATCCACTACTACTTCTTCTACTAACATCTCTGGTGTAGGATCAAAAGTCATCCAACCATATCCTGCAATATAAACCTCTACAAAGGCATGAGCATCTTTTTCTCTAACAATATAACGTCCTGTTTCTTCACTTTTCTCTGAAACTAGGTAGCCTGTTACATACTTCGCAGGTATTCCAATACTTCTACACATAAGCACCATACTACTAGCAAATTCTTGGCAAATGCCTTCTTTCTTTTCAAATAGAAATTCATAAATGCGGTCATTTTCTCCTATACTTTTACTATGCAATCGATAAGTGTATTGGTTTTTTAAATAGTTGCAAATAGCCTCTGCATTAAACCAGTCCGAGTGATTAGAGAAAGTAATGGTCTTTGTCAATGCTCTTAATGGTTCTTTTAGTTCTTCTGGTACCTGTGAGAAATTTTTCTTCGCGTTATTATACTGTACAGATGGTGTGTATGTTAAAAGTATCTTTGGTAATTCATCAAAATAGTATCCATACTCTATACGATTATTCGCTATCTTTTTATAAATGCTTTTCCAAGTCATAACATTCATATTTCGTAAAAACATATATTCTCTACTGCCTTGTCTAGGTATATGATCATAATATTCTATCGTATACTGTCCTGGTTCCACTAACTGTTCCCCATGAAAATAACAGTTATTTATATTTTGATAGTAATAAATATTAGGCGATTGTTCATCTTTTATGTTAGTCACGCCATTAACTGTAAAATAATTAACCTTATTAATAGGATTTTGAATAATGGTATATTGCTTCTTATGTGAAATACTTGCTTCATAGTTTGCAAGCTCTGTGTATTTAGGTAAAATGTGTTGATCTTTACTATTTTGGTAAGCAATCTCATCCAATAAACTTTTTATTTGACTATACTCTGCATATAAATATTGTGGCTTTAAAATAATATAACTATCCAATACTTCATCTTTTGTGGGTATACTCCATTCTCCATTTTCATAATGACTGTATGCTATATCTCTTAAATATAATGGTTCTGAGGCACTCACTTCAAATAAAACAGCATCTGATATTTCAAACTCATTATCAAGCCTTATTGCCCTTGGAACCTTACTTTGTAAGGTAACATTACCTGTAAAATTCCTAACAACTTTTCTCATCCATCTTGCTCCTGGAAGCTCTGAATACTGAGGAATATTCATACCAATACCTAATGTTATGCTTAAGCAAATGACAAAGCTTACTAAATATCGTTTTGCTGACATATGATAAATAATCTTATGTTCTTTCTTAATAATATAAGTAAGTAATAAATAGGATACCAGCAATACACCTACCCCTAAAAGAATCATACTTCTAGTTGTATGATTATCTCCCTCTCTTATGTACAAAACAAGACCGATTCCACCTACAACATACCAAAAGCTTGGAATCCACTCTCTAATATTTTCCTTTGCTATCTGCCAAGCTGTCTTTCCATAAATACATAGAAAAATAATGTAATCTACCAAAATAAGTGTTCCAATCTCATATTCTATATAACTGGAATGTTGGTGTAATAATTGACTAAACCACTTTCCATAGCTTATATCTGATATATAAGCTCCCTGCTGAATAAAGAATATCCCCGCAGTTAATACCGTAATTGTAATAACACCCCATAATAAGTGTATTTCTCCTATTTCTTTGCCTTGTGTACAAACAAGTACTGTTTCTCCTAGCTTTATAAATACAATAATTGCTATAAACGTCACAAGCCAGGTTATTAATATATCAAATTTTAAGAGTATCTGACCCAATAATGCACTGCAAAGTATCAATGTAAAGATATATGGCCACTTCTTAGGATAATTTTTACATCTCCTCATACGCTTTGCCTCCTGTCATCCTATTCCATGCACTAATAGACTCTTCTGCCACTTCTCTTTTCTTAGATATTGAAGAATTTCTTTCTACTTCAGTTGGATCTAATAATACGATTTCATATTGATTAGTTACATACCACATAGGTAGACTTGTCTTTTCCATTAATCTCGAAGGTATTTCCTCCCCAGCCCAAATACACGGAATCCTTTTATTTGTGCTCTTCATTAACATGTACTCTTGCATTTCCTGAGTCCAATAACCTGAAACTAGAATCTTTATACCACTGTACCTTTTTGCAATTTTTATAAGACTCTTGATGATTCTTCTTTGATGGACTGTTTGCTCTACATCCATGTAGTTATAATCTCCCAGTCTCATCTGTAATTGTTGTAACTGTCCATATTCTTTAATCTTCATATATTGCCAATCTTGATTTTGATAGTAAGCCACTTGTACCTTTTGCTCTTGTTTTAAATAATACCCTACCAAAGAAATAAAAGTAGTCAAAATTTTATCTTGCGCAACTGCAGCTTCTTCATTATCCCTACTAGCTAAAAAAGGACTTAGCATTAGAAATATACTATTCTTCTTTTCATTCTCTTGCTGTCTTTGTCTGACAAGAAACTCATCTCTATAGGCTGCAATTTTCCAGTGAATCAGTCTCTGACTATCACCTTGTACATATGGTCGTAATTCGTATCCCACTTCATCTCCCGCTATATCCAAGAGATCTTCTCCCCATGTTTTACGCTCATGCTCTACTATCTGCTCCAAAAACTCATTAAAAAGTTCTAAATGACTTATTTTTATTATCCTTGGAAGAATCTTGACCTGAACTTTAATGCTTGGAGTGACTTCTCTTTTAAAAAACGAAAAAAAGCTCCTAAGTACAATTTTCTCTATACCTATCTCTTCTAACCCACACAATCTCGCCCTATATAAAATTGTACAGGTCATCTGCTCTTTTCCAACAAGCATAAGCCCTCTTATTTTATCTTCATCTAAACTCATCCTCATTTTTTGTTGGGGTATAAGCTCCATATATGGGCTAGGAAGTAATGCTTCATTTATTAGCTTTACCCTTAACTCAAATGCCTCATCTCTTTGAACCATTTCTACCGAGGTGAGTTCAATCCTTACTTTTTTAGAGACTATAAAAAAATAGATTCCATCTATAATTATCATTACAGTTACTAAAACTAAAATATCATTTGTCAATCTATTACTGATGATATAAGCGTATATGACTAGTAATACATAACCTAAAAACATAACTGAGTTAATCGGGGGAGTTCGTTTTGATTTTAGCCACTTCATTACTCAAATACTGGCACTGTTAATGTTTCTAAAATAGAATTTAATAGTGCACTTACCTTTATATGTTTCCATTCTGCATGATCTGCTAAAATCATACGATGTCCTACCACTGGCAATAATACTTTATGTACATCATCTGGCAATGCATAAGAACGTCCTTGAAGCAGCGCATACCCCCTTGTTGCTTTTAGCAATGCAATTGTGCCCCTAGGACTTATTCCTGCTTGTACCATATCATGTCCTCTAATTGCTTCTGCAATATCAATGATATAACGTTTAATTTCTTTACATACATATACTTCATTTAATGCCTCTTTTAAAAGCTTAACCTCTTGTAAGTTTACTACCGTTTCAAGGTGTTTTAATGGATCCTTACCTTCAGATTGATCTAAAATCTTTTCCCACTCCTGACGACTTGGATAGTCTAACATAAGTTTCATAAAGAAACGATCTAACTGTGCTTCTGGTAGTGGATAAGTCCCATGATTTTCTACTGCATTTTCTGTCGCAATAACCATGAAAGGATTAGGCAGTTTTCTCACTACGCCTTCTACTGTTACCTGCCTTTCTTCCATTGCTTCTAATAAACTAGATTGGACTCTAGGTGAAGCTCTATTAATCTCATCTGCCAAAAGAAAATTACAAAAAGCCGTACCTTTTTTATATTCCATTTCCCCAGTCTGCTTATTAAAAAGACAAAAACCAGTAATATCTGATGGCAAAATATCTGGTGTGAATTGTATCCTTTTAAAATCTCCCTCAATACTTCTAGCTAGTGCTAATGCCAATTTTGTTTTACCCACTCCAGGATCTCCCTCCAATAAAACATGGCCATCACATAAATAACTCACTAGCATATAATTAATAATTTCATCTCTACCTATAATAACCCGCTTTATATTTCCTACAATCTTTTCTACTATCTTCTCCATCTCTGTCTCATCTCCCCCCTAGTCTAATATGATTACTTTTATTATACACATTTTAAATTTATAAATCATAAAATCACTGATATCTCGTATGATATTTTAAAAACTTGTATACAGCAAACATATATTCTTTTACATTTTATCCTAACTATTTACATTTTTTCCTGTATTGTTTACAATAATTTTACCTTCATAAATTTATATATCATATAGGAGACTACTATGGAAAAATTATTACTTGAAGCTGGACGCTGCTTAAAATGTAAAAAGCCTAGATGCCAAATGCACTGTCCAATTTACACCTCTGTTCCTGAGGTACTTACACTTTTTGAAGCTGGAAAAATTCACGAAGCGGGAGAAGTCTTATTCAATAACAATCCCCTAAGTGCTATTTGTGCCATTGTTTGTCCTCATGAAGATCAATGTCTAGGTAATTGTATTCGTGGTATTAAGGGTGAACCAGTTAAATTCTGTGAAATTGAAGCCTATATTTCTAGACTATATTTAGAAGAATTAACTATAGAAAAAGCCCCATTTAACGGAAAGCGTGTTGCTGTAGTAGGATCAGGTCCTGCTGGAATTACAGCCGCAATGCTTCTTGCTAAAAAAGGCTATAAAGTAACAATGTTTGAATTACATGACCGCATTGGTGGTGTACTATCTTATGGTATTCCTGAATTTAGATTACCTCGTAAATTAGTACAAGATTTAGAAGATAAACTTATCCAACTTGGCGTCTCTATTAAGTATAATACTTTAGTTGGCCCTGTTATTACAGTAGATAAACTCTTAGCTGATGGATATGATTCTATCTTTATCGGTACAGGTGTATGGAATCCAAAGACATTAAATATTAAAGGCGAAACACTTGAGCATTCACATTATGCAATTGACTACCTTAAAAATCCAAAAAGCTATCGCCTTGGTAAAAAGGTTGTTGTTATTGGAGCTGGTAATGTAGCAATGGATGCAGCTAGAAGTGCCAAATATTATGGTGCTGAAGAAGTTCATATTTGTTACCGTCGTGGTGAAGAAGATATGACTGCTACAAAAGCTGAAATCCATGAAGCAAAAGAAGAAGGTGTTATCTTTACACTTTATAAATCTCCTGTGGAAATCACAGAAGAAGGTGTTATCTTTGCAGATACTCAAAAAGTTACCTTAGAGGATGGCACAACAAAACTTGAAACCATCCCTGGTTCTGAAAAACTATTCCCTTGTGATAGTGTGATTATCTCTATTAGCCAAGCCCCTAAAGATAATATTGTTGCAGGTACAACAGGCCTTGAAACAAAATATGGCCTTCTTGTAACAGACGAAAAAGGGCATACAACTAAAGAAGGTGTATTTGCCTGTGGAGACGTTGTAAGTGGTGCTAAAACGGTTATTGCTGCTGTAGTTGCAGCCAAAACAGTAGCTCAAAGCATTGATGATTACTTACAATCTGATTCTCAAAATTAATGATTTCTCATAAGCCTATAGTTTCATTTAACTTATTATAGATAAGACTATTGATTGAGCTTACAGTATAAAATCATTTATTTAGTTAGAACTAAAAAAATAACGCCTATATAGAATAACTTAAAGACATACTCACTCTAAGTACTCTATATAGGCGTTTTCTTTAATAAAAACCACCTTATGCTGCATTCTTTTGTTCTTGAGGTTTATGTTTTTTTCCAAAGTATTGTTTTACAGCATCCACTACCTCTTCTAATGTCTCTTTTTCTAATGGGTTACTTAATCCTACAACCTTCAAGCTATCTATAAATGAATGTTCTCTTCCTGCCTCCACCAATGCTAAATAGGTATTTATACCCGCTTCTTCTTGTTCTAACGATTCTGCCCATATTTCCAATGCAGCTACTGCTGAAACACTATAGCTTATATAGTAAAATGGACTCTGAAAATTATGTGGCACCATACACCAACTTCTATCATCTACCTTAATACCATAACTCTTTGCTAGCTTACCATAGAGCTTGTTCATTTCTCCCACTGTTATATTAGGATTTGCATAAATCTCTTGTAAAAACTCATCATATAAACATCCTTGAATAATGGCTCCTAACATATTTTCTATTGTATAAATCTTTGCCGCCTTACTATAGTAATCATCTTGAAAGATTTCATTATAATATGCCATTGCGATTAACTCTAAGCCTTGTGAATAGGTCTCATCTAAGTCTAATCCACCCATATTAGTGCCTATCTTATAATATGAAAAGTAGTGTCCAAATTCATGAATAAAAGTTAATGCTGTTTCATATTCTGCTCCATAATTAATCACAATGTATGGCTCAGCAAATTGATCAAAGTATGTAGTAAAACCACCATTCTCCTTATCCTGTCTATATTCAATATCATATAACTCATATTGACACATATAATCATATGCTTCTTTTAAATCGCTATGCTTTGATATAAAGCCTTCATCTATGCTTTCTAATAGATTTTCTTCGCCTTCATAAGTATACTGCTCTAAAATAGTCGTTGCGGCCACATTACTTTTATAAAGTAAGTTAAACAGGTCAGGAACCACCTCTTTTACATGCGTAATAAAAGTTGCAATTTCTTTTGGTGTGTAATCTCTCTCATAATTATGATACATACTTTCAACATAAGTATCATATCCTTGTATCTTAGCCATTTGATTATCTAATTGAACGAGTTGTAATAAAATCTCGCCAACCACCTGGTTATATGCCGTATACCACTGATCATATAGTTTATAAAACTGTTCATTATTTAGGGATGTGTCTTGTAAAAGTTCAATGAAGGTCATTTCTCCCCCATCTACTTCAATAAGTGTACTTAACTCTGCCTCTAAGTATTCATCAACTAATTTAGACCTTTCAATAGTTAATTCATAAAACTTAGTCATATCATTAGAAAGCGTTTTTTCCTCTTCTTCAAAGATTTCAATGTAATCACTCTTCATCTTTCCTAAAAGATCTACACTATATAAATACTCATCAAAATATTCACTCTGGTTTTTATGAAGCTGATAATTAAGCTGAGCGATTTGTATCATTGTACTGATCTTATAGTATAAATCATAGTATGTTTCATCCCATTTATAAAATGCCTCTTCATCTGTTTGAGCGATAATTTGCTCTAACTCATTTAGAAGCTTTTCTACTTCCGAATACTCTATATGCTCATACTTCATCTCGGATAATTTTAAGTCCGCTCTAGTAATCTTATTCACTGCTATAGGCTCTTGTGCAAATGTAGCTACACTCATTATTCCACTCACTAATAGTCCTATAATGATTCGTTTTAGCCAATTCTCCTTCATGTTGCCCCCCTATCATTAGGCTCTTAAGGCTTGAGACTTCTTTTTCATCCTCATCACCTTGATCTGATTTTACAACAATTTATCTATACTCCTATTACTATGTACTCTATACCTGCTATATTTAGTCTTTAATGTCTATAAGCTCTAACTGATTTGCTAAATCAATAAGCTCTTCTCTGCTCATCTCACTATTCTTAATGTAGATATCACATATCATTCCTTGATCAATAAATTCTATAACCTTCATACTTTCCGTCTCAAGATAATATGCATCCAATCCTCTTACAGTAACTCTTTCATAACCTAAATCTAGCTTATCATACAATGTGGATGCCAAAGTATTGCTAATAACAACCTTACTTCCTTTATCTATTGTATAAGTTAACTCAACCCTTCCATATTGTTCATTTACACTTTCTATATAATGTGTTTCAATTAACTTTATGCCTTGTTCTTCTCTTAAGTAAAATATAGGAGAACCTAAATACTTAATAGCTGTATCTATTGAGACAACTTTATTCTTCTTTTCTAAATTATCATTAATATATTCTACTGTAGCACCTTCAGGGATATTAACTTCAAAAATCTTATCCTCTAATTTTGGATTAAGTTCAAACTTTGTATACTCGACCTCATTGATAATACTCCCCTGTTTCTGCACTTCCTTTACAATAAGCCATGTATTCTGATCTACCCAAAACTCATGAAGTTCATTCTTGCTTTTATCCTTACCAGTTGCTATGATATGCTGTGTTATATAGTTATTCATCCGCACATCATCCTCAATGACTAATGTATAATCTTTCTCATATTGATTAATTAGGTTCATGACATATTCTTTTAATGATCCTGTCTCTAATTTCTTACCCATGCCTAATCGAATATCATCCGTTACCTCAGCTGCAAAAGACATATCTTTTATACAGTAATAATTTTTATACGGTAGATACGCAATAAACTGTGTTTCATTAAAAGTATCCTGTTCTGTCTGTAGTACATACTCACCTTGTAGCATTTCCTCTGTTATCTCTTCATTACTTAATTGTTCAAAAACCTCTTTTTTAGTTAAGACCTCTGCTTCACTACGATACTTTTTATTTTTACCTTTCCACTCTTTAAAGGTTATCTCTTGAACTAATTCAT
Source organism: Cellulosilyticum sp. (assembly GCA_015058045.1). GTDB lineage: Bacteria > Bacillota > Clostridia > Lachnospirales > Cellulosilyticaceae > Cellulosilyticum. The sequence continues at coordinate 12,208 of SVDC01000043.1, forward strand.
TATCAAAATAACTTCTTTGTACACCCTCTCCATAAAATGTTTCTACTTGTTCTTCTACCATTAACATTTCTATTTCTGTAGGTGAAGTAAAATAGCTACATCCAGTTGTATATAATAAAGTACCTATAAGCAGAATCCCGTTCTTTAACCTCTTATATTTATCTTTCATGCTCGCTCTCCTCCTCATAAGAGGTACTTCTTAAATAACAAACCATAATATTGCCTACTCCATTTATAGGGATTACCTCTATTGCACCTTTATGTTTTTCAATAATCATCTTAGATATACTAAGCCCCAGTCCTACACCTTTATGCGCCTTTTTACTTCTTGCTTCATCTCCCTGATAAAAAGGTTTAAACAAGTTTTCACGATCCCTTTCACTAATAGCATTTCCTTCGTTTTTTACAATTAAAAATAATCCTGGGCCTCTATATTTATCCAAAACGTCAGCACATTGTACATCTACCCAATCCGGTAGTACAACATCCGTCGAAAAGGCACCCAACCATATATTACCGTTTTCTTTTGTATGTCTAATCGCATTACTTACAATATTATCAATAACCCTAGTCATATATTTAACATCCACACTATAATTTCCATGTGCCTCTATTTGTATTTCTACATTAATATCTTTCTGCCGACAAGTTGCCTCAACCCCTGAGTACAACATTTCACAAAACTCATCACCTTCAACTTCTACTTGGGTGAGTTGATAATTCATACTCAATAAATTATACGTCAATAGATCATCTAACATATCTCTCATATAATCACATTTACTTAGTATCGTCTCTAAGTAATCTCTTCTTTTTACCTCATCTGTCGTATTAGAAAGCTTAAGCATTTCTGTATATGCTCTAATAGACGTAAGTGGTGTTTTTAAATCATGAGAAATAGTAGCAATCATATATTCTTTTGCTTTTTGTTCTGCTTCAACTGCCTTTTTGCCCTCTTCTATTTCATCCTTCATAGCATTAAAATGTCTACATAGTTCTCCAATTTCATCATTCGCTTTATAGTTAATATAAACCTCTGTATTTCCTTTTGCATATTCATTCATACTATGTGTTACAGCTGATAAAGGTTGACTAAATTTAATATTAAGCCGTCTAATAACAATAATAAAAATCATACCTACTAATAAAAATAAAACACTAAATGTTATAAGCGTGTTCTTCTTGGTTATCTCAGCTAGATTATGTCTTTCAATACTCATTTCATAAAAACCAATTATATTAGCTTCTTCATCAAATACTGCTTTTTTTAATGTATAAATATTATACCGATATGTAACTTCATTTAAATTAGAATATAAATTATCCAATGACACCTTTCTTTCATTTCCTACCACAGAGGAGTAAAGTGTTAACCCAGCTGGGCTATACAACGTGATAATAGTCTCCTTATCAAGAACAATCTGACTGAGTGCATTTGCAATATTTACTTTTCCATTATATAAATCGGGATTATTAAGTATCTCTCTATACTTAATAAACTCCATTCTAACAGATAAATCATCTTTTACTCTTGTTCTCCTATTATAGGCTACATTGACTTCTATCCCTATAATAATACTTAATAATGTGATTATTAGTACTAAGAAATGTGATATCGTCAAATAGTGCTTTAATTTCACTCGATTCTACCTCCTATAAATCGATAGCCTATCCCCCATGCGGTTTCTATATATTTAGGATTCTTACTATCCTCTTTAAGTTTTGTTCTAAGTTGCTTAATATGTACTGTTACTGTATTACTTCCCTCTATATCTTCTTCCTGCCACACATTTTCATATAACTCTTTCTTAGTAAAAGGTCTACTTGGATTCTTTGCTAAGATCGTCAGCAAACTCCATTCTGTCGCCGTTAAGAAAAGTGTATCTCCATGCAAGAAAACCTGTTTCCTATTAAAGTTGATTTCCAGTCCTCCTTCATAGCAATAAATCTCCTCAAGGCCAGCTTCTCTAACCGTCTTCTTATAGCGCCTCAGTAACGATTCAATTCTTGCTTCTACTTCTGCTAAACTAAAAGGTTTTGTAACATAGTCATCTGCCCCTATTTTTAGCCCCTTTATCTTATCTAATTCCTTATTCCTAGCACTAGCAATTAGTATAGGCACATCACTTATAAGTCTTATACTTTGACATAAGCTATATCCATCTAAGCCTGGTAACATGATATCAACAATAAGCAAATCATAATTCCCCATTTTAAAATCTTCGAGTCCTTCATTTCCTGTAGATGCCCAATTAATTTCATAGCCTCTATTAGTTAAGTATTCTTTTAAAATACTTGCAATCTGTTCATCATCTTCTACGATTAGTAATCTACCCTGCATGCTATTTCCTCCTTCTCCTTACTATCTATCATAAAACGCAGGCTTATTGGAGTGGTATTATTAATAATAATTTTATTTTTAAGTAAAAAAAAGCACTTCCTAACTAAGATGTCTTAATTAAGAAGTGCTTTTTGTGATGCCCAGAGCCGGAATCGAACCAGCGACACGAGGATTTTCAGTCCTCTGCTCTACCGACTGAGCTATCTGGGCATATATGTATGGTAGCGGGAACAGGATTTGAACCTATGACCTTCGGGTTATGAGCCCGACGAGCTACCTAGCTGCTCCATCCCGCGATATTATCTTTAATAGATAAGATATGGTGGGAGAAGGATTCGAACCTTCGAAGCTATCGCAACAGATTTACAGTCTGCCCCCTTTGGCCGCTCGGGAATCCCACCATATAAGCCGACGATCGGACTCGAACCGATAACCTGCTGATTACAAATCAGCTGCTCTGCCAATTGAGCCACGTCGGCACATTCATTTAGCTAGCTTCTGTATTTCTCAATTTCTTTAAACAAAGAATTGATTTACGCCGCTATACCATTTAAATAAATGTGTAAGTTAAAATATTATAAATATTAGGTATATGCCCGAGACCGGAATCGAACCGGTACGAGGGGTTAGCTCGCAGGATTTTAAGTCCTGTGCGTCTGCCAGTTCCGCCACTCGGGCATACAATGGTCGCTATAGGGCTCGAACCTATGACCCCCTGCTTGTAAGGCAGGTGCTCTCCCAGCTGAGCTAAGCGACCATATTATATTAGATTATTAAAATCTTAAACGACCCAGAAGGGACTCGAACCCTCGACCTCCGCCGTGACAGGGCGGCGTGCTAACCAACTGTACCACTGGGCCTTAAATTAAGTGAGCCACCCGGGAATCGAACCCGGGACAACTTGATTAAAAGTCAAGTGCTCTACCGACTGAGCTAGTGACCCACAAAGTCGGGGTGACAGGACTCGAACCTGCGGCCTCCTGAACCCAAATCAGGCGCTCTAGCCAAACTGAGCCACACCCCGCTCTACATGTATATGTTAGTAAAACTAACAATGACCCATACGGGAATCGAACCCGTGTTACCGCCGTGAAAGGGCGATGTCTTAACCGCTTGACCAATGGGCCTTATCTTTTTGTTTCGCTTTGTTTTCCTCAGCGACAAGTAATATAATACACTACTTACTTACATGAGTCAACAACTTTTTTACTTTTTTTCATAAAAACTTATTTATATTCTCAATCCCTTATAAAATCAAGGTTTTCTAAGTAGTTTTCTACTTAAATCTATTTATATTATAGCCCTTTTTGTATTTTTTTATCCTTAACTTACTTAAGAACATACCATAACTTTTAACTCTCAGAATTTAATATTAGAAACAACAAAAAAAGTCGACAACCTTTGCTTTCAAAAGTTATCGACTTCTTTTCTTAAGAGCGCGAAACGGGACTCGAACCCGCGACCCTCTCCTTGGCAAGGAGATGCTCTACCAACTGAGCCATTCGCGCATAAATTTGGCAACCACCTACTCTCCCAGTCAGTCTCCCAACAAGTACCATCGGCCGCTTAGGTCTTAACCTACGTGTTCGGGATGGAAACGGGTGTTTCCCCTAAGCGCATCATCACCAAAAGTTTTTTCGTCATTTCCTGACGACAAAACTAATAATACACTAACAATTTATAACTGTCAACATCTTTTTTCTTTTTTTATGTCTTCTTTGTTCCAATGCTACTTTATGCCTGCCTCTATATTTTGCCTCTGCTATTTCATCTATATTATTATACACCTCTATCTGCTCCTAAAGCCTCTGTATTAGCTCATATTTAACCAAACTATATCCCCCTATATCGGCTAGTTTTGGATTACCTATCTCCATTCTTCCTTTTTGTGTATTAAAATAGAGCATGTATACACTATTAATATGCGTACATGCTCTACTTTATACTATTTATAGTCTAACGACCAATATACCTCCTGATTCAAGCTGATCCTCTTTATAGAGATGAGATAATAATATTTCTCCTTTTACTGAAACCTCGACAGACTCTCTATCACAGTTTAATATAACAGCTATTTTCTTAGAATCATAATCATCTATCTTTATGTACTCTAAAACTCTATCATTATTAATCTCATTGGTAAAATGGAAATTACGACTTCTAAACAAGTCTTCCTCTTTTCTAAGCTTAGTTAGACTTTTTACAAATGCTAAATGCTCCTCATACATTCCTGCTTCTATCTCTTTCCAAGGCATACATCTTCTACAATCTGGATCATATCCTCCTTGAAGTAATACTTCTGTACCATAGAAAATGCAAGGACTTCCAGGCATAGTAAACAGAACTGTTAGTTGCTGATAGACTTTATTGATATCTGGTGTCTTTGTACTCAACCTTATCGTATCATGTGAATCTAACAAGTTAAATAAAACATCATTATTCTGCTGCATATAAAGGGTATAGCATCTATTAATATCCTCTTCAAAATCGCTTTTTGTATAGCTTTCTTCTAACCAGAAATCAGAGATTGCATTACCTAATGGATAGTTCATAACCGCATCAAATTCATCTCCACGTAACCAGTTTATCGAATCATTCCACACTTCACCTAAAATATATATATCAGGATTTAGCTCTTTCATACGTATTCTTAGCTCTTTGCAAAAGCGATGAGATACCTCATTAGCTACATCAAGTCGAATGCCATCTATACCATACTCTTTTACCCAATACTCACAAATATCAATAATATGCTTTCTCACTTTTGGATTGCTGGTATTTAGCTTAGGCATTTTATCATTGAAAGCAAAACTATAATACTTGCCTGCTTTTGTATTCCAGCTATTAGGGTCAAATGGCCATTCATTAACCATAAACCAATCATAGTATGGTGAATCTGGCCCATTCTTTATAACATCTTTCCACTCTTTTGCCTCACGACCTGTATGATTAAATACGCCATCTAACATGACTTTAATACCAAGTTCATGTGCTTTATCTACCAGTTCACACATAGTCTTCTTATCACCAAAATGTGGATCAATGCTTAAGTAATCAATCGTATCGTATTTATGTGTACTTGGACTTTCATTAATAGGTGTTAAATAAATACCTGAAATATTTAATGCCTTTAAATAAGGAAGTTTGTTTATAATGCCTCTTAAGTCTCCCCCATAAAACTGGTTATTCTTCACCTCATCCATTGGTCCTGCCCAAGGTAATACATTTCGGGGATCTAAGCTTGAATCTCCATTACAAAATCTCTCAGGGAAAATTTGATACCAGATTGTCTCATTTACCCATTTAGGTACTTCATTAATATCTACCTCATTCATCCAAGGAAATACAAAACAGCCTGGTTCATGATGTAATCCTTCTAATTCTTCTTTACTACATAATTTGTCCTCAAAATAATAGTAGGTTTCTCCTTCTACTGTAATGAGTTCAAAGAAATAACGGCATCTTTTAAATTCTGGTTGTACTGTAGTTGTCCACCACAAATTATATTTTAAATTCTTCTTATAGATAATTTCTTCTCTTTTTCCTTCCCAACGATTTTCTGAACCTAGAATACCATTTACAAAAGGATCCCCATAATGTAAAAATACTTGTTTCACTTCATAGCCTGTTTTCAAGTTAATAATTAAGTCTTGTTTATTTAAAGGATAGCAATAGTTATCTGAACTTCTATGATATACACTCTGGAACTTCACTTATCTTCCTCCTTACATTATGCCCCTATAATATTCTATTCAACGCACTCAAATATCACCTTAACTATGTCCTACCTTATTTCTCTTGTGACTATATTTCCTCTTACAGTGTGAATATTATATAGATAAATAATACTTTTATCACTTCTTCATCATCTATTAACTACGCTTTAAAAAGTACCATAGCTGTTCTGCCTTCTATTTCTACTTCACTACCTTCAATAGTTTCTATAATATCCACTCCCGCTCTCTTACCATTAACAACTACTTTCCAATTGCCCTCAGGTAATTGAACTTTATATCCCTCTACATTTCCATTAAATAAAACTGCAATTGTTCCCCATTCATCATTACCAGCATGATGATTTAATGTATAACCTATAACTCTTTCCGTAGGTATCTCTAAAAATCTTAGCTTCTCACTAATTTCTCTTGTTGTTTGCATTCTAAATGCAGGATGTTTCTTTCTAAGTTCAATAAGTCCTTTATAATACTCATAAACCTCTTTAAATTGTGCTTTTCTTTTCCAATCTAATTGATTAACTAAATCTCCTGATTTATAGCTATTCTCATCTCCACCTTTAGTTCGAGCAAACTCCGCACCTGCATGAATAAATGGTACGCCTTGCGATGTTAAAACAATAGCATTTGCAAGCTTTTGCATTTTAACTTTTTCTTCTAAACTTGCATCCTCCATACTTACCTCAATTTTATCCCATAATGTAAGATTATCATGTGCAGATGCATAGTTAATGGTCTGACTAGGACTACAAGCATATGGTGCATCAGAATAATTTACCTTTGCATAATTAATTTGAGGATGTCTTGTTGCTGCAACAATTCCAAACTTTACAGATTCCTCGGTATCTACTCCGTCATTAATAAAACCTTTTTGTTCAGCTTCAAATACATGACCTCTAATACCATCTCTTAAATCATCATTAAATACACCTATATGTCTAAATTGTGGTGCATTCACTTTAACAGCTCTTTGACTTTCGTCAATGCCACAAGGTCCTCCTGCCCATCCTTCTCCATATAAAATGATATTAGGATTAATCTTACTTAGTTCTTGATGTATGTAATTCATAGTTTGTATATCTAAAATACCCATTAAATCAAATCTAAATCCATCTATTTTATACTCTTTAGCCCAGTATATTAAAGAATCCGCAATCATTTTACGTACCATATGTCTTTCAGATGCAATTTCATTGCCACATGCTGATCCATTATAGAAACGGCCTATACCATTAGTCCTATAATAATAATTAGGTACTAATTTATTAAGTGGTGAATCTTCACTATATGCTGTATGATTATAAACTACATCCATAATAACACCTAAGCCCTGTTCATGAAGTGCCATAATTGCTTGTTTAAATTCTTTAATTCTCACTTCTCCATGGTATGGATCTGTAGAATAAGAACCTTCTGGAATATTATAATTAAGAGGATCATATCCCCAGTTATACTCTGTGCTCTTTGTTTCATCCACTGTTAAATAATCATAGCAAGGCATAAGCTGTACATGAGTAACTCCTAATTCCTTGATATGATCTATTCCTGTTGTCATGCCATCCTTACTTTTTGTTCCATTCTCTGTAAATGCCAGATATTTTCCTTTATGCTTTATATTGCCGTAGTCGTCTATTGATAAATCTCTAATATGAACTTCATAAATAATAGCATCTGTTGCCTTTTTTACTATATCTATGCTATGTGTATCCCAACCTTCTGGATTTGTCTCAGCAAGATCAATAATCATACCTCTATTTCCATTTACCCCACATGCTTTTGCATAGGGATCTACTACTTCATAAGTTGATTCTCCCCTACATACTTTATAGGTATAGTAAACACCTTTTAAGTCTCTATGTACACTAATACTCCAAATACCCTTTGCATATAAGTTCATAGGTATTTCTTCTAACTTAGTATCCCCATCCCCACTTGAATAAAGGACTAAGCTTACACTGGCTGCCTTCGGGCTCCAAACCTTAAAAAGAGAGACCTGTGCGTTATATGATACACCCAGGTCACTTCCATGATAATTATATTTACGATTAAATGCTCTTGACTTAATTAGCCCTTTCATAAGTAACCCTCTCTTTTTCTATTTTTTGCCTTTTTCTTATTGTTATTTTTATGTATAATGCTATATCCCATTATCTATTGTTCTATCACATTGATAACATGCTTCTAAACTTGTTACAACTTGTAATAGTTGCATAGATAATTTACTAATTCTATCTGCTGCTTCAACTTGTTCTATAGTTTCTGCATTGACCTCTTCTATAATACATGCGAATTCTTCTGCAATTTGCATGATATCTTTTAACTTCTGCTCAATATTTTGCTTCTTCTGTGATACTGTTAAAATAAGAGCATTTGCTTCATTAATTTGTCCATCGATTCCGTTCATCTTATGATATATATTTGAAAAAGTATCATTTACTGTATCTACTAGTGGTAATTGTTTATTAAATACGCTTACCGCTTCAGATACTTTTGTTAAAGTAGCTTTTCTCTTTTCTTCAATAATCTCTACTACCCCTACAATTTGCTTAATAGCTTCTTCTGTTTCTATAGAAAGCTTCCTTACTTCTTCTGCGACTACCATAAACCCTTTACCATGTTCTCCAGCTCTTACTGACTCTATAGAAGCATTAATCGCTAATAAATTCGTTTGTTTATTAATGCCCTGAATCATCTCTAATATCTTATTGATACTTTCCGTTTCATCTCCCAGTTCCTGTACTGATTCTGAAATTTCACTACTTATTTGTATGTTTCTCTCAGATTGATTATACAGTTCTGCAAGCTTACCTCTTGTCTCTTCGCTAACATTCATTGTTTGTCTAGAGTTGACTCGAATCTTTTCAATAATATCATTGACACAATTAACGTGCTGTGATAAATCTCCCATGAGGCTCACTGCTTCTTCCATAGCATCTCGTTGCCTTAATGTGCCTTGCGTGATAGTTTCTGTTGTCTCGCTTATACCAACTGCTGATTGATTAGTTGTTTCTGCTTGTTGTTTAAGTTCATTGGTATTTGCTTTTGCTATAGCCATTACATTTTGACTTGTACGAATCATTTGCGCTAATGACTGAATCATGTTAACAAATCCATTAACTAATTGTTCTATTTCTATATTGCTTGCCTTAATAGCTTTGGTAATTTGATTACCTATTTCTAAATTTCCATCTTGAACCTTTTTCATATAAATAGCCATACTAGTAATTGGTTTGGTAATCCTTCTTCCAATTACAATACTTAATATAGCCGTACAAACAATTAAAAATCCTAATGCAACTACAATTGCTTTACATGACTTATTGAATCCCATCATTAAACTAGATATAGGTGCAACACTAATTGCTTTCCATCCATTACTTAGCTCAATCATACTGACCATATTATTATCTATTGTCTCACCATTTGCCCCAACATCTAATGAAGCAATTTGGTTTAATAGCGCACTCTCAATTTCTACCTCAGGTGCTGCACTTGTAATAATTTCATTATTTTCATCTACAACAACAATAGACATACATGTCTCTACATTTGCTAACTGCAATAGTTTGGTCAGCTTCTCTAAGTCCATCATCAATACAATATAGCCCCTATTATTTGTAGCTGATCTTCTAGATAAGTATACCCTTGTTTCTTGGTCATCTCTTGTATAAAACCAGTTACATGATGTACTTGCTTGTTCTTGTAGCTCTATATAAGCATCGCTTGCTTCAAAGGCTTTAATATCAAAGGTATCTTTTATTTTAACATTCTTATAACAGATTTCACCATTACTACAAACATAAACACCAGATATCATATCTTGTGTATTCATAATAGATAGTACTTTAGTATCTATATTACCTCGTAACTTAGATTGTTCAGCTGCATCTAAGGTATGATAGCGAGAGATTGCACTTTTTACGTGTTCTGAGCCTAATATATCTCCTATAGCGCCTCTCGCTATCTCAACATACTCATTTATATTATAATCTAGCTGCTCTACAATCTGTTGTGTATAAACACTAACCAATTGTTTAGTACTATTAGTAGTAAATACAATACTCATGAACATAATAATTATTGCAGGTATAATACTAATCAGTAAGAATATCGCTACAAGTTTTGTCTGAAGTTTACCTTTTGTACGTTTCATTTAAACTTCCCCCTAACTCAATAATATTACCTGCTGATAATATTATCCTCTATTTAATAGAACCGCCTGTAATACCTGATACATAGTATTTTTGTAACCAAATGAATAAGATTGTAATTGGAATAGCAATACATACGCTACCTGCTGCAAACATAGTAAAGTATTGTTCTATATTCTCTTTCTCAGTTAAGTACCAAAGACCAATAGCTACAGTGTACTTTTCATAGTTATCTCCCATGATCATCTTTGCCATGATAAAATCCATCCATGGTGAGATAAATGCTTGAAGTGCAGTATAAACTAAAATTGGTTTTGATAATGGTAAAATAATTCTAGTAAATACTTGTGCGTTGTTAGCACCATCTATACGTGCAGCTTCATCAATTTCTCTAGAAATTGTATCAAAGAAACCTTTAGCAATATAGAAGGTAGTTGCAGCACCAGCTGAATAAATTAATACTAATGCAAATAAGCTTTGTGTTAAACCAAATGCTTTCAATACATAGTAAATAGCAATCATAGACATAAAGCCTGGGAACATTCCTAATACCAGTGCAACATTCATATAAGTCTTTCTTAGTCTAAAACGTAATCTAGACATAACATAAGCTACAGATACATTAATAAAGGTACTTAATAAGCAGCTTCCTGTTGCCACAAGAAAAGTATTTAGGAACCAACGTTTAAAGTTAAAGATTTTATTTGTAAATAAATTAATATAGTTATCAAATGTATATGTTTTTGGAATGAAATAAGGTACATTTGCTGTTCCTTCTGCTCTAAATGAGGTAAGAACAATCCAAATAATTGGCAGTAACCATATAACACCTAGTACAGCTAAAATAACATATACCAATGTATTGCTTGCTTTTTTTCTAGCTTTCATTGACATTGTACTCATTATTGGAAGTCCTCCTCACTCTTTGATGATGATGTTAGATTGAATGTTACAAGTGAAATAATAACTGAAATCACAAATACTGCAATACCAATTACAGATGCTCTACTGTAATCTTTGTAGTTAACTGTTAATTTGTATAACCAAGTTACAAGTAAATCTGTCTTACCTGCAAAGTAGTAATCTGTTGCTAGTGGTTCACCTTTAGTTAAGAAATAAATAACATTAAAGTTATTGATATTACCAATAAATTGTGTAATTAAATATGGCGCTGTAACAAAGAATACATATGGCATTGTGATCTTCATAAAAGCTTTAATTGGTGATGCACCATCAATATCTGCAGCTTCATAAAGTTCTCTAGGAATATTCATTAAGATACTTGAAGTAATCAGCATGGTATAAGGTACACCAAGCCAGAAGTTAACAATAAGAACCGTAATACGTGCATAGGTTGGTTTTGTTAGAAATGGAATAAATTCAGAAACAACTCCCCATCCAATTAACTCTCCATTTAAAGGACCATAGTCCATCAACATCTGACGAACAACTAATAGCGTAATAAACTGTGGGACTGCCATTGTAATAACAAAGATAGTACGCCACATCTTTTTAAGTCGAATACCTTCTTTATTGATTAAAATAGCTAATACAATCCCACCAAAGTAACAGGTAACTGTAGCAAATACTGCCCAAATCAAAGTCCAACCTAATACTGGGAAGAAAGTATTGCTAAATGAAGATGCACTAAATAACATATCTTTAAAGTTTGCAAGCCCTACCCAATCGAATAATGCTCCAGGTGGTTGATGATCTTTATCGTAGTTTGTAAACGCAATAAGTACCATATAAATTAATGGTAAAACAGTAAACACTGTTACCATAATTAATGGAATACTCATTAAAGTCATATGGAATTTATTATCTGTTAAGTCTTTTATTTCTTCTTTTAAAGTAGGAATATGTTCTCCTGCCTGTACTAAATCTTGAACATGTTTTGCACTATAAAGGTTACTAACATATATAATCAGAAATACTGCTACTAACACAAGTGTACAAACACCATAAAGTAAGAAGAGCATTGAGTTATCACCTTGTGAAAGCACTTCTATACCTAGTGTTTCATCTAATACCCACCCCTGTGTTTGTGTACCCAGTGTAATGAGCCCCTTTAATTTTTGAATTCCCATCTTAGCTAAGAAATAAATAAAACCTATTTCACATCCTAGGTATATAAGTCCTTTTACAAACTGTTTTCTAGCTATATTACCAAGGCCCATAATTAAAAATGATAATCTAGTAAATAAATCACCATTTTTAAATATTGTAAAAATATTTTCTCTGCTTTTTACCTTTTTAGTCTTGCCTTTTTTATTGATAGCTATTTCACTCACTAAGTTCCCTCCCATTCTACATATTTAAAAGATGCTACTCTAGAGTTAATGCCTTACTCCAGAGTAGCATCTTACCCTTTTTCCTCTATTACATCATTTAACTACTTATAGTAAACACCAAATCCTATTGTGCACCTTCAGTAATAGTAGCTACTAATGTATCAAGTTTTGCTTGATAATCAGCTTCTGTAATTGTTCCATCAAATGCTTCTTGAACGAATGCTTTAGTTGCATCCCAGAATTTACCCATTTGTGGAATAGCTGGCATAGCATAAGCATAGTTAAGTTGAGCAAGTAATGCTGCTACAGCTGGATCTGATGTAACTTCTGCACTTTCAGAAAGTGCTTTAGACACAGGAACCCCACCTCTATCTTGGAATCTCTTAAGTTGGTTATCTTCATTTGTTAACCAATTTGCAAGAGCCATAGCTTCAAGAGGATATTTTGTATTAGATTTTACACAGTAAATTTTAAATCCAGCAAATGATGCCATGTGTTTTTCTTCGCCATTAAAATTAAGTGAAGGAAGTTCTGCTACACCAAAGTTATCTCCAAGAACACCTTTGTAAGTTTCTGTTTTCCAAGGACCAGCAACATAAGCTCCTAATGTACCAGCCTCAAATTGAGCTGCTGCTACAGTATCATCAAATGCTACTACACCTTGACCTTTTAATGTACCAAGTAATTTAGCTACTTCTAAACCTTGTGCATTATTAAATGTTACTGTTTTAGCATCTGAACCATCTGCACCAAATAATTCACATCCATTTGATAAGAAGAATGGTCCTGAATAATAAGCATTAGCAACATCCATTGCAAATGGTGTTACCCCATCTGCTAAATCTGCTGTAAGCATTGCATCTAATGATTTTACTTGTTCTTCATTAAAGATTGCTTTGTTATAGAATAAGAAATATGTCTCAGACACACTTGGATATCCGTATAATTCACCTTCATATGTAGCAGCATTTATTGCAGCATCAACTGATCTTTCTTTAATATCATCAGCATATTTTGTGTTTTTGTAAACAGCGCCTGATTGTACGAGTTCCCCTAATTGATCATGGGCAATAGCAAATACATCAGCTGCTGCTTCTGTATCTTTAAGTACCTCTGTTTTTGCTTGATCTTCACCATTTACGCGAACAGTAATATCCCATGCTACTTCTGGGTATTCAGCTTTGAAAGCATCTACCATTTCATTTAACATTTGTTGGTCATCTTGTGATCCCCATACTACAAGTGATGCTTCTGTGTTTTGGAACATTGGTGCCTCAGCCGCTGCATTTTCTGCAGGGCTTTCTGCTGGACTTTCTGCAGCTGTGCTTTCTGCTGGTTTTTCAGATGCTGGAGCGTCTGCTGTTTTAGAAGCTTCTCCTCCACATCCTGCCATTGACATACCCATTGCGCTAACCATCATCATTGCCATTACTTTAGAGAATAATTTCCTTTTCATAAAAAAACTCCTCCTAATATGTTTGATTGTGTTATCAACCTTTATATTTCAAATAGTTGCAGATAGGCACTAAATAAGTTCAATGCCTATTTACATGACATATTTGATTACACTATTTGTTTGTTCTTGGCTGGATGTTCCAAATTTCATTAGCATATTGCATAATTGTACGATCGCTAGAGAAAATACCTGAATGTGCAATGTTCATTAAACTCATCTTAGCCCATGCTTTTTGATCTTTGTAAGCCATGAATACTTTATCTTCTGCCTCTCTAAATGCCATGAAATCTTCAAGTACAAAGTAAGTGTCTCTTTCTGTCATTAAACTATTATATAAGTCTTCAAAATCACCTGTTCCATCATTTTCAAATGTACCATTGATTAATGAAGAAACTACTCTCATTACATCTTCATTTGCCTCTGCTACTGCTTTACCTTCATAAGATTTTTGGATTTTTTCAATATCCTCTACTCTTAGTCCAAAGATAAAGTTGTTATCTTCTCCAGCTTCTGCAACGATTTCCACATTAGCTCCATCATATGTACCAAATGTTAAAGCACCATTTAACATGAATTTCATATTACCTGTACCAGATGCTTCTTTACCTGCTGTAGAGATTTGTTTAGAAATATCTGCTGCAGGGAATAATCTTTCACCATAAGATACACGATAGTTTTCAACGAATAAAACTTGAATTTTTTCACTAACTACTGGATCTTGTTCTATCATCTTAGCAATAGCACCAATGAATTTAACAATTGATTTTGCTCTTCTATAGCTTGGGAATGCTTTTGCACCAAAGATAAATGTTGTTTTTGGCATATCTAACTCTGGATTTTCTTTAATACGGTAATATAAATCTAAGATATAGAAAGCATTAAGTAATTGTCTCTTATATTCATGTAAACGTTTAATTTGAATATCAAATAAAGAATTTGGATCAATTACTATTCCTTCTGTGTCTTTGATATATTTAGCAAGTTGTTCTTTCTTTGTATGTTTAATTTGCATTAAACGTGTAAGAACAGCATCATCATTTACGTATGCTTCTAATTTTTCTAATTGGCTAAGATCTGTTACCCAATCTTCGCTTCCTAGAAGTTCAGTAATAAGTGCTGATAATTCTTTATTACAAAGTTTAACCCATCTTCTTGGTGTAATACCATTTGTTTTATTTTGGAATTTCTCTGGATATAATTCATACCAGTTATGAAGCTCTGTATTTTTTAAGATATCTGTATGAAGTTGTGCAACCCCATTTACAGCATGCCCCATATGAATAGCTAAGTTTGCCATACGTACTTGGCCATTACCAATGATTTTGTATTCATCAATTGCTTTTTTACTATAACCTTTTTCTTTAAGGTCTTTAATAAATCTTTGATCGATGATTTCAATGATACTGTAGATACGAGGAGATACTCTCTTAATAAGATTTACATCCCATTTTTCTAAAGCTTCAGCTAAAATAGTATGGTTTGTGTAAGCAAATGTTTCAACTGCAATTTCCATTGCTTCTTTGAAGTTCACATCCTCTTCATCCACTAAAATTCTGATAAGTTCTGGAATCGCAAGTGTTGGATGTGTATCGTTAAGTTGTACTGCATGAAGTTTTCCAAATTCACTAAAGTCTGTATGGCCATCTTTCTTGAACTGTCTAACAATATCTTTAAGTGTTGCACTTACCATGAAGTATTGTTGACGAAGTCTAAGAAGTTTTCCTGCATCTTTAGAATCAGCTGGATATAAAACTCTTGTGATATTTTCAGCTTCATTTTTACATTTTAATGCTTCACTATAATCTTGTTCGCAGAAGAGTTTGAAATCAAATGGTACTAATGCTTCTGCTTGCCATAATCTAAGTGTATTGATATTTTTAGAATCGTAACCAATAATTGGTACATCATATGGAACTGCTTTTACACTTAAACCTTCAAAATCTACAGTAACTGCTTCTGAGTCTTTTCTAATGCTCCATGGATCACCATATTTAAGCCATGTATCTACTTCTTCAACTTGCTGACCATCTATAATTTTTTGGTTAAATAAACCATTTTGATAACGAAGACCATAACCTACAAGAGGTAAGTGCATTGCCGCACCTGATTCCATAAAGCAAGCTGCAAGTCTTCCAAGTCCACCATTACCAAGTCCTGCATCTTCTTCAATTTCTTCAATTACATTAAGATCAATATTGAGTTCTTGAAGTACTTCTTTAACTTCTTCATATGTATTCATACATATTAAGTTATTTCCAAGAGCACGCCCCATTAAGTACTCTGCTGAAATGTAGTAAGCTCTCTTTCCTGTATTGTAAAGCTTTGTTGTTGCATTCCAGTCTGGAATAATTTCTTCTAAAAGTGCTAATGAAACAGCATTAAAAACTTCATAGTTTTCTGCCTCACAAAGAGATTTTCCATATTTCACATTACAGTATTTTTCAATATTACTTTTTAGTAATTGTTTTTGCATTTTTCTCAACCTTTCTACCATAAATTTTAGTTAGTCTTTTTAATTTTTTGCTGATATCCTCTGTTAAGGCATCTTCTCTCATCTTCCAATTCCAGTTATCTCCCACTGTAGAAGGGATATTCATTCTAGCTTCATTATCTAGTCCTAAGATATCTTGCATTTGAGCAATTGCTAGTTCAGAAGGTGCTGCCCATAATCCTCTAAGAAATCCCCAAGCATATCCCTCTTTTTTAGTAAGACGTAAATACTTTTTAGCAAAACCTAGGGCTTTTTTATTAATCGGATTGTTCATCCATCCTACAATTGTTTCATTATCATGTGTTCCTAAATAGGCAACTGACTTTTGATTACAATTGTGTGGTAAGTACTCACTGTCGCCTTTTGGATCAAAAGCAAACTCTAAAATCTTCATTCCTGGATAACCAGTCTTTTCTCTTAATTCAATAACTTCATCTGTAATAAATCCTAAATCCTCGGCAATAATTGCTACATCACCAAGCTCTTTATTAATAGCATCAAATAATTTGAATCCTGGGCCTTTAGTCCACATTCCATTCTTTGCTGTTTCCTCTCCAAATGGTACTTCCCAGAATGACTCAAATCCTCTGAAGTGGTCAATACGAATCATATCGTAGAGTTTAGCATTCTGTTTCATACGCTCTACCCACCATTTATAATTCGTTTTTTCTAAGTATTCCCAATCATAAATTGGATTTCCCCATAACTGCCCATCCTCAGTAAAAGCATCTGGTGGACATCCTGCTACAGTAATAGGTTGACATTCTTTATCTAATTTAAACAGCTCTGGTTGAGCCCATGTATCACTACTATCAGCCGATACATAGATTGGTATATCTCCAATAATCTTAATTCCTAAGTCATTAACGTATTTTTTTAACTCATACCATTGCTTGAAGAATTCATATTGTATAAAATTCCAAAATTCAATTGTATCTTGAAGTTTTATTTGATAGGCTTCTAGGACTTCTTTTTTTCTACATTTAATATCTTTATCCCATTCTTGCCAGCCTACTTCATTAAATTCAGCTTTTACAGCCATAAATAAACTATAATCTGCTAACCAACTTGCATTTTCTTCTTTAAATTGATTAATTGCATCTTTTAAAGCTTCATTTTCTTTACTTGCTTCATAAGCTTTATGTAATAATTTAAGTTTTAATGGTATAACTGTTTCGAAATCAACCTTATTGGAATCGTTTCTATTTTTATCTAAACAAAGGTCTTCATTTTTTGATAAAAGTCCATCCTCAACTAATTTTTGTAAATCTATCATATATGGATTTCCTGCAAAAGCCGAAAATGCTTGATAAGGTGAATTTCCATATCCTACTGGCCCTAAGGGTAATATCTGCCAATACATTTGATCAGATGCCTTTAAAAAATCTGCGAATTCATATGCCTTTTTACCAAATGTTCCTATACCTTCTTCTTGTGGTAGTGAAGTAATATGCATTAATATGCCACTTGCTCGATTCACTAGTTCACCTCCAGATTTTTTTACTTATAATTCTTATATTAACCCTTTTGGAATCGTTTCCAATAAGACTAAAATAAAAAAATAGATATTATTATTACCTACTTTTTACATTCTATAGAAATTGATTCCAATTCACTTGTTTTTTCAGAATTATTATATTCATATACTATCGCTATCCCCATTAAATGTCAATACAAAATTATGTACTTTTTATAAAATATATTAATCTTTATAATAATTTATCACATTTAATTTAACATTTATCCTAATTTAATTATATGATTCTTACAATAAATTATGTTCCTATTCCTATTAACTATGTTACCTTGTTCTATATCTATATATTTGTAATATCTATAAAAGTATGTTTTTAAGACATTTACCTCTCAATGACACTGTATATTTCCTTTTAATTAATTTAATTTATCTAATTTTAATATTGAAAATAGGTTTTAACCTAATTTTTTTATAGGCCATACTTTTTATATTTTTATTGACGCTTCAAATACTATATCTATTAAAAAACGCTGTAATTCTGGTTCAGAGTAACTACTGATGAACTACAACGTTTTTCTATTCTTTTCTAACTAAATTCCTCTATCCCTTTAACTTCATAAGTTTGTATACCATAAAACTTTTTAGATGATGATCTTATAACTCTTTAAATTAATTAGTATCTTAGTGATGGAATAAACGAATACCTGTAAAGCACATGGCAATATTATGTTTATTACATGCCTCAATAACATCTTGATCTCTCTTAGATCCACCTGGCTCAGCAATATATTTGACACCACTCTTATATGCTCTTTCAATATTATCTACAAATGGGAAGAATGCATCTGAACCTAATGCAACATCTTGCATTTGATCAAGCCATGCTCTTTTTTCCTCTTTTGTAAATACTGCTGGTTTTTCTGTGAAAACTTGTTCCCATGCACCATCAGCAAGTACATCCATATACTCTTCTCCAATATATAAGTCAATAGCATTATCACGATCTGGACGACCAATATCTTCTTTAAATGGAAGACTTAATACTTGTGGCGCCTGACGAAGGAACCAGTTATCTGCCTTCTGTCCTGCTAAACGTGTACAATGAATTCTTGATTGTTGACCTGCACCAATACCAATTGCCTGACCACCTTTGGCAAAACATACTGAATTAGATTGTGTGTATTTTAAAGTAATAAGAGAAATAATAAGGTCAATCTTAGCAAGTTCAGGAATCTCTTTATTTTCTGTTACCATATTACTAATAAACTCTTTATTAATATTTAACTCATTACGTCCTTGCTCAAATGTTATTCCAAATACTTCTTTATGTTCTATTGGATTTGGAACATAATTTGCATCGATTTGAATAATATTATAGGTTCCTCTTTTTTTACTTTTTAAAATCTCTAATGCTTCTGGCTCATAACCTGGTGCAATAATTCCATCTGATACTTCTCGTTTAATAATTTGAGCTGTACATACATCACATACATCTGATAACGCAATAAAATCACCAAATGAAGACATTCTATCTGCACCTCTAGCTCTTGCATATGCACTTGCAAGTGGTGTAAGTTCTCCTAGATCATCTACCCAATTTATTTTTCTTTCCACATCACTAAGTGGAAGACCAACTGCAGCACCTGCTGGTGAAACATGTTTAAAAGATGTTGCTGCTGGAAGTCCTGTAGCTTCTTTAAGCTCTTTAACTAATTGCCATCCATTAAAAGCATCTAAGAAATTGATATATCCTGGTTTACCATTTAATACTTCAATAGGAAGTTTTCCTTCGTTCATAAAAATTCTAGATGGTTTTTGATTTGGATTACAACCATATTTTAATTCTAATTCTTTCATCACTATTTCCTCCATGTTATTTGCTTAATTTAATTTCACTTTCTTCCGTTCTTATCTACTACCATTTACTTTGTTATATCCCACTTTGTTATCTATCCTATTTTACTCTTTGATACTCTATCACTATGTAATACTTTTATGGATAAGAGTATCTATTTTTGAACTGTTATAATCACTTATTCCCGACTATTTCATATTTATTATTTACCATATATTATTTATTTTTATTAATAATACGTGTTTCATATTTACCTGTTTCAATATTAATATATCTTACGAATAATGATACTTTATTTTCTTCATTTAAACTTTCCCAAAGCATACTTGTAAAACCATCAATATCATCTGGAATTTCAACTACCTTTGGTTCTCCCTCAAAACTTGGTAATGGATTTTCATTACATTTATAAGTATGGATAAAACGTCCTTCTCCATCTTTTGCATTATCATATGTAAATGTGTAACGATTACAGCAAGTTGGATCTCCGTTATTACTTTTTAAGATAGACATTGCATAATCAAATTTTCCACCTTCTACATGCATAATACCTGAAATTCTTGGTGTATAGTTTGGTCCATCTGGTTCAAATTCTCTTGTTTTTAATGCAGCTTCAAAAGTAAACTCTTTATCCATTAATTCATAAACTGTATCTGTTTGATCGCCATTTGTTACAATCGTTCTATTTCCAAGTACACGTACTGGAGCATAAATAATTAAGCTTGGATCACTTAATTTAGATGGATCAAAGGCCTGCGTACGAATTCCTTCACCATCTTCTACAAAAATGCGGTTTCTACTATTCTCACTTCTTCCCATGATAAAGTAAGCTGTAACTGCACTTTTACCATCCTTAGAGCGACCAATAACAATACCTCTACCTGGATATGGATTGTTTAATAATTCTTGCTGTAATGAAATCATGCTTATTCTCCTTTATAAGTAGTTTTATTTGTTAATGAGTTTAGTCTCTATTTAGGCTACTTTTAAAGCAAATAAAAAACCGCCTGAGCAACCTAAATAAGGTCGCCCAGGCGGTCGGCATTTTTCACGAGTGTATAAAACAGAGTCATCTTACTCTTTCTATACTCACTTGTCTGTACTCCCTGTGGGTGCTCCCACTTATCCGCCAGTCGTACAGAATATATTATTAAAATACACTAAATTAAAAAGAATTTCAAGACATTTATCGACTAAAACTTGTACTATTTTTATCTTTCTATAATGAAAAATATAGTCTACATGCCTAATACTTTTTAGTATAAAAAAAAAGACATCCTCTCGGATGTCTTCTCTCTCATGAGTGTTCTTTACTCATTATACTCTGAAAAACAAATACTACATAATGTTTGCTTAACCGTTTGTTGAGTGT
>SVDC01000136.1 GCA_015058045.1 Cellulosilyticum sp.
ATCAAACTCTCATAAAAAATTTGATTGACTCGAGTATTTGTTACTCGTGAACATTAATGTTCATATTTACTAGTACATAATGTACTCATTCGTCTCCGTAGAGACTTAATGAATCGACTGGTTTTATGGTTACTATTTTGTTTTCAAAGTTCATTTGTTATCAGTGGTATTGCCCGCTGACTTGTATAATATTACAGCATAATCCTACATAAGTCAACGCTTTTCTTGTGTTTTTTTTTACTTTTTTTATCCATTTTTCTATCAACATTTTATCCACATAATATCCACAACCTTATACACAGTTTTTGCTCTGACTCCCTGAATTCATATACTCTTGTGTATTCTTTCTTTAGTCTTATCAACCAATACAGCTAGATCCTTATCTGTTCTCTATACGCATACAAACTATATATCCTTCCCACTTTCTCACTACAACTAATATGCACCTTATATGTTGCTGAATTTAAATCTGTAATGCCTTGCCCCTATAAGCATACAATATCTAACTTCAAGTCTACTATATTTATATAAACCTATACTGATATAATCTCTCCTCTTCACCTGTATTAAGTTCTATCTGAAATAGTACATCAAATAACTGTACTATTTGGTACTGTATAAGTGTAAATGTAAATCATAGCATGATTACATTTACACTTATTTTTTTACGTATAATAAGGCCAGTATTGGTCTGACGTACAGCCCCTTGAGCTCCTACGCTCGCAATATAAACTATCAGCCATCGCCTTATTGTATGCATTCAATTAAGCAGGTTGAAACTCTATAGAGCTTTCGTGTAACGAACCAAAATGAATCTAAATAAGTGTAGATGGACGCCTTTACAAAATACGTTATATAAGGAGACTGTAAAATGATAAGTATAGGTATTGATATTTCCAAAGACAAAAGTACAGTATGTATTTTAAAACCTTGTGGTGAAATAATTAGGTCACCTTATGAAATAACTCATACAGATACACAACTCTCAGAACTTGTATCTCTTATAAAAAGCTTTAATGATGAAGTAAAAGTTATTCTTGAAGCAACAGGGAATTATCATCTACCTGTTTTAAGCTATTTAGAGGAAAATAATGTTTTTGTAGCTGTCATTAATCCTCTAGTAATGAAAAAGTACGCTAATAAAAGTTTAAGAAAAGTTAAAACAGACAAGATGGATGCTATAAAAATAGCTAATTATGGTCTAGATAACTGGTATCACCTCATGAAACATGAAGTTTCCGCAGAAACATATGTAGAACTTAGATTTTTGGGAAGGCAATACGCTCACTATATTAAATTACGAATAGAAAGTAAGTTAGCCTTGACAAATATATTGGATCTTACAATGCCTGGAATAAAACGAATGTTAAATAATCGCTCCATTCATCCTGAGAACGATAAACTGAATGATTTTGTAGAGAAATATTGGCATTTTGATAATATTAAAAACAAATCACAGAAGCAGTTTATTAGTAACTATGCAACTTGGGCAAAAAAGAAAGGATACCACCAAAGTGAGTCAAAAGCCATAGCAATCTATGAGCTAGCTCAAGGAGGTATCCCAACATTACCCTCTAATACTACAACTCAAGTAATGGTATTAGAAGCAGTAAGAGTTCTCAGAGAAATTGATAAAACTCTTGCAATCATTCTAGCAAAAATGCAAGAACTTGCAAGGGGGTTACGAGAATATGATGTCGTTAGAGAACTCAATGGTGTGGGTGAAGTATTAGCTGTAAAATTAATCGCTGAAATAGGTGATATACAAAGATTTCATAGTAGCAAAACATTGATAGCTTATGCCGGCATAGATGCACCTCCATATCAATCAGGAAAGTTTATCGGAACGAATAGAAAGATTTCCAAGAGAGGTTCCTCATTATTGCGAAAGACTGCTTATGAAGTAATGAATTGCCTAAAAAGTAATAAACCACAAGATGATCCTATATATTTGTATATGTTAAAAAAAGAATCAGAAGGAAAGCCTAAAAAGGTTGCTAAGGTAGTTGGTATCAATAAGTTTATTAGAATTTATTATAGTAAAGTAAAAGAATTGTATGCATTGTAAAAATATACTTATATAAAAAGCCACATAAATGGCTTTTTTGTGATGCAAAAAATAAATAGTAATTGAAAAATAAAACCTGCTAATGAGGTCTTGATTTTCATTAACAGGTTTTGCTTTATTCATTTATTATTTTTTTAAATCAATTACATTTTGAATGAGTGCTTTACATCTACCACATCTAGTTCCTGCACCTGTTACTTCTCCAACTTTTTCAACTGTATCTGCTCCATCTTTAACAGCATTTACTACTGATTCTAATGAAGTTTGAGTACATCCACATACAGATGCTAAGATTTTTTCAATTTCAGGAATGCAACGTCCACAACCTGTACCTGCACCTGTCATTTCTTTAATTTCTTCTACAGTACGTGCACCCTCAATCATTGCTTTTCTAATTGTAATATAATCTACTTGTTTACAGAAACAAATCATTTGATTTCCTGCCATGTTTTCAACTCCTATATCATCTTTAATAATTATTATCCTTTAATAGATATTACTCTTCTAGTATAACATCCTTTTAGCATTTATTCATTCTATTTCTTATAATACTTCTAACAAATTTTTTACTGTCTCTCAAATCATTAGGATATTATCTCCGTTTGAGAGTAAAAGACATATGGACTTTGAATAATTCTTCTATTCCCATATCTCTTTTTAATCTCGAAAAACCAAAAACACCCTTTCGGGTGTCCCTTCTCTCATGAGTGTTCTTTACTCATTATACTTTCAAAAACAAATACTACATAATGTTTGCTTAACCGTTTGTTGAGTGT
>SVDC01000044.1:0-29222 GCA_015058045.1 Cellulosilyticum sp.
GCCTTTTTTATTAGTTTTACATATTCGCATATTACTATACAGAGGCTCATATATAATCACTACTAAATGCACAGTATAAAAAAGGCGATTGCCTTTATATGCAATCGCCTTCTTCTATATAGTCTTTAGATTTCTATACTTAAATTATAATTTCTTTACAAATTCAGATTTAAGTTTCATTGCACCAATTCCATCAATTTTACAATCAATATCATGGTCTCCATCGATTAAACGGATATTTTTTACTTTTGTTCCAATTTTAATTACTAAAGAGCTACCTTTTACTTTAAGATCTTTAATAACTGTTACAGAGTCACCATCTTGTAAGATGTTTCCGTTGCAATCTTTATAAACTTTTACATCTTCATCATGTGAAGCTTCTTCTAGTTGGCTCCATTCATGAGCACATTCTGGGCATACATACATACTGCCATCTTCATATGTGTATTCTGAGTTACATTTTGGACAATTTGGAATCATGTTTTATTCTCTACTTTCCTTCTAGTTTGTACCTCTTATACTAACATAAACTCCTCAAGTTGACAATTGTACTTCATTTCCATTAGATTGATCCACTGAATCACTCTAAAATATAGCCATTACATTTAGTGCAGTCTATAATTTATACTCTTCTACAGTTTCTTGTAACTCCTGTGCACGTTCTTTCATTTCTTGTGCAATACTTAATATTTGTTCAATAACTTCGGCCTCATTCTGAATAGAAGATGAAATTTCTTCTGAGATTGCTGAGTATTGTTCTGTTCCCTCCACTACAATGTCACTGCTTCTCTTAACTACATCCTTATAAGATTCAATTTCTTGTATAAAGCCTTTAATTTGATTCATTCCTAAAAGAATTTTATCGATATCATTTTCCATATCATTAGAGGTTCCTATTACTTGACTAGATACCATACCTATCTGTTCATTATTCTCCATTAATGCTTCCATTGCTGTGTTAGTAAGTTCTACTTCTCTTGTCATATGTGTAATAATTTCTTCAATCTGTTCCGTAGAAGATGCTGTATCATTAGACAATTTCTTAATTTCATCTGCTACAATGGCAAATCCTTTTCCAGCTTCACCTGCCCTAGCTGCTTCGATTGCTGCATTTAAAGCAAGTAAATTAGTTTGTTCTGCAATCTCTGTAATAACTTTAATAATATCTTTAATTGCAAGTGAACTTGAAATGAGTTGTTGCATTTTTTCATCTACTTCTTTAGATGTTCCCTGATTATTCTTATAACTTGTTTGTAATTTGTCGATAGACTGTTTATTTTTTTCACTTGTTTCTTTTGTTATATGTACTAAATGATTAATTTGTAAAATCTCTTGATTAAAGGATTCAATCATTTGATTAAGTAGCCCAATTGTTTTACTTCCTTCTGTTGAAGAATTAACTTGTTCATTGATACTTGCTGCTAATTCTTCAACACTTGCACTGATTTGTTGAGTGGAAATGGTTTGCTGTTCGATACGTCCATGAATCTCTTCTGTAGACATATTAACACTTGTGGCTACCTCTTGAGTTTTTTTAGCCTTTTCTTTTAATTTCTTTCTCATTGAAACAACACTACTAGCAATCACACCGATCTCATCATGTCGTTTGGCTAATGATTCTCCAGCTTCCATATCACTTAAATCAAATTCTGCTGTTGCTTCAATGACTTCACTAAGCGCTTTTATACTTTTAGTTAATAATCTATTAATACAAAAATATACAGCTGCTAATTGAACACACATCATAATACCTAATCCTAAAGAAAGCGCTATTCTAAATTGTGTACCTTGCTGAATAACTGTATCTGCTGCAATATCTGCTGCTAATACAATGACCTGACCTTCTTCATTTTCATAAATCGGAAGTTCAATGGTCATTAACTCTCCCCATTCTGTACGAATGATATCATAAACAACTGCCTCACCTAGAGTAAAAAACTCTGCTTCTATCTCTTCACCTTCAACATCTATTTCTCCTAAAGAGCTGTGTTCATCTGATGTCAAGTCTTGTGCATCTACTAAGTAATAAGACTTTTTTGCCTTATAATCATACACCATTGTATAAAGATAAGTTAATGATGTTGTATTAAATGCCTTATTTAAATAACTATGTACTTGTTTATAACTGTCACTTTCCTCATCTTGACTGCTTAATACCTCTTCTAGTGCTTCTATATCTATTCCTGATGCAATAGCTTCTAAAAGTTCTACATTATTATTATTAAAAGTTTGAATTGAATTTGCTTGTGATAAATTTGAAAGGCTCATTCCTATTACAATGACAATCAAGAATATGATTCCACCAGTAAACCATGTAATCTTATGCCCTATATTCATTCTTTTTAACATTTGTATACCTCCATATAATCTTCGAGTATTATAGCATATTCGATATACATGGTATTAGAATTTTTTACAATTATTGTAACAAAAGGCAGAAAACTTATTGTCTTCTGCCTCTTTCTTATCCATTATCTTTTTCTTCTCTTGGTGAATCAATATTATCCATAAAATAAATGCCATCTGTCATTTGGGCTGCTGTAATAGGTGTCATCTCTCCTAATACATCTTCTATAAAGCCAGGGCAATTGATTTCATCATGAAGCTCTCTGCTATTAAACAGGTCATTTGCCTGATCAATATATTCTTGCTCTGCTCCCTGTTCTTTCATCGTCTCTAAGATATCTCTTGTTTCATAAATTTGACATCCACCATCTACTGCGCCAATCTCTGTATAAAGCTGTCCAATTTCTGTAGGTGTCATCGTTTCATAAACCCATTCCTGACTCTCACAGTAGTCATTTAATGAATCATTATCTACTCTTAAACAATATTCTGCAACTTGATTACTATGATCAAAACAAATTAAGCGATGCTCTGGTGAAAGTACTGCATATTTCATAACAAAATTCCTTTCTCTAACAATAGCTCTCATTAAACTGCCTTGCTCTTATTTTCTTATTATGAAACCTTGCTTTTAAATTTATTCTGCTAATGATCTACTTACTTCTAAAAAATATTTTTTATTTTTATCATTTATAAAGACGGTGCAACTAATACCTTACCAGTTCCTCTATACACATTAACAAAACCTTCTCCAGATACAGCTGAGCCTAATAAGCTCTTGCCTGATTTCTCTACTTTAAATTCTAGACTATTAGACCATGCAATCGCCATATTACCATCTATTTTTAATACATCATCTTGTAAATTAAATTCAATAAGTTCTTCTCTTGGCACCGGACTTTCAAGAACAGCAATTCCTTGCCCCATTAAACAAAGATTAAATAATCCTTCATTTCCTAATGCAGCTGAAGAAAGATTTGTTCTAGCAACTACCTTTTGCGTAATATTAGAATCACAAGCTAAAAATAGCCCATCATCTAAAACAAGTCCCTTCCACTGGGAAACTTCTTCTAGCAAAATATGTTTATACGTTGGCTCAAGCATTAAAAGGCCATTTCCTTTATATTTAGGTTTAATAGCCGATTCTTTAGTCACTTTAGAAGAAAGCGCTTTTCCAAATAAATCCCCAATACCTTTCACATCTGCTACCATATCTACATCACCAGACATCCACTGCATACTTCCTGCACTAATTGTAAAGGCATTTCCATTTAGTTCTATCAATACCTGCCTTTTTCGTACATTCATCTTTGCAGCATAATACGCATTAATTGCTTCCACTGGTGAATAAACACTTAAATCTTTTTGGTGCTCGAACACCTTAACACATCCTAGCTCATTAATGACTTTCATATTCTTATTATTGTATAAATTATTATATTGAATCATCGTCATAATGCCTCCTTATTAAATAATTTAATCTATCTATATTACATTCTACTTAAAAAATATCAACTTATTCTTAATACAAAATTTCTTCTGATTGCTCTAATGCTTTAAGTTCTTTTTCTTTAGCTGATATCATCGCTTTAAGTTCAAAACACCTATCTTTCAATTTAGAAGATGCTTTTTGATTCTTTAAAATTACTTGAATCCATTTTTTAGCTTGTTTATAATTTTCTACCTGATAACTTAATGCTGCAATCAAATAGCACACGACTTCTTCATCCATTTCAAATATTGGAAATCCTTCTTTTTGATACGCATTTAAAAAACCACTTAAAGCTTCTTCTAGAAATCTTTTTTCTTCTTCAACATCTTGCATCTCTCTATAAAGCCATGCTAATTTTAGAGCAATATAAGCTTTCTCACCTTCTGTGGCATTTCTAACGATTGCATTTAATAAAGCAAGCTTATAACGATCTACAGCTTCTTCACTTGTATAATACATGCTGTATTTTCTTCCAAGAAACTTCATACTAATGTTGTCCCTTATAAGCTTGATTTCTGTTGGTGTTAGCATTTCCTCTCTTTTGTTAAGTTGTGCAAAGCCACATATCTCACAAACCACTACTTCATAATACAATGGATTAACCTTCTCATAACGTGCATTTAGATCAAAGTCTATTCCTACTAATTTATTTTTACTTCCCTTTATGACTTTTCTTTTTATTGTTGTTTTGCATATAGGACATTCATAATCTTTTTCATAAATCATCTCTTTCAAAATAGCTTCATCTTCAACTGAATTCATTATATCCCCCTCATTTCTCTGTTTCTTCTATTTTACTCAAATTACTACACATAATACAGTCAAAAAACAAAATTTTCACTAAACATTAACATGTTATGGTGACTTTTAGTCAAAATAAAACTCCCCATTCATGTTCATTCATTACTGAATATCATGAATAAGGGAGTTTCTTCTGTTTACTCTAAGCTATCAAAATCAAAAACCGCTGCCTTTGTATAATTCGTTACTTTTGCTTCAAAGAAATCTGTTTTTGTATTATTTAAGTTTGAAAAACTTTCAATCCAAGCCATTGGATTTTCTACTACTTCTGGATAAAGTATTTCCATACCAATTGCTTTTAATCTCTGATTAGAAAGGTATTTAATATATTTATCAATCAGTTGGTCATTAATACCCATAATATTATTACCTGTTACATATTGTCCCCAGGCAATTTCATGTTCTACACCAGTGCGCATCATCTCTCTAAACTCTTCTTCTAATTCCTTAGTAAAGAGGTCTGTATTTTCCTTTTTCATCTCTTTAATGATATTTTGGAAGAGTACAAGGTGTGTAATCTCATCACGGTTAATATATTTAAAAATGGTACTTGTAGCAGTCATCTTACCTTGTCTTGCTAAGGTATAGAAAAAGCTAAATCCTGAATAAAAATAAATTCCTTCTAAAATATAATTCGCCATAACTGCTCTTAGGAAGTTCTTCTCATTAGGTTCTTCATTAAATGCTTCATAAATTCCCGCAATAAATTTATTACGTTTTAAAAGATGTTCATCTTCTCTCCACTCATCATAAATTTTATCTCTTGTAATAGGATTCGTTACTGTATCTAATACATAAGAGTAACTTTGTGCATGGATTTCTTCTTGGAAAGCTTGAAGATTTAACAGTGATGCTACCTCTGGTGCTGTTATATAACGTGATAAATGAGGTAAGTTTTCACTTTGAATAGAATCTAGGAAGTTTAAGAATGCAATGATCTTATCAAAGGCTCTTCTCTCTCCCTCTGTTAAGTATGGAAACCCTTTTACATCTTCATTAAGTGAGATTTCTTCTGGAATCCAAAAGTTATTGAGCATAGTACGATAAAGTGTTTGTGCCCAATCGTATTTAATACGATTCCATTCTCTTAAATTGGTTGTATTTCCTCCAATAATAGACTGTGTACCACGGTCCCCATTTTCATTAAAGATACGCTTTTTTTGCATAGTATCACCTCTACCTTTTCCTTAAAACCTTGCCATTTCACTTGGCGTCTTTTTATTAAGTAACACTTCTACTTATCGTCTTACTTATGTTTTATCTTTTACCGTAATATGATTAGCTTGAACAGCTTGTACATTCATCCATTTCTAAAGATTGATTACGTACATAGTAAAGCGTTTTTACCTGATTCCTCCAAGACTCAATATACATATTTAATATATCTTTAGCACTAACTTGAGGTGTGATATATAAGTTAAAGGATTGTGCTTGGTCAATATGACGTTGTCTAATACCACAAGCTTTAATACTCCATAGCTGATTAATATGATGTGCTTCTTTATAGAGCCAGAAGTTTTCTTGGCATAAATCTGGTGCTGTCTTTGGTGTAAAGCTTCCTTTTTTCTCTTCTACAAAGAATTTCTTAAAGATTGGATCAATTCCTGCTGTTGTATTGGCAATATTAGATGTGCTACCTGTTGGCGCTACGGCCATAATATAACCATTACGAAGTCCATATTTTGCCACATCCGCTTTAAGCATTTGCCATCTTTCAGATGTATAACCTCTTTGATCAAAGTAAGCACCTGTTTGCCACTCAGAACCTTCAAAGGCTTCATAAGCACCTTTTTCCTTTGCAAGTTCCATAGATGCTTTAATCGCTTGATAAGCTATTTCTTCAAAGAGCTCATCTGCCGCTTTTAAGTGTTCTTCACTTTCCCACATAATACCATGCTTTACAAGATAGTGGTGATATCCACTTGTCCCAAGTCCAATGGCACGATATTTATCGCTAGTAATCTCAGCTTCTTTAACTGGTAGTTTATTAAGCGTAATGACATTATCTAGCATACGAATTTGAAGTGGAATACACTCTTTTAACTCTTCTAATTCAACTTGTCCTAGGTTAACAGAGTTTAAGTTACATGTTACCATATCCCCTGCTTTTACTTTAGTTATAATTTCTGTTTGTCCATTTGCTAATGTAACTGTTTCTTCTATAAGTTCACTTTCACTCATATTTTGAGCAATCTCATGACAAAGGTTTGATGCATAGATCATCCCTTTATGCTTATTTGGATTAGTGCGGTTAACTGTATCTCTAAAGAATACAAAAGGTGTACCTGTTTCCACAGCACTAATCATAATTTTTTTCATAACCTCTAGACATGGAACCGTAATACGATCTAATAATGGATTGGCTTCACAAGCTAAGTATCTTTCTGTAAAAGCTTTATTATCTATTTCATCATAACTATCTTCTAAGTTAAAGCCCATCAATTTTTGAACCATATAAGGATCAAATAAAGACCAGCTTTCTCTTCTTTCTAATCGTTCCATAAATAAATCTGGAATACTCACTGCAGGGAAAATATCATGGGCTTTTCTTCTATCATCTCCATTGTTCGTTTTAAGGTCTAGAAAGTCATAAATATCTTTATGCCATATATCTAAAGTAACAGACGCACTTCCTTTTCTTCTCCCTAATTGATCTACAGCTACAGCTGTATCATTATATAATCTTGCCCAAGGAACAATACCACCTGAAGAATTTTTAACGCCTCTAATCTCACTATTTAAGGCACGAACCTTCCCAAGATAAATTCCTAATGCCCCACCATGTTTTGATACCTGTGCAAATTTTTGATTAACATCATAAATAGACCACAAATTATCTCCTACAGTTGAAATAAAGCAACTACTCAATTGATAATAAACTGTTCCTGCATTAGCCAATGTAGGCGTTGCTACTGTCATTTTAAGCTGACTTAATATATCATAAAATGCTTTAGCATAGTAAACCTTATCTTCTCCTTCTGGTATTGCAAGATGCATTGCAATGATTAAAAATCTTTCTTGTGGTAGCTCCATAACTTCTTTATTAAAACCTTTTACAAGATAGCGATCTGCTAAAAGTTTAATCCCTTCATAGTTAAAGAGTTCATCTCTTTCTGGCTTAATATAGTCTGCTAACGCTTTAATCTCTTCTTTTGTATAAGCTTCTTTTAAATAACTCCCATAAAGATTCATCTCAATAAGTTTATCAAATAGCTCTTCAAATTTACCGTAACCAAAATGAGTATAACCCCTACTAATTGCTGCTTCTTTATATAAATCATAACAAAGTAATCTTGCTGCTACATATTGCCAATTAATATTAGTCGTTTTAATTTGGTTCCCATAAGCGTCCTCCTGGGTAACAATTACTTTTTCGATAGCTGTTTGAATTAGGATTTTTTGGATTTCCCTTGTTGTCATGCCATCTCTAAATTGAATTTTTGCATCCAACTCCAATTCAATAGGGTCACAATCTGCTAGTCCCCTGCAAGCAAAGTCTACCATTTTCTTTGTTTTAGCCGGGCATAATTCTTCTAATCTTCCATCTCTCTTTTTAATATAAATCTTCAAATCAATCCCCATCCTTTCTTTATATAAAATTATTTTACATAAGTAAAACATTTATATTTTATGAAATATTTTATTTAACAATAATTATTATCCCTTAAATGATGATTATTATTATACACAACTTTTTCTACTGATACTAGAAAAAATCTGAAGTTTTTATTTGGTATAATATAACAAATCACACGTTCATTATTGAATCCTTATGCAAACAAGATTATACTTAAATTAACTTATTTTAGCTCAATATAAAATATTAAACCGATATTTACAAAAATTTATACAATAACATGTATACTAAGGAGGTTTCAATGAAAAGACAAGAATATATCTCTTGGGATGACTATTTTATGGGGATTGCACTACTCGCTGCAAAACGTAGTAAAGATCCTAACACACAGGTTGGGGCTTGTATTGTAAGTGGTGATCATTCAAATGGCCTAAATCATAATACCATTTTAAGTGTAGGTTACAATGGTCTTCCTATTGGTTGCTCTGATGATGAGTTCCCATGGGAAAGAGAGGGTGATTTTCTCTCTACAAAGTATCCTTTTGTAGTACATGCTGAACTCAATGCTATCTTAAATGCACGTGGTAAGTCTTTAGTTGGTGCCAAAATTTATGTTGCGCTCTTTCCTTGTAATGAGTGCTGTAAAGCCATTATCCAATCTGGTATCCGCGAGGTGATTTACCTTTCAAATAAATATGCTGATTCTGATGCCGTTAAGGCTTCTACTAGAATGTTCGAAGCAGCCGGTGTTAAACTGACTCAACTTCAAACAGATACTGAGGAAATTAAGCTTTGCTTTAAAACAGAATAAACTTTTAAATACAAAAAGGTGAATTACACTTGCTATTTTATTGCAGTGTGATTCACCTTTTATTTTCATTTTAATTTATGTTAAACGATTATATAACTCCTCATATACTCTTGCTGAACGATTCCATGAATAATCCATCTTCATACCTCTTGCCACCATATGATTCCATTCCTCCCGGTCTTGGAAATAAACTTTTTTAGAATAGTTAATCATACTAAGCATTTCATCTGCATTATAGTTGGCAAAAGTGAAACCTGTTCCTTTTCCTTCAAATTCATTGTAAGGCTCTACCGTATCTTTAAGACCACCTGTTTCCCTTACAATAGGCACTGTTCCATAGCGAAGGGCAATAAGCTGTGTTAAGCCACATGGCTCAAAACGTGATGGCATAAGTAAAGAATCTGCTGCGGCATAAAGTTTATGTGCCAAATCATCTGAGTAATAGATATTTGCAGATACATGTCCTGGCATAATCCATTGATAATGTTTAAACATATTTTCATACTGTGCATCTCCAGTACCAAGTACAACCAGTTGCACATTTTCATCACAAATGCCATTCATTACATAATCAATAAGGTCTAGACCTTTTTGATCGGTTAATCTTGAAATAATGGCAATCATATATTTATTATCATCTACAGGAAGACCTAGTTCAGCTTGAAGGGCCCTCTTGTTCTTTACTTTTTCTGTTCTAAAGTTCCAGCTGGAATAATTATAGAAAATACGCTTGTCTGAAATTGGATTGTAACTACTATAGTCAATACCATTTAATATACCACAAAGAGAATTACTCCTTGCTCTAAGCAGTCCATCTAAACCTTCTCCGTAATAATCTAATTGGATCTCCCAAGCATATGTTTCACTTACTGTGGTAATATAATCTGCATAAACTAAACCACCCTTTAGCATATTAGCATCATTTTTATATTCTAGCTTATCTGGTGTAAAAAGGTAACTTGGAAGGCCTGTAATACCTTGAATCGTCTTAATATCCCATATGCCCTGGAATTTAAGATTATGTATCGTCATAATGGTCTTGATATTCCAATAAAATGGATTATCATTAAATACCGTCTTTAAAAATACAGGTACAAGTCCTGCTTGCCAATCATGACAGTGAATAATATCGGGATGAAAATTTAATGTTGGCAGAATGGCTAATGCTGCTTTACAGAAAAAGCTATACTTCTCAATATCAAATCGCATTGTTCCATAAGGCGCCCAACCACTAAAATAATATTCATTGTCTATAAAATAAAAAGTAATACCTTCATATTTCATACTCATAATGCCTACATGATGTGGCTCTTTAAACCATCCCATTTCCATATGAAAATGTGTAATATACTCAAACTTACTTCTATACTCCCATGGAATACAAGTATAACTTGGTAAAACTACTCTAACATCATATTTGCTTTTGTCAAACATTTTAGGTAAAGTTCCTACAACATCAGCTAATCCTCCGGTTTTAATAAAAGGAACACACTCTGAAGCTACAAATAGTATCTTTTTCATCGCTTTCTCCTTCAGTTTTAAATATTTTGATTATTAACTATATTCTAGCATATTTCCTTTATTTTACAACCTTTATCTTCTAAAATTAATATCTTATCATATAGATTTCACCTAACTCTTCAAAATATCGGTCCATTCTACGTTTTTTAATTTTTTATAGCTTTTTCTTAAACTAACACTCAATAATAAACTTAACATAGCAACTGGTACAATCCAATATAAAGGATGCCATAGTGTATAATATACTGCCCGTGTTTGACAATACATATAATAGAATAAAATAAGACAAATGTGCCCTCCTAAAATCCCTAATATACCGCCTATACCAATCATCCAACCATATGCTTTCATTAATCTTTTTGTGATTTCTCTTTTACTATAACCCAAAATATGGAGTAAAGCTATTTCTCCCAGTCGCTGATTTAAATAGGCATTTAGTAAGCTACCCACCGTACTTCTAAGCTGTATATATAATAAAATCAACATACAGGTCATTAAAATACCTAAGTTTTCCCTAATCTGCTCAATAAGATGTGCTACATCTATTGCTCCAAATCTTCTTTCATAAAGCGCTTGATGCTTGCTTATAAATGTCATCACCTCATCATCTATCTTATCTTCTACCAATACAAAAAGCGTTTCTTTCTGATTCGTTCTCCCTAACACCATATTATAATCTGTTTGAATGAGACCACTGACTTTATACGTTCCATTTAAACCTAACGCATTATCACCTTGTCCTTCCCCTATATAACCCCCTATTTCACCTTCTGCCATAAAAAGACCTTGTATGGTCACCAACACTTCATTTTCATTTTGAGGCATGTCTCCTTTTATAAGTTTAACCCCATATTCATCCATTAAAGTGAGTAAGTCCTCTGGTTTTAGTTTTATAAATGGCGTTCCACCTAGCGCACTAAAAATCACTTTAGAATTGACATGTTGATAAGCCCCTACCATAACCTCTACTACCTTGTCATGCTTTTCAAATAATGCCTTAGCTTCCTCCATCTTTTGCCCCTTAGGAGAAATAATAGCACATCGGTCATGACCAAAACCTATACCATACACAATCCCATCTAATAATGAACATCCCACACTTAAAATAAAAATTATGATGGTCATTTGCACAGCTAATAAACCTATAATCATTCTTGCTTTTTTTCTCCAATAGCTTTGTCCCATAGACCATAAATCATTTTCCACACCTATTCCCCCAACTTTCCATCCCATAAATTAATGGTTTCATCTGCATGCTCTATCATACGCTTATCATGGGTAACAAATAAAACAGTGGCTTCTTTTCTAATCTCGTCAAACAATCTAAGTACCTTTTTAGCTGCTTCATAATCCAAAGAAGCTGTCATCTCATCAGCCAAAATCACCTTAGGATTATTAATAAGTGCCCTTGCAATAGCAACTCTTTGACACTGTCCTCCACTTAACTGATTAGGTTTTTTATGTATTTCCTTTTCTAGCCCTAACTGATGTAATAATACTTTTGCCCGATCTATACTTTCCTGATTATAGGTATTTAAAGGTACTAAAACATTTTGTATTACATCTAAATAGGGCAATAATAGATGCTGCTGAAATATGAATCCAAACTCTTTAAGCCTTATAGCAGCCCGCCTTTCCTCATCCATTTCATATAAACTTTCACCTTTATAATAAACCTTTCCAGTTGTAGGATTCATAACCCCTCCTATAATATAGAGCAGCGAACTTTTTCCACTTCCAGACGGTCCTAGTATGCCATAAAAAGTTTGTGGTTTAATTTCTAAATGAATTTGTGCTAAGGCATAAGTAGGTTGTTCTTTTTGCAAATCATATATCAAACTAACATTTTCTAACCGTATCATAAAGGCTTCCTTTCTATACTATAAATCCATTGTTTTTGACTTAGCATCATCCAAATTGGCACACTAGAAAATGCCATCATAAATAGTGCAATGGTTAAAATTAATAAAATAATATGGGTATCTACCCTAAATAAAGCATATCCTCTAGGCTCATTAATAAATGTATTAAACAGCTTACAAAACACACCTAGAAAACCACTTGCCCCAAGTGCTGCCATAGTAGTAGAAATAATCACCTCTTTTGTAATTCTTTTAATAATCCACTGATGGCTGTATCCTAATGTACTTAACAACCCAATCTCTCCTTGCCTTTCTCGATAATGTAGATAACTTAATACACCTGCTGTTAATGCTGTCATTAAGGTAATAATGATCATTATAATATTAAAATTTTCATTAACGGATTTTAAAACTAATGTGTTCTCCTTTTGTGCCCATTCCCTATTTGATAAAATAGCCTTTCCTTGTATAATGCTATTTATTTTTTCATTCATTTGTATCTCCCTGCCTAGTACAGGTAAAATCAAATAAGATAAAGTATAATCTGTAATAGTTGTTGGCACATAATTGATACACTCACTACTTTTATAAATTCCTTCATAATAAACATCTTTATTTCCATCAATAGCTAAGCTATCTGTATACTTTTTAATTTCCTTAACTCTACTGCTAATAAGTGCCCTTCCACTATCCTGCTGTGGCATCTGCCCTTCAACAATCTCTGCATCCATACGCCTCATGATTTCTTTTATGAAATGTTCATCTACCAAATATGTAGTTTCATCTAAGCCCGCAAATAATGTATTACAATTGGTAATGGTATACTGACAAGGATAAATGGCTTCTACCTCTTCTAATGCTGCTATTTCTGTAATAGTATCTTTAATTTCCTCATTACAAGTCTTAAAATTAATTTGGGACATATATTCATATTTTAAATTACAATGAATAAGTTCTTCATTTTGACTTACGAGTAAAATTTTAATAATTCCTAAAACAACCATACATGACAGTAAACATATATTGTATTTAAAAACTTGTGCTTTATTCCCTTTTAAATAACTGAAATAACCTAATGGCTTATGCATTGTACGTCTCCCTTCTTAAAATCCCATTCACTTGTTTGTAGATCATCCCTTTTTACTATATCTCAAACAAAGTCATATAAAAATAAACCTAAGTCATATCCTTCTATGACCTAGGCTCTATTTGATTTAACAGATGAACCAGTTCAATACGGCTCTTTGTTTCAGTTTTAGCATAAATATTAGATACATAATTTTTTACAGTCCCTTCGGATATGTATAGTGCCTTAGCAATTTGTTTATTATTAAAACCTTCCTCTATCATTTCTACAATTTGTATTTCACGCTCTGTTAAGTTATATGGGTTTACTTCTTGTATCTTAGGGGTACTATTTCCTATATTTTTAGCAAGTACCTGTGCCACTTTTTGAGGCATCATAAATTGTCCCTCATATACCTCTCTAATACACTGTGCTAGCTTATCATAAGGAATATCCTTATATAAATAGCCACTGGCTCCATAAGAAATAGCTTTTACAATATATTCTTCATCTTCAAAGGTCGTCAGCATAATGACCTTTACAGGATGTCCTTCCTCTTTAATAAGTCTTATACTTTCTACGCCATTCATCTTAGGCATTCTTATATCCATAAGTAACACATCTAATGTGTATGCCCTACAAATTTCTAATGCCTCTTCCCCATTCTTTCCTGTAACTACAACTTGTATATCTTCATAAGTAGATAAAATCCTCTTTAATCCCTCTGTTATTAATTCTTGGTCATCTACAATGCCCAGCTTAATCATTTTATTGACTCCTTTTTTCTATCTTAGGTAAAGTGGCCCTTACTGTAAATCCTTCATCTTTATAACTTTCAAATGCAATACTTCCATTTAAAGCCTCTACCCTTTCCATCATTGCTTTTAGTCCGAATCCATGTTGAAAAGCAATAGCCCCCTCTCCATTATCCATAATTTCTATCTGAATCCACTGATCTTTTATGGCAATCTCTATCATAAAAGCTGTTGCTTTACCATGCTTTATCCCATTAGTTAAACTCTCTTGCACAATCCGATAAATGCATCTTAAAGTATTAGATTCGATTCCCCCTAAGTTATCTATATGTGAACGCACCTTAATATCTGTATAGCATGAAATACGCTGGCCTAAAGCATAAATCTCCTGTTCCCAATCTAAATCTTCTTTGAGCTTTCTTACTGTCATACGTAAATCTGTTAATCCCTTTCGAACTTGTTGTGCCACATGGTCTAATCGATTTTCTGCTTCTTCTTGCCCCTTAATCAATATTTTACATAGCTCTAACTCCACTAAAGAAGTGGTTAAAGTATGGCCTACTGTATCATGCATTTCTCTAGACATATAGCTTCGCTCTTTTATAATCGTATAATCTTCTAAATCATCGTAAGCTCTTCTTAGCTGATTATACGCATGAGTTAGTTCCATATTCTTTTCCACTAAGTGAATCTGCATATGCTCTAAGTTTTGATTGATTTTTATAATATACTTAATTCCCAACATAATAACGAGTGCACTGCCATATCCTGCTAAAAGCATGAGCCAATTGACTACTAAATCATGTCCATATTCTGCTCTAATAGCGACACTAATGCCTAACATCAGCATAAAAAATATGATAGGATAGCTTATTTGGATGCCTTCTACATAACGAACAAGCAAAAAAAGGGCAAAAAGATAATAAAGATGATAGGCTTCATTACTTCCAAAAAGACTAATACAAACGGTGCCTAGCACTATCGTTATCCATGCCCTATAAAAGCGTTTCTTAAGCGTTAGATTAGGCATAATAAAAAGCTCCATATAAATCATTAGCATCCCTACACCTATCATAGGTATATAGAGCCAGTACATAACATCTGTATGACTCATCAACATATAAAATACAGTTAGTAATACACCTATACTCATACCATAAACGACATAACGCCTTACCGGATTCATTGTTTAGTCTCCTTATCTTATGAATTACTTTTATTCCTCTTCATATTCAAGTATAGTACCTGTGCTAAAGTAACCTATCTGCTCTCCTAATTCCTCTTTTAAAATTTTAAAAGCAGGTTCTCCTGTACAATGCCCTGTATAAATTTCTTTTACACCAGAAGCTTGAATTCGGCTTGCTAAATCTCTAATCTCTTCTGGACGAGCAGCCATAGTCTTAACGCCGCCTACCCCCATTAAGTGAAATCCACCAATCATAGCTAGAAGTTTTTTCCCGGGAAATGTACATTTAATTTCCTCTAAAATATTATCCACCCCACCATGAGAGCAACTATTAAAAATAACAAGCCCATTCCTACACTCAAATACTAGACTTTGTTCATGGGCAAAATCATCATCCACAAATTTACCCGCAACCTTCCTAGCCATATGCATCTTTTTCCCTCTTAATGCTAAATCAGATGTTTTATGTGGAATGAGCCATACACCTTCGTCTAACTTATAATCACCCTCTATATAAGTAAATCGATTGCTATATTGCTTTAAAATCATTTGTGGAATCCCTATATACTTTTTAATCCATCCAAACTTTGTATAGGTTGGTTCCTTTGCCTGATCTCTTATATAAATCGGTGCCCTTTGATTCACTTCAAAAAAGCCAGCGTATCCCCCTGAATGGTCATAATGAGCATGGGATAAAATACCTGCATCAATCCTTGATAAATCTACTTTTAAGTGCTTAGCATTCTCTAAAAACAACGTACTACTTCCTGCATCTAACAAATATCTTTTGTTCCTATATTCTATGTATACAGCTAATCCATGCTCGCTTTTTAACGGTTTATCCCCTTGGTTTTCTACTAGTGCTACAATCTTCATAACTCTGGCTCCTTCTATACTTCTATCTCTAAACGCTTTCCATTCACTATGATGTTTTCTAGCTCTCTTGTTCTACAATTCCCTCTAATAATTGGCACTCATACTCTTTAAAACGTTCCCAAACTGAAGGTACCACCATCCCTGCTCGGTGCATACTTTCTAGTTCTTTATAGCTTACCAATTTAGCTGCAATCACTTCTTCTTCCTGTAACTTAATATCTTTAAGTTCAATCTCTTGTCTATTTAAATATGTATCTAAAAAGCATTCCTTGCTTTGATGGGTTGAAATCAGCTTTAAATCTTCTGCTAAAATATTAATTCCTACCTCTTCTTTTAATTCTCTAACAGCGCCTTCTAAACTACTTTCACCTGCAACTACTGCCCCTCCTGTACATTCCCACATTAAGCCTAAGTGTTTATTCGGATGTCTTTGGGTTAATAAAATCTGACCTTTTGAGGTTATGGTCCAAATATCTGCTACTAAGTGATATTCCCCAGGTCTTAATCTTCGCCCTCTTTCGTGTAGTTTTCCTATTCTATTTCGATTGATATCGTAA
Organism: Cellulosilyticum sp.; assembly: GCA_015058045.1. Classification (GTDB taxonomy): domain Bacteria; phylum Bacillota; class Clostridia; order Lachnospirales; family Cellulosilyticaceae; genus Cellulosilyticum. The sequence continues at coordinate 16,851 of SVDC01000044.1, forward strand.
ACATCCCATAATTCCATCTGATTTCCTCCTAGCCTATATCTATATATTATATTGTATTATATTTATTAAATTAAAAAAATAGTCAGTTTTTATTAAACGGACTATTTTTAATCTAACTATAAATCTTTATTCAAATTTAATTGCTTCCACAATATTCATCTTCGGTGTAGAACGTGCCGGTAAAATAGAAGCTAAAACAGTTATCAAGCTACCACCTATAAAGTAAATCACAAATAATTTTGGGATATACTCTATTGTAATAGGTAAATTAAGTGCAAATAAAACATCCCCTAAAACTATTAGCAGTAAATAACCTGCTAGCATTCCACCTAATCCCCCAATTATACCACTTCCTAAAGCTTCTATAAAAATCATTTGAAGCATTTGACGCTTGCTCATCCCTATAGAGCGTAAAACGGCTAAGCCTTTTCTACGTTCTATAAAACTAATGAGTAAATTATTGATAACACCAATCATGCCAATAACTAAAGTTAAGATACCAAAAACACTAATCATCTGCATTAAACTTGCATTAGACTCTGCATTCTCCTTACACATCTGATTAACTGTACTCACCTCTACTGCCTCTTCCTTAAAGCGTTCTTTAATATTTTCTACAACCTCTTCTTCCCCTATTCCATCTTTTATACTCACATAGCTTATAGAATAGTAGCTTTCCTTTGCATCTTGCTTATAGTATTTCATAGGTACCACACACATAAAGCCATTATTCCATATATTATCCATCGTGCCTATAATGGTATAGACGCGCTCCTTATTATCAAAATGAAAAGTTAGGGTATCTCCTATTTGAAACTTATACTTTCTTGCTAAAATTTCAGAGATAATGATATTTCTACCTTCTTGCAATCCTTCAAGTAGAATATCTTCCTCTTGTTGTAAATTAAGGTCCATATACTCTATAAAATCTAAGTCTTCTATGGCTAATAAACTTAGGTTAATACTGCCTGTTTCATCGCATTCGATTTCTTGTTTAATCATAGACTTAGTACATCCTTGAACGCCTTCTACATTCCTAATAGCCCTAATTTTCTGTAAATCCATATCCTTCATTTTTACTTCTATATCACATGCATAAATATTGTCATATGCCTTAATGACCTGTTCATTTAGGTTATCTGAAACCGTACTAATAATTAAAATAACACTAATTCCTAGTGTCATAAGCGTAATACTATTTAAAACACTCTTGTTATCTTTTAAATTCTTAGCTGAAAGTCTTCCTATATTTCCAAAAATACGCCTAAAAAGATAACCTATGAAAACAGAAAAGTGATTAACTAGCAAAGGTAAAATCCTAATAATCCCATAGATCATTAGGAACATGCCTCCAATAGAAGTCATGACGTTATATCTTACATCATCTACCTGTGAAATACCTAGCCCACCCATAATAAATAGCGTCCCAATAATAGCTCCCTTTAATTCTCCTTTAATTTCTTTCTTTCCGTTTCCTAATATAATGTCCTTTAAAGAAATTTTTGCCACACTCATAATAGGAATTAGTGTACTAATGAGTGCTACCACCACAGATAAAGTGAAACCACTGGCTAATGTTTGTAATTTTACGCCTCCTGTATCCCCAATTGCTCCTTTTACTAAGCCTGCTACAATAAACTTTATCAAATTGCTCCCTACTACCATACCTACTAAGCCTCCAATAATCCCATAGCATAGGGTTTCTACTAGTAGCACACCTATCATTACTTTTTGACTAGCACCAATACTTCTAAAGGTTCCCACCACTGGCATTTTCTCAAGCATAATAACTTTAAAAGTAGAAAAAATAATAAATCCGCTAATAAAAACAACAATGGCTGTCATTAATAAGAAAGGTTGTGTCATCCAAGACATTTGCATATTAAAAGCTTCTTTATTAAAAGCTTCTTCTACCTTATAACGTGGATAGGTCTCTTTTAAATCATCTAAAAGTTGCACATTATTACTTTCCTCTGCGCCTTTAATATAAAGCCTATTGGGCTTTCCATCGGCGCTATAATATTGACTTAAGGTATCCAGTGGTAGGAGCCCATAGAGACCACTGGACTCATTGGCAAATACGCCTTTTGCTTCAGCAATGCCTACAATCTGAAGCCTTCTTCTAACTTTTTCAATTTTAAGGTCTATTTTATCACCTAAATTTAAATCATACTTTTGTGCTGTTTTTTTACTAATAATGATTTGATTACCAGCAAAAACTTCTTCTTGTCTCGACTCAATGAGTTGTAAGGTATTTACCACTTTATAATCCTCTAAGTTATAGCCTACTAAGTTCCAAACATCCTCTTGATTCTTAGCATTTTTGTACTTTCCTACTCCATAAAAGGTTGGTACCTTCTGATAAATACCTGAAACATTCCGGCATAACCCATCATTAATTGTATTGGAAGGTGAATGTTCATCTGGTTTAATGACTACATCTACCTCTCCAATACTTTGTTTATTTTGTGTTTCATAAATTCGTGCAATATGGTCTGAAAGTTCACTACTTACAATATATAAAGCCCCCGCTAAACTAATGGCTAGTATAATCAGTAGTGTCCTTAATTTCTTTTCCATAATCGATTTTATAGTGTATTTATAAATAATCCACATAAGTATCCCCCCACTCTAACTGCTTATATTATAAGAAGGGATTGGTCAAAGTTTAAAGCAACCAAAGTCATATGACCTTATACCCAAAGTCATACACTCTTATTTTTATAACTTACAATTCACTTTCTCCTTAGTATGGACTTTATGTGTGATATTAGAAATAACTTGTTGGTACAAATCCAATTAATACAGGTGCTGCCGAACCATTAGGTAAAATATATTCAAAGGTCTTCGTCTCTCCCTTTTGAAGGATGCCAATGACTGCCGCTCTTGTTGTCAGTTGTCCAAGAATGCCTTGGGTTGGTACATTATATACAGTTCCATCCACCCATTTAATGGCACCTTGAAAACCACCGCCTCTTGAATTAAGGAAAATCCCCATATCTTCCTGGGCAGTTATTGTAACATAATAACTTACACCAAAGTTTCCTTTGTTCTCCATGATGGCTCCATCTCTTGCATCAACGCCATTAACCCATTCTCCTGTTTCTACCGCCCCCAAAAGTAGCTTAGTTGGCTTTGTAGGGTCTAAGTTTAAGGTATAAGTTTTACCAATGACATCAAAGTTTCCACTTATATGAATACCATCTGCTGGTAATCTTTCTAAACCATCCATCTGCTCTAATTCAACATCCTCTGAAACTGCTATAACACTAAAACGTAATGCACCTTCTGTTTCCACATCTAACATACCTGAAATGCATTGATTTTTTGTCCAAGCTTGATGATAAATATACTGTTTTTCTCCTGGCTGAAGCATGAGCGTTCTTGCCTCAGTTCCTTTTAAATAATCATATACAACCTTTTGTCCTACTCTTGTAATATCTGCAGCAGGGCCTTTAATTGCTTCATTACTTAAAGTAAGTGTTATAGCTTCCTCACCGTCATTACTTACTACTAAAGCTAGCTTTTGCTTCTTGCCGTCAACTGTTTCTATTTGATTTAAATGGTGTAGTAGGATTCTTCCTCTACCCTCTATGGTATCTTCATAAAGCACACCTGTTTGCTTAACAGTTTCTGGTGAATCACTCATCATTAAAGTGCCTGAAATAGTGCCTTGTTCCTCAATAACGGCATCTTCATAGTCTGTACGATAATTTTTATTTTCAAAGTTATCGATTCGATCTCCAATTTCTCCTTTTTCAAAACGATAGGCAAGCTCACTTTGAATGGCTTCTCCTTTAATATGTACTGTTCTTTCTATCACCTTACTACGTTTTCCAAATGCATCATCTATCTGCAAAGTGACAATATACTCTCCCTCAGCAAAAAACGCTTCTGGCTTTCCTAAGACCGCTAATTTAGCCTCTTGTGTACTTTTACGATACATCCATTTCTCATTGGTAATGGCTTCTCCTGGTTCATTGGTATAAGTATAATCCCATATAATAGACTCTCCTGGCCTATAAGTTTCTTTATCTGTTGTAAGTATCTGGATCACAGGTGCTTTATTTTCTGCAATTTTTATAGTTTTATAAGTCCAATCACTCCATAATCCACGTTCATCTTGCACTTGTAAACCAATCTTATAACTACCTGCCTTGGGCCTACTAAATATTTCACTGAGTTTTGCAGCCGTCACAGCTTCCTCTTCTCCTACTGACCATTTGGTGGCTACTATCTCATCTTGATTGGTATCATGGCTTATATTTACAGCTATAACCTCTTCGCCTTCTACATAATGTTTTTTCATAAAATAAAAATCAGCTTCTGGTTTGTCATTAGGGCGTCTATCTTCCCCTGTTACTTCTAATGTATCAGATGCTTCATCATAATGACTTGTCACCTCAAATAACATCTCCAAATCCTCAAGGCAAATGTTATAACGACCTTTTTCATTATAAACAGTATGTTTAAGTGGCACAGTGTTTCCATTTACAGTTGCTTCCTTTGCCCCATCTGCAATGAGAATCAACGTATCTTGTCTTCTAATACGAAGCATATTCCCTTCTTCTAAAGAAACATAAGCTGATAACAAATGCTCTGCGGTCCATCTGGCAGGTAAAAAGAAAGTCCCCTCTCTATACTCTACTTGTATTTTTTCTTCTACTATCTGACCATTTAATAGAGTGCTTTGCTCTTGCACCTGAAATTCAGCTCTATTGGTTTGTACTGTACTTATCTCGGTCTCCAGTTTAATTTCCTCTTGGGAAGAATCTATCATTTCTTGTGCATAAACACTTATACTTGAACTACCTAGTAAACTTAAAATTAATAAATACTTAACTGCATATTTCATTTTATTTTCTCCATCATCTCTTATACTAAAATCTGTTTATTTCATCTAGATATTATTTTAAAGCATCTTATCTTTTTGCATTATAGATTATTGCAAATCATTTGTATACTGCATTCATATTTTTTTATCAGATTCTGGAATTAATTTCTTGTTGTATGTTTTTCTTATAATTAACAAACACTATCTATGTAGATTTAACACCTTAAACATGGAGGTAATCATTATGAATAAAGCTCAAAAAACTGCAACCAATAACCAGTGGTGCGGAAACTGTAGTAATGAAAGCGTTAAGTACAATCATGATAAGGCAAAAAAATCAGCAGGGAATAATCAGTGGGTATCTACTGGTCTAGGCCGAGTTGATAAAGATTAAAATCTACATTCATTCTTCTTCCCTCCCCTGTTTACACTAAGCAATTCATCTCATTATAACTTCACGTTATAAGAAGGCATCCTTACCCCTTCTTAGTGTATAGGAAGTCAATTATTCCTAACAAAAATGGAGTATAGTGCATATTTAATGCAGTATACTCCATTTTTACTTTTATTAGGATTTCTTAATTTTTTAAGAATCTCTCATTTCTATTTAAGAATTTGAAATTCACCTATAATGGGTAATGGAATCATTTCACCTTTTATAGCATGAATAATACCTAAAATACTTAAAATGACAAATACAATATTAAGCATTGAAACAAGTGTTATGATTATCGCACCAAAAATTGGAATAAATCCACAAATAACTGCAATCACTGAACGCACTATGCCAAAAATAACCTCTGCAATCAATAAACATAACCCTTGGTTAGCATGGAAGCGAGCATACTTAGAATCTGGTGCAATAATTAATGGGATTACAAATAATATCCCGATATAAGATAACAACGCTGCTATTTTATTTTTTTCAATATCTTGGTTATCTACTGTTCTTTTTTGTAAATCCATATTTTCCCCTCCTTAAATCATTTTCTTCTTCATATAAGTCCTTATTCTCTTTTATAGACCTATCCTATTTTATTGCTCATATTCCTTAACTATACCATAAATTATAAAATAGGAATACTTTATCAATACAGATTACTTTTAAAATAACGTCAGTTGCTGGTCTTGCCAGAAACCAGATTGGTACGCCGCAATGATATCGGGCATTTTATATAGTAATCCACATTTCTTACATTCTGCTGTAAAAATAGACCATAGTCTTTTAACATTTGGACTTGTACAGTAATAGCTCGTACCGTATTGTTTCTCATACTTTTGCTTAATGCCCGGAAATTCTTCTTCTAATTTCTGATAAAAATATTCTCTTTGCCCTAGTCTCATGGTCATACCAATTGCTGGATAAATAAATTGAACCCCACATTCGGCAGCTTGATTTACAATGCCTATTATATTTTCCTCAGTATCTTCTACAAAAGGTAAAATAGGCATCATTAATACGCCACAAAAGATACCTGCATCTGCCACCTTTCTAAGGGTCTCAAATCGTCTTGAAGAAGGACATACATTGGGTTCTATTAGACGACTCAGCTCATCATTACAGCTTGTAATCGTAACCTTAACCAGCGTTGGTGAATGGCGATTAATCTTTTTTAATAAATCTATATCTCGCTCAATTAAATAACTTTTTGTTGCAATAGATACCCCAAAGTGATAAGTATCGATTAACTCTAATGCCCCTCTTGTTAATTGATACGTTTTTTCATAAGGATTATAGGGATCTGACATAGAGCCTGTCCCTATAACTCCTGCACCTATTCTCCCCTTTAGTTGCTTTCTAATAATGGCCAAAGCATCTTCTTTTGCTCTTACCCTATCAAATTCTTCTATTTGATAACAGCTACTTCTACTATCACAGTAAATACAACCATGAGAACAACCTTTATAAATATTCATATTGTAGCGTGTTCCAAACCATGAACGGTCTTTGGTTCGCGTAATCAATGTTTTTGCTGGTATAAATTCCATCTAATCTCCCTCATTTCCTATATATCTCTCTTTATGATACCCCTTATAATCTGACACTAAGCTGTCCTATTATCCTCAAATATTGCTTTATTTACCCTTAAAATCTAAGCACATACTCTATACCATTTTAACGCTTTTCATAATCTGCAAATATATGGCTACAATTTTTATTTATTTCAGTCTATACTAGATATATCATCATAAGAGGAGGCTTTTAAAATGCAAGAAGCTTTAGTAAAACGATTTTTAAAGTATGTTCAAATCAATACCATGTCTGATGATACGAGTACAACTTACCCAAGTTCTTCTGTACAATTAGACTTTGCAAAATTATTGGTAGAAGAATGTAAGGCAATCGGCCTAAGTGATGTTAACTTAGACGAAAATGGCTATGTGACGGCAACGCTGCCAAGTAATATTTCTAAGCAAACACCTACCATTGGCTTCATTTCTCATATGGATACAGTTCCTGATTATCCTGGTGACCATGTTAAACCTCAGATTGTGAAAAATTATAACGGAGATTCTATTGTCTTAAATGCTTCAGAAGATATTCATCTATCTCCTAAACAATTTCCTATTTTAAGCAACCTAGTCGGTGAGTCGCTTATTACAACAGATGGTACAACCGTACTTGGAGCTGATGATAAAGCAGGTATTGCTGAAATACTTACAGCTATGGAATACCTTATCACTCATCCAGAAATTCCACATGCAACCATTCGTGTTGGCTTTACGCCAGATGAAGAAATTGGTCATGGTGTAGATTATTTCAATGTAGAAAAATTTGCAGCTGATTTTGCTTATACTATTGATGGGTGCGAACTGGGTGAATTACAATGTGAAAACTTTAATGCAGCCGGAGCAACCCTTCATATCCATGGTGTAAGCGTACATCCAGGTGCTGCTAAAGGGAAAATGAAAAATAGTATTTCTATTGCCTGTGAATACCAATCTCTACTTCCAGCTTTAGAAGTACCAGAACACACAACAGGTCATGAAGGCTTCTATCATCTTCATAATATGACAGGTGATATTGAAAACACAACACTACACTATATTATTCGTGACCATGATCGCGACCAATTTGAAAAACGTAAACAAACTATGATGGGCCTTGTACATGTTCTTAATAAAAAATATGGTGAAGGCACCATTGAAATTGAAATTAGCGACAACTACTATAATATGAAAGAAGTTATTGATAGACATCCACAAGTTATGTCTTTAGCAGAAAAAGCCTTTAAAAATGTAGGGGTAACACCAATTCTTGCTCCAATTCGTGGAGGTACAGATGGTGCACGTCTTTCTTTCATGGGCTTACCTTGTCCAAACATTTTTACAGGTGGCTATAACTGTCATGGAAAATATGAGTTTGCTGTCATTAGTCATATGCTTAAAGCAACCGAGATTATTATTGAAATCAGTACTTTAGCAACTAAATAATTTTATACTAAAAGTGAGGCCATCCTATATACCTTTTGCATATAGGGCGAGCCTCACTTTTCTTTCTCAATCTTCTATTCACCATAACTGTATAAATACTCATTATAAAGCTCTTCACACACTTCCTTGGTCAACTCTTCACAATAAATATAAAATACTTCTTCTAGTTCATCTCTTGTTGCTTCTATTTTCATCTTACCAAAGATTGGAGAGTCCACTGCTTCAACAAAAGTCCAATCTTTCCATATGATTTCTGTCATGCTTAATCACCTCTATCTAAAACCCTATCTAGTCACTTCTGACTTAGCTAGCTGTATATTACTTCTTTCATAATCCACTTCTCTTCATACTGCTACTCGCTTCCTTAAGCTATTCATTAAGCTGTTTAAAGAAAGAACCTATAATCATATTTTCTTGTTTAAAATTCTCCAAAAGCTGATTATAGTCTTCCATTTTAGGTAACGCTTCTAATTCAATACTTAATGCAGTCTTATAAATACCTAAAAAGACCTGCTCAGCATCTTTAATAGCTTCAAGATACTTTTCCTCTGGTAACACTGTATACAAAAATTCAAGTTTCTCTAAAGTGGATATAATACTGTAATTAAAGCTTTGAATCAGCTCCGGACTAATTTGTTTTGTTAGCTCTAAATAGGAAAAAACATAGTTATAGAGATCTACTAATAAAGCCTCCGAAATATCTTTAAACTCCACTCTTAAATAACAAGGCTTGGGTTTTCTAAATCGCTTCTTGATCGGTGGTTTTTCTACAATATAATAATTTCTAAAAATGGTAAAATGTTCTTCAAAACGTTCCTTGGACATATTCAGCCCAAACTTAAATCCTCGAAAGAAATAAATTTTTCCAAAGCCTTGCCAAGCTTTAACCACTTCTCCTTTATTAAACTGATCGCACTTTTTAATACATATTGCCCAAAACATGCTTAAGCCTCCAATAGCAAATTCTATATCTTTATCATATCGGTTCTCTGCTTTATTGTCCACTCCATCTCACATTTATAAAGTATTCATTCTTCTTCCATCTTTGTATGCTTAGCAACTCATAGTCTTCCCCTATTCCTAAAGGAATATAATAAAGAATACCTTTATGCTCCCCATAGTGTATAAAAACAAAAGATGCACTTTCCTAGACTATGGCAAAGGGACGTCTTCTTTTAATAGACGTCCCTTAAACTGGCTTAATCTTAATATTATACTTTTCAAAGATTTATTTCTACCTATTTCTATTTTATGCCTCTTCAATTTCTATATACTCAAATGTTGCAAATCCTTGACTATTATTTTGTATAAAGTTAGTTGCAAATAAACCTATTTTTGTACCAACCCAACCACCTGGATAAGTATAGAATGGTAAGCCAATATTTTCAAAGTGAATACCATCTACGCTATAACTCATTTGACCAATTCCATCCTCTAACACATTAGATTCATTGTGCATATGGGCACGTAAGTAAATGTTGTCACCTTCTATCTTACGTTTAATCTTAATACGTTCAAAGCTTCCCTTTCCTTGTTCTCCACCTTCCACAAATTGAACATAGTTTCCATCTGCTTCATGAATGAGAGAAATATAATGATAGCTTTTTCCTGTTAAAGCTAGACCACATTGGTCTTTTTCACTTTGTGCATTTAGTTTTACTTTAACTATTGCATTAAAGACTGGCATCTGAATCATTTGTGTTAATAAGTTTGGAAGCTCATATAAGGTACTGATTTCATCTGATACAAATTTCTTAGTATAGAGTGTAAGCCCTTGATTTTCTAATGTATACCAATCATTATTATAATTTGCCTGCCATTGCCACTGTAATCCCAATGTCTTACTTTCAAAATGGTCACTAGTCTCTGGTACTGTAATTGGATAAGTTTTTCCTACATTAGGCTTTTGATAAACGAGCACCGGCTCTCCACATCCTGCCTCATTCACATTTTGCCCCATATGTGGCCAATCATCTACCCATGTTATTGGTTGTAAATGTAAGATACGTCCATATGGCTCAAGGTCTTGGAAGTGAATAAACCAAGACTCACCACTTTCTAGTTCCACAAATCCACCTTGATGTGGTCCATTAACAGGCGTATTTCCTTGTGCTAGTGTAATGCGTTCTTCATATGGTCCATAAATATTTTTTGAACGATATACAACTTGCCATCCTTTTTCTACACCACCAGCTGGTGCAAAAATATAATAGTAACCATTACGTTTATAGAATTTTGGTCCTTCTAAAGTTGGGTTATTAATACGCCCATCTACCACCATAGTTCCTTCATCTAGTAAAGATTTACCATCTGGTGCCATTTTATTAATATGTAAAATACTCTTAATACCACATCTACTATTTGCAAAAGCATGCACTAAATACGCATTACCGTCATCATCCCAAAATGGACAAGTATCAATCCAGCCAAGTGCTTCTTTCACCATAACAGGTTCTTCCCATTTACCAAACGGGTCTTTGGTTTTTACCATGAATACCCCTTCATCGGGTGCACCAAAATAAATATAAAACTCACCATTATGATAACGAAGTGCTGGTGCCCATACCCCTTTTCCATGTTGAGGTAAATCATATGATTTAAATGGCATGCGATCTAATGCATAACTCACTACTTTCCAGTTCACCAAATCCTTTGAATGTAAGATTGGAAGTCCAGGTGTAAAGTTAAAGCTAGAAGCTGTCATAAAGAAATCTTCCCCTACTCTAATGACATCTGGATCTGAATAATCTGCGTATACTATTGGGTTTTTATATTGTCCATTCCCTAAATCTGAAGTCCACATTTTCTTTCTCCCTTTCATTGTTTAATATTTTCTTTTTTATAGTTTATATAAAACTTTTTAAAACTTCAATAAAAGGTTATCATTTTATTGTCTTTTGTTGCTCTTGATTGTATATCAGTTTTTTCTATTTTTATTATTATTTTTTTACAGTATAATATATTTTATAGTTTAATCAGATTCTATACATAATTATTTGCTAAGTTTACATTTGACCTGCTCAAACATAATTAAAAATATCTCCATACTATTTTTAAATCTTTATTTAGCAAAGGAGTCCTTATATGAAATGTACTATACACACATTACATCATCCTAATGAAATTTCATCACTTACGCCTACTGGAAATCTCGCTATTCTTTATGCCACAGCTGACACTTTTATCCCTTATGCCAAGGCTTGCCAAGAGCATTTTAAAGACATACAACTAATCGGTTGTAGTACCCACAAAAACTTATTAGCTGAAGGTTTTATTACAAACGCAACAGTCATTTTCTTATCTGACATTGAAGTATCTACCTATTGCTTAAAAGATATTGGTGACTATCCTATTTTACATATCCATGACATTGAAAATACCATTGAACAGCTTCCTTCTCGTATACCTGATCATACTATTTGCTTTTCACTCTGTACCTTTACTAGCCATGAAGAAATGGTATTAAATACTTTAGACCCACTTCTTACTTCACATCATATTGATTTAATTGGCGGAACGGCGGCTACTGATTCTAACAACACTTCTTATGTTTTACTTAATCAAACTATTGAGTCTGATGCCTGTATTCTTACTTTTATCACTAATAAGAGCGGAAAAATTAAGCTCTATAAAGAAAATATCTTTTACCCAACTCATGACTGGTTCATTGCTACAGATGTAGATATAGAGCGACGTTTAATTCACAAATTAGATAACAAACCTTGTGGACAAGTCCTTCAAAAACTTTTAGGTACTTCTGACTTAGAGAGTCATTTTCTAAATCATCCCTTTGGACTTGTTTTAGATGATGATTTCTATATTGTTTCTGGTAAACAAGTTCATTCAGATGGTATTGAATATTACTCTAATATCTATAAAAATGCCACCTTATGCCATTTAGAGCTTGGTGACTATGAGTCTATTACAAAAGAAACAGTCTCAAAAATCTTAAAAGACATTCCAAATCCAAGCGGAACTTTAGCTGTTAATTGTATTCTCAGAACCATACAATTTGAAAATGAAGGTTTTGATAAAAAATTTGCATCCAATCTTTCTAAACTAGGCACTTTTGCAGGTTTTTCATCTTTTGGTGAGCAAATCCA
>SVDC01000044.1:29322-31868 GCA_015058045.1 Cellulosilyticum sp.
TTTGATAAAAAATTTGCATCCAATCTTTCTAAACTAGGCACTTTTGCAGGTTTTTCATCTTTTGGTGAGCAAATCCATTTTCATCATTGTAATCAAACGCTTGTATTAGCTGTTTTTGAGTAGGAGGAATAGCCCATGAAATTATTTAAATTACGCCAAAAAACAAATCCAATACATTCTATAGAAGGCTCTAATGCCCTTGACCACTTACCTAACAGTCATCCTGAAGTACTTGATGCTTTAAAATATGCCACACATTATGCTAACGATCATCTCGAACATCTTATTGCAACAGAAGCTGAAAGTAGTCTTTCATTAGGCGCGCTCCAAGATGAAATGAATCAAATTGCTGCAAGTACCCATGACTATATTGATACTATTGATACATTAGCAGATGCTATCATTCATTTAGAACAAGATACGATTTCTAGTAAAGAAGCGCTTGTACAAAATAATGATATCTTAAAAACAAGTATTACTAGCTTAGATGCACTTCATACATCTATCGAAACGCTTCATACCAAATCAGATACTATAAGTGATTCTATCCATCATCTAGGTACCTATATTCAAGATATTATTGCTGCAGATGAAAAAATCAATGAGATTGCTAATAGCACAAATCTTTTAGCCCTCAATGCAAGTATAGAAGCAGCTAGGGCCGGTGAGGCAGGACGTGGGTTTTCTGTAGTAGCAGATGAAATTCGTAAACTCTCCATCCATACCAAGCAATTGGTAGAAGATATCCTAGAAAAAACTTCTGCTGTTAATGAGCAATTTGCTAATACTCAAAGTGCACTAACCCATTATCAAACAAATATAAATCAAAGTGTTGAGCTTGCTCAAAAAATTCATACATATAATCAAGCCATTGTAGATGCCAACCAGCAAAATCTCTCTCAAATGGATCAAATACAAAATACAACTTCTAATGTAAAAGGCTATATGAATGGTGTTTCTTCCTCCTCCAATGATTTATATCATCGCATTACTCAAACAGTTGATGAAGTTGCCTCTTATAGAAAAAAAGCAACGGCAAAGCAGCTAGCACTTACTCCTATTATTAGTTTCTTAAAACAAATGACTACTTTACTAGAAAAAGAATTACATATATAAATTAAACTTCCTATTTAGAAGTATAATCCTAATTTATTTCTAAATATCACACTAAAATAAGCGATTGATCAACAATAAGTTGATCAATCGCTTATTTTAGTGGATTTACTATAGCCTTCATCTTCTATCCTAGCAATTCTAATTAAAAACAACTAGCTCTTCCTGATTCTTTTCTGCTAAGTTAATGGATTTAACATATAAAATCGGTCCCATATCATTATTATAAACCTCTGCTTTTTCATAGCGAATTTCTGCAAATACAGCAATACTATCCTTATTATTAAATCTAGGTTTTCCAATGTTATGACAGTATAGTCCCATTAGTGCAATATCATCTGCACAACAAGGCATTGCAAAACGTCCAAAAGTAAAGCGATCCTTTGGCTCAGTTTTATCATGGAAAAAGAGGCCGTTTACCTTTACCTTCTTATTCATATAGCGCTGCGGTGCTTCCCATAAATCAATATACCAAACCCCATAATCTTCATCAGCTACTTCAATCACATCTGCTGTAAAGTCGTAAGGTAATGCTTCTTTTATAGGCTCTAGGGCAAAATCCTCATCACATACAAAAAGCTTTGCCTGTCCATTGACTGCTTTGACTGTATTTCTAAAAGAAGAAAGGTTAGATTCCTCACTGGTGCGATTGAATACGACAAGATCTGCACATTTAAAGTGCTCCATCATAATACCACGCATGTTATTGATATAAACATTAAAAGTTTCTGCATTGACTAAGGTAACCACCTGATAAATTCCCCAATCCTTTGGATAATCTATCTCAAAAGGAACTGCCATATCCCACATACCATTATATTCAATAAACACGCGTTGAGGTTTATATTTTTCATTGAGCTCTATCATTAAAGCACTTGTAAATTGTTCTTCCTCTTCTACTGAAATCACAGTAATATGATTCTTTTCACAATAAGCTTCATCATATTCTTCTATGCCTTCTTCACAAGCAATCACTAAGGTATTTTGTCCATCTGCAAAGACTGGTTTCTTAAGCATATAGTCCATAAAGAAGGTTTTTCCTGCTTCTAATAAGCCATTAAATAAAAATATTGGTATCCTCATTCTTCATACCTCCTATTAACATCCTATAAACAATTGCTTAAGACCTTCTTCATTGAGTTTTGTTCCAATAACACATAAGCGTCCTGTATAATCTGCATTTTCTTCACGTATTTCATATTCTCCAGGTACCATATCAAAGCAGAACCATTGACCTTCTTTATTTTGAAGAATTCCCTTAGCACGTAAGATGATGCCATATTCTTCTGATTGTGATAAGGTTTCAAGTACTTCTCTAATCTCTTCTTCATCATATTTACGAGGTGTTTCCATGCCCCAACTTGTAAAAACTTCATCTGCATGATGATGGTGATGATCATGTCCGCAACATTGGTGATCATGATGGTCATGAT
>SVDC01000044.1:31968-33149 GCA_015058045.1 Cellulosilyticum sp.
ATGATCATGTCCGCAACATTGGTGATCATGATGGTCATGATTATGCTCGCAACATTCATGGTCATGATGGTCGTGATCATGTCCGCAACATTCATGGTCATGATGGTCGTGATTATGGTCACAGCATTCATGATCATGTACATGATGGTCATGTCCACAACTTGGACAAACAGCCTCCTCTTTCATCATTTCCAGCTCTAAGGAATGTTTTGATTCCATTACTTCAAGTAATTTTCCTCCAGTAATATCATCCCATGATGTCGTTACAATAGCTGCCTTATCATTGTGTGCTTTTATCATCTCTACACATTCTTCTAGTTTAGCTTCTGATACTTTCTGTGTACGGCTTAAAATAATAATACTAGCACTTTCAATTTGGTTATTAAAGAATTCCCCAAAGTTTTTCATATACATTTTGCATTTTAGTGCATCTACTACAGCTACTTTTGCATTAAGGCTTACATCCATACCTTCATCTACATTTTCCACTGCTTTAATGACATCTGAAAGCTTTCCTACTCCTGATGGCTCAATAATGACACGATCAGGTTTATAATTTTCAAGTACATCCTTAAGCGCTGCGCCAAAATCTCCTACTAGCGAGCAACAAATACATCCTGAGTTCATTTCTGTAATCTCTACGCCGCCCTCTTTTAAGAAGCCACCGTCTATACCAATTTCTCCAAATTCATTTTCAATTAAAACAAGCTTCTCCCCATTAAAGCCCTCTTTTATTAATTTCTTTATGAGTGTGGTTTTTCCTGCACCAAGAAAGCCTGAAATAATATCTATCTTCGTCATTTAAAAATACGCCTCCCACTATCTTTTTTTCCTAATTTAAATGCTTTCAATTCTACCTGGTAGAATTGAAAGCATTTTGCAAATAAATTATATATCTAAATTATAACTATATCAAATTATTTTATACATTCTCTTTGTGGGCGACTATTAAATTGCACTGACACTATGTAATTCATTCTCCATCATCTCATCGCTATCCTTAATTTGAATCATTGCTTCAGATACCTGGTGATCTTCTACTTTACTTACACAAATCTTCATTCTAGATATTTCTAACTCAATTTTCTGTGGTCCATCATTTGGAACTTGCCCTAGCATATTAAACACAAGCCCTGTGAATGTATCACATTCTGTATCTCCAATGACAACCCCTGTTGCCT
>SVDC01000045.1 GCA_015058045.1 Cellulosilyticum sp.
TATTTGTGTAATTATTATACATAAAAATACCCTATAGAATAGACTTTTTTTTAATGTCTATTCTATAGGGTACATTTCATACTTTTGAAGTTCTTTTTTATTTTATAACTATTTAAGCTTTGCTTTTATGTTTGGAAAACCAATGGCAATGGCGATTAAACCACAGATTGCCATAAGTATTGGATAATGTAAGTACCGAATAATTTCCATAGGAGAAATACCTACAAGTCCAGCTGCAGCTAATAATTGTGCACCATATGGAATAATCCCTTGTACACTTGCTGCAAAAATATCTAAGATACTCGCTGTTCTTCTTGGATCAATCTCATATTCTTCAGCTATATCCTTTGCTAATGGTCCTGTCATGACAATGGCAATTGTATTATTGGCTGTACAAATATCTACTAATCCAACCAGCATTGCAATCCCCACTTCTGCTCCTTTTTTAGAATGGATACGCTCTTTAATAAAGTTTAATAAGAATTCAATACCACCATTACGTTTGATAAGCTCTAATGTCCCTCCAATAATCATAGAAAGTATCACCATCTCTGCCATACCAAGCATACCACTTGATGCTGCATCCACTGCTCCAAATACATCAAAACTACCTGTCATCATACCTACAAGTGCTGCAAGTACTGTTCCACTAGCTAGTAGTATAAAAACATTAACACCTGCTAATGCACCTATTAATACTGCTACATAAGGGACTACTTTAATCCATTCAAATGTGTATGCTTCTTTTACCTCTACTTGATGACCACTTGTCATAAACACTAAAAGAATAACTGTTATAATAGCAGCAGGCAATATAATAAGGAAGTTTACCTTGAATTTATCCTTTAATTCACATCCTTGTGTACGAGTTGCTGTAATGGTTGTATCAGAGATCATCGATAAATTATCTCCGAACATACTTCCTCCAATAATTGCTCCTGTTATCATTGCTACTGATATACCTGTTGTCTGAGCAATGCCAAGCCCAATTGGTGCTAATGCTGTAATAGTCCCTACTGAAGTTCCCATAGATACTGAGATAAAGCAGGCAATTAAAAACATCCCCACTACTAAGAACTGAGAAGGAATAAATGATAAACTTAAACTAACAGTTGCATCTACCCCTCCCATAGCTTTTGCAACATTTGAAAAAGCTCCTGCTAAAATAAAAATAAGACACATCATCATAATATCACTTTGACCAGCACCTTCACAAAATACCTCAAGCTTCTTATTTAATGATTCTTTTCGGTTCAATACTAGTGCCACAGCTGTAGATGCTAAAAATGCTACAATCACTGGCATCTTATAAAAATCTTTTGTGCCAATCCCTACACCTAAAAATAGTACAAGAAATACACCAAGTGGTATAAGTGCAAAGGGATTTCCCTTTTTATTCTCTTTCTTCATAACTCACCTTTTCTACTATTAATTATTTTTCATTAATCCCTATATTAACATAATTTCTTCATCACAATCTATAATATTTTTCTTTTTCTTCCTTAATCAACAACAAATTTCAGCATTATTCCTCTATATGTTCATCATCATATTTTCCATAAGGTAACATTCCTTTTTTACCCTTTATATATTCTAAGAAATAATAAAAACGCCTAACCACTGATAATCAATAGTTAGGCGTCTCCTATGTAGGTATTTGAAAAAACATTGAGATTATGCAGAGAAGGGGATTTGAACCCCCACGTCCATATGGACATTAGAACCTGAATCTAACGCGTCTGCCGTTCCGCCACCTCTGCAACTTCATCTCTTATTGTATTTCATATTGCCTATAATTTCAACAATTAATTCAACTTTTATTCTTCAATATGTATTCTTTCTATTATAATCTACTAATTTCATTTGGAATCATTCCTAATCGCCAATAAGAAAAATTAGTGATGCCTAGTAATTTTGCAAGATCCATCTTTGCCTGAATGCTTTTTGCATCTTCATACCAAATGATGTTGGTAACACCATTTTCCTCGTAAGTTGCATAGCTAGATTGATTATAGCCATCAAACTGAGCTACTGTTCCTGGCATTTTTAATCTTGTCTGAATCTTATCATAAGATGGTGTATACGCTGTGGCATTTAAAACTGTACCATTTTGCTCTTGCCATTGTAAGCTAGCAAAGGAAAATTGAAGGGCAATTTTGCTTCGATCTGCTATGGCTTTTTTAGCTTCTAATAAAGCTAGGTAAACTTCATCAATAGGTGTTAATGGGGTTGTAGTCATACCTAACTGTTGCTCACTTAGGGTAAGCTTTTTTGCCCCATAATCATGTGCCATTAAGATGACATGATCTGCTATTTCTCCAATCCCTTTATAATCATAGCCTTTATAATAAAGTGTAGGTTGAACCGCTACATTAAGTTTTTTACCTTCTGCTTTTAATGCAGTTTGTAGTGTTTTTAAGAAACCTACATAATTTGCTTTAATGGATGCACTAGTCAAACTTTCAAAATCAATGGTTACGCCATCAAAACCTCTTGTAACTCCATCTTTAGAAATGCCTTTTGTCATTTCTACTATTTGGGCAATGATTTTACTATACGCTGTCGCATCTTTTAACAAACTTTCTGCCTGACCATTCTTTCCTTCAAAATATACCATTATATAGGTTTCTACTCCATTTGCTTTTGCTAAATCTATAGGCATTTCAAATCCACTTGGTACTTTTAGACTTCCTTCTGTAGTAGATACTTTAAAGCCTTCTTGGCCTTTTAAAACTTCAGCCCAACCAAAGCTTACTGCCTGATAATTTTTAATCTCTTCCATTTGACTACTTGAGCTAATGGCATAACAAGCATGTTTCCATGTTGTTGGCTTTTGTAATGGCTGCTTTAATTTTTCTATAATGGCTGTAGCTGTTTCTACAGTGACTGAAAGATTAGGTTGGAACTGTCCATTTCCTATACCATTCATAATGCCTAACTGACTAATCACTTCTATTTCTCCCTTAGCATTTATAACATCTGAAAAACTTGTTCTTTGACTACGCTCTTTGGCAAGTGCTGTATAACCTAAGAAATCCACAATCATACAAGCTGCTTTTTCCCTTGTTAGAATGTTTTGGGAGCCAACCTGAGCATTTGCCTCTACCTTATGAATATCATTTAGTAACGTAGCAAATGCTTCTTCTGTTATGTACGTTCCTTCTGCTGCAAATAAGTTTCCCACGCCTAAGCATAAAATAAATCCTATGAGCAAACTTTTAAATATAGTTTTCATACTTCTTCCTCCCCATTTTAAATCACTTAATTCCTTATTGATAATACGTCCTTGCCCTTTTCATCTAAGCATCTTTCTTTGTAAAAGCTTTTAAACAAATATTCATCTTTTCTTTACCCAAATCATACATACACTCATTCATCAATTCTGAAATATTCCTTGCAATATATCCTTGATTTAAACGGCTTTCAATATTCTCACAGTATCCCTCATGCTTAACTTCAACTGGAATATTGCAAGCGCCTTGCCAAGATGATGCAACTTCAATAGCCACTAGAAACTTGCCCGATACCTCAAGTGGTTGTTCTAATTCAAAGGTCTTATATCCTGCATAATCAATCTTATAGCCTTTACCACCACTTATTTCTTCTGCATTTTTTACACTAACTTCTTTTAAATGATTGATCTTGCCATCTGTACTAACATAAAGTTTATATATATTATCCGGAAAAGTAATATAGGTTGAAAGTGCTGTAAGCAGTTCCTTTTTACTATAGGCTTCATATTGATTCATATAAATACTGGTCTTAGATTCATCCGATACACTTACACTGCCTATCATACCATGTTTATCGTATTCATAAATCGTATCATAAAAGCCTCTAGTTGCTATATCTATAATGGCATTTAGATCATAAATAGGTGTTTCATAGGACATCCAAAAATATCCCTTATTCCCCCATTCTCTTCCCCAACTATTTTTTACTAGAAAAGCACCATCAGTTGTAGGCCTACATGCTACATTAAATTTCTCTTTAGGGTATTGATCATTCCAGCCAACAATTAAGCTCCCATGATTAACCTCCTCATTTCCTGGGTAATAATATGCCAAATCTTGCTGGCAGTAATATGGATACTGACTATAAAACTGTTCTCCCTCTGAATAGGTACTACAATAAAAGGAAGCTGTTACAGCACCATATTCATAAACAAACTGCTTAATCTGATTTAAAAGTTTTTGCCTATTTTCTTTAACTTCATCTATTTGTGCCGTTTGCATAACATAACAGGGTATCTTTTGCCCTGTTGCTTCTTGAATAGGCCCATTTAAA
Source organism: Cellulosilyticum sp. (assembly GCA_015058045.1). Classification (GTDB taxonomy): domain Bacteria; phylum Bacillota; class Clostridia; order Lachnospirales; family Cellulosilyticaceae; genus Cellulosilyticum. Next base: position 4,288 of record SVDC01000045.1, read on the forward strand.
GCACTACGCGTCCAGTAATTTAAGGCGATATCAAAGTATCCTGCATCTCCCTTTTTTCTTACAAATCCATATTTCCCACCATACTCTATTGATGTTGCTTTATCCATTGCCTCTTCTGAGAAATCATAAAAATCTTTGTCTATTATATAGTTTTGCTTCATCAACCTGCTCTCTAATAAAGCATTGGCAATATAAATCCAACAGCTTCCTTCACTTTTTTGATCTTTTACCGTACTACAATAAGCTCTTCCATCATATTGACTAGGTAACGCCTTTAATCCTACACTCGTATAATCTGCTCGTGAATAATCTATCTCTACAGCATTACTCATTTGAGGCATTCCCACTAAACTTAATATGATCATTGCAATGATAGACTTTTTCATATTCTGCCTCCTCACTCTTCCTTTAGTGTAGCATAAACCTATTATAATTTAATTACATGTTCTTTAAATTTTCTTAATATATTTTCTTTTTTTGTTTTACATTTTCTGACTACATAGCATACTACTCTAGGAAAAAACAAAAAAGTCATGAAATTCTTTTATCATTTCATGACTTTTTTAAACTTTATTTTACTAAATTACATTTTATCTATTGCAGCATTTACTTCATCTAACATTACTTGTGTTGATGTGAATCCACCACCTGCTGTGTACCATACTGTTGGATTTAAGTATACGATACGGTCATTTTTATAAGCATCTGTACCTTGCATTAATTCATTGCTGAACATTTCTTTTGCTGAACCTTCACCACCTGTTGCAGCTGTACGGTCTACTACGAATAATAAATCTGGATTTTGTTCTACTACATATTCAAATGAAGCATTTTGTCCATGTGTTGATACTTCAATCGCTTCATCAACTGGTGCAATACCAAATTCATTGTGGATGATTCCAAAACGAGAACCTTTTCCATAAACACTAAATCCATCTCCATTTGCAAGAGCGATTAAAGCGTTTGCATTTTTAGTTGCTGCTTTTTCACTAATTGCTGTAACTTGAGTTTCGATTTCTGAAAGTTTTGCTTCTACTTCTGCTTCTTTACCAAAAATTTCCCCAAAGTAGTTCATTGATTTTTTAAATGAGTTCATGTAATCTGCATTATCTACGTTTAATAAAACAGTTGGTGCAATTTCATTTAACTCCTCATAGTAATCATTTAATCTTCCCCCAGTAATAATCATATCTGGTTCAAGGGCATGAATAGCTTCTAAATCTACTTCTTTTACAGATCCTAAGTTTGTATAAACTGTTTCATCTTTATATTCGCTTAAATAGTCTGGTACAGAACCACTAAGTGGAAGACCTACAATTTTTTCTTCAAGTTCTAAAGCGTCCATTACATCTAATGCACCAAAGTCTAATACAACTACCTTTTCAGGGTTTTTAGGTACTTCTGTTGTTCCAAGACTATGTTCAACTACAACTGTTCCTGTTTCTTCAGCTGATGCTTCATTTGATTCTGTTGTTGTTTCTTGTGTTGTTGTTTCTTCCTTAGTTGCTGTCTCTGTGCTTCCGCATCCTGTTACTGCCATCATACCAGCTACTAATACTGTAAATACTAATTTTTTATTCATCTTCTTTCCTCTTTTCTTTTTTATTATCTACCTTTACGTTTATCCTTTTTTATATGCTTTTTTAAGTGAAACGTCTTTTTGACATGGTATTTCCCTGTTTATATCCTGTAAATATCTAGAAGTAAACACAAATCCTTTGACCATTAATTTCTTGTACATTAAATGGCATTTCATAAATTTCCTCTAAAACTTCTTTTTGAATAATCTCTCTAACTTCACCATGCTTCGCAATCACGCCATCTTTTAATGCAACAATGTAATCCGAATAACAAGAAGCAAAGTTTATATCATGAATAACAATAATGACTGTTTTGCCTAGGTCTTTTGCAAGCTGTTTAAGGGTTTTCATAATCTCTGAGGCATGTTTCATATCTAGATTGTTAAGTGGTTCATCTAATAAAACGTACTCACTATTTTGAGCAATAACCATGGCAATGTAAGCACGTTGTCTTTGTCCTCCACTAAGCTCATCTAAATAACGGTGCTCAAGATCTTTAAGCTGCATATAACCAATAGCCTCATCTATCTGCTTTTCATCTTCAGCTGTTAACTTACCACCTGAATGTGGGAATCTCCCAAAACTTACTAGCTCCCTAATGGTAAGGCGCATGTTAATGTGGTTAGATTGTTTTAAAATCGCTAACTTCTTAGCCAGCTCTTTTTGATTCCAACTATGCACCTCATTCCCCTCTAGTAAAACTTGCCCTTCATCTGGCTTCATTAATCGGCTTACCATAGAAAGGACTGTACTTTTACCTGCACCATTAGGTCCAATAAATGACGTAATCTTTCCCTTTGGAATAGCCATCGATACCTGATCTACAACCTTCTTTTGACCATATTGCTTTGTAATTTCTCTTACTTGAATCATCTTATTTGGTACGTCCTTTCATTAATAAATAGATAAAATATACTCCACCAATAAAGTTAATAATAATACTTGCACTTACACCAAATTTTAAAATACGTTCCACTAAAAATTGAGCGCCTACTAAACTAACTATACTAATGAGCCAAACTGCCACAGCCAAGTGACTGTGTTTATACGATTTAATAAAGTATCTTGCAATATTAACAACCAATAATCCTAAAAATGTAATTGGTCCTACTAGTGCTGTTGCCACTGCTGTTAAAATAACGACTACTACTAGTAAACGTCTTGTGATAGCATCATATTCAACCCCTAAGTTAATTGCTTGGTCTCTTCCTAGTCCCATAACATCTAACACTTTAAAATAGCGTACGCTATAAATTAGTGCACCAATTGTAATCACTGAAGCTAATAAAAGTACATCTGTATTAATATTATTAAAGCTTGCTTGTGACTTATCTTGTACGGTTAAAAACTCTGATGGATCTGTAAGTACTTGGAAGAACGTAGTAGCCGATTCAAATAATGTCCCGATTACAATCCCTACCAATAAAATAAAGAAGATATTTTGACTTCTTTTTTTAAAAATTAATTGATAGAAAAGAGCGCTGCCTCCTAACATTATAACTAATGTAAGTAGGAAGTTACTATTTGCATCTACAATCCATTTACTTGTAGAACCTAAGAAGAACACTAACACAGTATTAAGTAACATATATAATGAATCTAATCCTAATACACTAGGTGTTAAAATATGATTGTTGGTTACTGTTTGGAAAATAAGTGATGAATAACCAATTACACCACCTACCATAACAATGGCATAAATCTTAGGAATCCTTCTAGATAGTGCATATTGATAACTTTTTGGATTTAGCCCAAAAAGTAAAAAGACTGCAATCAGACCTATCGCAAGGATTGCCATGATTAAAAGTTTTCTTTTATCACTTTTGGTCATCTTATGCATACTGGTGGGCCCTCCTTAAAATCATAACTAGGAATAAAACGCCGCCGATTACCCCTACCATCATGCCAATAGAAACCTCAAATGGGAAAATAATCAGTCTTCCTAAAATGTCACACACCAGTAAGAAGATTGGTCCTAAAATGGCAGTATGATATAGAGAATTCTTTAAGTTATCGCCAACATATAAGCTTACAAGGTTTGGAATAATTAATCCTAAAAATGGAATATTCCCTACTGTTACTAAAGTCACCGCTGTAATTAAAGCCACAATTCCTAAGCCAATATTCACAATCACCTTATAATTTAAACCTAAGTTTGTTGCAAAATCTTCTCCCATTCCAGCAATCGTAAATTGATTAGCATATAGAAATCCAATCATTACGACTGGTATACTTAGATAAAGCATCTCATAGTTTCCTGACATAATAACTGATAAATTCCCTTCCATCCATGAAGAGATATTTTGTACTAAGTCATATTTATAAGAAAAATAATTGGTAACAGAGCCTACTACTTTTCCTAGCATCATCCCTACTAATGGAACAAAAATAATATTCTTAAGCTGAATACGTTTCATCATGGTCATAAACAGAACCGTCCCTGCCATTGCAAAAACAAAAGCTACTATCATCTTACTCATTTGTCCTGCTTTTCCCATATACATCATCCCAACTAAAATCCCTAGTTTAGCAAAATCTGTTGTTGCTGCTGTAGTTGGTGATACGAATTTATTGCGACTAATTTGTTGCATAATTAGACCACTTACACTTAATCCAGTGCCTGCTACTAAAATACTTATTAGTCTTGGCAAACGACTAATCCATAAAAGCCTAATCTTATCTTCTTTAAGCGCTATAATATCTGTAATACTTAATGCACTAACTCCTACAAAAAGTGAAATACAAGAAAGTATTACCAAAACGAGTAGTAAATAACGCTTTTTCATAAGCTTTTTCATACTGCCTCCATTTCTTCTTCCTTTTATTTTATTGCTATGTATTTCATTGTTAATATTTAAATCAAATTGTTTGTTACCACTAACTTACAAAGAGGATTTTTCAACATCTTACCTTTCTTTGCAATTATCTTTATTGGGTGGTATAATTAAATCTCTATAACAATAACTATTATCAATTAGCTTTCATCATTTTAGCATGTAGCTATTTGGTTTGTCTTACACATTCTTTAGATTCATTAAATTATTTTTATACAAATTTTTGCATTACATATGCAATAGAAAGGATATTAGCTGTGTTTAATGATCATTTACAACAAACTATGGAAAACTTTTTCTTATGTACTCACCTACCGCTACGTGCTTTTAATGAGGATTTAGAAGAAGTACTCTCAACTGGCCTTGTGCCTGGTATGACTGCTTATCATAAGGAAGTTCAAAATTGGCTATGTAGCTTAAAAAGTCTTACAAATCTCAATGCACAACATACCTTTTCACCTAGAGCTCATGTATATTTCACACTATGCTCTTTAGGTGCTTATTTAGGGAATACTGCATCTTCCCAATCTGCCTATTTTTTAATTGGGCCCTATACAGATGATTTATCTTTAAAAGAGGATTTTGCTTTTAAGCCACAACATTGTATGCCTCATTTAATTGAACTTTTATATGCGATTAGTGAAAGTCATGCTACTACTGCAGCCACAGTTGCCCTTAATGATTACAACTATCATACCCATAAGGCCCAGCAATATATTAAAGAACATTTTGCAGAACCCATTACACTGGATATTCTCGCTCATCATCTAGATCTTAACAAAAGCTATCTCTGCACCATTTTTAAGCAAGCTACAAAAGAGTCCTTCTGTACCTATACAAATAAAGTACGTATTGAAGAAAGTAAAAAACTTCTCAAAAATACAACACACTCTATGACAGATATTGCTCTTTTAGTAGGCTTTAGTAGTGCTAGCTACTTTAATACCATGTTTAAAAAATTAGAAGGTAAAACACCTCTAGAATATCGTAAAGAATCAGACTATCCTAATCTACCTAAAAACATGACTTCAATTAATGCTTTTCAATAAATTAAAAAAGCTTATACACAAAATAGAGAGGATGATAAATCACCCTCTCTATTTCGTATATAAGCTTTCTTATCTTACTGATATAGTACACTTCTAAAATATCTTTTATTGTCTCTTCTACTTCGCTATCTTTTACTAGAAGCGCTAATAGTCCTAATGTAGCTAGTTCAATGCCTGTTCCATATTTACAGCCATAATCTTTTAAACGAAAAACTGATCATTTAATAATCTAGTTAAAGCTAAATAGCACTACTTTCCCAAGTAAAATGCTCCTTTATTTTTCCTAAATCTTTATCATATCTCTTTATGACTCTTGCCCTTTTGTTAATCTTACGTAATCACATATCCTTACTTGACCTACTTTAATTCCAATCATCAAAATTGCTTCATCTATAATAGTTTCAATCTTTCTAAGGCGAGTAGGTTCTACAATCTCTGCAAACTCTAATTGACATAGATATAACTTTGACATTTCATTTTCGATATGCCATTTAATTTTACGGCTACTAACCATCCCTTTTTCATAAGCTGTTTTAGCCTTTACAAATATTTTATAAAACTCTGCTACCTGTTTTCTTTCATCAGCTTTTAGAAATTGATTTTTTACATCTATACTCAGTCCATCTTCTTCTCTAACAACAGGTAGTATTCTAAGTTCACAGTTATAATAAAGTTGATCAAGCAAAAGCCTTGTAAAGTAATTTTTTTGTAAGTCTTTGTCACTCATATAAAATTTTTTAGGTCTTACAATATTCAACAGTTTAATGACTGTCGATAAGTATTCTTCATAATAACCGGGTCTATCTTTTCCCTTTAGTTCGTCTTTTAAACAATCTTTTAGCTTAATACCTACCATAGGCTCCACTGCCTCAAATTCCTGTATATCTGGTGCAAAAAAGAAATCTGCCCCTGCTAGTGAAGCAAGCGTTTTATCTTGAATGGATTCCTTTGGATATCTTTTATAAGTCTCTATAGATTCAAACTCTCTTGGAATCACTATATTAGAAACAATGACAAGAAAGTTTTCTTTTCTTGCAGCTTGTATTAAGGTTCGATGTCCCTCATGTAAAGGGCCTCTGGTATGTATAAGCCCTACTGATTCCTTTCCTAAACGTTCTATTTTTATTCTAAGTGTATCTATATCTTTTATAATCTCCATTTTAACTTAATGAGCAGACCTATTGCTCCCCTCATAGGCTGCTATCTCTCCTTTCCACTATCATTGCTATATCTTATCTATCGTCTTTTTCTTATTATAACCTTTGCTATAATATGCTTACTTATAAAATACATTAAAAAACGGTATTTCCTTATCTTAGAAATACCGCTTTTACAGTTAAATCCACTATTTAATTTTTTATACTAAATCTTAAAATATAAAGCATACAACCTACTATAATAATAGTCCTATATGATAAACAATAAATGCCATCAACCAAGCCATAAGAACTTGGAAAGCCACTATCCCTAATGTATACTTTATACTCTCTGTTTCTTTCTTAATTGTCGCAATAGTAGCTGCGCAAGGTACATATAATAAGCAAAATACCATTAGTGCATAAGCATTAGCTGCTCCAAAACCTACTGCTGCTAAAATAGATACCATATCACTCATTCCTTGTGATGAGTTAATATTACCAATACCATAAAGCACACCACAACTCGCTACTACAATTTCCTTAGCTGCAATACCTGAAATGAGTGCTACAACAATTTGCCAGTAACCTAATCCTATCGGTCTAAAGATTGGTACCAGCGCTTTTCCTATTTGAGCTGCAAAGCTATCCCCCATATCCGTTACAAAACCTGTCATTCCAACATTAGAAATGAGCCACATAATAACAGATGCTATAAAAATAGTTGTTCCTGCTTTGATAAGATAGTCCTTTACTTTTTCCCATACATAAATCGCAATACTTCTTGCATTAGGTGCTTTATACTCCGGAAGTTCAATGAGTAAAGTGTTCTCCACTTTCTTTTTATCCATTAAACTAATCACTAATGCCACTAAAATAGCAACCACAATTCCTATAACATACATCGAGTAAGCTACAAGCATCGCATGCTTTGCAAAGAACATTTGTGAAAATAGTACATAAATAGGTAACCTTGCACTACAAGACATAAATGGTGTAATTAAAATAGTCTTAAAACGATCGCGCCTATTTTCTAGTGCCCTAGATGCCATAATCGCTGGCACACTACAACCAAAGCCTAATAACATAGGAATAAAGGCACGACCAGAAAGTCCTATTTTGCCCATAATCCCATCCATAACATAAGCAACTCTTGACATGTACCCACTATCTTCTAAGAATGCAAGGGCTAAAAATAAAATAAAGATATTTGGTAAAAAGGTTAAAATTCCTCCTACCCCTGCAATAATCCCATCAACTATCAATGAAACCATCATCGGATGTGTCCCTATTAACTCTAGTCCGCTAATCGTTCCTTGCGAAATCCAATCTAACAAAATCTCTAAATAGCCTTTTAAATAATCTCCCACTGTAAAAGTTAAAAAGAATACAATGGCCATAATCCCTAAGAAAATAGGTAAGCCTAAGATTCTGTTAGTTAATAAACTATCGATTTTATCTGTAAAAGCTGCCTTTTGACTTTTATTAACGACTACTTCTTCAATAATCTCTTCTATAAAATCATACTTTTGATTAATAATATCCTTCTCATAGCTTCTATCTATAATATCTGGTCTATCAATTGGATATTTCTCCATAATCTCTAGATCCATTTCTAAAAGCTTAATAGCATGCCATCTGAGATTTTTAAGTCCTGAATATTTCTCCGCCAGAACTTCACTAATTAAGTCAATCTTATCTTCAATGAGATCACTATATACCATAGCATATTCCTCATGGTGGTTATGAGGATGCTTACTCACTTCACCTAATTTATGCTGATGTACTAGAGGATCCGGTCTTTGAACCTCCTTATGATGAGAAGCAGCATGCATTAGAATTTCTAAGCCTGTTTTCTTTCTTGCTGAAACGCCAATAGCCGGAATACCTAACATCTCTGGCAAGCGATGCATATCAATCTCCATACCACGTTCTTCTACAATATCCATCATATTTAAAGCCAGTACTACCGGTTTACCAAGTTCGATTAACTGCAATGTTAAATATAAATTACGTTCAAGTGCTGATGCATCTACTACATCAATAATTACATCCACATCATCACTTAGTATGTAATTCCTAGATACCTTTTCTTCCATTGTATAAGACGTTAAACTATAAATCCCCGGTAAATCTACTAACTTAAAGAGATGCTCATGATATTTCATGGCCCCTTCCTTTTTCTCTACAGTAACCCCTGGCCAATTAGCCACCTTCAACTTTGCCCCTGTATAAGCATTAAATAATGTGGTTTTTCCGCAATTAGGATTCCCAATAAAACCAATACTTAATTCTTCTTTCATTTATTCTGCCACCTCCACTAAGATGCCATCTGCAATCACCTTACCAATTGCAAATCTGGTTCCCCTTACCGAAAAGATGACAGCTCCCCTTTTCTTCTTGTTTAGAAGGGTAATATTTGTGCCGCTAATTAATCCTAGTGCAGCAAGACGCCTTTCTATACTAGGATCTACCTGTACCCCTAGCACATGATAAACTGTGCTTGGTACACCCTCACTTAATGTCATATCCTTTTTCTCCATCTATTTGTGCATATTTACTTTATATTTAGCCTACTATATTTCTATATATGGGTCAATGAACATTGTCGATTTTTGGATGTCAGTTGCTTCCATATGCCTTACCACTTTCCATTACTTTCCTTTTTATAGAATAAAAACACTTAGTCTTTTCTATTTTATACTTCCCAATATTTCTCTATATTTCAATATGATGACACTAATTAAAGCATATTTTTTTAAATCACATTTATTTCTTTATTTGTATGCCTTATAATGTGCTCTATCGCTATACTGCTTCCAAAACTTTTCTATTCCATCCTTTTGAATTGCTCTATTCCCACTTAGCCACTGTTTATAGACTTCCTCTTCAAAAAGTGTTTTTGTTTGATCACATGGAAAGCTTACACACTCTCCACAGAAATCTACATGATGGCTAGTCGTACATTCAAGTATAAAACATCCCTCAATACTACATCCATGATGCTCTCTATTTCGACACCCTGAACATATCCCTCCACTATACTTTTCAAGTTCTTTCATAAAGATCTCATGGCTTTCTACTTCCTGAGGATTATGTTTCTCATAAAACTCTTTTACTCCATCCATATACTTTAATAGTTTTCTTGATGACTCACAAATCACACCCTTTTCATAAGCACTACAAGTGTGGCACATTAAAGAACAAGGTGCAACTCTCTCTAATATTTCTTCCTTTTTCATCTCATATCCCCCTGGTTTATCATATCATAATTCATCAATCACTTATTCATACCATTTTATATATTTAGAATACTATAGTCAATCAAAATTCTAACACAAGAAAAGCACTTACGATTTCTCCTAAGTGCTCACAAGTTCTGAAGGACTATTTTATTTATTTTTTATTCTCGTACGCTCCCAATACTTTTTCATATTATAAGAACGGTCTTCTGTAACTTCTTTAACTAGATGTGGAATTTCTGCTACGTCAAAAGCTTGTGCTTCTTCTATGCTCTCAAACTCTATCTCTGCATACATATATTCTGTTACTCTACCCTCATCTACTTTACAAACTTCTAAATGATAGTTTCCTAACTGATAGACTCTATAATCTTTAGAAATCATTTCTCCCTTTAATAGTCTCTTAAGCTGCATATAATTTTCTTCACTAATATCAAATTCTACTTCTTCTCTAGCTAAAGTACCATCTGTTTTAAAGGCTAATTTATAAGTCGCCTTATATTCGTCCTTAGTCCATCTAATTCTAGACTCTGGGTCACCTGTACTTATATAACCTTGCTTCACTTCCGCTCTTCTTAAAACTTCTAAGCCTTCTGGAAAGGCTGATACAATAAATCTTCTTTCAATTTCCATGCTAAAGCTTCTCTCCTTATCTTATGACTCTATATCAAATAATTAAGCATTACTTGTACCGATTTTGTGCTATTTATCTTTTGCTTAATAACATACCCAACCGCTATCTTCTACTGCTTCTATATTATAAAGCACTTCCTTTATCCGTGTAATCCCATCTTGAAGCGCTATCATATTATATTCACTACAATCTATCTGATATTTATTGATACTTACTCTAATAAAAGTATATTGTACTTCAAACACTCTTCTCTCCCCTTAAAAACTTTATATTCTATTTTCTCTCCATTCTAAGCCATAAGACTCATTTAAACCAAATCTTTACAATAAATAAAAGCACCTTATTTTCCTTACATCTACTTATTAATATTATGATTTGAAGTCTCACTATAATTAACAAATTTAAGATGTTGGTTAAAATAAGGTGCCTGCTCCGCTCTTCTCTTATAAGATTAAAGCTTGTGCTTATTTATTTTTAATGATGAATATTATTAATCTCCTTAGATTACTCTAATTAGACTATTCTTGTTCTGTTTCTTCTGCTGTTTCTACAATGGCAATACCAAGTTCATCTAATTGTTTTTGATCAACTGTTCCTGGTGCTTCTGTCATTAAGCAGCTTGCATCTTTTACTTTAGGGAATGCAATAACGTCACGAATGCTATCAGCTTGACACATAAGCATAATCATACGGTCAAGACCGAATGCTAAACCACCGTGTGGTGGTACACCATATTTGAAAGCATTTAATAAGAATCCAAAACGCTCTTCTGCTTGTTCATCTGTGAATCCAAGAAGGTTAAACATTCTTCTTTGGACATCATTTTGGTAAATACGGATACTACCACCACCAAGTTCACAACCGTTAAGAGCAAGGTCATAAGCTTTAGCTCTTACTGCTCCTGGATTAGTTTCCATAAGTGCAAGGTCTTCTTCCATTGGCATTGTGAATGGGTGGTGCATTGCTACATAACGTCCTGCTTCTTCATCATACTCAAGAAGTGGGAATTCTGTGATCCACACAAATCTAAATGCATTTTTATCAATAAGATCAAGTCTTCTAGCTACTTCAAGACGAAGTGCACCAAGTGTTGCAAATACTACTGATGGTTTATCTGCTACTACTAAAATAAGGTCATCTTTGTCAGCACCCATTTTTTCTTTAATAGCTGCTAAAGTTTCTTCATTTAAGAACTTAGCAAATGAAGATTTTTCTTCTCCATCTGTTTTAATTTGATGCCAAGCTACACCTTTAGCACCAAAGTCTTGTCCGTATTTAACAAGGGCATCAATTTGTTTACGACCTAAATCTCCCATACCTTTTGCATTGATCGCTCTTACTGTTCCACCATTTGCAATAGCATTTTCAAATACTGCAAATCCACAACCTTTAACAACTTCTGTAAGATCTTTAAGTTCTACGCCAAAACGAAGGTCCGGTTTATCTGAGCCAAAACGATCCATAGCTTCTGCATATGTCATTCTTTGGATTGGAAGTTCTACATCCACATCCATTGTTTCTTTGAATACTTTTTGGATTAATCTTTCATTAATGCTCATAACATCGTCTGCATCTACGAAAGAAAGCTCCATATCGATTTGTGTAAACTCTGGTTGACGGTCTGCACGAAGGTCTTCGTCGCGGAAACATTTTACGATTTGGAAGTATCTATCATAACCAGATACCATAAGTAATTGTTTAAATAACTGTGGTGATTGTGGTAATGCATAGAAGTTACCTGGGTGTACACGAGATGGTACTAAGTAGTCACGTGCGCCTTCTGGTGTTGATTTTGTCATCATTGGTGTTTCGATTTCTAAGAATCCTTCTGTTTCTAAGAAACGTCTTACGCTTTGTGCTACTTTACTACGAAGAATAAGATTTTTTTGCATATCTGGTCTTCTAAGGTCTAAGTAACGATATTTTAAACGAAGCTCTTCTTTTGTATCAATATTTTCTAAGATTTCGAATGGTGTTGTTTCTGCTTCTGAAAGAATGCGAAGTTCTTTAACATCAATTTCGATATCTCCAGTTTTCATAGATTTATTGCTATCTTCACCACGAGATACAACTACCCCACGAGCAGCAATAACATATTCACTTCTAAGTGTTTCAGCTTTTTCAAATACTGCTTTATCTGTGTGTTCCCCAAAAGATAATTGTAATAAACCTGAACGGTCACGAAGTGTGATGAATAAAAGTTGTCCTAAATTTCTTCTTCTTTGTACCCATCCCATTACAACAACTTCTTGTCCAACATTTGCTGAACTAAGTTCTGTACAACGATGGGTTCTTTTTAAACCTTGCATTGATTCTGACATGTCTATTTCCTCCTAAGTCTCTATTACATCTCTCTATATAATAGGTTATCATCCTAACCCCTACTATATAGAAAGACATATTATCTCATTATTACGCTCCTATTTGTGACTGGAAAATCCCTTCACCTACTAGCCTTGCACGATGTTTTTAAACGCCTGCACAAACTGATCCATTGGAATTGTTACTTCATCACCTGATTCCATTTCTTTAAGTCTAACGCTTCTTTCTTCAAGTTCGCTTTCCCCAATAATCATAGAGTAACGCGCATTGATTTTATTAGCATATTTCATTTGTGCTTTAATACTTCTTTGAAGGTGGTCCGTCTCAGCACTGATACCTACTTGGCGAAGATTGTTTACTAATTTAATTGCCTCAACCATAGCAGCATCTCCACGATATCCAATAAAGATATCTTTAGTGGCTAGTGCTAGTGGCGCATTATTTTCAGCATCCCTTACAATAATGAGTCTTTCCATACCTGCACCAAAGCCTACAGCTGGTACGTGTTTTCCACCAATTTCATCTACTAAGCGGTCATAACGTCCACCACCACATACTGTACCTTGTGCCCCAATATCGTTAGAAACAAATTCAAAAACAGTTTTTGTATAATAATCAAGTCCACGTACAATAGATGGGTCTACTACAAATGGAATATCCATGGCTTTAAGTAATTCTTGAAGCTGATTAAAGTGTGCCATACATTCTTCACCTAAAGTATCTAATACAGTTGGTGCATCTTGTAAGTGTTTTTGACACTCTGGATTTTTACAATCTAATACACGAAGTGGATTTTTCTCCATTCTTTCTTGGCATAATGGACAAAGGTTTTCTCTTTTTTCACCTAAGAAGGCTTTAAGTGTCTCATTATATTTTTTTCTACATTCTGGTCCACCAAGGGAATTAATATGAAGTTCTACTTTTTTAATTCCAAGACGTTTAAGTAGTGTGTAACCAATTGAAATAACTTCTGCATCTGCTGTTGGAGAATCTGATCCAAACATTTCAACACCAAATTGGTGGAATTGTCTTTGACGACCTGCTTGAGGTCTTTCATATCTAAATGTAGGAGAAATATAATAAAGTTTAGTTGGTTGTGTATCTGCGTACATATTATGTTCAAGAAAAGCACGTACTACTGCTGCAGTACTTTCTGGTTTTAAAGTGATTTCATTTTCACCTTTATCCACGAAAGAGTACATTTCTTTATTTACAATATCTGTTGTATCACCTACACCTCTTGCAAATAACTTAGTAAATTCGAACATTGGTGTTCTAATTTGATTAAAGCAAAAATCATCACATAAATTACGGATAATTTCTTCTACCTCTAACCATTTTCTCATTTCATCACCAAAGATATCTTTGGTTCCTTTTAAGGCACGAAGTTCCATGGTAGACTCCTTTCATTCTCTCCTAGAGACTTTTCTTAAATCACAGTCTCTTAAATTACATTTTAATAGTATTGACAAAAATTAATGATGGTACACTTTTTTGCATAAAAAAACGCCACTGACATATTCTGTCAGGGACGATCTCACCGTGTTGCCACCCTGTTTCAAAGCTAAATATTTAACCTAATACCTGTACCAGAATTCTCACTTACACTAAGCTCTAAATGCTAAATCCCTTATATTACGGCTAAATTTATCTTTGCACTCTACAAGCCGATAACGAGGCTTAATCGTCACTCTCTACTACTATTTCAAGAGCACTCTCCGAGATGTCTTCTAATCTTGATGTAAGCTTTCAGCCAAGGCTTACTCTCTGAGGGATAAGATTATACTCTTTCTCTTCATTGATGTATCATATTAGTTTCTATTGTATCAAACTTTTTTCTTTAGTCAAGACTAAAATTCGATTCTAAATGACTATAACAGGACAACATAAAAAGCACCTATTATAAGGTGCTCTCTATATTGCTATTTAAGTATAAGTTCATCCACTGCATCTACTAGTTCATGAATAGATGGTTTGCTAATTTGGCAATTAGCTCCTACTGTTTCACCTTTATGATATAAATCATCTGTGATTAATGAAGAGAAAATAATAACTGGAAGTGATCCTAAAACAGGATCTTCTTTTATACGACGTGTTACAGTATGTCCATCTAAGATTGGCATCTCAATATCTGTAATCAGTAAATCTACTTCCTCGTTAAAATTTGTACCTTTAGCTTCTTTTATGGCCATTAAGGCTTCTAAAATTTCTTTTCCATTGTCAAAAGTATGTATGTCTTTATATCCTGCAGCTGTAAGTACTTCTTTTAATAATGTACGTATTGTTTTTGAATCATCTGCCATATAAATTTTCTTTGTAGCACGTTCTGCTTTAAGTACGATTTCATTTTTAGTCTTTTCATATGGATTATCTTCCCTAGAAATATCTGTAATAATCTTTTCAAAATCTAGCATTAATAAAATGCCGTTATCTGTTAAGATATTTCCTACAGATAATCCACCTTTTAATAATGGATCTGGTTTTGTAATATCTGACCATTTAACGCGGTGAATGCCTTCAATACTATCTACTGCAAACATGACTTGCTTCCTATTAAATTCACAAACAAGTGCCATCTTACCTTTTACATTTTCTGTTGCTTTTTGGTCTAGTATGTAGCTTAAATCAATTACTGTCATCACTTTATCTCGAACATTAGTAATTCCTAAGATACTTGGATTCATATCAGTAGCAGGTCTTACATCTACAAGTTGAATAATTTCTCTTGCTTTAAGTACGTTAACACAATATCTATGATTATTTACTAAAAAGACAATAACCTCAACTTCTCCTGTCCCCACATCTAATAATACTGACTGATTCATATAAGCACCTTCCTCTCAAATAATTTATAAAAATACCTGTATTATCTCGTCATTTTTATATATTTAAAATTATACTTTACACTTCGAATATTTTCAACGCATGACGTTGTAATTATTATCAAGAAAATGTCTACTAGGAAAATAATACTTTTCTTAGTAGACATTTCTTATCATTTATATTTTCTTCTTAGTATGAACCGTCGTTTTCTACTTTTTGTCCTGTGACAATGGCAATACTTTTACTTACACCAAGTCTTGTTGCACCTGCTTCAATCATAGCTTCTGCTGTTTTTGCATCACTAATACCACCCGCTGCTTTTACTTCGATTTGGTTACCTGCAACTTTTTTCATAATGGTTACAGACTCTAATGTTGCTCCACTTGTTCCAAATCCTGTTGAAGTCTTTACAAAATCTGCTCCTGCAGCTACAACTAATTCAGTTGCTTTTGCAATTTCTTCATCTGTTAAATAGCAAACTTCAATGATTACTTTTACAATTGTTTTAGCGTCTGCTGCTTTTGCTGCTTTTACAACTGCTTCAATATCAGCTTGTACAAGTTCATAGTCACCATCTTTAAGTGCACCAATATTAATCACTGTATCAATATCTGATGCGCCATTTTTAACTGCTTCTGTTGTTTGGAATGCTTTACTAGCAGGTGTTTCATTTCCAAGAGGGAATCCTACAACTGTTGTTACACCTACTTCTGAGTCTTTAAGTAACTCACTTGCTAAAGCTACATAACAAGTTGGTACACATACTGTTTTAAATTTATATTCCATAGCTTGATTGCAAAGCTCTGTAATTTGTGCTTTAGTTGCATTTGCTTTGAGTAATGTATGATCGACTGTTTGTGCAATATTCATCTTATTCCCATCCTTTTTTTATCTATTCATTTAACTTTGTAAACTTTATCTTATTGTAGCACAACTTCCTTCTATTGCCTATAGACCCTACTCTTCTTATTACCTTTATATTGTTTTCCTACTCCTAATTCTTAATACATTTTGCTGATTTAAAATCAATAAAAATTAATTTTAAATCAGCATATAATGAGCATCTCGTCCATATATATGTATTAGGCTATCTCAAATAATAAAAGGAGGTTTAATATGTCTAGTCCAAAATTTTTAGTCTTTAAACTTAAAGACCTACGTATCCCAGCTCTTATTCTACTTATTGTCGTTGCCTTATTCGTGCTTCTTTTCTTTAAAAATAAGACAACTCAAACCTTTGCTCCAACCAATGGATATGAAGATGGTAAGTACATAGCAGGTATTACTCTATCTGATGCTAACATGGATTTAATCGTAGAAGTAAAAGACAATAATATTGTTTCCATTTCCTTATCTGGTCTTGATGAAACAACTTCTACCCTTTATGCAGATTTCACTTCTGGCATCAATTATATCAATACTTATGTCACCGCTACTCAATCTTTAGAACTTCCACAGAACGGAGCTACCACTACTGCTACAATGCTTCTAATGGATGCTGTAAAAATTGCACTTTCTGATGATGTCAATGCCTCTCTCACCACAACTTATGAAAAAATCGACTTCTCTTCAACCGATAATGTACCTTTATCACAAGATGTTTCTAAAAATGATACGGTCTTAAATTCAACTTCTGCTAGTCCTTCTGTAGATTCTTTAAACAGTCAATCTCCTACGGAAGAAATTCTTGATGACGAAATTTTCGTAGATGAGTTTCAAGAGGAAGATTTTCCTGCTGTCTCTGAAGAAAGCGCATTAGAAAACGAATTAATTATAGAATGATTTATAATATTCAGTATCTAAAAGACTGTTCTTAATACAGTCTTTTTTTGCTTTTGATTTATTTTTTGCACTTTTTTGCTATCTTTTAAGCTTTTTTACCAGTTTTCTAATTATTTATTAGAAAACTATGATAAAATGTTTTTATTAACTATAGGAGGTAGCTAAAATGCATAAATCTAATCACTCTTCTATTAAAAGAAAATTTATTATTACTTTTATTAGCTTTGCACTTATTCCGTTTATATTATTATGTGTTATTTACACTCTGGTCTCTAAAAGTGCATTACGAACCACAAGTAGTACACTCAATCTCGAAATTGTACATCAATCTACTAATAATTTAAACACAGCACTCTCAAATATTGAACAAAATATTCTTGACTTAGGTGCTAATTCTATATTGAAATCAGGAGAACTTGGGAATCTACTTTCTAATACACAAAAAAAACAAACTTCTGCCATACTCAATATTAATGAACTCCTGAATCAGTTTACTTCTAACCAATCTATGATTTCCAATACTTGCTTAATTTTACCACAGCAAGACCAAGCTATTGGTGCTATTCCTTATCTCACTACAGAAAAGATCTTGGGATATATTAATGCAGATTCAGAAAATCCAACTGCTTTTCATTGGGTTCAAGCAACAGAGTTACCAGAAAACAATATTCTGCTTTATAAGAAGTTTACTGATCTTACTAGAAAAGCAGACTATTATGTTGCATGTAAAGTAAATATATCTATTCTATGTACTTACTTAGATGAATTATCTTTACTCAAAGATTCTCATATTTATCTCGTTACAAGTGATGGCACTGTACTTCATTCAAATCTTGAAGAATCAGCTATCTTACCATCTTATGTTCAAGATCAATTAGATACTGATACAGAGCTTTCTTCTTTTAACACAAAGAATCATCTGGTTTCATATTCAACACTTAGTAATGGATGGAAGCTTATTGTAGAAACACCTACTTCTTCTTTAACAGAGAAACTTGACTCTGCACTCATTATTATTTTAATCTTACTACTTGTTATTCTACTTGTTGCAATTGGACTGGGCTATTTTTATGCCGATGCCTTTTCAAAACCTATTATTGCTCTTATGGAACTTATGAAAAAAGCTGAAAAGGGTGACCTAACTGTTACAGCACCTGTCAAAGGGAAAGATGAAGTTGCCCAACTTTGTAATAGTTTTAATCATATGATGACGAATATTAAAGAACTCATTACACAAACACAGGAAGTTATTATACATACACTAAATAGTAGTGAAACACTAAATAGTTCTGCTTCTTACTCTGTAAATACCATTCAAGAACTTGCAATGGCTGTTACTGAAATTGCCGAGGGTACAACAACACAAGCTTTAGATACTCAAAAAAGCGCCCAAGACATGCAAGAACTTGCTTTACACATGGATACTGTAGGCCTTAAAGCTTCTACCCTACTTTCTAATACAGAAGGAGCAAAGTCAATGATTGAAGGCGCTAGTGCTGTTATGAGATCTTTAACAGATACAATGAATTCTTCTTTAACTATGAGTAATCACATCTGCGATAGTATTCATGAGCTTAATACGTTAACTAAAAACATAGAAGATATTATGAAGCTTGTAGATGGTATTAGTGAACAAACTAATTTATTAGCACTAAATGCTAGCATAGAAGCTGCTAGAGTAGGTGAAGCTGGAAAAGGTTTTGCTGTCGTTGCTAATGAAGTAAGACACTTGGCAGACCAAACTAAAAATTCTACCATTGATGTTCGCTCTACTTTAAATACAATTGATCAAAAAATGAAGGATACTGTTGCTCTCGCCGAAAATTCCAAACAAATTATTAGTAACCAAGAAGGTGTTGTTAACGAAAGTTACAACCTTTTCCATAAAATCATAGGTATTCTTGGAGATATGTTAAATGAACTACAAGATATCAATCAAAGTGTTGGAGATATGCATGAATTTAAAGATGTCATGATTGAGCAAATCGATAACATTGCTAGTGTAACTCAAGAATCTGCTGCCTCTACGGAGGAAGTAAGTAGTTTAGCTACAGAACAACAAACTATCATGACACAGCTTTCTTCATTATCTACAGATCTTACAACCAATATGGAAAAACTTAAAGCATCCATTAATACTTTCAAGGCATAATCATCACTAAAAGAGTCCTCTAAGCGTACACAACCTAGAGGACTCTTTCCTATATTTAATTACCCATCTCAAATTATATTATTATACTTATTTTATCTCTGTATTATTTTTACTTATAATGATATGCTATTTATGATTTATTGCTATTACCTATTTCTTTAATATAGCTTTCAATGATATGCACACAACCATCTATACCAAGTGCACCACTATCTAAACAAAGGTGATAGTTTGCACTATTTCCCCATTTTTCTCCTGTATAGTAATTATAATAAGTACTACGCTTTTTATCTATTTTATTTAGATAACCTTCTACATTATTAACTGAAATATTATATTCATCTGTTACACGAGCCTTTCGTGTTTCTTTATCTGCATGAATAAAAATATTTATAACATCTTTTCGATCTTTTAAAATATAATCTGCGCATCTTCCCACAATGACACATGATTCTTTATTTGCAATACTCTTTATAATTTCTGATTGAATAATGAATAACTTA
The DNA here is from genome assembly GCA_015058045.1 of Cellulosilyticum sp. Lineage (GTDB taxonomy): Bacteria > Bacillota > Clostridia > Lachnospirales > Cellulosilyticaceae > Cellulosilyticum. The sequence continues at coordinate 24,345 of SVDC01000045.1, forward strand.
TCATTAAGCGGTAAATCTACTTGTGGTGAAACATAATTACCAAACATATACGCTCCTGTTGCTATAGAGTACAGTAAGCTACTTGCTGCTGTTTCATCAACTTTTTCAAAAGCCTCTTCACTCATCCCAGTTTTCTTTGCAGCCATTTCAATAATTTCTTTATTATAAAAAGAAATTCCTAATTCATCAGCTATTTTTTTACCAATAATTCTTCCACCACTACCATACTGTCTACCAATTGTGATAATGAGTTTTTGATTCATTATGATTCCCCCTTTACCATATCTATATGTGCACATTCTACAAATCTAAAAGTAAAATATTGTTTTTTTTGTATTTTATGATTATATTGTACCATTAATCTTTCAACTATTCAACATTTTTATTAACACTTATTAATTTTCAAACAAAAAACTCTTAAACAAAATAATACATAAAAACAGCAAATAATGACACTTCTACGTTCTCTAATGCTATTATAAAAACTTTTTTGGGTAAATTTTTTTCTTACCATACAAAAAGACGATTATACTTGTAATCATTACACTTTAATCGTCTTTTGTTTAAATCATTTATTTTAATCTTTCTCTCTTTAGTATAAGCTCCCTTAATATGCCTATCATATACAAAGAACCAAATCCTAAGATTTGTACTTTCTCAAACACACCAGTTGCCAGCTTTAAGGCCATTCTTAAAGCATCTTCAATTTCTTCTTCTATATACACTTGCTCTGTATATCTTTTTATTTTCTCTGCTAGCATTTTAGGGTCCATAGCCCTTGGACTAAGAGGCCTCGTCACAATAAAGCACTCTATATAGGGTACAATAATCCTTAGCATTTCATCCACTTCTTTATCTCCCAATATCCCTATAATAGCTATTGTCTTTCTTTTAGGAAGTGCTTCTAATGTCTCTGTAAGTGCTTTGATGCCATCTACATTATGGGCACCATCTATAAAGCAAAGAGGATTTGTCTTTACTTTTTCAAAGCGTCCTGCCCATCTTACTTGCTTAAGTCCTTCTCTTATATGTATTTTATGTATTTCTAGTCCATATTGTGCCTTTAATATTTCTACTGCTCTAATGGCTAGACTTGCATTATATGCTTGATACTTCCCACTGATGCCTAATGTATAAACTTCTTGATGATAGGTAAATTTCACCATATCCTCTGTTACATGAATCAACTGAATATCCTCTTCTATCATCACATTAAATTGTGCTTTCTTAAGCTGACATTGACTTTCAATCACTCGCATCACTTCTGCATTTTGTATTGGTGTAAGAACTACACCCTTATCCTTAATAATACCAGCCTTTTCCCTTGCTATTAACTCTAGTGAGTCTCCTAAGAAATTTTGATGATCCATTGCAATCCTAGTAATTATCGATAGGTCAGATTGCCTAATGACGTTAGTAGCATCCAATCTGCCTCCTAGACCCACCTCTAAAACAACAAAATCGACTTCTTTATCTCGAAAATAAATGAAAGCTAGAGCTGTTAATATCTCAAAACCCGAAGGCATTTTATTCTGCTGCTCTAAAACTTTGAGTATAGGTTCTACTTGTTCCATATACTCAATTAATGTCTCATCTGAAATTAATTGATCATCTATACGTATACATTCATTAGGCTCTTTAAAATAAGGTGAATTATACCGTCCCACTTTATAACCTGCATATTTTAATATACTGCTTATCATGGCACTCACAGAACCTTTTCCATTAGTTCCTGCTATATGAATAATTTTAAGCCCTTGATCTGGCCAATCTAAAGCCTTCATTAATTCTGCCATAACCTCTAACCCAAGATGAATCTGCTTTCCATTTGCTCCTTCTAAATAGCGAACTACTTCTGCTTTCGTCATATTCTTTTTTCTCTCATGCTGACAGGAATGGCATGAATGACTGTATAAATCACCACAACTTGCAAGGGAACATCTACTAAACTTTTAAAGATACGGACTGCTATAGATGCAAGCATTGGTACATTGTAAAGTTGTAAAATCCATATAGGCGTTAATACTAAATTAGCTACAATATAGTTCACACACATGATAAAAAGTAACTGATCGATTGAATAAAGCCCTTCATTGCCTGAATACAGTTGCTTTAATTTATAAATAATAAAACCTAAACCAATTATCAATAAGATCATTATAAGACTCAAAGCAATATTAACTGGTACTCCACCTATTTTTCCTACCTCATCTAGTTCCTTAATCCCAATAAAATTAATATAAATTAATGCCCCTATTAAGGCAATACCACCTAAAATTTTATTAAGTTTATCAAATGATACCTTTATCTTATCTTCTTTAATAAACTTCATAATCACTCCAGGTATAAAACCAACCAATATGAGATTAAGTGTAAATCCAAAATGATAAGCTCCTGCTGGTACTAAAATAAAACTGATAATATCACTTGCAAATCCAGCCATAGCACCATAGATTCCACCTAATAAAACACCTGTTAAAACAATAGGAACTTCTGAAAGAGAAAAACGTACAGATGGGAAGCCAAAAAGTGGGATATAAATCCTAAACTGAGCTAAAACGATACTAACTGCTACAAATAAAGCTGTTAGTACAATACTAAAAGATTGACCTTGCCATTTCATTTTATTCTTTTTAAGCTGCATCATAATGGCAACTAGGGCAAGAATAACAACCACAAATGTCATACCTACTGTAATTTGTTGCATAAAAAAACCTCCTTAAGTTTTAATAAGGAGCTGGTTCTTCAGAACAATTTTATTATATCCATATAGGCGATAATAATATTGCAGTGAATGCAAGTATTGAATCGCGACTACCGTAGTAACTTACTCTTCTTAACAAGTAAGCCCCTATTGTAACCTTCGGCTATGTTCAACATTCCGTAACAATAGAACTTAACGCTCAATACTTTACCCTGCTCTATATTATTATCATAGCACATTACCACGAATATTAACGCACAAATTTCAAAAAATATTCATTATATTTTGTATTATTTTAAACAATTTTATTTCTACTCAATTATTTTAAATGCCTGTTTCAATATATCTTCTATATAATTCTCCCCCAACTGTTCCCATAAATTTATAATATCCTGATTCGAAATTTCTTTCTTTAAAAATTGACAGGCTATCCAAACCATCTTTTCATACAGTTTAGTTCTTCTTCCATATCGTTTATCCATTAAATAGATAGGCCCTCCTATTGAAAGTTCCTCTCCACATTCTATGTAAAACTTTTCCCCTTCATACTCCTCATAGTCCTTTTGATACAACGCAACCAAATACGCAAAAGCTAGCTGTTTCTTTAGAAGTAAAGAAGGGGTCTTTATTTCTTTCTCACTTAAATACATATCCTCTAGCATTTCTAAAAATGCCTCTTGATGTGCTATATCCTTAAAGTATAAATGTTCCACATTCATCCGCCTTCTCCCTCTATCTATTCTCTATTTCTAACCCTTTTATCATCTACTAACTCTAATCCATGCACTGTATCATCTCTTATATTTTTAATGGAGATGCTTTCCTATCTTATAGTCACTATAAGTGATGCAATTACTTTTCTTTAATATATTTTTCTTCTCTTTAATTGTCTGATATAAGTAAAGGTCTTTTCTTCTCCTTCATCAGCTAACATTCTTAGAAGTTTTTCAAGCAATGCTGAAGTTTCCGGATGAATCACTAGTCTTTGCTTAGCATTTAAAAAGTATTCTAATGAACTTCTATCTGTATAGTTTTCCTGCATATAAATCTTACTTGCTGCTACTCGGTCACAAAACATTTCAATGACATAATTAAGCGGCATCTTTACAGGTTCCACTTTTTTGCTCTTTGGATTATAGTCTGTCCAATACTCATAATGATGCTTATTTCTTCCTTTATGGTGTAGCCAGGCTGTTGAATAACCTATAGCCCCTCTTTCCCCTTCATTGGGGCTTTTTGTTCCTACATAATACTTTGCCCCCACCTTAAATTCTGTAGGACTATATTTAGACAAATCATGAAAAAGTCCCTGAAACAAAATACCTGCCTTATAACAATGCGCAATCACTTTATGTCTATGTTTTGTAATTGTTTTAAAATGTTCCCATGCCTTTAACAATTTTTTCGCCATCCTATCTTTTTATGCTCACTTTATTGTAATATGGACTCCTTTTTATTGACAAGTCCTTTTATAACCTATACACCTTCTGTCGTTTGGTGTACAATAAGACTACTAGAATGATTTGAAGGAGAACGTTATGAAACGATTTGAACTGATTGCAACTTCTACCTTCGGCCTTGAAGCCATGGTCAAAAAAGAAGTTGAAGAATTAGGTTATGAAATTAACACTGTCCAAGATGGAAAGGTAATTTATACTGGGGATGCTGAAGCCATTGTACTTTCTAACTTATGGCTTCGCTGTGCGGATCGTGTACTTATTAAAATGGGTGAATTTAAAGCCACCACTTTCGTAGAACTTTTCGATAAAGTAGCTGCACTTCCATGGGAAGCTTGGATTACACCAGATGCCAAATTTACTGTAAACGGTAAATCGGTTAAATCTAAACTTTTTAGTATCTCAGACTGCCAAGCCATTACTAAAAAAGCCATTGTAAAACGTTTAAGCGAAAAATATAAAATGGATTGGTTCCCTGAAACAGGTCCATCTTATACCGTTCAAGTATCTATCCTTAAAGATGTTGCTACTTTAACCATTGATACAACAGGACGTGAAGGTTTACACAAACGTGGCTACCGTGTGAAACAAAGTGAAGCCCCATTAAAAGAAACTATGGCAGCAGCTTTACTAGATGTCAGCTACTGGCAAAAAGGGCGTATCTTATATGACCCATGTTGTGGTTCTGGTACTTTTGCAATCGAAGCTGCTTTAATGGCAAAAAATATTGCGCCTGGATTAAACCGACAGTTTGCTTCTTGTTTCTGGCCACAAGTACCAAAATCCCTTTGGGATGAACTACGCCATGAAGCAAGCGAAGCTATTGATCGAAAAGGAAATCCTATTATTTATGCTTCAGACATTGATCGTAATATGATTCAAAAAGCACGCGAAAATGCTGAGGCAGCAGGTGTAGGTGATTGTATTCAATTCTTTGCAAAACCTATTCACAAAACCTCTTTACCTCATGGTGACTACGGCGTCATTATGGTTAATCCACCATATGGCGAACGTATTAGTGACCCGGTAAAGGTAAGCCAAATTCATCAAGAGTTAAGACGTTTAAGTGATAGCAACCCAACATGGTCTGTTTATGCCATTACTTCTGCTGATACTTTTGAAAGAGATTTTGGTAAAAAAGCCAATAAAAAACGTAAATTATTTAACGGTAATCTTAAAGTAGACTTCTATCAATACTTTGGACCTAAACCACCAAAGGATGGTGAAAACTTTAAAGCCGTTCCATCATAAAAAATAAAACGGGAAGCACTTGTGCTTCCTTTTTATTTTCAAATTTTTCACATCTACTTATCAGCCATCATAATCCTGTTGATATACTCATTCCTTTTAAGCAAATATTACATCCACTTTTCTTTTCTATCTTGGACATAATAAGAACTATAGAAATAGATATTTTGTTTTAAATGAATATAAGGGGGACTTACAATGGCCGCTTTACTCACAAAACATGAACTAGAGGTAGAACTCCAAGATTTTCATCACCTCTTATCTGACTTTGACTATTCTTCCATTAAGAACATCACTTTTTTAAACTTAGATGCTTTTTTAGCTTATATGGAGAATGTAGATGGCAATCCATTTAAAGCACAATACAATGCCTTACAAGAAAAATTAGATATCTTGCAACCTTATCTCCCTTTTGTTTCAGCTACAAGAGCCAATCAGTTTATAGAAGCACTTAGTAATGCGCATACTGATGATGAAGCAAAGTTAGTCAAAAAAGACTTTACCAAAATTCTTAGAGATGACTTTATTAAATTCTCAAGAACTGTCACAACTGCAGATGAATGGTCTCGTACCATTAAGGTATGTGAAGAAATTCGTCTTAGAAAAGAAGAAATGCTCCTTGCACTTCAATAACTTCTATAAGATAATATAAGTTATTAACTTATATTATCTTTTTTATGTCATATTACAGTATGACTCTTTACTATTATAGATAAACTCATTTCATTCTATACTTATATATGGTTGCTTATCATATCATTTCCAAATAAGTTTGTATGAATAGAACACTGATTTCATTTATCTATAAGCTGACCCTATTAAGATTTTTATATTAAAGGATGTTTACTTTATGCAAAATAATCGTTTTTATAGTCTAAATGACTTTCTAAGAGAAAGACATGGAGAAAAAATTCTTAAACTTTCTATAGATGGTGGATTTACCTGCCCTAATAGAGATGGCAAAATTTCTACTAAAGGTTGCCTATTTTGTAGTGAAAGAGGCAGTGGGGATTTTACTTCTTATAAAAAAGGAGATATCACCGCTCAGCTAGAAGCTGCTCGCTTGCTTCTAGAGCCAAAATGGGGTAAAGATCGTAAATATATTGCTTACTTTCAAGCCTTTACCAATACTTATGACTCTCTAGAAGTCTTAAAACAAAAATATGAAGAAGCCTTAGCTTTTCCTGGTGTAATTGGACTAGCCATTGCCACAAGACCAGATTGCTTATCTGAAGAAATTGTGACCTACTTAGGTAAGCTAAGTAAACGTACACACCTATGGGTTGAACTTGGCCTACAAACTATTCATGAAGATACTGCCCTTATTATTAATAGAGGCTATAGCTTATCTGTTTTCGAAGAGGCACTCACTAGACTTTCTAATCATCACATAGAAACCGTAGTCCATCTTATTCTAGGCTTGCCTCATGAAACAAAAGACCAAATGCTTGCTTCTGCTCGCTACATAAGCAAGCTCCCTCTTCAAGGTATAAAACTTCATATGCTTCATATATTAGATAATGCACCTCTTGGTCAATATTATAAGGCATACCCTTATGAATTACTTTCCCAGGAAGCTTATATTGAACTGATTGGCGAAATTCTTAAGATACTTCCACCAGACTTTGTTATTCATCGTCTAACTGGAGATGGCGCACGTCAACATCTAATTGCTCCTTTATGGACTATCCATAAAAAGCATGTATTAAATAGTATGAATAACTATCTAAAAACTCATAATATTTACCAAGGAATGAATTACAATCTTTAGACTTTTTATCACTACCGATGGAAATACCAAAAGAAATATTGAGTTTACCCTCTTTTTACGATAAAATAGTATAAAAAGTGTGAGGAGGCAAGCTATGAATCTTAATCATGAAGACTTTACAGTCAACAAACTCATTATACTCTACCTTTTAGCTCAAGTAAAAATGCCTCTTTCCGTATCTCAAATCACTCAAATCATCCTTGAGAGAGGCTATACTGACTATTTTTCATTACAGCAGTATTTAACAGAACTTGAATCTTCTAAGTTCATTACCATTTCAAAACAAAATCATAGCTCTTATTTTGAAATCAATGAAGGTGGCACTCAAACTTTAGAATTCTTTGCTTCAAGAATTCCTGAATTTATCAGAAAAGAGTTAGATGCTTTTATTGAGAAAAACTGGCGTAAACTTAAAAGTGAGTTAGACGTCTATGCAGAATATACACCAACTAAAGAAAATGAATATGTGGTACATTGTAAAGTAACTGAAAATCAATCTACGCTCATTGATTTAAGCTTAAATGTTGGTTCTAAAAAACAAGCTATTGAACTTTGCAACAATTGGAACGAAAATGCATCTAATTTATATGGTGAAATTCTTAATATTTTATCTAAGTAAAGACCGCCCTGTTCGACTTACAAGGCGGTCTTATTATTTTACCCTCTTTCTGAATTGTATATTTGAAAAGTTAAACATTATTCCTAGTCTAATGGAAATGCCTTTTCCTATACTCAAAATCTATAAGAAATATTTTTTGTAAAATTCAGAAGATTTAGTGTGACTGTTTTATCTTATTAGAGCTTATAGGAATAAATATGCTTAAATAAAAAAAGAGATACTACTATGTAGTATCTCTTTTTTTATATCGGGGTGACAGGACTCGAACCTGCGGCCTCCTGAAC
>SVDC01000046.1:0-18599 GCA_015058045.1 Cellulosilyticum sp.
TCAAGAGATTTGATTGTATAGGGAGAATAACCTTAAAAACTTATAAACAAAAAAGCTGTTAAAACTCGAGTCATTTACTCTAACTTTAACAGCTTTTTATAGTATTCCAAAGATACTTTATTATTGTCTATTTATACTTATTCATTATCATTCGTGCATGCCATTGTTATTATTTCATTACTCTTCTGAGCGTATCTTATCCTATTAGCTAACTTTTTCTCTTCTATCCCATTAAATAATGAAAAAAATATAATCCCAATAATAATCGGTGTGATGAAATTCTTCATAAGCCTCACCTATTTATCCTATTCTAATTTTATTATTCCAGGTTCAAATGCTTATCCAAAATAAACTTAGTACCTATAAAATAAATCATACATAAAATAAATAAATATCCATTAATGGTTATTGCGCCTCCTATAAAACTTTGGAAGAAATGTTCAGGGATTATTTGCCCCAGTATACTTGTCAAAATTGTAGTTATTGTATTGATTACAAAAAATGCTACAAAAGCAATAATCCCTCTATGCTTACATACAGCAGGTAACTGTGCAATTGCCAGTGATAAATAAATTTTTAATATGAACATAATATACATGAATAACATGATTACAACTATAAATAGTATGGTGCTTATCGGATTAACCTGTTCTCCATTAACTGTAAAATCTACAACCATTTTAGCCCATATTACATCTATATTAGAAATAAAATCCAGGATATCCTCCTTAGTTCCCACTAATACTAAAAATGTCATAAAAGCTACAATACCACTACATATTGTCCATACTATACTCATAATAATCTTAGATATGATTAAGCTACTAGAATTTACAGGTAATGTAAACATTAAGTAGCCCTCATCCCCCAATAAGTTTCCATTAAATCGTTGAATAATTACCATAATAGTTATAACACCTAATGCCATAAATAATAAAACTAATCCAAATGCACTAATACCGAATCCTATTTCTATATTACCTATTCTAAAAATCCTATTTACTAATGCTACCAATAATAATGCTATATATATCGGTATAAATGTTCTCATTGTTGCCTTATATTCATACTTAAGTAACTTTCCTAACATGCAAATACCTCCCTAAATAAAGCATCAATTGATTTTCCTTTTTCCTCCCTTATCTCATCTACACTTCCTTGTAACACAATATCTCCTTGAGATAAAAAGATAACTTCATCACATATATTTTCAACTTCTTGAATAAGATGTGTTGCAATAATAATAGAACTTGATTCTGAATAATTTTTAATAATTGTTTTAATGATATAGTCTCTAGCTGCAGGATCGACACCACCAATGGGTTCATCTAGAATATAAAGATCTGCTTCCCTTGCCATGACCAATATAAGTTGTACTTTTTCCTTTGTTCCCTTAGACATAGTCTTTAATTTTTGTTTTATATCAATATTTAAGCTAGCTAGCATATCTAGTGCCCTATTCATATTAAAATCTGAATAAAAATCATAAAAAAAGTTTAGTAATTCTTCTACTCTCATCCAATTGTTTAAATAGGTTCTCTCTGGTAAATACGAAATAACCTTTTTGCTCTCAATACCTAACTCATTTCCCTTAATTAGAATACTCCCTGCTGTAGGTTCTAGTAATCCATTCATAAGCTTAATCATTGTACTCTTTCCACTACCATTAGGCCCTAATAATCCAACAATCTTACCTGTTGGAATAGTTAAGTTAATTGAATTAAGTGCTTGCTTATTCCCATATGTTTTTGTTAATCCTTCAATCTTTACTAATTCATCCATCCTATTCTCCTCCTATTTCCCTATCTATTTATTTCTCTTAATTCCCATAGTCGCTATAAATTATCATTAATTAAATCAAGTAACTCTTCCTTACTATACCCTAGCTGAATTAATGCAGTGGTTACCTCTTGAATCTTACCGATCGCATATTGCTTACGTATTGCTTTAATATGCTCCTCATCTTCAGTCACATACCTTCCACTTGTTCTATTAGCAAAAACTAATCCTTGCCTTTCTAATTCCGCTAATGCGCGTTGCATTGTATTCGGATTAACGCCTGCTTCTTCCGCTAATTCCCTTACTGAACTTAACTTTCCACCTATTGGAATACTTCCTGAAATAATTTTAAACTGCAAAGCTTCAACAAGCTGTATATAGATTGGTTTACTATTATCAAATTCCCATGGCATTGTGTCATCTCCTTATTGTATTAATCACTTAATACAATAATATATCTGACTTTTCTAATTGTCAACACTATTATAAATAATCAAAACAAAAAAATACCCAATAGAGTAGTTATAGAAATTACTCTATTGGGCATTCCACCATTCTATTTAACTTATTCATTCTAAAAATACCTTTTACCTAAATTTACATAACACCCTCTTTAATACAATTTAATGTAATCTCCGGGGTATATGTAAATATTCCATAGTGACTATACTAGCCTGAAGGTATTAAGTTCTTATTTTTTATTTTATTAATCTAGCAGTTTACTTTATTTTCCCGTTCTTTTTTCTCTATATGTTTCATATATAACTTAGTTTCATTAACCACAACACCTGATAAGCCTAATAATGCAATCAGATTTGGAAATGCCATTAAACCATTTACAATATCTGCTAATGTCCATATTACTTCTAGATTTAAGAAACCTGTAATTCCTACTAAAACAACAAATACTGCTCTATATATATTTAATGCTTTTACACCCGCTAAATATTCTAAACAACGTTCTCCGTAGTAACACCACCCTAGTATCGTTGTAAATGCAAATAATGATAAACAAATCATAATAAGATATGGTCCTACATTAGGTAAGATACTAGAAAAGGCTAGCTGTGTTACCCCTGCTCCTTCTACACCTTCTAACTTCCATGAACCTGTTACAAGAATAGATAAACCTGTTAAGGTACAAATAATAATCGTATCAATAAATGTTCCAGTCATTGATATTAAGCCTTGCTCTGCTGGCCATTCAGTTTTTGCTGCTGCTGCCGCTATAGGTGCACTTCCTAATCCAGATTCATTTGAGAAAACACCACGTGCAATTCCTTTTTGAATAGCCTGTGCGATCGTTGCCCCTGCAAAACCTCCAACTGCTGCAGTTCCTGTAAAAGCGCCTTTAACAACAGCACTTATTGCTGGAATGATCTCACTTGCATTACCTATAATAGTAATTAAAGATAAAATAATATAAGCAATTGCCATAAAAGGTACTATCTTTTCGGCTACCTTTGAAATACTTTGTATGCCTCCAAATACAATCGTTGCTACAATAATTGCTACTACTATACTTGTTAATTTAGGATCAACCCCTAATACAGTATTAATGCTTGATGCAATAGAGTTAACTTGTGTAAATGTACCTATTCCTAAAAGGGCAACCATAATACCAAATACTGCAAATAAAACTGCTAAAAACTTAAATTTCTTTCCTAAACCTTTTTCGATATAATACATTGGTCCACCAGAAACTTGACCATTGGCATCAACACTACGATACTTAATAGCTAGTACGCCTTCTGCATATTTAGTTGCCATTCCAAAGAATGCCGCAACCCACATCCAAAATAATGCACCTGGACCACCTGCTGTAATTGCTGTTGCTACTCCAACAATATTTCCAGTTCCAACAGTTGCAGCTAATGCTGTACATAATGCACCAAAGCTATTAATATCTCCTTTACCCTTATTTTCTGCGTTAAAAATCAGCTTTATTGCCTTTGGTAATTTAATGACTTGTATAAGATTTAATCTTACTGTAAGTAAAATACCTGTTCCTACAAGTAATACTAGTAGGATTGGACCCCATACAATATTATCAATTGCTCCTAAAATCTCTAATAATTTTTCCATAAAAAAATACTCCCTTCATTTAATTAAATTTAAACTTAGAGGAGTTACCTTAGGTTATGGACGATACACTATAATGACTCTTAATATACAATAAATGACTTACTATTAATTTTCACTTAACTTAATTTACCTTTTTTATACCATACTTAAATCCACTACTTAACTTTATAGCTTTATATAAAATCATATTAAAACTAAAGAGATAGTGCATCTCGTTTTTACTAGCAAATTTTCATTTATTGGCCCTATTTACAAGTAAAGTTTCCATCCATACATAAGTATTAACCGTCTATAACAGCTTCCCTTTATTTAGGTATTATTAACTTATTCATACTTATAATACCTTTAGGTAAATTTTTATGTAAATTAAATCTTATTTTGTTCAGACATATCTATTGTATATTTTACACTTAATGTATCTTCTCTGTCCTTTTGCCTGAGAGATTAGACAACTGTCTTTGCCCCTTCGGCGCCCATAACTCGGGTCTCTCCAGAGTACTGTCCGTTATGCAGTCACGCTTTATTAAAAGCACCTGAGAGTGTTACTCCTTCGGTGGATAAACCTCTTGGCTTATCTCTCTTCTGCAATACTTCATCCAGCTAATTTGATTATAATAAGTATAATCCTGAAACTTCTTTATTGCAACTATTATATATAGTATATTTTTATTCTTCTGGCAATGTATATTCCAAATTATATTTTTTTAACATTTCTTCTACTGTATAAAGATCTCTTTGAGATAACCTTCTTAAAAACCCTTTCTTACCATAATTGAAAATACTATATAGTGGTGAGGCATCCTCTACTCTATTTTGGAAAGATAACTCAAACCACTTTAATCTCCCACATGGTAAGTTTCTCTTTTCTAATAACAAATTAATAACATCCTCTGTTATTTCACCTATATACCATTGCTGCCCATCTGATTCCGAACTCTTTATTGTTCTACATTTTAGATGATATAATATTTCTCTGATAAGCTGATGTTCATTACTCCAACATCCTATGCTAATATACTTACATTCTCTTATCCCAATCTCAATAATTCGTTCCACAATCTTATCATTAATATACATTATTCCATCTTTATTCTGACTTGGTCCTTGTATATAAAGAAATGCATCTTTTAATTTAAGTTGTTCTTCTACTTTTTTATTTAATATAACATCATTGACTTGTTTAGTCCCTTCTTCTTGTATACCTTGCTTAATATCTATACTTTGAAAATGAATCATAGGCTCTTTCTCTTCAAAATTAATAATAGCAAAATAACCTTTTTCATTTTTTCCATCACCTAATGTTCCAGGATCAATAATATGTGTATGAGCATAATGTCTTCTTGAATGGGAAAGTTCCTGTAAGTGTGTTCCACCACATAATAAAAAATCATATTTATCTTGCTTTAATACTTTGCTATGAGCCACTACTTGCTCAATCTGTGACCATCCATTATGATGGCATAATAGTATATTTCTACCATTAATTGTTAAGCTTTTTGTACTTGGTATTTTCCTAAGCTTACTAAGTCTTTCTTTTCCCAATTTATCTCTAAGCCAGCGTCCTTGCCCTATTCCTTCATCTATTTTACTACTATTAAAAATGTTTTCTTCATCATATCCCATGATATTTATAAATCTACTATCATTGATAATGATATCAAATACCTCACATGGATTAGGCCCATTGCTAATAAAATCTCCCAAATTTAAAACTAAATTAATTTCCTCTTGTTCCAAGTAGTTTATAAACTTATATAATGCTTTTACATTTGCATGAATATCTGATATAACTGCTATCTTTGAATGATTCATTTTCCTGTCTCCTATCCAGTTTCTATAATCTTATTTCGTCATACTGAATGAGTGTAATTAGATTTTTATAAATAATTCTCTGAATTTTGGTGATTTAATCCATTTTATGGGTAACTTCTTATTTCCCTCTCTAACTACTATTTATTTAGCATCAAATATGATATGATATTCAAAAATATACTTAACATAAAGGAGATTAACTATATGTATAATTTCTATACATTAAATCCAGATCACTCAACCTCTCTACAGGATACTTCTACAAGTATTACCTTAGATGTTAATGAGTCTCTAGATAATAAGACATTTTATAAGTTATTTGCAGATTGCTACTACGACAATACTTCTGAAGAAAAACAAGTCATTTTAGCAACACATCTTAATAATATTAATTATCTCATCGCATTTATTGCTGAAGATATTGATACTGCAAATAATTTAAACACAATCACTATTCATAGCTCAGATGACTTAAATTTGTTAATTTCTACTACTGACGAACGTGAAGTATATTTACCTGTATTTACTGATTCAACTGAACTAACTCGCTTTACTACTCAACCAGTATTCACACTTACTGTTCCTGCTGAATGGTTATGGAAATTTATTTTGTCTCAAAAAAACTTTACCGGTATTGTCCTGAATCCTGGAAGCATTGGATGGGATATGTCTTTAGAACATGTTCAATCTCTTCTTGATGATATCAATAATGATTAGAATGATATGAATACTGATTAAATCTAGGTTAATTATTGAATATAATCATTTACATAATTAATTAAATCTAGTAAAGGTAGCGTGCTACAATTGTATATCTTATAGGTGATGACATTATTACCTTAAATCAACATAATGTCGCCGGATAAATACATAAATATTAAATCAAATACTTAGTTCAATCCCCCTTTACGCACAATATACAAAAGAACGATAAAATCTAGAATGTGGTACTAGTTTTATCGTTCTTCACTCTTATCATATTCCCATTTACTTTATCTTAATCCTACTTAGCTATCTTTTTTTTACAAAAACATAAAATTTCATAATAAAAAAAGTTACTGGTACGCCAATTAATGCTGATATCACATAGCAAACTATATTAGGTAAGTCTAATAGGCTAACGCCTATGTAAACAATAATAAATTGAATTATAAAATTAGGTATAGTTGACACCGTAAATTTAAATAAGCTCACTATATTAAACTTATCTCTAAATGTAAAGACTGTATTTAAAGTATATGAAATTAATATTCCTGTTAAATACCCTAACACAAAAGCACTTATACTACTTAGAATTCTTGTATATATTAAAGAAAATACAGTTGTGCTTATAGTATTAATACATCCTATACTCACAAATATAAGAAACTGGACGTTAAAAAATATATCTACTATTCTCTTTAATTTTTCTCCAACTATCATTCCTTTTTTCATACTGTACTTTTCCCTTCAAAAACCTACTTCTGCTTTTCTTAAGAAATTTAAGTCTATACTTTATAGTGCATTATTCTACTTAATAAAGAAAGGGAGTATACCCCTTATGCTATACTCCCTTTCTTTATTGCTTGTTCAATTGCCTCTTCTTCTTCTTCTGACAAGTTATAAGTTGATTTTCCATCTTTGATTGGTTTAGCATATGTATAGCATCCATCTCTTCCATAGATCCCATTAAATACAACACCATCATTCTTCTCATCTAACAATGCAACTGTATAAGATAAATCAGCACCCATATTAGGTATTGCTTGATATCTTACAACCCCTACCTTTTGTACACAGTCCTTTACTACTTTTTCCATATGCTCAATAGAGGTTTGCATTTCTTTTTCATTTTGTAATAGTACATTTAGCTTTTTAGTATATTGTACTAATAACTCCTCTAAATTAATATCCTCTTTATCCATGAATTTCTCATAACGATTCTTTAATTTACGTAGATTTGATATATTAACGCATACTAGAATCAATAATATTACTATTAATCCCCCAAGTCCTGCTATAATATAAAGAATATATTCATTTAGCAGCATTTCAATTTGCTCCATAGCTTACTTCATCTTCCTTTATCTATTTATTTGCATTAATAAGTTGTAGAATTCTTTCCAGTTCATCATCTGAATAGTATTCTATTTCAATTTTTCCTTTTTTACTTCCTTTTGAAATACATACTTTGGTCCCTAATAACTTTTGTAATCTATCTTGGATTTCTCTATAAAAAGGATTATATAGTTCTTTTACCTTTGTCTTATCCTCTTTTTTATTAGTTAGAGCCTGTACCTGCTTTTCAACATCTCTAACACTTAATTGTTTTTCCACAATAGCATCTGTTAAGTCTTTTTGAACTTTAGCTTCTTTTATAGCTAATAATGCTCTTGCATGACCAAATGTAATTTCATTTTCTCTTAACTTTTCTTGAACATAAGGATTAAGCTTTAATAAACGCATTATATTGGCAACAGATGGTCTACTTTTTCCTACTTTATCGGCTACTTGTTCCTGACTTAAATCAAATCGATCCATTAATAAACTATACGCACAAGCCAATTCCATAGGATTTAAATCTTGTCGTTGAATGTTTTCTACTAAAGCTACTTCTAATGTTTGCTGTTCTGAAAATGTCTTAATAATAACAGGTATTTCAGTTAAGCCTGCTAATCTTGCTGCACGATATCTTCTCTCACCTGCTACAATTTCATATTTTCCACTTTTCTCTCTTACAACAAGCGGTTGAATAATCCCATGTTCTAAAACAGATTTACTAAGTTCATGTAATTCATCTTCATCAAAACTCTTTCTAGGCTGTCCTAAATTAGGCTCTACATCATTAATATTTACTAATTTCACTAAGTTTTCACCATCTGATGCTACACTTAGCGCTTCATCAGATAAAAGCGCATTTAATCCTCTGCCTAATCCTCTTTGTGGTTTCATTCTACTTATTCCTTTCTATAAACTCCTTAGCTAATACTCTATACTGTTCAGAACCCTTAGCCTTTGAATCATATTTTAAACATGACATTCCAAAACTTGGTGCCTCACTTAATCTAACACTACGTGTAATCTTAGACTCATACACAGTGCTATTAAAGTGTGTTTTTACCTCTTTTACAACCTGAGATGACAAATTTGTTCTATTATCATACATAGTAAATAAAATACCTTCTAATACTAATTGTGGATTTGTATTCTTCTTTACTAATCCAATGGTTTGTACTAGTTGTGATAATCCTTCTAGGGCATAATATTCACATTGCATTGGAATCAGTACAGAATTAGCAGTCGTTAAAGCATTTATTGTTAGTATATTAACTGCTGGTGGACAATCTATAAATATGTAGTCATATCTATCTATAATCTTATTTAATTGATTTTTTAATATATATTCCCTTTGCTTTGTGTTTACAAGTTCAACCTCTGTTCCTGCCAGATTCATATTAGCTGGTATCACATCAATTTCTTCATTTTCTGCCCTTACAATAGCCTCTTCAATATCAGCCTGATTTACTAATATATCATATATTGTTGATTTTGTCTGATTCTTTAATACCCCACACCCGCTAGTTGCATTTCCTTGTGGATCAATATCTACAATTAATGTTTTATATTTTTTTTCAACTAGTGCAGCCGCTAGATTCACAACTGTTGTTGTTTTTCCTACGCCACCCTTTTGATTAACCACTGCAATGATTTTACCCATAATTGTCTCCTTCTATTTTATAATCTGTACCTAAAATTTAGTATACCATATCCCTTTTTCTTATTAAATAATTCACCTCTATTTTTATGAGTAATTTTATATTTATTATGAAATTCTATCCTCTATTACAATGTTCCACGTGGAACATTATACTTTATAATATTAAAATATTAATTAGAATATAGTTCTTCAAGTTAATATAGTCTTAATAATTTTTCAAGGTCAAGTATACACTTTATTTAGCCTCGCCTTACAAATGGCTAAAGCTTACTCTAAGAAAACTTTAGCCTTTAGACTTACTAATTCTTCTTTTAAAGCTTTCAGACAGGATATATTACTATTTCTTAAGGACTATCTATTTATCTATACTCATCTCTAGCTTATCCGTAAGTAAATTTTACCTGAAGGAATTATTTAAGCACTAATATAATTAATTATGATATACATATTGATCTGTAATAATATATTAACTTATATTGTTAACTCTACTTCTTTCTATGTTTACGCTATTAGAATTAATAGCTGTTATTTATCCTTCTAAAACTCCAATTATAACTTATCTTAAACTACTAATAACTATAATACTAAAATCTATTAGATCATATATTAAAATTTGTTTTACTAAGGCCATATATTAAAATAAGTGTATTATCATACTATAAACATCATATCACCTATTTTTCACAACATCTCTTTTTTATAATTAAATTATTAGATTTACCAATATACCTCTTCCCCTCTACAATTATATATACGCGAAGAGGTATATCTTCAGCTTTCTAATATTCCAATAAAAATTAATTCTATATCATATAATACTACATACTTTGTTAAAAATAGTTAATCGTAGTCATTTTACTATTTTATCAAATGTTCCACGTGGAACATTAATAATTTAATGATTCAAAGATCATTCTATCTGCTTCTTTAATATCCATATCAATACTCTTACAATAAATTTCCTATATCTTGATTATTTATTTATATTTCAATTTATACTTACATACTAAAAACACTATGTAACTTTTGCTATTGCATTCATTACATAGTGTTTTCATTGATTTATTTATTCCAATATTACTTTATTTCTAAATTACATTTGCTCTGGTGCTTTGATTCCTAATAATGCAAGTGCATTTTTAAGTGTAAATTTAGTAGCAGCAACCACAGCTAAACGAGCGTTTTTAACCTTTTCATCTTCTACTAAAATCGGACATTCATTATAGAATTTATTAAATGCTTGTGCTAAATCAACTGCATATCTAGCGATGTATGATGGTTCATAGTTATCTGCTGCCATCTTAATTACATTTCTAAATGCTGCTAATTCTTTTGCAACTGATAATACTACTTCATCAGAAATAATTGACTCATCAATTACAGCTGAAGATATAGATGTAGCTTCTACACCTGCTCTTTTTAATAAACTACAAGCTCTCGCATGAGTATATTGAACATATGGTCCAGTTTCACCTTGGAAATCTAATACTCTTTCCCATGAGAATTGAATATCTTTAATGATATTATTGTACATATCATCAAAGATAACTGCCCCAATACCTACTTGATTAGCCACTTCATCTTTATTCGCTAAGTTTGGATTTTTTTCATCGATGATTTGTTTTGTTTTTTCTACTGCTTCTTTTAAGATATCTTCAAGGAAGATAACATTTCCTGAGCGAGTTGAAAGTTTTGCTCCACCTTCCATACTTACCATACCAAATGGTACGTGTACTAAGTCTTGAGCCCATTCATAACCCATTTTTTCAATTACTTTGAACCATTGTGCAAAGTGAAGGTTTTGTTGTACAGCTGTTACATATAAACATTTTTTAAAGTCATATGTTTTCTTACGATATTCTGCTGCTGTAATATCACGAGTTGCATAAAGTGAACTTCCATCATTTTTAGTGATTAAACATGGTGCCATATTTTCTTCATCCAAACGTACTAATTTAGCTCCTTCATCAACTTCAATTAAACCTTTACTTTCTAATTCACTAATAATGGCTGCCATTTTATCATTATAGAACGCTTCACCATTATAGCTATCAAAAGTTACCCCTAACATTTTATATACACGTTCAAATTCATTTAAACTAACTTCTTTAAACCAGCTCCATAAAGCTAATGCTTCTTCATCACCTTTTTCCATTCTTGTGAAATAGTCTCTAGCCTCTTGATCCATTTCTGGATGTTCTTTAGCTTCATCATGGAATAATACATAAATTCTTAGTAACTCAGAAATACCTTTTTCTTCTACTTCTTCTTTACTTGAATACTTTTTATAGGCAACGATTAATTTACCAAATTGTGTTCCCCAGTCCCCTAAGTGATTAACCCCAATACAGTTATAACCTAATGCACTAAAGATTTGGTATAAACTGTTACCTATTACTGTTGAACGTAAGTGACCTACGTGGAAAGGCTTTGCAATGTTTGGTGAAGAGTAGTCAACAACGATATTCCCTTTATCTTTATTTACTTCGATACCGTAATTTTCTTTTTCACTAAGTACTGCATCTAAAACTTCTTTAACATAAACTGCTTTATTTAAAAAGAAGTTTATATACGCATTTACATTTTCCACCTTTTCAAGGCATTCACTAGCTTCTAAAGACTGAACAATTTCTTGAGCAATCATAGGTGGTGCTTTTCTTAATACCTTCGCTAGTTTAAAGCAAGGAAATGCATAGTCTCCCATATCTGTATTTGATGGAACTTCTATCATATTATAAATTTCATCAACTGATAAATCACTAATTTTATTATTTAATAGCTGAGCTATCTCTAATTTAAAATCCTTCATTATTCGTTCTCCTTCGACCACAATGTATTATTTTATTTTATCTAAATATAGGGATTATATCAAGCCAATATTCAGTTTTTACCTGATTATTAAGGAACTAACTATATTGAACATTAACTTTACCATATTTCCTTGTTTTTCTTACTGTTTAAATCACCTATCACTAAAATGTTTTAAGTTTTATTTATCAGTTGTATCATGATAACTACAAAATATAGTTTATATATTAAATCGATCTATTCATAAACTCTATCTAGATTATCATATCCGTTTTTCGCTCCTTTTAACAACTAGTTCACCTAATCTTATAAAACAATAGAAGCTTAATATACTTACTTTGTATATTAAGCTTCTATTCCCCTTAAATTCTTATTATCCCATTATTTATTAGTTGGTATTTTAATGCGAATTTCATAGCTATCCGCATGTTCTTTCATTGTATACTTTGCATCAATACCAGCTTTTTGAATTAAGTTAACTGCCTCTGTAATGGTATTAGTAACTAATCTCATATCTCTAATATATGTTTTTACTTTTTGATTTGCCTTATGTTTAATCATTTCTTCTTTAGTAATATCTACTAACATCTGCTCAATGATTTGTTCTGTTCTCTTTACATTCAGCTCTTGTTTGATAACTTTTTCTAATGCAATAAGTTGATACTCTTCAGTTGGTAATTTTAATAGTGCTCTTGCATGTCTTTCTGTTAGGTTATTCTCTACAAGTAAATCCTGAACTTTTGGTGACAGTTTAAGGATTCTTAGTTTATTCGCAATTGTAGATTGGCTTTTTCCTAACGTATTTGCTAATTCCTGTTGTGTGTATCCGTAGTCTTTCATAATTGTTTCATATGCTTGACTTTCTTCCAGGAAATTTAGATTTTCTCGTTGTAGATTTTCAATTAAAGCTAATACAGCACTATCCTTAGTCGTTACTTCTACAATAACAGCTGGTATCGTTAATAAACCGGCTAGTTTAGATGCCTTCAATCTTCTCTCTCCAGCAATTAACTCATAAGAATCGCCTATCATTCTTACTGTAATAGGTTGCATTAGTCCATGTTCTAAAATAGAATTTGCAAGTTCTTGTAGAGCAACATCAGAAAATACCTTTCTTGGTTGATAAGGATTTGGCATTACTCTATCTACTGCAATAGTTTCTATTTTTAAATCTCTTTGCATTAATATATGCTCCCCTCTAAATAACGAATTTTGCTACCAATCAGTAT
This sequence comes from Cellulosilyticum sp., assembly GCA_015058045.1. Classification (GTDB taxonomy): domain Bacteria; phylum Bacillota; class Clostridia; order Lachnospirales; family Cellulosilyticaceae; genus Cellulosilyticum. The sequence goes on from SVDC01000046.1 coordinate 13,411, forward strand.
AACATATTTTCCCTTTAAAAGCCATAATTAGAGAAATTAAATTAATTATTAAACTATTTAGACAACACTTTTTCTTTCTCTTATTTTCATCTTTTTAAAATGAGAACTAAGCTTATCCGATCTTTACTCAATTAATCTATATAGATCAATTATCCACAGCCCCAAAGTTCTAATTCATCGTTGTGGATAATTATATTTTATTAATCTTTTATTTTATCCACAGCAAAAAATATTCTTTTACTATCCACAATCATATTTTGAATTACTAATCATCTTATTTTTACACCTACATCAAACTAATTTATCCCCAATCTAATTACAATTTCTTTCATACCTATAATATCTAGGCTTTATTCACTTCTCATCTTTTATTTTATTATGAAGTTTGATTATAGGTATTATGATAGCCAAATTTATTAGTATACTGTAGAACTTATTATCTATTTTTAATCAAACAAAAAAATGGCTAAGTTATTTTCCTAGCCATTTTTTATTTATTATATCCCTAAAGGTGATTTAGTTGGTTCTCCTGCTTTTCTTGGATACTTAGTTGCTGTTGGCTTTACCTTTTTAATCTTAGCAATCTTATGATCTAAATCTGTAAATGGAACGCCAGTATAAACAACTTCTTCTAACTTTCCACCTAAGATTTGAATAGCTTTTGTCCCTTGTTCAAGCTCTTCATCTAATCTTTGACCTTTTAATGCGATTAAATATCCATCTACTTTAACAAATGGTAATGTATACTCACTTAATACTGCTAGATTTGCTACTGCTCTAGATGCACAAATATCGAAGCCTTCACGATATGCCTTATTTTTTCCTAAGTCCTCCGCTCTAGAGTGAATACACTTAATTCCTGTTAATCCTAATTCAGAAATAACAACATCTAAAAAGTTTAATCTTTTCTTTAGTGCATCTACTAATGTAACCTCTAAATGTGGAAATGCAATTTTAATAACTAATCCTGGAAAACCTGCCCCCGTTCCAATATCAATAACTGTCTTTTGCTTTTTCATATCCAGAGCCTTATTGATGGTCATACAGTCAAGAAAGTGCTTTGTCATAACCTCCCTATCTTCTGTAATCGCAGTTAAATTCATCTTTTCATTCCACTCTTGTAAGAGCTCTTTATATCTCATAAATTGCTCTACCTGTCTATCCGAAAGGTCAATTCCTAATTGCTTTGCTCCATCTATTAATAAATCTCTCATTAATTTTCCTCTTCCTTTGTGCTTTCCACTTTCATATTTCTATTTCTTTGTTCTAAGTAAACTAAAAGCATAGAAATATCTGCTGGTGAAACACCTGAAATTCTTGAAGCTTGTCCCATAGAAATTGGTCTTACTTGTTCAAGTTTTTGTTTAGCCTCTATTCTTAAACTCGTTACCTCATCATAGTTAATATCTTCAGGAATTAAACGTTTTTCAAGACGTTTGAATTGTTCTACTTGTTGTTGTTGTCTTTTGATATACCCTTCATATCTAAGTTCAATCATTACTTGTTCTACAACATCTCTAGGAAGTTCTGGTCTTGTACTATCTACTTCTGCAAAATCATCATATTCCATTTCTGGACGCTTTAAGAGCTCTGCTAAGGCAATTCCTGATTTTAAAAGTGTACTGCCTTTTCTTTCAAGAATTTCTTGTACTTTAGCACTTGTCCCTACATAAACATGCTTTAATCTTTCCATTTCATCTTGAATAGCCTGTCTTTTTGTTACAAATCTTTCATAGCGTTCTTCCGGAATAAGCCCTGCTTTATATCCTTTTTCGGTTAATCTTAAATCTGCATTATCTTGACGAAGTAATAATCTATACTCTGCTCTTGATGTCATCATACGATATGGTTCTTTTGTTCCTTTAGTTACTAAGTCATCAATTAAAACGCCTACATAACCTTCAGAACGGTCAATTAACATAGGTTCTCTACCTTGTACCTTTAATGCTGCATTAATACCTGCTACAAGACCTTGTGCAGCTGCTTCTTCATAACCTGAACTACCGTTCATTTGACCTGCACTAAAGAAACCTTCGATAGTCTTCATTTCTAAAGAATGTTTAAGTTGAAGTGGATTAATGCAATCATATTCGATAGCATATCCTGTTCTCATCACTTCTACATTCTCTAAACCTGGAAGTGTACGTAACATCTCTAATTGTACTTCTTCTGGTAATGATGAACTCATTCCTTGTACATACATCTCCGTTGTATTCTCGCCTTCTGGCTCAATAAATACTTGATGTCTTTCTTTATCTGCAAAACGTACTACTTTATCCTCAATAGATGGGCAATATCTTGGCCCTGTCCCTTCAATAACACCTGAGTACATTGGGGATCTGTGTAAGTTATCTCTAATGATTTGATGTGTTTTTTCATTTGTATAGGTTAAATAACATGGATACTGTTCTCTTGCAATATCTTCTGCTTTATTTTCAAAAGAAAATGGTACAATCTGCTCATCACCGTGTTGTGGTTCCATTTTGGAAAAATCAATTGTTCTAGCATCTACACGTGCTGGTGTACCTGTTTTAAACCTTCTTAACTCGATATTAAGTGCTTTTAAAGCTTCACTAAGCTTATTAGACGTCTTAAGTCCATTAGGACCTGTATACTCAATACATTCTCCTGTAAGACATCTTGAGCGTATATACGTACCACCTGCTAATACAACAGCTTTACACTCATATACAGCACCTGTATTGGTTACAACTGCTTTTACTCTTCCATCTTCTACTTGAATATCAACAACTTCTTGTTGCTTAATTGTTAAATTCTCTGTTTGTTCAAGCACTCGCTTCATCTCATGAGTATATTTAACCTTATCTGCCTGAGCTCTTAATGAGTGTACTGCTGGTCCTTTAGCTGTATTAAGCATTCTTGATTGGATGAAGGTTCTATCAATGTTTTTACCCATCTCCCCACCAAGTGCATCAATTTCCTTTACTAAATGCCCTTTTGATGTTCCACCTACATTAGGATTACATGGCATCATCCCAATGCTATCTAGAGACATCGTAAACATAATCGTTTTATTACCCATGCGTGCTGCAGCTAATGCTGCTTCACAACCTGCATGGCCACCGCCTATTACAGCAATGTCTATCTTGTCTGCAATATACATTTTTTCTCCTACTTTCCTAAACAAAATCTACTAAATAATTGATTAATAATTTCTTCTTTTAATGATTCACCTACAATCATTCCTAGATGACCGAAGGCATCATGTAAATCTATAGCTAAGCAATCTTCTGGAAGTCCCATTTCAATAGCTTCAATTACTTTATCAAGACTTTTAATTGCATTAATTAATGCTTGTTTTTGTCTTTGATTTGAAATAGTTGCTTGGTTATTAACTGTTGCATTTCCTTTCATTACAATCTCTTTCATTGCAAATTTAAGGTCTTTTAGTCCCGCTTGCTCTTTAGCAGAAATCTTAATAATTTGGCCGTTTCCAAAGTATTCATTAATTATTTCCTGGGTAATGCTACTTGCTAAGTCGTTCTTATTTAGTACATAAATAACATGTTTTCCTTGTACTTGTTCTAAAATCTCTTTATCTTTTTCTACTAACCCTTGATGTGCATCAACGAGCATTAATACCAAATCAGCTTCTTCAATTGAGTGTTTTGATCGTTCCACACCAATTTGTTCAACAACATCTTCTGTTTCCCTAATTCCAGCCGTATCTAATAATTGGAATGGTATTCCATCAATATTTAAATACGCTTCTACAACATCTCTTGTTGTCCCTGGAATATCTGTTACAATTGCTTTATTCTCTTCAAGTAACGCATTTAATAAAGAGGATTTACCTACATTAGGCCTTCCTACAATTGCAGTCTTAACGCCTTCTCTAATCATCTTTCCTGTATCGGCTGTCTTAAGTAACTCGTTAAGTTCACCTAATAATGTTCTTAATTCTGCCTCAAAATCATTAGTAATTGGTTCATCATCATCATACTCAGGATAATCGATTGATACTTCAATTCTAGCAATAATCTGTATCAATGTATCTTGATATTCTTTAATCTTTTTAGATAAATTTCCTTCTAGTTGTCCAACTGCTTGAGATAAAGATAATTCTGTTTTAGCTTCAATGATATCCATAATAGCTTCTACTTGAGCTAAATCAATACGGCCATTTAGAAATGCTCTTTTTGTAAATTCTCCACTATCTGCAAGTCTTGCACCAGCATTAATAACTTCCATTAATACTGCATTTAATGGTATAGGACCTCCATGACAATTGATTTCAATAACATCTTCTCTTGTAAATGTCTTTGGTCCTTTCATTAACATGATAAGTACCTCATCTAGCACTTTACCACTTTGACTTATAATATGTCCATAGGTAATTGTATGGGAAGCTATATCTTTAAGAGACTTTTTATTAGCCGCCTTAAAGATTTTATCTACAATACCAATAGTTTCCTTCCCGCTCACTCTAATAATACCAATACCACCTACTCCTATGGGAGTAGAAATGGCTGCAATTGTATCTTCAAATAACATTTCTTTCATCCTTTCTAAAAAAAAAACCAGTATAAACTGGTTTTATTTGTATGATCTATTATGATAGCTTGGTGTAATAACTACCTTTCTAAAAGGTTCCTTACCTTCGCTATGCGTTTTTACAAACTTACTATCTTGAAGGGCAGAATGAATAATCCTTCTATCGTATGGATTCATCGGTTCAAGAATAATTGGTTTTCTAGACTTTTGAACTTTTTTACTAAGCTTAAATGCTAATCTTCTAAGAGTCTCTTCTCGTCTGGCACGATAGTTCTCTGTATCTAGCATAATCTTAATATATTCCTTACGTTCTTTATTAGCCACAATATTAACTAAGTATTGAATAGCATCTAGAGTTTCGCCTCTTTTTCCTATTATTATACCCATATTCTTGCCTTCTAAACTGATGCTAATACGATTGCCATTTACAATCTCTGATTTTATAGTACATTCAATATTAATTTGCTCAAGCAATTTATTTAAGAATTCTTTGGCATTCTTGATAACCTTTTCAATTTCCTCTTCTGAAGCAACTATTGTATCCTCTAAATCATCTACATCTTTAGATGTTTTTATGCGCTCATCCATACTAATCTTCTCAGGCATAACTTCTTTAACTTCTTGAACTTCAAGTTCATCTTTAGCTTCTACTTCTTTAAGTGTAACTCTAACTT
>SVDC01000046.1:18699-32101 GCA_015058045.1 Cellulosilyticum sp.
CTCAGGCATAACTTCTTTAACTTCTTGAACTTCAAGTTCATCTTTAGCTTCTACTTCTTTAAGTGTAACTCTAACTTTAGCTTCCTTTGCTCCAAATCCAAGTAAGCCTTTTGAGCCTTTTGAAATGATTTCAATTTCTACTTCATCTGTACTTGCGCCTAACTCAATTAATGCTTCTGTTATAGCATCATCAACTGTTCTTCCAAATTTTTCAATAGACTTCATATTCATACCCCCAACCTTTATAAGTTTATCGGTTTTCTTACACTATTTTTTTGGGCTTATTCCTCAGACTTCTTTTGAACAGGTACTTTCTTAATAACCTTCTTAGTATAAGTTTTTGGCGCTTCATCTGTAGTTACTTCTTCTACCTTTTTTTGAACAGGCACTTTTTTCATTACTTTTTTAGTCGAAGTCTTGTTATTTTTTCTAGCTTCTTCACGTTCTTTTTCTAATATAGCTTCGAGTTTAGCATCTTGTTTTTCTAACATTTTGTTTACAATCTTTTGTTGAACAAGCATAATAACGTTACCTGCAATCCAATATAATGCTAAACCAATAGGCATTGTATAAGCAAATGCTCCTGTCATAATTGGCATTACAATATTCATTGTCTTCATCATAGATGCTCCTGGATTTGCTTGTCCATCTTGTGATGCTGCGGTCTGCATTTGACCATTTGATGCCATTGTTAATTTAGTAAAAATGTATGTTGATGCACCTGCAATAATAGGAATAATAATCGCCCACCATTGTGTGCTCATTAATCCACTTGGTGTATCTACAACACTAAATCCAAAGAATGTTTCAAACTTATTTTTTAACTCTAATGCAGAAGTAACGCCTTGTGCAACTGTTGGGTCATTAATTTGATTTACAAATTGATGCCATTGACCTGTAGATAAGTGGCTTAAAAACTGTCCTAAGCTTGTCTTATCAGCTAAATCATAAGTAGTCCTTGTCATTGTTTCAATATTAGCTTGATATGGTTGTAGAATATTTTGGTAGTTTGTTACACTATCAATAATTGTTGATGCAATATGTGTATATTCTGCACCTAAATGTTTAATATATTTAGCTGGCTCGCGTAATACATTAAATAGTCCCATAATTAATGGAAATTGAATAATTAATGGTAAACATCCCGCGAATGGATTAATCTTATACTTTTTATATAACGCTTGCATCTCCTGACTTTGCTTCATCTGAGATGCTTGATCTGTTTTACCTTTGTATTTATTTTGAATTTTAGTTAATTCTGGTTGAATCTTACTCATCCCTCTAGATGTTCTTTGAGATGATAATTGAAGCGGGGTTAATAAAATACGTGCAACAAGGGTAAAGATAATAATTGATGCTGCTAACGCTGCAACTGGTGTAATCATAATTACCCCATCAAAAATCACATTAAGTATAGCCCCAAAAATGTTATTGATAACTCCCATCTTTTTCCTCCTATTTGTTCTTCTCGCTATTTTTTACCTTTTTTTCTGGTACGGGATCATATGCTACAGGATGAAATGGATGGCATTTTAAAATCCTTTTTGCCCCAAGAAACGTTCCCTTTAAAAAGCCATGAACTTGAATAGCTTCATAAGTATATTGTGAACATGTTGGCCTAAACCTGCAATGTCCTCCCAGCATAGGTGATATCCCTCTTTGATAAAATCTAATAAGTACAAGTGCTACCTTCTTAGGAATTTGCTTCATTTCCTTATCCTTTCTGTAGCGATTATAGTTTACCAAAATCTACAAAAATTATTATATCCAAACATTATGTTGTTTTAATAAATTTATCAATGACTTAGAGATTTCTTCATATGAAGCACCATTTGCTGAACTCCTTGCAATAATAACAAAATCCCAACCTTCTTTTTCTATAAATTCTTCATTTAATCTATAGCTTTCTCTAATCAGTCTAGTGACTCTGCTACGGACAACACTATTCCCAACTTTCTTACTAACAGAAATACCAATTCTATTATTAGACTTATTATTTCTATATTTATATACCACTAAATATTTATTAGCAAGGGACTTTCCCTTCCTATAAACTATGCGAAATTCATAGTTTTTCTTAAGCGATTCTGCATACTTCATACTAGAACTCCTAAATTTTATAGCAAAACAAGGCCACAATAGCGGCCTTGTTTTATGCTGTTAATTTTTTTCTACCTTTTGCTCTTCTTCTAGCGAGTACCGCTCTACCATTTTTAGTTCTCATTCTTTTACGAAAACCATGTTCTTTACTTCTTTGACGTTTCTTTGGTTGATAAGTCATTTTCATTGTGAGTTGCCTCCTTTTCTGGATAAGATAACACACAATATGCACACAAATGATAAATAATAAATATTTATCCACACCAATAAATAAAAAAATTTATAATACACTTATACAGTGTAAATAAGCACTAGCCATAGTATAGAAGATTTATAATTTCTAGTCAAGACTTGTCCTTAATATTCCTCTAACAAATATATGGTAAATTTCGACTTTCTTCATTATAATAGTTGATTCTTTTCTCATCTGAATTTTTCTTTCTATACCTACCTTTAAATTATTCCCTTTTCCACCGCTATTATTACATTTTTCATACTCTCTTTTTCTTTTTTTTCATTTTACTAATATTTTTATACAAAATATCCACAGCCTTTTTTACATTATTCCCTGTGGATATTTTTCCCCAAAGGTTGCTTTTCCACAGGTTATTTGATATTATTAAATCACATGTAGATAAGATGTTTATTACTCTAAGTTATTCACATTCTGTTGATAAAGTTGTGCATAACTTATATTTTTTCTTTTTTTTTGCTCTTTTTATCATATATTTTCGTAATCATCTTATCTGAATAACTTTATCCACATATTGTTTACTATAAAACTATGTATATCTAAACTTATATTTTTTACTATATATGTTGATTATTTTATGCACATGTTGACAACACTTTAATAATATGTGCATAAAGCATTAAACTAGGAGGATTAAATATGTCACCACTGTATCAAAAACAATGGGAAGCAATCCTTAGCATTATTGAACTTGAGACATCTAGTGTTAGCTTCAATACTTGGTTTAAAGATACTGAACTCCTTGATATTGAAGAAACAGAACTAATCGTGAGCGTAAAAAACGAATTTACTAAAGAAATTCTTAATACTCGTTATTTAGAGCTTATTCGTAATAGCGCACTTCAAGTTTTAAATAAAGAATATGCTATTAAATTTGTACTCCCAAATGAGCAAACCAATTTAACACAAAGAACTATTAGAAGAAATGATCAACTTCAGGATCCTCTAAATTATCCTAGTAATTTAAATCCACGTTATGTCTTTGATAGCTTTGTTGTTGGTAATAGTAACCGTATGGCTCATGCTGCTGCTCTAGCTGTTGCTGAAGCCCCTGCTAGGGCCTATAATCCTTTATTTCTATATGGCGGTGTAGGTCTTGGGAAGACTCACCTTATGCACTCAATTGCTCACTATATACTTGATCAAAACCCAAGTGCAAAAGTCATTTATGCTTCATCTGAAAAGTTTACAAATGAACTAATTAACTCTATTCGTGATGATAAAAATGAGAGTTTTCGTAATAAATATAGAAACATTGATGTCCTATTAATAGATGATATTCAATTCATTACTGGTAAGGAGCGTACTCAAGAAGAATTCTTCCATACCTTTAATGCACTTTATGAAGCTAATAAACAAATTATTATCTGTAGTGATCGTCCTCCAAAAGAAATTGAAACGCTTGAAGAACGTTTACGTTCAAGATTCGAATGGGGTTTAATTGCAGATATTCAAAGTCCAGATTTAGAGACCAGAATTGCCATCTTACGTAAAAAGGCTGAGATCGAAAATCTCTCTGTTCCTGAAGATGTACTCCTCTTTATTGCTAAAACAGTTATTTCTAACATTCGTGAACTTGAAGGTGCACTTAATAGAATTCTCGCTTTCTCTTCACTTACAAATAAACCAATTACTGTTGAGTTAGCTAATGAAGCTCTTAAAGATCTAATTTCAAAGGACAAGCCCAAGGTTATTACCGCTGAATATATACTTGATATTGTAGCAAATTATTTTCACCTTAAGCCTGAAGAACTTAAATCTTCGAAGAGAACACGTAATATCGCGTATCCAAGACAAATTGCTATGTACCTTTGTCGAAAATTAACTGATCTTTCTCTCCCTAAAATAGGCGAAAAGTTTGGTGGACGTGATCATACCACTATCATTCATGGGTTTGATAAAATTTCACGAGAACTACAAACTGATATCGAGCTCACCCAAATGCTTAATGAATTAGAATCTAAGATTACTTCTAAATAATCTTGTGAGTATCTCTGTGAAATTCAAGTGAATGAATTGTGGATTACTTTTAAAAAAAATTGTTGATGTTAATTATGTGGATAACCCTAAACAAAATCTTTAAGTCATCCACATGTGTATAAACATCCTTTTTTTCAATGCTGATAATAGCTAAGGGCACTTATCCACATAATTAACATGCCCTACTACTATTATTGCTAAAATAACTATTATTATTGTACTGTTTTTTATCGAAAGGAGATATCCACATGCATATATACTGCAGACAAGATCTGCTGCTTAATAGTATCAATACTGTTCTAAAGGCATGTTCAACTAAAACAACAATGCCAATTCTTGAATGTATCTTATTAACTGCTGTTAATAACAAACTTACTTTAGTAGGGAATAACCTAGAATTAGGTATTGAAAGCACAATAGAAGCAGATGTTATCGGTGAAGGCTTCATTGCACTTGAAGCTAAAATCTTTTCTGAAATTATCAGAAAAATGCCAGGTGAAGTTATTGAGATTTCATCAGATGAAAATTATATGACAAGCATTGTTAGTGAAAAATCAAAATTCCAAATTGCAGGCCAATCAGGAAAAGACTTTCCAGCTTTACCTAATGTAGAAAAAGTTAATGCTTGTACTATTAAGCAAATAGAATTAAAAGAAATGATTCGTCAAACTATCTTCTCTGTAGCACAAGATGAAACAAGACCTATTCTTACAGGTGAGATGTTACAAATAAAAAATAATAGCTTAAATATGGTTGCTGTAGATGGGTATCGAATCTCTTACAGAAAAATGGAGCTCTCAAATGAGAATGATGATATTGAGGTTGTCATCCCAGGAAAGACATTAGGCGAAATTAATAAGATTTTATCTAGTGAAGAGAATGATCAAGTGAATATTTACTTTAGCGATAAACATGTTTTATTTGATTTAGGTGAAAGTAAAGTTGTTTCAAGATTACTTGAAGGTGATTTCTTAAGATATGAACAAGTTTTTTCTCCAGATTATGAAACTAAAATATTAGTTAATCGTAAAAGTTTCTTAATGAGTATCGAACGTGCTGCTCTTATTTCAAGAGAAGGTAAAAAGAACCCAATTCGTGTGGAAATAGATGGCGATAAAATGATTATTACTTCAAATGCAGAACTTGGTACTTCAAGAGAAGAACTTGATGTTGTACTTGAAGGTAAAGAAATAGTTATAGCTTTTAACCCTAAATATTTAATTGATGCACTTCGTGCAATTGATGATGATAATGTTTATATTCAATTTATCTCATCACTTACACCATGTATTATTAATCCTGAGGATGGAGATCAATATAAGTATTTAATTTTACCAATTCGTGTAAACTCATAAATAGAACTATAGATTTAAAGTCGCTCTAGAATTCATCTAATGAATCATAGGGCGATTTATTCATTAGTATTTTGTATACAATATACTTAAGATAAAAAGGAAGTGTCGTAATGAAGGAAATTAAAATTGAAACAGAGTTTATTAAGTTAGAGCAATTAATGAAATTCGCATCAATGGTGCAAACAGGTGGGGAAGCAAAAATGCTTATCGCACAAGAACTTGTACTTGTTAATGGTGAAATATGTACTCAACGCGGTAAAAAGATTAGACCAGGTGATGAAGTAGAGTTTGATGGTCAAATGTACAGAGTAATCTAGACTTAAGGAGAGCGTAATGTATATTAAGGAGCTATCTTTACAAAACTTTAGGAGTTATGAAGAGTTAGATATTAAACTAGATCAAGGCATTAATATATTCCGTGGAGATAATGCTCAAGGAAAGACAAATATTTTAGAATCTATTTATTTATGTGCAACAGCAAGGTCTCATCGTACACATAAAGAAAAAGAAATTATTAGTTGGGATCAAGAAGCAGCACATGTTAAACTTAAAATTCAAAAGAAGCATGTAGAAGATACAATAGATTTTCATCTATCTCAGAAGTCTAAGTCAGCCCTTATTAATAGAATGCCCATTGGAAAATTAGGTGAATTATTTGGATGTCTTAATATTGTTATGTTTTCACCAGAGGATTTACAGTTAATCAAAAATAGTCCAAAAGAAAGAAGACGTTTTTTAGATATTGAGTTATGCCAAATCGATAAACTTTATTATTACGCTTTAAGGCAGTATTCTAAAGTTTTAAAACAACGTAACTTAGCACTTAAGGAGTTCTTTAAACAAAAGGATTATTCTATGTTAGATGTATGGGATATGCAGTTAGAAGAGTATGCCAAAGCTGTTATTGAAAGACGTGTAGCTTTTATTGAAGAACTTAATACTATAGCCCGGGAAATACATCGAGATATTTCTGGAAAAAAAGAAGAATTGGAAATCATTTATATGCCAAGTGTAAGTGTTAAGGAATTCAAAGAAAAAATGCTTAAGTTTAGAGAAAAAGATATTTTATACCACACAACATCAATAGGACCTCATCGTGATGACTTAAAATTTTTAATTAATGAGATGGATGTAAAAACATATGGATCTCAAGGGCAACAGCGAACAGTGGTACTAGCAATGAAGTTGGCAGAGCTTAAAATTATGAAAAAATATATAGGCGAGGAGCCAGTTTTATTATTAGATGATGTGCTTTCCGAGTTGGATGAGAAAAGGCAAACTGATTTATTTAAGTACACTAAAAGTATTCAAACGCTAATTACTTGTACAGGAATTGAACAAAGTGTATGGAATACACAAAAAATTGGAAAACTATATAATGTTACTAAAGGAAAAGTTGTTCCACAAAATGAGATATAATATTCTAAAAATTGAGCAAATTTGCCTTAATTAGTATTTTGGTATATAATAAATGTTGGATTAGTGTGTTTATGAGAATGAGAAAAGGAGTGAGATCTTAGTTATGGCAGCAACGTACAATGAAAATCAAATACAAATATTAGAGGGGCTGCAGGCGGTACGCAAAAGGCCTGGTATGTATATAGGTAGTACCTCCTCAAAAGGTCTTCACCATCTAGTATATGAAATCGTAGATAATTCCGTTGATGAAGCATTAGCCGGTTATTGTAGTGAAATAGAGGTTACTATTCATTCAGATAATACGATATCTGTTTTGGATAATGGACGTGGTATTCCAGTAGGAATTCATCCCCAAAAAGGGATATCAACCGTAGAGGTTGTATTTACTATTTTACATGCAGGTGGTAAATTTGGCGGTGGAGGATACAAAGTATCTGGTGGACTTCACGGAGTAGGAGCATCAGTTGTAAATGCCCTATCTGAATGGCTTACAGTAGAAGTTTATACTGATGGTAAGATTCATCAAGAGAAATTCTCAAGAGGTGAGGTTACACAACCTTTAACAGTTATCGGGAATACAGATAAGACGGGAACATTTGTTCACTTTAAGCCAGATGCAGAGATTTTTGAAGATATTATCTTTGACTATAATATATTAGAACAACATCTTAAAGAAACAGCCTTTTTAACAAAGGCATTAAAAATTAAATTAATAGATAAAAGAGCGGAACAAGAACAAAATAAGACTTTTCATTATGAGGGTGGAATCAAAGAGTTTGTTGAACAATTAAATACCCATAAGACGCCACTCTATGAGCAAGTTTTCTATTGTGAAGGTGAAAAGGAAGGAATTGTTGTAGAAGTAGCTTTCCAACATAATGATTCTTACGTAGAAAATATATATAGTTTTGTTAATAATATTAATACGATAGAAGGTGGGACACACCTCTCAGGATTTAGAACGGCAATTACTAAGAACCTTAATGATTATGCAAGAAAAATGGGGTTATTAAAGGACTCAGATAAAAATCTTACAGGAGATGATATCAGAGAGGGCATGACAGCCGTTATTAGTATTAAAATTGGTGAACCTCAATTTGAAGGACAAACTAAAACAAAATTAGGTTCAAGTGAAGCAGCAGGTGCAGTACAATCTGTTTTCGGTGATCAGTTAACCTATTTCTTAGAGCAAAATCCAAATGTAGGGAAAATGATTGTTCAAAAAGGTATTATGGCTGCAAGAGCAAGAGATGCAGCACGTAAAGCAAGAGAATTAACTCGCAGAAAGAGTGCCCTTGAAGGTAATGCGCTACCAGGAAAATTAGCAGATTGTTCGGAAAAGGATGCTTCAAAATGTGAAATTTATATAGTCGAAGGGGACTCTGCGGGTGGTTCTGCAAAGAGCGCACGTACACCTAAGACACAAGCTATTCTTCCATTAAGAGGTAAAATCCTAAATGTAGAAAAAGTAAGAATTGATAAGATGTTAGAGAATCAGGAAATCCGTAATATGATTACTGCTTTTGGTGCCGGAATTAGTGATGACTTCGATATTACAAAATTAAGATATGGAAAGATTATCATTATGACCGATGCCGACGTAGATGGTGCTCATATTAGAACACTTCTACTAACATTTTTATATAGATACTTTAGAGAACTTATTGATCAAGGACACGTATTTATTGCTCAACCACCTCTTTACTTGGTTGAGAAAAATAAAAAGAAACATTATGCCTTCGATGATAAAGAATTAGAGAAGATATTAGATGAAATTGGACGTAATGGAATTAGTCGTATGCAACGCTACAAAGGTCTAGGAGAAATGAATCCAGAGCAATTATGGGAAACAACTATGGATCCAGAAACAAGAGTATTAGTACAAGTAACGGTTGATGATGCAGCAGCAGCAGATCAAGTCTTTACGAAACTTATGGGCGATGATGTTGAGCCTAGACGTCAATTTATTAATGAATATGCTCATAAGGTAACGAATTTAGATATTTAAAGGGCAAGGAGAATAATAGATGGATATAAATGATGTAACATATGACAGAATTATTCATAGAGATATAAATGACGAAATGCAGAATTGCTATATAGATTATGCGATGAGTGTAATCGTATCTCGTGCCCTACCAGATGTACGAGATGGTTTAAAGCCTGTACATCGACGTATTTTATACTCTATGAGTGAATTAGGATTAGGTGCAGATAAACAATACAGAAAGTCAGCACGTATTGTTGGGGATACTATGGGTAAATATCACCCTCATGGTGACTCTTCAATTTATGGTGCGATGGTACGTTTAGCACAAGAGTTTTCAACACGTTATCCATTAGTAGATGGTCAAGGAAACTTTGGTTCTATCGATGGAGATAGCCCAGCAGCTATGCGTTATACAGAAGCTCGTATGAGTAAAATGACAGCATTGATGTTAGCTGATATTGAGAAGGATACAGTTGAATTTAGACCAAACTTTGATGATACTTCTAAAGAACCTTGTGTTTTACCTGCAAGATTTCCAAACTTACTTGTTAATGGATCTTCAGGTATTGCAGTAGGTATGGCTACTAATATTCCACCTCATAATCTTACAGAAGTTATTAATGCCGTTATTTACATGATTAATAACTATATGGGTGAGAATGAAGAAAATGAAGTACGTGAAACAGATGTTGAAGAATTAATGGCAATTATTCAAGGACCAGATTTCCCAACAGGTGCTACTATCTATGGTAGATATGGTATTGAACAAGCTTACAGAACAGGTAGAGGAAAAATCAAGGTTAAAGCTAAAGCAGAAATTCAAGCGATGCATGCTGGTAAAAACAGAATTGTTGTTACAGAAATTCCTTACATGGTGAATAAATCAGCATTAATCGAAAAAATGGCTGATTTAGTTAAAGATAGGAAAATTGATGGGATTACTGATATTAGAGATGAATCTGATAGAAATGGTATCTCTGTAGTTATTGAATTAAGAAGAGATGTTAATCCTACAGTAATCTTGAATCAGCTGTATAAATATACACAATTACAAGATACATTTAGTATCAACATGCTTGCATTAGTTAATGATAAACCTCAAGTACTAAACTTAAAACAAATTCTTGAAGAATACTTAAAACATCAAAAGGATGTAGTAACAAGAAGAACGAAATTTGAATTAAATAAAGCAGAAGCAAGAGCTCATATTTTAGAAGGCTTACGTAAAGCATTAGATAAAATTGATTTAGTTGTTTCACTTATTAGATCATCTAAGACTGTACAAGAAGCTAAAGAAAAATTAATCGAGGCAATTGACTTAACAGAAATTCAAGCACAAGCAATTGTTGAAATGAGATTACGTGCGTTAACAGGATTAGAAAGAGAAAAGATTGATGAAGAGTATAGCGAATTACTTGAAAAAATTAATTATCTTAAATCAATCTTAGAGAGTGAATTTAAATTATTAAGTGTTATCCGTGATGAAATTACCGAAGCTAAAGAGAAATATGGTGATGGGCGTAGAACAGATATCACAATCGATGAAGATGAATATGATATTGAAGACTTAATCGATGAAGAAAGTATTGTTGTGACAATGACTCAATTAGGTTATATTAAACGTATTCCTTTAGATACCTATAAAAATCAAAATAGAGGTGGAAAAGGAATTATTGGTGTAAATACGATTGAAGAAGATTATATTAAGAAATTATTCGTTACAACAAACTTTAACTATATCATGTTCTTTACTAATAAAGGAAAAGCATATCGTATTAAGGGATATAGAATTCCTGAGGCGGGCAGAACAGCTCGAGGAACAGCAATTGTTAATCTTTTAGAATTAGATAAGGATGAGACAATTACTGCAATCTTCCCAATTAAAGAATTTGAAGAAAATATGTACCTCACCATGGTAACTAAAAAAGGTATTATTAAGAAAACACCAGTTAAAGACTTTAGAAATATAAGAAAAGGTGGATTGATTGCCCTCTCTTTATCTGATGAAGATGAGTTAGTTGCAGTACATGAAACATCTCCAAGAGATTCAGTTTTAGTAGCAACTAAGAATGGACAAGGTATCATGTTTGAATCTACAGATGTACGCCCTATGGGAAGAACAGCAAGAGGAGTTCGTGCAATTAATTTATCAGAAGGTGATGAAGTTATTAGTGCAGCTGTTCCGAAAGAAGGAGAACAGATCCTAACAGCAACAGAAAAAGGGTTAGGTAAACGTACACAAATCGATGCCTTTAGAGCACAAAAACGTGGTGGTAAGGGATTAAAAATTAATAAGATTACAGATAAAACAGGAAGTATTGTAGGTGTTTCTTCTGTAAGTGATGAAGATGAATTATTATTAATGACTTCACAGGGAGTTATTATTCGTATTAAAGTAGCTCAAATTTCATCTATTGGACGTAATGCCCAAGGCGTTAAACTTATTAATGTATCTGATGATGTAAAAGTTGTATGTATGGAAAAAGTTAATGAAGAATTAGTTGAAGATATTGAAGAGGCCTCAGTAGAACAAATTTCTTTAGAGGATGATTCAATAGAATAGAGGATTAATGAAAATCGGAAAGATATTTTTGATTCTCACGATAATAGTTATTTTTTTAGGTGGAGCTTACTTCTATTATATTCAGTATAATGAAGGGGCTCTGCCTAGTTTTATAAATACAGTACATACAACAAATAAGAAGTATATTATTGAAAAGTCAGGCAGGATAGTTACTAGTGTAGACACATTAGAAGAAGCTATAGAAGAAGCTAAAAAGCAAAAGAGAGCTATTGCAATTAATACATATAATGGAGAATGGGTATACTCAGAATTTAAGCCATTTTTTATTGTTACAGAAAATGCTGTACATGATTTTGAAGATTTTAGAGAAGCAGTAAGTTATGCTAAATCAAATGAACATAGTACAATCTATTACAAAAACAAAAATACAATAATATGGGAATCTAATATAGAAGAGGTTGATGAGATATACTTGGATGTTCCTTTAATTGCACAACAACCAGAATTAGATAGAGGATGTGAAGTTACTTCACTTGCCATGATTTTGAGATATGCGGGATTTAATGTAGATAAGTTAGAACTTGCTGAAAAAATTAAAAAGGAAAAAGCTCCATGCAAGGCACAGAATGGGCGCATTCAAGCAGGCAATCCATACGATGGTTTTGTAGGGGATATGTATAGTATAGATAATCCTGGATATGGTGTATATCATGGGCCAATAGTAGAATTAGCACAGCAATACTGTGGCAATAGAGTTGTGGATTTAACAGGATTAAGTTTTGAAGAAATTACATATATGCTGCAAAAAGGGTATCCAATATGGATTATTACAAATGCAGATTATAGACCTTTAGATGATTCAAAATTTCAAATATGGCATACACCAACTGGTATTGTAAAGATTACATATAGACTTCACTCTGTTGTTATAACAGGAATAAGTGAAGAGAATATATATATTAATGATCCATCAAGCAATACAAAGAACAATGCTTATAACAAAGAAAAGTTTATAAAAGCATGGGAACAGATGGGAAATCAGGCTATTGCTATTTTAAATTAGTATAATGGAAAATATATTTATAAAATTTAAAAAATAAAAATTGTAAAGCATACTTTAAAATGTTATTATTAGTACAAGATGTTATTATTCATTATACTAAAATATCTTACTCATTTAATTATATAAATCTTGGGTAAAATATACTTGAGATAATAATGTGCAAATAACAAAACATATTATGAATGAGTAAAGTTATTAAAATAAGTGAAACTAAAGCATCATATTATTCCAACAGAAATGCCCTTATGCCTTGAAACATAAGGGTATTTTTTATTTTAAAAATTAATTTAATAAAATGCTTGACATAAGGAACAGGTTTTGATAAGATATATCTTGTCCTGAAGAGGACGTAACAAGATACAGTTAATTCGGAGAAGTACTCAAGTTGGCCGAAGAGGTGCCCCTGCTAAGGGTATAGGTCGGGTAACCGGCGCGAGGGTTCGAATCCCTCCTTCTCCGCTCTATTTTTGTTTAAAATAAAAATAGAAAAAGGTGCTTGACATAAAACAATGTCTAGTGTAAAATGTCAAGTGTGTTCGAGAGAATAACAAATGAACTTTGAAAACGAAATAGTAACCATAAAACCAGTCGATTCATTAAGTCTCTACGGAGATAAATGAGTACATTACGTACTAGTAAAAACGAGTATAAAACTCGAGTCAATCAAATTTTTTATGAGAGTTTGATCCTGGCTCAGGATGAACGCTGGCGGCGTGCT
>SVDC01000137.1 GCA_015058045.1 Cellulosilyticum sp.
ATAGTTCGGTAAATGTGATTGAAAGTTCCTGCTATTGTGATTAATAGTACGGTTTTTATGAGGAAAAGTTCAATATCTTGTATGTCTACATTTGTTCACACTAAGTATAGCAAAAATGAATTATGAGTGATAGTTCGGTAAGAAAATTATATAATACTTGAATTATGAGTGATAGTTCGGTAAAATTTGATTAAGCATTGAATTGTGAGTAAAAGTTCGGAGAATAAATGTATGGATACTTATGATTTAAAGAAAACAAGAAATAATTTGGTTGCTAAAGATAATCGAATGATTCAAAATAGTCGTTTTTCGTTATCTCCTGTTGAGAATAAAGCTGTGCTTTATCTTATATCTATGATACAACCAGATGATGAACCAGGCAAACTTTATGAATTTAATTGTAAAGAGTTTCAGGCACTTATTAAATGGTCTGAGGATGCCTCATATACCAAGGTAAAGGAAATGCTTACAAATCTTTCACTTGTTCAATGGTGGATGGATCTAGATGATCAGGGAAATGAGGCTTTAGTAAGATGGTTTCATATTGTTCATATGAATAGAGGTACTGGAAACTTATCAATTAGCTTTCATGATGACATGTTTCCATTTTTGCTTGATTTACAAAAGCACTTAGAGGAAGATGGTCATTATTATACAACCTATAAGCTTCAATGTGTATCGCTTATGAAGCACCGCTACTCTCCTCGCATTTATGAGCTTCTAAAAAGCTATCAGTTTAACAACAAGCAGTGGACGTTTGAAAATGGTACGGGCTCTATATGGGATATTCAGAGACGAATAGCTGATACAGTTTTAGACGATGATGAGGCACCAGTACCACCGGCTAGTTGGAGCAATTGGGCCGTATTTAAGAGAGATGTTCTTGAGCCAGCTGTTAAGGAGATAAACAAGTATACTGATATAAAAGTTGCTTATGAGGGCTTTAAAGAGGATATACACCATAAAAAAACTAGAGCAGTACGTACAATTCGTTTTTATATGGTTGGAAAAACTTCTCCTGAGCAGCGTGAAACCGATAGTATTATAGATGCAGAATATAGAGAAATTGAAAATGATAGCACATATCATCAAATGAGCATATCAGAGCTTTTCTTTAGTGAGCATGAGAAAAAGCTTGAAGAGGAACAGCAAGAACAGTTAATCGTTGAGCAAGAAGAGTTTGAGGAACGAATTAAAAAATCAAGATACCAAATACTTACCAGCTGCATTGGAAAAGACTTTTCTGATGATCAGATAGAATACTTATTTACTTATGCAATAAATAAAAGAGTTGCTGGTGTTATTCCATTTAAGAACTGGGAGATGTTTGCAACGGATTATATAACAGATTGTTTGCAAGCAATTAAAGCTGATTCAGATAATACAAAAACTACAACATATAAGCGCTTGTTAGATGCATTAAAGAATGATTATAACAATGTAGCAGATACATACTTAAGAAAATATGAATAATTTATAGTATTTCTATAGTAATACAATAGTAATACTATAGAAATACTAATGTATTACGAAAGGCTAAAAGATGGGCGATTTAAAGAAAAAGAAAATCGATTATTATGCCAAAACTGAAGACGGTGAAGAGATACGATTAAATGACGAAGAAATCTATGCTGATGATGAAGCAATAGATATGCTTAGAGGATATATCAAAAACTTTGCAAAGCAGCAGTTAGAAAAACAGAAAGAGGATTCCAATGGCTCGATATAGAGAATATAAAAACGGCATATTTGGTCATCGCTATAATGGATTTTACATTATTAGAGGTGAATCAAAAGGGAATTTTAAAATCGTAGATAAGGATAATAAGGACGTTTTAACAGGCCTATTAGACTTTGAAGAATGCGTATGGCAAATAGATAAGCTTACAGCGTCTGAAGACGATTTAGCCCTAATACGCTCGTTATATGATAAAGATTTATTTCAACTTAGTTCTTTATATATGGACCTTCACCAGAAGAATTTATCCGGTAGCTTAGATGAGCGAAGTAAAGCACTTTATAAGTGGACTGAGAAAGTTAGAAATAGAAAAGACGAAGAAAGAGAATTTTAATAATACAAGCATCATTATTAGTTTTACTAGTAAGGGTGCTTTTTTATTGATAAAAATACTATGGTAATTCCATAGAAATACTATAGTAATACTATTGTATTACATTTTACAAAATAATCTTTGACTTTGATGAAATAATGAGTTATCATATAAACAGTTGAAAACGAATACTATAGTATCACTATTGTAATACAACAGTAATACTATAGTATATTAATAGGAAAACCCAATTTTAGAAAGGACGAATAAGTATGAAAATAATAGCTGTTGCGAACCAAAAGGGTGGTGTTGCTAAGACAACAACAACCTATAATTTAGCTATTGCTAAAGCTATTTCAGGTAGTAAGGTTCTTATGATTGACCTTGATCCTCAGGCATCACTTACTATTGCTTGCGGTATTGAACCAGGAGAAGAAAGACTGGAAGGATTTAGTACTGTTGATTTATTTAATAAGAAAAAGGACCCAATCGATACAGCATTTGAGGTAAAGACAGTAGGTATGCCAGAACGAGTATATATAGTTCCTTCTGATCCTAACCTTGATAATACTGTTAATCTTGTTAATTCACTTGATGAAAAGGTTTATTTCATTAAGGATGCTTGTGAAAAGTTCGCAGAATATGATTTTGATTATATCTTTATTGATTG
>SVDC01000047.1:0-24288 GCA_015058045.1 Cellulosilyticum sp.
TTTATTTATTCTCTCTCATTATCTGCCACACAAATAGGATGTCTTATAACTGTTTTTAATTTATCAGGTGCTATTTTTCTCGGATCCCCTAAATAGATTTCATGATGTCTTCTGGTATTAGAAAGTTCTTCTTGATAACCTTCCTTGGAAATAAACTTCTGCAATTTCTGAATGGTAGCTGGCTCATCATTATAAGAACCTATGTGCATAATTTGGGCACATAATCCTTCCTCCCACTGAACTAGTCTAACTCCTGACAAATCTAGTTCAGGCTTTTTCTTAGAAAGAATCTCCTTTGCCTTATTAAATACCTCATCATTCACAAATTCCGGTTGGCGCATGATAGATGTCCAACAGAAATTATCTTTTACTTGAGTTTGACTATAGTCCACTTCCTCCATATCCTCTTCTAACCACCATAATCCTTCAAGAGGAGGCACAACATAATCAAAATAGCCTTCAAAATGTATATGACTTTTAGGACTCATTTTAATAGCATAAGATAGACCATATAAAATCTCACATGCCTCTTTATACATCTTACTTGTATTAGGATTTCCCTTCCCATCTATCATCAAAAAATTCATCTTTGGTACTTCTACTAACATAGGGGTTGTCTTTGGCCCGTACAATGCTTTATCTTTCTTTTTATAATCTACTTTCTCCATTTTTAGCTCCACCTTTATCACCCATACTACCTTATAGATAATTTCTGATATGCCTTTTCTTCTATATCTGCTACTTGTAAAATCAGCTTTGGTACTTCTACTAAGTCTTCTCGCTTCCCAGTGAAGTACTCTATAATCTGATCTATTATTTGCTCGATTACCATGCCACTTTTCTCAAATTCTATAGCTGCTTCTAACCACTGACTAACCTGATATTTTTCACCTAGTGTCTTTAATACCTGGACTATTTTTTCTCTACCTGCTCTGTATAAAATATCCCCTTTATCTTGTCCTCCAAAAAGTCTTAGTGGCAGTTGTGGTACAGTACCTGCATACATCATTAAATGCTCTAATGCTGCCTTATAACCTTTGGGGCTAAGCAATATTCGCCATCCTTCAAATTCATTAGCAAACTGTCTCATCGCAGGTATCCCAATAAAGTCCTGCTTAGGCTCTAACATCATCCTAGCTTTTTGATTAAGTGCCTCCTTAGCTATTTCAAATAAAGTAGGTATCTTATCCGCTAACTTAATCTTATATAGCCCATTTTTATCCCCTAGCTCAGTCTTTTTAATATTTAATGCCAACTCCATCTGTTCATAAGGTATGACCTGTACACCCTCTATCCCACCATCTATGAGATATACCTGCTTATCATCATAACCCACCATCATGACATAATGAATCGGAATATGAATTTGCTTATAAATCTTTGGAAAGTAGCTTAAATAATACATATCTGTTGGACCTAAAATGACTGGATGACCCTGTTCAATTTCCTCCTTTGCCACTTTCATTACTTCTTCAAAACTTAGCCCTTCAATATGCTCATAATTAAATTTTGCAATAGGTGACATGAAGTCATACATTCTATCTACCATCCCATTACTCCAAGCTGCCTGCCTAAAATCTTCTCCTTTAAGATAAATAAAATTTCCCACACCACTCATTGTAAAGAAAAAGAATGGTGGCACTACTTCACCTAATCTTTCACTATATAAATCTTCTATTCCACTCCACATACACTCATAGTCACGTACATTATGTTTTATTTCTATTAGTCTTTTACCCATAATCCTTCCTCCCTACTGGTTTATATATAAAGAATAAACCCTCGCATAATACGAAGGTCAATTCTTTTTTATAAAAATCATTAAATGGTTGCATCTAGCCATCTTATATAACTTTCTAACTGTTCTTTGGTATAAAAATAGTGCTCTGCACTTTCATCTATTCTTAATTTACATTCAAATTGCTCTGCAAAGGCTTCTACTCTATATCGCGCGCACATCATATCCTTTCCACCATATAAAATATAAGTTGGAGGATCCCATGAGGTAATAGGATGCGCTTTCACATAACTATAATATGACCAATATAAATTCATACCCATTGGCGTAGCAATGGTTTGTTCTTTTTCTAATTCCTGCTCAGTTACACCTGTTCCCTTCATCATACCTTCAATTAAATCTAGCATATTAACTACAGGTGATAAAAACAGAACACGCTCAAGATGAATTTCTTTATACGCTTGTAAACTAAAATATGTACCCATACTACAAGCAAATAAACTGACCTTACGCCATCTATTTTGTGCCACTCGCATAATAATATTAAGGTCATTTATATAGGTTTCTACCTTACTCATATCTACTCTTTTGCGATATTCGCCATGCCCAGGTAAATCAAAGCTTAATACTTGATATCCATTCGCTACTGCTTGTCTTGCTAATAACTCAATAACGGTATCCTCTTTATTAGAACCATTTCCATGTACTGCAATAAATACCCTTTTTGATTCTACTCCCCATATAATAGCAGGTATCCCCTCTATTTGGATTTTCTTTTTTATCATTTGCACGCCTCCTCGTATTGTTCATATTGATGATTCATATCCTTTATTTTTTATCTCTATTTTTTTCTCTTGCTTCCTTTAAGCTATTCTTTCTATATTCTTTCTATATTCTTTCTATATTTCCTTCTATAATCTCAAACTTTGAAATGTTTATTTTCCAAAATAGTAATAAGACATTCTATGATGAATTAACACTCTGGCGTGGTATTAGTCGAGAAGATATTGATACACGTTCTCCACTTTTTTATACCTATATAGGAGCATTTTGTAAAAATGGCAGTGTAGAAGCTTTAGAATAAAGCCTTTACACTGCCATTTTTATTCATCTATTTTCATTTACTTGGCTGTTTCATTACCTTTACCCGTTAATATAATGAGACCAGCTACAATTAAAGCAATGGGCCAAATCATAGAACGATTGATAAAACTAAATGCACTACCTAAAAAACCACAAACTGCTACCGTTGTTAATATTCCTACTGGTACTAATAATCCACGATTATGACCCCCAAATAAGTAAAACTGGAATAAACCAATAGCAGGTGCCAGTATATAAAACGGCCACATATAACCTGCAAAAACCCAGTTGGTATATGTTTGAATTAAAAAGACAATCCCTAGAGTCATTAAAATACCACCAGGAACTAATAATCCAGGTGCCTGCCTTTTTGAAAAGTAACCATATTCAAATGCAAGCCCAGGAACAAGAATAAACAGCGGCCATAATCTAGCCATGCTGAAAATATGAAAATCAAAAAAATGTCCTAAAAGCCCAGCAAGCCCTACTAAAATCAAAATACCACCTAAAGTTTGATTTGATTTAGACACTCTAACACCTTCCTTACATAATGGTATATTTTCCAAATTTTATATTAAGAACTTTCAAAATTATACTAACATTATTCTTTCTAGACGTCAATCGAATTATTTCTTTATTATATATTTCTAAAATTACCCCATAAAAACGGGTCTTCTTTAGATCCATAAGCGTCTTACACCCGCCTAATTTATCTATTGAAGACCCCTTTCTTCTTATACTTGTATGACCTTAGCTCTTTTTATTTTTTTAGAGGTTGTTTTCTCAAAGCCACACTCTCTAACTTTTAATGTATGAATACGTTTATAACGAGGTACTTTTTGATTAAAAGTATCAATGATTTGTTGCAACGCTTCCTGGCAATTGGTAATTCCTATTTTTTCTTTATAATCTTCATTAGGATAGATTTCTGCTGTAATTAAATTATCTTCACCATATACTAATACTTCTGAAACAAGTGGTGCTTCATAAAGCTTATTTTCAATTTCCTCAGCTGAAATATTTTCACCATTGCTTAAAATAATAAGGTTTTTCTTACGTCCGTTGATATAAACAAAATTCTCTTCATCAATATAACCTAGGTCACCTGTCCTAAGCCAACCATCTACTAATGTTTCTGCTGTAGCTTCTGGATTTTTATAATATCCCATCATAACGCTATCACTTTTTATCCAAATTTCACCCTCTACTACTTTAGCTTCTACACCTGGAAGAAGTTGTCCCACAGAGTCATCCTTTGAAAGCCATGAATAGTTACAGCTGATACGTGGTGCAGATTCTGTCATTCCATATCCTTGTAATACTTTAATGCCAAATGCTCTAAATCCTTTAATCAATTTAGGCTTTAAATAGGCTCCTCCACAATAAATAATCTCTAACCTACCTCCTAATGCTGCTTGTGCTACAAGAGCTTTAGGAATTTGAGGTGATGCTTTACTTGCTTCCTCTAATTTACGATACATAGACTCTAAAATCATAGGCACAACCAAAATGATATTGGGCGAAAAACGTTTTAAGTTACGTACAAGATGCATCATAGAGTCATTAATGCACACAGTACTTCCATTAAGAAGTCCTAATAAAATATCACAATTAAAACAATATGCATGATGAATAGGCAGTACTGATAAAATCGTAGAATTTTCAGGTACTCTCATATCCACACAAGTTGCATTGTGAATTAGATTTTTTTGTGTGAGCATAACCCCTTTACTTTTTCCTGTCGTACCTGAAGTATATAAAATCGCAGCTACGCTTTCTGTATGAATTTCTGCTTCATATGTTCCCTGATTTTCTTCTAATAAAACTGTAAGAGAAAGTTCTTCTTTATGTACAGCTTTTGTCATCGCTATAAAATACTGTATTCCTTTACATATTTCCTTAGCTTCTTCTAATAGATAGGTATACTGATCATCATAAATGAATACGCTTACATCTCCACGATTTAATAGGTCTAAAATATCTTCTTTAGGAAGCTCTTTATCAATAGGGACCAGCACACTGCCACTACTTCCTGTTCCTAAATAGGTTACCAAATACTCATAAGAGGTAGGCCCTATAACCGCGATATGTTTTCCAACCATCCCTAGCTTTTCTATTATTCTTCCAAAAGCATCACAATCTCTTTTAAATTCTAGATAGGTTTTCTCTATAACTTCTTTATCTTTCATGTAACGATAAGCTATCTTGTTAGAATATTTCTTAGCAGCTTCTGCCACTAATTCCCCTATATTTTTGATTTCCTTCACACTCTATTCCCCCTTAACCTTTTCACAACTGGCTAAAATAAATGTATCCCCTATTTTTATTTGTCTAAACCGATATCCCTTTTGATTACTCTCTATTTTTCCACTGCTTTGCAACTTAAACTGGACTTGCTTCATAGGAAACTGTATGCCAAGTCCTATAGTCTTAATATAGCTTTCTTTTAAAGTCCATAATCTAAAAAATGCTTCTTCTGGATTTTCTGATTCTCTAATCCAATTCTGCTCCTCTATACTACAGACTTTCCCCATAACAGGAGCGGTAAAGTCTCGCATGTACTCTACATCCACCCCCACAGGCCTTGAGTGAATAATGCATGCCACCATCCCCTTACAGTGACTTAAATTAAAATAAATATCTGGGTAGTCTACCAAATGTGGTTTATTAAAGCAATCTCTCTTGATACGAATTGGTAGAGTTTTAGGTTCAAATTCCCCTTCTTTTTTATTCCATATTTTTTGATCTGTTATGGCTTTAAAACTACTACTTTCTTTATAGAAATTAAAATCGTTTATTTCTCTATTACTATTAAGATACTTGCTTATAAGAAAGTGCCTCATGCTCTTATTAAATAATTGCCATGCTTCTTGATGTAAAAATAGTTCCTTTTCTTTTTTTGAATTCCCTTGACCTTCTACACTTTTCCAAGTTAATAACATATCCTTTAGGCAACATGAGTAGATAAATAATCTATAACTTCCTCTACAGTATGTAAATTGACTACTACTTTTTCGTCTATTTCTATATCAAAACGCTCCTCTATTTCGCCTACTAAACACATCAAATCATAAGAATTGAAACCTAAATCCTCA
Source organism: Cellulosilyticum sp. (assembly GCA_015058045.1). Classification (GTDB taxonomy): domain Bacteria; phylum Bacillota; class Clostridia; order Lachnospirales; family Cellulosilyticaceae; genus Cellulosilyticum. Next base: position 5,917 of record SVDC01000047.1, read on the forward strand.
ATTAATTTTGCTTTTACTGTAATGCTTTCTTTCTCCACTTCTACAAATTCACAAATCATTTCTTTTAATTGATCTAACATGACTATTCCCCCCTATATCTTTATACCGTACGTAAAATTTCTCCCACTGTCATTTCCTCATTTTGAACGCCTAAGAAAATAATCTTACACATATAGTAGTACATATCTTGTAACTGTTGCTTACTAACCATACTTGGCTGATATTCAAAATAAAAATCTAACCCCTGATCATAGCTATTATGCATTACAGTAAGATATAAAGCTTGCCCCGCCATACCATTTGGATACCATTTACATTTATAATCAACACCTTTTAATCTTTCATCTTTACTTCTAAATGAAAGTGGTTGATAAGTTAATGACATACATTCATGGGTAAATCCTGGTTCATAGCCATATAGTTCTTGTAATTCACCTAATAAGGCAACTGGGTCATAATTGGCATGTTTAAAAATTTCATTCTGACTTTGCTGAACGACTTGTATGCCTTCTTTAAAGGTTTGATTTTCCTCAACAATACTACGACATGGGAAGAAATGGACTCTTGTTCCACCTGATTTTTTCTCTAAAACAGTAGCCCTTCTTGCAACAGTAGATTTAATACTAATATCTTTTTCAAAGTTATTTTGTTTAGAAAGGTAGGTACGAATTCCCATAATCAATAAACAAACCATAGGTACTCTATTACTTTCACAGTAATCCAATAATTCCCTAGTAGGCTGAGGTTCTAAATGAAAAACCTCATGGTCTGCTGACAAATCTGTTTGTTTCATTCTCACAGCACGTAAATTAGGATTATTCATTTCTTTTCTTTCTTCTTGTAAACGAGCTGTACCCTGCACGTCTGTAAATATAGGCTCACTTTGCATATAATACTGATGCCAGTAAAGTGCATCTTTTTTTCTTTGAGGAGAATCACTCTCATACGCTAAATCTTTTTTCAATGCTTTAATGTAAGACTGCATTGCTTTTGGATACTCTAAACCGTATTTCAAAGAACAATAGATTTCAACTAAATCAGTCAGCATAGCGAAGATTCCTGCAGAATCTAAGGTCATATGATTGACTACAAAATAAATACCTCTATAGTTATCAGCAGTATTGAGCATAACCATACGATTAAGTGGCTTATCATATTGATCTAATGGAATCGCTGTCCATCCTCTTAAAATCTCATCTACCTCTGCTTGTGTTTTTTCACTAAAATCTGCATACTCTATTTCTTGCTCTGTATTAACCGGTGCTACGTATTGATAAGTTGCGCCTTCTGGTGTTTTAGTAATTTGAATACGTAGTGCCTCATTTCTCTCATAAGTTCTTTTAATAGCTTCCCTTAAATAATCAAATTCAATATCATTTCCAATCAACATACTCGTTCCAATATTTAAAACTTGCTTATGCGGACACGTCTGTAATGTATATAAAAAAATCCTTTGTGCTGCTGTTAATGGGTAAATTTCTTTACCCTCATGAATTCTTACTTCTTCCATGTTTATCCCCCTATTTTTGATATTGATTATTTTATATTGTCTACTTATCTATTTTTAATTTTCTTCCCCCACTACTTCATCTATCTCATTTAAAAAAATCTTTACTGCCTTTTGATAAGTTTCTGTATCTCTAAAATAACTTTCTCCATGACCTGCATTTTTAATAATCACTAATCTTTTATTAGAAGTACATAGTTCATACATTTTCTGACTCATCCATGTTGGTACAAAGTCATCTTGATCTCCATGTATAAATAAAATAGGTAATTTCGAATGACTTACACGCTCTTTGTTATCCACATCTTTAAATCCATAACCAGCTTGTCTTTTACAAATAGCATCTGCAAGATGAAGTGTTGGAAAGGCAAGCAAATGATACTCTGTATTTAAAACATGTTCAAAAACTTCCCATGGTGAAGTAAAGGCACAGTCTGCAATAAGCCCTTTTACTTGTCCAGGCAATTTTTCTGTACAAAGCGCCACGGTTGTAGCACCTCCCATAGAAATACCATGTACCCAAATTTGTACATCTTCTCCTAATTTCTTTATAATTCTTTTAATCCATCCTTTGCAGTCTTTATGATCTAGAACTGAAAATCCAACATATTCTCCTTCACTTTTACCATGCCCACGATGATCCACGAGGAGCACATGATAACCTAAGTCATGATAAAAATGTGCCATTGGAGCAAAATTGCCAATTCCATTACTTCGGTAACCATGTAGTAGAAGTATTACTTTTTTACTCTCCTTTGCTGCTTCTAGCCAAGTTCCCTGTAATATCAGTTGATCTTTGGTTTTAATCTGAAGAGCCTCCGTATTTTGTTTGTTTAACCATGCCACTTCTCGCTTAATGATGGAAATATGTTCTTCCCAAATTTCCAAAACATCCTCTGGCATTGTACTTTTATGCACATTATCTTCTCTTTTGATCGTTCTTTGAAAAAGATAAGCTGCTCCTCCAAAAGCACCCATGGATGCTAACCCAATACCTCCTATCAACCATTTAATGACTTTCATCCTTCTCCCACCTAACTATATCTTTTTTTATTTAAATTTTCAAAATTTTTACATATTTAGATTACATCACATTTGACTCATGGTCAAGTTTTTTTTGAACATAGGTCAACTTTTTTTGAATGCCAGTCATTTTTTTTGAATTTTATATGCTATACTATCAACATAAGGAGGCTTATTTATGAAAAAACAAAATAAACGTGACTTAATCCTTGATACTATGCAATCACTTATGAGTCAAAACTTAGCATCCACAGCTACAGTTAGTGATATTGCTAAACATGCAGGTATCGCTAAAGGTGGGATTTATTATTACTTTAGTTCAAAAGATGAAATATTAGATGCTGTCCTAGAGCGTTCCTACTCACAGACCATTGAACAAAGCTGGTCTCTTATTGAAAGTAAAGGTTTAGATGCACTTTCTAAAGTCAAACAAATTTTTCAAATGTGTGTTTATCCCGATATTGCCTTACATCAAAAAGAAATGCTGAATTATCTTCACCTTCAAGATGATCTAAACTTACATCATAAATTCCTTTCCTTAACTATTCGTGAATTTACCCCTATTTTGACCCAAATTATGATACAGGGGGAGCAAGAAAATACATTACATTGTGAGTTTCCAGAACAAACTTCAGAAATCATTTTATCTATGTTAGTTTTTCTTCTAGACCATACCATCTTTGCCTGCCAGAATGCAGATATACCTAAAAAATTAAATGCTCTTGCGGTTATGCTAGAACGTAGTATGAATGCACCTAAAGGAAGCTTCGACTTTCTATTTGCAGATTTTGAATATGAAAAAGGCAACGAATCTTAATATTATTCGTTGCCTTTTTCATATTTCTATATAATGATTTTTCATACTAAACTACTTTCTAAGATCTATCTTATTATTTAATTAATCTATTGTTATAGCCACTGGATAAATGCTGTCTTATCCTTACGATTATAGCCTGCCTCCTCATAAAAACGAAGCGTACTTTCTGCCTTAGAACCTGTAAGAAGCATCATCTTATAACAGTTTTCTTTCTGTGCTACTTCCTTAGCATAGTTTAAACAAGCTGTTGCTAAACCTCTTTTTCTATAATTTTCATCTGTAATAACATTTTCTATGAAGGCATAAGGTCTTTGGCCATGGGTTAAGTTAGGAATAATCTCACATACACAAGAAGATACAACTTTCCCATCCTCCTCTGCTACAATAATATGATGATTTTTATCCTCTACAATGGCATCCCATAATGCCATTAACTCCTTTGTTTTATCAGGCATAGGATTATTATGTAACTGCATATAAAGTGTCATTAATCCTTCAAAATCTTCTTTTTTTATCTCCCTAATCATCTCTTATTACCTCCTTCTTTCTCTCAATAGATAGACTATTTTATCTTAAGTTTGTCTCTTACTTTCTGTACTCAACTACCTTATTAATTGTCTCACATTAAAAATAATTCTGCAATCTCCAACTATTTATCCACTTATACTTACTTCCACAAGTAAACTTATACACAATTTCAATACTTTTTACACATAAAAATATTTATACTTATGTATATATCTGATCTTCTTCACATCTTTATCTACCTATGTTATAATTACGTTTACTTATAACAAAAAACGTCATAATGCGTGGTGGACAAACCTACAAGCATTTAATTTCAATACATCAATTTATAAAGGAGAGTCTCATGAACACAACGGAATTATTAAAAAACACAAACCGTGCTTTCGAAAATGCACCGGAACTTCAATCTTTTACAAAACATATCCAAGAGCTTGAATCGTCTATTCTTAAATTAGAAGCAGAAGTCCAACTCTTACTCCCTAAACAAGCAGAATTTCCTGAAACATTAGGTATTATTTCTTCTGTTTTAGAAAATGTTCGTTTAGAAATCAAACAAATGAAACACAAACACAAAGAAATACAAATGAAAATCTTAACAGAACAATTTGTCGCTCCATTAATGGATGAACTTCATAAAACACTTCCATATCCAACTCGCGTACAAATTAATACTTCTGAATCAGATATTGAAATTCAAATTGAATTAATGAATCCAGAGGGTGTCCAAACGCTTACTTTAGTGCCAGACTTTGCTGAAAATCGCGTACTCTTTGTTGCAAATCCTGAGCTTTGTAATCTTTCACCATTTGGTTCATTAACTAATTCATTTGGACACGAGCTTTTAGTCGCTCCATCAGATATGAGCACTTTAATTCGACTTTTAAACTTAAAATAGAGGATATTGTTTTAAGGCTACTTTGCATATGGCAAAGTAGCCTTTTAAATTCATCTCTTTAATTTATCTCTTATCTATTGAAAATTTAAATCCTCTTGTCTGTATTCTGTACTGTAAATCCATGGACTTCTTAATCTCCTCTATCTTGCTTGATCTATCTCCTCCTTGAAGTACTTCTTCCAATGAAGTCAGCTGTTCTAAATAATGAACACCTACCTCTACCTTTCCTTCTAAAACGAGTATTGCTGTAATAGCTGCAACATAGGCAGTCATCTTAGCATTATCACTTCCTGAAATTTCTAGTACGGCTCTAGATTTTTCCTTGTTTTGCCCTTTATGTTTCACATTAGCCTCTATATGTAATACATAGTCATCCGTTCCAATTTTCATCTTTTGAGCAATCCAGATACCTTTTAGAAGTAAACTAGAACTCTAGCTGGATATTGAGTAGCTAGCGCTAGACTTAAATAACTCCCTACTTGTCCATAGCCTCCCATGACTACAATTTTCTGTGTATCCTCCATATTCTCTACCTCCTTACTGAAATTCCTCTATCTTTTTAGCACCAATCTCAGCTTTCATTTACTTTTCTAGTTATAAATCTCAATATAAATTCATAGAGCTTAACATCATATCTGCTAACTCACCATAATTTCCGTCATACTTAACCACACCGCTAATCACTAAATGAACTAGTCCGTGGACACTACTCCAACATTGTAGAATCATTCTATTACGTAGTCCTTCATCAGAAATCTTTTCTTTTAAATAATCTGTTGCAACTTCAGTAAATATACTAAAAGGATGATTCGTTTCATAACCAAATTGCATATCCGTTATAGTAACCACTGCATTCTTTTGTCCTAAAAAAAGTAAATTGAAATAATCCTGATGCTCAAGCATATAAGTTACATATCGTTTACCAATCTCTAAAAGACATCTATCTCCAGGATGTTCTTTAGCTACTTTTCTAATTTCTTCACTAAAACTTCCCATAATATACTTAATAATGCACTCTATAAATTCTTCCTTACTTTTAAAATGTTTATAAGGTGCAGTATGACTTACCTTACAAAGTGCTGCTACTCTTCTAAGTGAAAATTGACTAACACCTTCTTCATTAAGTAGTTTGATCCCCTGCTTAATAAGTTCCTCTCGTAAGGCTCCATGATGATAACTTGTTTTTTCCATCTTTATTTTCCTCCTATTTTTATATCATAGCATATATCTAAAACCATTTTCAGAATTTTCATTTTTATATGTTGACACTGTATACATTCAATATTATAATCGAACCATGTTTACACCGTCAACTTTGAAAGGAGTTTTATCATGTCAACTACAATTTTATATGAAACCTTGAATGATTCTACTTTATCTTCACCTATAAACTACGCTCTTCGTCAAACCTTCACAGATTCCTCCAACTATTCTTTGATTGAGATAATTAAAGACCAAATAAAACCTTGTATAGGTTGCTTTGGATGCTGGCTAAAAAACCCTGGTCATTGCATCTTAAATGAAGATTTAATTAGTCAAACGACTCCAAGCTTCGCACAGAGTGATTATATTGTACTTGTCTCACCTATCTACTATGGATGCTACAGTGCCACCATGAAACGTGTAATAGATCGTAGTATTCCTAATCTCTTACCTTTCTTTAGAAAATATAAAAATGAAATTCATCATGAAATACGTTATAAAAAATTAGCCAATCAAATCATTTTAGCCTATGGTGAAGACCTATCTCCTAATGAAAAAGATACTTTTACCAAACTCACAAAAGCTAATGCAACAAACTTTGGTATACCCGATCCCATCGTTTACTTTTGCTCTCAAGTTGAAGAAATCCCTTCTATTCTAGAAAAAATAAAAAAGCATATCCAAATGGACTAATTGAAAGGAGTCTTTACAATGCCCCAAAAAATAGTATGGCTTAATGGCAGCCCTAAATCTGATACAGAAAGCTTTTCTTATAAAATGATTCAATATTTCACTAAAGCATTAAAAGGACACTACGATACTTTTGTTGAAGGAAATGCTTTTAAGCTTTGCCAAAAAAACACTTTATTAGAAGCTCACTTTCGTGAAGTCCTTATGGCAGATAGTCTAGTCATTGTATCTCCTCTTTATGCAGATAATATGCCCTCTAGCGTACTGGACTACTTAAGAAGTTTTGAATGTTTTATTAAGTCCCACCCTGAACTTATCACACATCCTATTAAAGTCTATGGATTTATTAATTGTGGTTTCCTAGGTGGACAACAAAATCATATTGCCTTGGAAATACTCGAACACTTTGCAAATCGCATGCACTTTATCTGGGGTGGTGGTTTAGGCATAGGAAGTGGTCCTATGCTAGCTGCTACTTTAGAATCTGTTCCAAGAGAATCTAAAATGCAACAGCCTATTTTTGCAGGATTAGATTCTTTTATTGATGCTCTCCAATCTGGTACTTTAATTGATACATCACATCGTCAACTTCTTGTTACACAAAATTATCTTCCTTCTCTTTTTATCATTTCAATGAATATAGCATGGACTGGTATGGTAGGACAAAACTTCCATAAGCTGTATAATAAACCTTATAAAAAATCTTAATATGCAAAAATAATTTTCTAAATAAATAAAGGGTATTAACATTATATAAAATGTTAATACCCTTTATTTATGGCTTATTCCCCCCAGAATAGTTCTCTAATCTACATAACTTTATTCAACATCAATCCCACATTTATTTTTCTTTTTATCTCTTTCTCTTTGTCTTTTTAAGTTTAAATATTCCTCATTTTCCTACGACACAATGACTATATTACTTTCTTTTTTTATTTTTGTCAATATATTCTATTCTATCAAATATTTTTTATTTATTTGTGATTATAAAAGAAACGCTTTAGGACACTTTATCTACTGTAATCATAAGGCGTTTCTTTCATCATTTTACAGTTTACTCACCATAACTTTGTGCTGCTAGACGCTTGTAATCTTCATATCTCATCTTAGCATAGTTTTCAGTAAGTTCAAAAAGTTCTTCAGCTTGTTCTGGGAATTGTTTAGCAAGTGCTGAGTAACGAACCTGTGCCATGATAAAGTCTCTGAAACTTGCTGTAGGTTCTTTAGAATCTAAGATGAATGGGTTTTTACCTTCTTCAAGTAATCTTGGATTATAACGATATAGATGCCAGTAACCACATTTTACTGCTTGATCTTGGTTTGCAGTCGTTCTACCCATACCTTCTCTGAGACCATGGCTAATACATGGTGCATAAGCAATAATAAGTGATGGTCCTGGATAACTTTCAGCTTCCATAATTGCTTTAATGACTTGGTTTTTATCTGCCCCCATAGATACTTGAGCTACATAAACATTTCCATAAGTCATCATCATACGACCAAGGTCCTTTTTACGTGTCTTTTTACCAGAAGCTGCAAACTTAGCAATAGCAGCGGCTGGTGTCGATTTAGAAGATTGTCCTCCAGTATTAGAGTAAATCTCTGTATCATAAACAAGAATATTAACATCCTCACCTGAAGACATAACTTGGTCAAGGCCACTGTAACCAATGTCATAAGCCCAACCATCTCCACCACAAATCCAAACAGAACGTTTTACAAGATAATCTTTACGCTCCTTAATATCTTTAATATACTGTGCAGCTTCTCCTGACATATCATCTAGTTTATCTAAAACAGTTAATACTTTTTTACTTACAGCTTTAGTAGCTTCTCCATCATTAAAGTGTTCGAGCCACTCATTAAATACTTCTTTTGCTTCTGGCAAAATATCCATTGTCACTAACGCTTCCATGGAATCTTTAAGTTTAGCACGCATATGTTTAACACCAAGGTGCATACCTAAACCATATTCCGCATTATCTTCAAATAGTGAGTTACCCCAAGATGGTCCACACCCTTCACAGTTAACAGTATAAGATGCAACTGGATAAGATGCACTCCAAATAGATGAACAGCCTGTTGCATTAGCAATCATCATACGATCTCCTACAAGCTGAGTAATCAGTTTAAGATAAGCTGGCTCTCCACAACCTGCACATGCACCAGAGAATTCATAAAGTGGTTTCTTAAACTGGCTTCCTTTAACGGTTTTTGCAGGCATAACATCTTCCTTATAACCTACTGTTCCTTCTGCATAAGCCCAGTTTGGTACTTCTGCTTCAACTTGTGTACTAAGTGGTTTCATAACGAGAGCTTTCTTATCTGGTCCTTTTCCTGGACAAACATCTGCACAGTTTGAGCAACCTGTACAATCCATAGGTGCAACTTGAATGCGATAGCCATACTGACCCATATCTTTTCCTAGTGCTTTAATGGTTACGAAACTTTCTGGTTTACTCTTAGCCTCTTCTTCACTTACTAAGAATGGGCGAATGGTAGCATGCGGACAAATATAGCTACATTGATTACATTGAATACAGTTTTCAGGAATCCATTCTGGTATACGAATAGCCACACCACGTTTTTCATAAGCAGCTGATCCAGTTGGCATTGTACCATCTTCAATGTCATTAAAGGCGCTAACAGGAAGTTCATTTCCTTCTTGCCTACTCATTGGACGCAGAATTTCTGTAATGAAAGCTGGTTCATCAAATTGTTCTTCTTTTTCATCCTTAGCATTCTTCCAGCTCTCTGGCACTTTGACTTCATGTGCTTCTTCAAGTCCTCTATCAATCGCTTCATTATTCATTTGAACAACTTTTTCGCCTTTTTTACCATAAGCTTTTGTTACAGCTTGTTTGAGATATCTTGCTGCTTCCTCTGGTGGAATTACATTAGCAAGTTTAAAGAAAACGGCTTGCATAATCATATTGATACGGTTTCCAAGACCAATCTCTGAAGCAATCTTAACAGCATCAATGGTATAAAATCTAATTTCATTTTCTGCAATGTAACGCTTTACGTCAGCAGATAGATTTTCTTCTAGGCCTTTTTCATCCCACATGCAGTTTAAAACAAAAATACCACCCTTTTTGAGTCCTTTTAAAATAGGATATTGGTGCATATAAGATTGGTTATGGCATGCAATATAATCTGCTTCATCTATTAAATATGGTGCTTTGATAGGATGTTTTCCAAAACGAAGGTGAGACATGGTAAGTCCACCAGATTTTTTGGAGTCGTAATCAAAATAAGCTTGTGCATAAAGATCTGTATGCTCTCCAATAATCTTGGTCGCTTGTTTGTTAGCACCAACTGTACCATCTGAACCAAATCCCCAGAACTTACAGCGTACTAAACCTTCTTTTGCAATCTTAAGCGGCTCTATGACTGGTAAAGAAGTATAGGTAACATCATCATCTATACCAACAGTGAAAAGATTCTTTGGATTATCACTCATCATATTTTCGATAATCGCTTTTATTTCTGTAGGTGTAGTATCTTTTGAACCTAGTCCAAAACGTCCACCAATAACCATTGGTGGATTTTCTTTTTCATATAATGCGGCTCTTACATCTAGATAAAGTGGTTCACCGACAGATCCTGGCTCCTTTGTACGGTCTAATACGCAAATACGTTTTGCTGTACTTGGAATTTGATCTAAGAAATGTTTAACAGAAAATGGTCTATAAAGATGGACTTTTATTAAACCAAATTTTCCACCTTGTTCATTATACTTTTCAATTGTTTCTTCAATAGTATCTGTTACAGAACCCATTGCAACGAATATAGCTTCTGCATTTGGTGCACCTACATAATTAAATAAACCATATTTTCTACCTGTAATTTGATTAATCTTATCAATATATTCTTCAACGATAGGTACTAAGTTATCATAGAATTTATTGGCTGCTTCTCTAGATTGGAAGTATACCTCTGGTCCTTGTACTGTACCACGAACTACTGGATGATTAGGTGAAAGTGCTCGGTTTCTAAAAGCCTTTAGTGCTTCTTCATCTACTAAGCTTGCTAAGTCTTCATAACTAATGGCTTCGATTTTATTAATTTCATGAGAAGTTCTAAATCCATCAAAGAAATTAATAAATGGTACGCGACCTTTAATGGCTGCTAAATGGGCAATTGGTGATAAATCCATCACTTCTTGTACAGAACCTGAACAAAGCATTGCGCATCCTGTTTGTCTTGCCGCCATAACGTCTTGATGGTCTCCAAAAATACTAAGTGCTTGTGCTGCAATAGCACGGGCACTTACATGAAATACCCCTGGAAGAAGTTCTCCTGACACCTTATACATATTAGGAATCATAAGTAAAAGACCTTGTGATGCAGTAAAAGTCGTAGTTAACGCACCTGCTTGGAGTGAACCATGAAATACACCTGATGCCCCCGCTTCAGATTGCATTTCTACTAAACGTACTTCTTGTCCAAAAATATTTTTTCTGCCGTGTGCTGCCCATTCATCTACTGTCTCTGCCATTGGTGAGGAAGGGGTAATAGGATAAATGGCTGCCACATCTGTATAGGCATAAGCTACATAAGCGGCAGCTGTATTACCATCTACAGTCATCATTGTTTTTGCCATGAATATGTCTCCTTTCGACATTTCCTTTAAGTATTGGTAAATATCTTGTTATCATTACCATTTTTATTTTCACCCTGTTAGTGTGTCACCAAAATACGGAATTCATTCTACGCATATTTGTTTTTATTATTTATATCTTCATTACTAGTGATAAAGATATAAGTTGACGAAATCCACATCTGAAGTTAAAAAAATAAATATAAATGAAAGGATAATACAAACAATATGTTAATAAAAAGCAGAAAATATATACGTCTCATAAAATAATTGCACAAAAATATATCTATTAAATCCATAATTTTTAAACAAATTGTATTTCCATTATTTGTAAATAATTCATATATATTTCTGATGAATGTACATATATAATTATATTAAGTCTAAAGTAATCATCTTATTTATATATAATAACGAAGTTAATAAAATAGATGATACAAGACTATATGAAATATACCTATAAATATACAAAATATAGAGCAAAAAACAGACATAATAGGAGAAAATGATATCTGAATCGTGTGTAGGTAAAGTATAAAATATATAGTAGGGAGGTTTTAATAATGAGTAAATTAAAGAAGAAGCTTTTAACATTATTTTGTGTAGCAACTATGACGCTTTCATCAAGTACATATGCAGCAACAGATTACTGGCAGAATTGGACAGATGGTGGTGGTTATGTAAATTCAGTAAATGGCTCTAATGGTAATTTTAGTGTTACATGGAAGGATTGTGGTAATTTCGTAGTAGGTAAAGGATGGAATTATGGAAATCCAAGCCGTGTTGTAAATTATAATGCAGGGCAATTTGCACCATCAGGAAATGGGTATTTAACATTCTACGGTTGGACCAGAAACTCTCTTATTGAATACTATGTAGTAGATAACTGGGGAACTTATAGACCTACTGGAACTCATAAAGGATCTGTTTATAGTGATGGTAGTATGTATGATATCTATACAACTATGCGCTATAATCAACCTTCAATTGATGGAACCCAAACATTCCAACAATATTGGAGTGTAAGACAGTCCAAGAGACCTATTGGCAATAATGTACAAATTAATTTTAATAATCATGTTAAGGCATGGCAAAATTGTGGAATGTACCTAGGAAGCAGTTGGTCTTATCAGGCATTATGTGTTGAAGGCTATCAAAGTAGCGGTTCAGCAAATGTAACAGTATGGTAAATCACATTATATAAGGGCTAAAGTATTTGATTTATATTAAATAAAAAATAAGGTTATCTTTGTTTACCTACACACGATTTAAATATTATTTCTTTAGAATGAATTCAATAGATATGAGGATAGATTAATGAAAAAACTTACAATACTTCTTGTGATGAGCCTAATAACTATAATGACAAATGGATGCTCCAAAGAAGCGTACGCACATTTTGTTTTAGTTAAAGGTGGAACATTTAAAAATATAAAGTCTAATTATTATAATAGTACCCAACAGATAAAGGATTTTTATATGGGTGCATATGAAGTCACACAAAAAGAATGGCAAGAGGTGATGGGTAACAACCCCTCTCAGTTTGTAGGAGATGATTTACCTGTTGAAACAGTTAGTTGGTATGACTGTATTGAATACTGTAATAAAAGAAGTATGAAGGAGGGATTGACTCCCTATTACAATATTGAAAAGAATATTATTGATCCTCATAATATATGTACATATGATGCTCAAAAATGGACAGTATCTATTAATCAAGATGCAGATGGTTATCGCTTACCAACAGAGATTGAATGGGAATATGCTGCAAGTGGTGGACAAAAAAGCAAAGATACATTATACAGTGGAAGTGATAAGGTAGATGATGTTGCATGGTACTGGAGAAATGCAGGAGACGAATATTTAAAAGGTCAATGGGATTGGATTTCCATTGAAAACAATCACAATATTACACAGAAACTTGGACAGAAAAATGCCAATGAATTAGGAATATATGATATGTCTGGTAATGTAAGAGAATGGTGTTGGGATTGGTATCAAGATGAAGTATTTGAAAGTGGCTTTTATAGAGTTTGGCGAGGCGGTGGCTTAATCGGAGATGGAAGTTGTTGTCAAATAACTTATCGAGGTAAGTTTGAACCAAATGGAATAGGTTATGATCAAGGTTTTAGAATTTGTAGAAATGCCTAATAAATAAAGATTTAACATAAAATCAATAATATATCTTTATACTCATCTATTACGAATTCTCCTCACAATTTTTTAACTTTTATACGAAAAATTAAATTATATTACCTACATTCTTCCTTAACTACACATACTAAGACTAATCAGATTACTAAACGAAAGGACATAATATATGACACTTACTTTAAATCTCTATGAAACAATGGCGCTTGTTTCGCTTATATTTTACTTAGGAAAATATATGCGAAATAAGCTTACCATTCTTACTAAATATTGTATTCCACCTGCTGTAGTTGGTGGATTTATCTATGCTTTATTTCTTCTTTTTTTATATGTAACTGATATAGCTACTATAGAATTAGATGCTAGTTTACAAAATCTCTTTATGACTGCCTTCTTTACAAGTATTGGCTTTACAGCTAGTGTTAAAATCCTAAAACAAGGCGGAAAAAAAGTGATCACCTTTTTAGGTATCTCTGCCTTACTTATTATCTTACAGAATATTGTAGGGGTATTACTTTCTTCTCTCTTTAAACTTTCACCTCTCATGGGACTATGTACAGGTTCTATTCCTATGGTTGGTGGCCATGGAACAGCTGGTTCCTTTGGTCCAATGATTGAAGAAATGGGTATTGCTAGTGCCACTACGGTCTCTGTAGCTTCAGCAACTTTTGGATTAATTATGGGAAGTATTATTGGTGGGCTTGTTGCACGTAACTTAATTTTAAAGAATAAGCTTATAACACCTCATGATGAACACTCTTCTAAACCACCTGAACAAGTAGGTGACTTTAATGAAGAGAATCATAATATATTATCTTTTAAAAGGCTAATGAGTGCTGCTTGTTTCCTATTTATTGCTATGGGATTTGGCTCCATTGTATCTGATTTAATTCAACTTTCAGGACTTACTTTTCCTTCTTATATTGGTGCAATGATAGTAGCTGCTATTATTCGAAATGTCTATGATTTTACTAAACGAGAACTTTTCGAAAAAGAAATCGATACACTAGGTGGTTTATCTCTATCTTTCTTCTTAACCATGGCACTTATGGGCCTTAAACTATGGCAACTTTTTGATTTAGCACTCCCACTTATCATTATGCTCTTTGCTCAAGCACTCTTAGTAGGGCTATTTGCTTATTTCTTTGTGTTCCGCATTATGGGCAAAAACTACGAGTCTGCTGTCTTTTCGTCTGCAATTTGTGGTTTTGGTATGGGGGCAACACCAAATGCCATTGCTAATATGGATGAGCTTTCTAACCGCTATGGTTTTGTTGCAACACCATACTTTGTAGTACCTATTGTTGGTGGATTATTTATTGACTTTGTAAACTCAGCTATTATTACTATATTTATTAACTTGCTTAGTTAATAAATATAGTAACCCATCAATAAACTTTTACTATAAACAAAAACCGTAATAACGGAATTTTGCCATTTAGGAAAATCCTTTATTACGGTTTTTTTATATAAATTCTTATATTCTAAAAGGATTAAAATCCTAATACTTTTAATACCTTTTCTGCAATACGGCGTTCTGTTCCTTTATATGGATAAGAGTGAATATGAATTGCAGGATTAAAGTTAATCTCAATAATTGCATAATCGCCCTCTGCATTTGTATAATCCTCAAGCATCATATCTACTCCACAGAATTTTGCCCCTGCAGCTTTAGCTGAGGCAACAGCAATGTCTTTAAAACGCTGTGGTATTTCATCTGTATAATCTATACTATCCCCACCTGTACTAATATTAGAGTTTTCTCTTAAATAAACTACTTCGCCTTCTGTTGGCATACTTTCAAAAGTAAGACCACTTTGTTTAAGGAAAAGTTCACTACTCGCGTCTAAGTTAATTTTTTCTAGAGGTGTTTTATAGCCTTTACCTCTTAAACTATCTTGATTCTTAATCTCTACTAACTCACGAATCGTTTTCTTACCATCGCCAATGACATTAGCTGGTACACGATGGAGAACACCTGCAACTTCATCGCCTATTACTAAGAAACGATACTCTTTCCCTTTTGCAAACTCTTCAATGAGTACTGTATCATCATGTTTAAAACCAATCTCTAGCGCCTTAATGATATCCTCTTTACTTGCACCTTGTGGAAAAATGCTAATACCTGTTCCAAAGTTTGTAGATTTTGGTTTAACTACTATTGCTTGATTTTCATAACGCTTAGCCGCTAATTCTAAACTTTGCCCTTTAAATACCTCAATACCTGCTGGTACTTTAATGTGATTTCTTTCAAGAACTTTTTTAGTCACTGTCTTATTTTCCATAATCAGCATAGTCATATAACTATCTTTAGATGTTTTAGTTGCTTGTTTTACATACTCAATATGCTCTCCTTGTTTTAAAGCAATAAAATTATCGGCACGATCAAGCACCTCTAAATGAATACCTCGCATAATAGCTTCTTTCATTAGAATTTGTGTAGATAGTTCCATATCTTCATAGCCATAAAACTTATAGCGATGATTATAAGCATCTTGTTTATAAGCCTGTGCTAAATTAAGATGGGCATTAATAAATCCTTCTTTTTTACAAAGTGCACTAATACGATAAGCATACGTACATTCTGGTCTTCTTACACGTTCAACCATTGTTTCTATAACATCTGATTTACCTAATTGTAATTCCTCATTCATCATATGCATTTCATCTAGTATTTCTAACGCCCAGTCTACTTTTTTAATTTCTTGTCCATCACGGCTAAGCCAAACATCTAATAAACCTTTTTGTGCGACATGGCGTTGATTATTATTGGCTTCATCTTGCCAGTTTGAAATACGTTTTGTACTTTCTTCTTTTATTAAAAGATAAAGCATAAATAGATGTAAGAACTCTAAATCTGTAATCGAGATTCCACCTTTTTCAAAAGGATTGGTATCGATACTTCTTACCTCAATATAGCGAATCCCTTCCTCTTCTAAAGAAGAAAGCAAATTTGTATTATCTTTTGCTTTTGGTCTAATTTGACTATAGAGTTCTTTATAACTTTGAATACTACCTTCCGAAACAAAACGATTTAAACTATCGACATATGTTTGTACATTGGTATAGTCTGGATATAAATCAGTATGATTTTTATAACCACACTCTCCATTACGATAAGATATAGCACCTTCATTGGTGTAGCTTTCCCCATCTAACTTATCCATTAACTTTTTACAAGTTGTTAAAAAGGATTCATGACAAATTGGTGCAGCGCCTAATAAGTAAATTAAAAGCCAACGATGTGTTAAGTAGTTACGTACCATCTTTAAATAAACTTCATCCTTAAAGTGTCTATAACTTAATGTTGAATCTGTTACCCTATAAAGTTTTTCAATAAATTCTTCTTCAAAAGAAAAGTTATAGTGAATTCCTGAAATCAGTTGCTTCTTGCCACCATACTTTTTAAATAATTCTTCTCTATACTGTCTTGCCTCTTGGCACTTTTCACAATCACTATATTCTGCAATTGGAATGTCTTTATCGTCTGGAATATCACAAGGCATAGACTGTGGCCACAATACCTCATCCCCTATGTGTAATGCAGTTATATCATAAAGAGTATTTAAGAAATCATAAGTTTCTTGTACTGTTCTTAAATTAGGCGTAATCAGTTCAACTTGACTCTCAGAAAAATCTGTTGTGATATAAGGATTGTGCATCTTATCTCCAAATACCTCTGGATGCTTTGTCATAGCTAAGTTACCCTGATTATTAACACGCACAGACTCTCTTTCTATTCCAAAGCTAGCTGCCATCAGCTCCTCTATTTCAAATTGACTTTTTAGTACTTTTAGCATAATTGCTCCTTCCGTTTCCCTAATATTTCCCATTTATCTATTTATGACCTTTATCTCTTTTAATCTTCTATATAAAATATCTCTATCTTATTAATCATTTCCTTTAGTAATAGATGTATTTATATTATTTTCTAATGTTTGTTCTATGTTCTTAAATAATAATTTTAATGCTCTTATTTTCTCTGGATTAACACGACACTCCATTACAGCACCTTGTCTTTTGCCCTCAATAATCCCGGCCTCACATAAAACTTTAATATGATAGGATAAAGTTGGCTGTGAAATATCAAATGCCTGAAGAATATGACAAGGACACTGTGCTTGCTGCGCTAACATTTTTACAATCTCTAGTCTTGTTTCATCTGCTAGTGCCTTAAAAATAGCTACATAATCTTTTTCTTCACTCATGATAGCCTCCTTATCTTTTTATAAATCTTTTATCTTATTTATGCCTCATACACTTTATTTTTATAGATTCTTTTAAATCATAATGTAAACCATCATTTACTTTTGTGATTATAAATCATAGATAAATATCAATCATATAGACAATCTTCTATATGATTGATATTTATCTATAGTTATAGCACTATCCTTTCAACTCGTCAATGCAGACGAAAATTCAAAAAAATTTTATCTATTTCTAAACTTGGAACTTTATATGTATTTAAATCGTCTTATGTTAAGTAGGTTCTTACCTATAGTATTTTTTAATTAAAGGAGATTTATATGAAAAAAAAATTGACCCTTGCATTAGGTCTATTAACACTTTCTGCTTTATTTGTTGGGTGTGGTTCTGATGAAGCTACTAAGGCACCTGAACTTTCTGAAGAAATAACAGCAGAAACTCTTGAAAACACTGAGTCATCCGCTGAAGTTCAAGATGAAAAACTTGAGGAAAAAACTCCAGTTTCTCCATCTGAAACAGAAACGTCTGATGTTGATTCTATACCATCTGCTTCTCCTGAAGTTCAAACTTCTCCAAGTTCAGATGCAACTTTAAAACCTGAAGCTTCTACTGAGCCAAGTACAGATCCTAAACCTCAAGCTTCTACTAAACCTAATACAGATTCTAAACCTCAGGCTTCTACTAAACCTAATACAGATTCTAAACCTCAGGCTTCTACTAAACCTAATACGAATTCTAAACCTCAG
>SVDC01000047.1:24388-30317 GCA_015058045.1 Cellulosilyticum sp.
CTACTAAACCTAATACGAATTCTAAACCTCAGACGCCTACTAAACCTAATACGAATTCTAAACCTCAGACGCCTACAACTCCAATACCAGATGTAGCACCTCAAAAGCCAGATAATAACGTAAATAATACGACTCCAGAAGCAGCTACATTAAGCTGTGAAGCAATCTTTAATCAAATTGCATCAGATATGACTTCTTCTAATTATCAACTAGTAGATTCAACACTTCTAACAGATTTCTATGGTATGGATACAAGCCTATTGGATGATTTCCATGTTAAGATGCCTATGATGAGCTTCTCTATTACTGAAGTAGGTGTATTTAAAGTTAAGGATGTAAATAATATTGATAGTATCGTGTCCGCCCTTAATAAAAGAGCAAATGACATCGGTATGATGCTTTATCCATCTTTAGAAGAAACATATCAAAATAGACAAATCATTACAAAAGGAGAGTATATTCTCTTTGTTATCTCAGATAATGTAGATTCAATTGTCTCAAGCTTTAATACACTCGTTTAAATTTCTAATACATATCGCTATAGTATGCTAGACTCACAAATATATATGAGTCATTCTAATACAGTTAATATATAAACATTTTGAGCACATCTTAACCTAATAAAACGATCATGGTGCTTAAAAAATATAGCAATAATTACATAAAATCTATGCCTTAAAGGATCTTATTTAAGAGCCAAGGCATGGATTTTCTATATAAATAGAATTTTTATATTAAATAGTTTAAAGGAGTACATTATGGTATTTAGTAGTTTACTTTTTCTTTTTATTTTTCTACCCATTTTCTTAATGGTCTATACCATTATCCCAGTAAAACTTCGTAATCTATTCTTATTGATAGGCAGCCTATTCTTCTATGCTTGGGGCGAACCTATTTATGTAAGCATCATGCTGTTTTCTACAGTATTAGATTATAGTTGTGGGCGACTAATTGACCGTTTTAGAAATCATGCATTCTTACCTAAAGTAGGGTTAGGTATATCTATAGTTGGTAATGTTGGTCTACTTTGTTATTTCAAATATGCAGATTTCTTTATTAATAATATAAACTCGGCATTGGGCACTTCATGGCAGCTTTTAAACTTAGCATTGCCTATTGGAATTTCCTTTTACACTTTCCAAACTATGTCCTATACCATTGATTTGTACCGTGGAAAAATTGCGGTTCAAAAAAATATCATTACCTTTGGTGCTTATGTCACCATGTTCCCACAACTTATTGCAGGGCCTATTGTTACTTATAGTCATGTTGAAAAAGAACTTAATAGTAGACAACTTTCCTTACAGCGATTCGGTGAAGGTAGCCTTCGCTTTATTGAAGGTTTAGGAAAAAAAGTGCTCTTAGCCAATAATATTGGTTTACTGTGGGATCAAATTAGCAAAACGGCTGTTCCTGAGCTTTCTATAGTAGGGGCATGGATGGGAATGGTAGCCTTTGGCCTACAACTTTACTTTGACTTCAGCGGTTACTCTGATATGGCAATCGGTCTTGGTCATATGTTAGGCTTTACTTTCCCTGAGAACTTTAACTATCCATACATTTCTCGAAGCGTTACAGAATTTTGGAGGCGTTGGCATATCACACTCGGAAGTTGGTTTAGAGAATATGTTTATATTCCATTAGGTGGTAATCGCACAAGTAAAATGCGATTTTACTCTAATCTGTTCGTAGTATGGTTCTTAACGGGTTTTTGGCATGGCGCAGGCTGGAATTTTATTATTTGGGGACTTATGTTCGGATTTTTAATGATTATTGAACGTAGTTTCTTATTAAAACAATTAGAAAAATGTCATGGACTTATTTCACGTACTTATTTACTGATTACCATCCTAATTAGTTGGGTATTTTTCTCTCATGATTCACTTACAGAAGCTTTAAGCTATCTAAAAACTATGTTTGGTATAAGTAGTGACTGGATTGATACCACTACTTGTTATCAAATCAGTAACTTCTATGTATTACTTATTTTAGGTGTCTTATTTGCTACACCATTTATGAATCGCCTAAAAAACAAAGTACCTGAATGGATTTTATATATCTTCTATATGGGCATTCTTATTTTAAGTACTGCTTATTTAGTAGACTCAACCTTTAATCCATTTTTATACTTTAGATTTTAGAAAGACGTCATCATAACCTGAGAAAGGAGCTCTCTATGAAAAACAAATTACCACTATTGATAGGATGTAGCTTTATAGCCTACATTGGCTTTTTCTTTATTTTTCAGCTCATACATCCTAAGCAAAGTTTTTCTGAACTTGAAAACCGCAACTTAGCAACTATGCCAAGTTTTAGTATAGAAACCCTATTAGATGGTAGCTTTGGAAGTGACTTTGAAACTTATATTGCAGATCAGTTTCCACTAAGAAATAACTTTATTTCAATCAAATCTAATAGTGAACATCTCTTACAAAAGAAAGAAAATAATGGTGTATTCATCGGTAAAGATGGCTATTTACTTCAAAATTTTGAGAAGCCTGATATGGAACTTGCCTATCGCAATGCAACCTATATTAGTAATCTAGCTGAACATTTTAATGTTTATATGGCACTTGCTCCAACTGCTACTAAAGTATTAGAAGACAAATTACCTATGTATGCCTCTCCTTATGATGAGGGACAATATATTACTGATTTTTATAATGCTCTTTCTGATAATGTTCATAAAGTTCCAGTACTTGAAACACTTATAGAACAGTCTTCTACCAATAATCAGCTTTATTATAAAACCGACCATCATTGGACTACACTAGGTGCATACTACGCTTATAGTAGTTTCTGTAATGTAGCAGGTATTACCCCAACACCTTTAGATGCATTTGACATTGAAACAGTAAGCACAGATTTTTATGGCTCATTATTCTCAAAAGGAAACTTTACCTTTATAGAGCCTGATAGCTTACAGATTTTTTATCCTAAAGTAGATAACCCATTGTCTATAACCAATGTTTTAGAAGAAACAACTTCAGATAGTCTCTATGACTACAGCTATTTAGAAGCAAAAGATAAATATAGTGTCTTTTTAGATGGCAATCACCCACTTATTCAGATTAAAACTTCTGTAAAAAATGGACGTAAATTACTCATCTTAAAAGATTCTTATGCCAACTGTTTTGTTCCTTTCTTAGCAAGCCACTATGAGGAAATTGAAATTCTAGACTTACGTTTAGCTAATTTCCCAATCCAAACTTATGCTAAAGAAAATCAAATAGATGATATCTTACTCCTCTATAACGTACAAAACTTTAATGCTGAAGGTAAATTAAGCTTACTTCTCAAATAGCATGCTGTTCTTATATCCGTTAGTGGATCCTCATTTTATTTTCTAAGTTCTTTATAAATATATATAAAGGGCAACCCTTATTTACTTAATCTCACTGTTAGATAGACTCTTAAATTATCTGAGTTTCATCTATTCTGATTAAGTTTTAAGGATTGCCCTTTTTTATATTTGAATTAATTAACCTTTTACAATTTCATATGGCCAAGATAAAATGCCACCCATGTTATACACATTTTCATAACCTAAATCATATAAAATATGACCTGCTGTTAAAACACGTACTCCACTTCTACAATATAAATAAATAGTCTCTTCCTTTTCTGGAATTTCATTTTCTACATCATATACTAAATCTTTCAGTGGAATATTGATAGCTCCTTCAATGTGACCTTCTTCAAATTCCTCAGGTGTGCGAACATCTAGTAGGATAAATTCTTTTCCTTCTTCTAAATCTTGTTTTACTTGTTCTACACTAATGGGTTTTAGTTCTTCCATCATTCAAATCTCCTTCTAGCTACAATCTAATCTGTCCTACTTAATATACCAAGATATTTTATGAATTACTAGCATCTGTCTGTATTCCTTTGCCTTTAGAGTCCTCTTCTTCTACTTGAGCCGTTGTAGTCTCTTTTAAAACTTGGTCTAATTTCATCTCCAACATATCCTCTAGAGTAATTTGTGAAGCCAAATTATTAGTAATTTCGTCTAGTACCTTAATGACGACCATTTCATCTATTGTATCTTCTAAAGGGTCTACACCCCCACTTTGAACCTTATCTACTTCTGTAGTTTTCTTTTGAGCTTCATTAGGTTTGTTATCCTTATCTTGTAAGATAACTTGCCTTACTAAATTAAAAAGCTGCTCACCATCTATCATAAGGGTATGACTAAAGTTAGCTTGTTTATAGGCATGCTCTGTAAATGTACCATTAGTAACTACCATAGATTGATTTGCCTTATAGACTGGCATAGCAGAAACTGCTTGTTGCACAGCCTCATTATTCACTTTCCAATCACTACTATCTCGATGCTTTACTTGTATGATAGTCGTATCTTTTCCTTTTCTAGCAATAACATCACCACCAAAATCTTTAGCCGGATCCGTTACTTTCGTTTTATAACCTAATCTAGCAAATAAATCACCTACAAAATATTCAAAAGCAATAGGTTCTATCTTCTCTATATCTTCTTTTAGGGAGTCTAAATGAATCTCTCCATATACTTTATCTCCACTCCCAAAGGTCTTATTCTTTTTAAATTTTCTTTTGAGTGCTTTTCTAAAGTCTGCATTTAACAGTAAAATGATGCCATAATCTATTGCAATAAGTATAAAATAAAAGCCCATATTAATAGAATCTGTCCACATCAGTGTGGCTATACATACGGTAAATAATAAAATTAAGGCATTGACTATATGTTTCATCCTCATTACCCCTTTCTACCTTATGCTATAAGCCTTGCCTAAAATATAGACTTTTAATCATCTTTCCTCTTAAGAATCTAATAAACCTTCTTTAAGATAATACCTTTCTTAAAGCCACCTCTAGCCTCTAGTTTCTCTTGTCTTTTTTCAAGTAGTTCATTATCACTATAACCTAATTGATGTGCGAGTCCAAAAATTACTTCCATCATGTCAGCAAGCTCTTCTAAATTGTTATCTTCTAGATACTCATTAAACTCCTCAATAAGTTTTTCCTCTAGACGCACTTTTACTTCTTTGCCTTCTACCACTTCAACTTCGCAGTGCTTTCCACCTGCTTCTATAATCTGTGGAATTAAATCTCTTACTAATTTATCGTATGCCTTCATTTTTTAACCTCTTTTCTATCATTCTCTTCTTTAATAGCTTTACTTTATGAGCAACTATAAATCTTGCTTATTGAGTATATATATAGCATTCCAAACACCTATTACTCCAGTGGCTATAATAGATATAGTACCAATCATTTTATAAACTCCTTCTAGCTCTATACTACTTAATACACTCACCGCTGACCAAGGTAAAAGGACTGCCCATATACCATCCATACTAACACCACCAACTCCAATGGCTGTTACAATTAAACACATAATTAAAGATGGATAAAATAATTTTCTTTGACAGATTGCAAGACTCATAATGGGTATTAGTGTCAAAAAATTAAAGAATCCACCTCTCATAAATTGATGTCCCATATGTATTATATATTCTCTTGTTATTTCATAAGGAAATAAAATCGCTATTCCTATATACCCTACACCTAAAGTAATAAGGACTAAAAACATATGCAATATGCCCCATATACACAGCTTTCCCAGTACAAAAGTTCTTCTAGAAATAGGTACCATTAACCCACTGATAATAGTCTTTTCTTCATACTCCTTTTGAATTAAGACTGTAATCACAAAACCACTTATAATAGGTACAACTAAAAATAATATAATTTGTCTTAAGGTTACAATCCATGCCTTAATTCCCATCGCCTGAACACCTGTTACTAAATAAACATCTTTTATAATAATAAGTAAGGGTGCTAAACATGCCATCATAAAACTTACTGTCATTAACTTATTGTGTTTTAGTTTCATCATTTCTGCTCTAATGATATGGTACATTGTTTACTCCCCCAGTCAATTTTGTAAAAT
>SVDC01000138.1 GCA_015058045.1 Cellulosilyticum sp.
TAATAGCGATAGGTAATCCTTTGATATTATCTCCGGATTTTCCCCCGCTCCACACCGTACGTGAGACTTTCACCTCATACGGCGTTCCATCTTATATCATTTCTTCTAATTCAACTAAATTACATAACTCACGATAGTGTTTAATTTTTGTCAGTTGTTTTCCGTTTAACTGAAGGATATTTAAATAGTTATTTATCGTGCCTTTAGAAACCGCATGAATCAAAATATGAACCCATTTATGAACAATAACTAAATTATCAAAGCTATCCGTACCACCTAAATGTTTGGGTATTTTATGGTGGCAATGGACATCTTCCGCTTTAAGAAATGCTCCTGTGACTGCACATAAGCCTTGTTGCATAGAATATTTTGAAATTCTATTGTCCGCGTATTCTATATTTTTATTATCAGAAAGGTACATAACCATTTTTGAAATTTCTGTACATATATTGGGCAAAAGTTGGCTGTAAATTTTCTTTCGCCCCTTCTTTGTATAGAAACATATATCTTGGCTAAAGCACATATCATTTTTCGTTTGGACATCTGATATCGGATATAGGTACGCTCCTGCAATATTGTAGGTTTTATAGCTGTTCTTGTGTAATCTCTTATAAGTTGCGTTTGCTTTAGTGGGTGGTCCATATTTCCCTGCTGATTTCAACCGATTACGGAAAGTCTGCATAAGACGATAGGCGATTTCGTGAAAGTCTTTATTTACATGTGTAGCTGATTGAAAATAATTCTTTGTTCCTAGTAAATACGCATTGTATTTGTAGGCTGATTTTTGTATAGGGCTTTTCTGAATTTCACGAATAAGGCATCTAAGTTTTTCACTTATCTGTTTCTTTTTGGCTTTTGTTATATACGTATGAGCGACATAGGATTTTCGCTTTTTGACAGCTTTTAACGTGAAGCCCAAAAATTCTGATTCTCTTTTCCTTAGATTAGTTATTTTAGATTTTTCTTGTGAAATATCTAAAGATAAATGATTGTTCAAATAGCCTTTTATACCGTGGTAAATTCGAATTGCTGACTGGTGATTTTTAGTAAATATCTTGAAATCATCAGCGTAACGAACGATAAACATTTCTTTTAGCGTTGTTTTCCGCCTTAAGCCCCTTAATCTTGAAGATGGGTGATATGGCTCTCTCGTTTTCATGAATTCCCATTGGTTGGCAATCCACCAATCAAGCTCATTTAATACCACATTAGATAACAAGGGAGACAATATCCCTCCTTGCGGAGTCCCCTTTTTCGGAACACCCTCTCCTTCAATTGGGGCTTTTAACATCTTGGCTAGAATTGCTAAAACTCGTTTATCTTTTATCCCTATCGTATATAGTTGCTTTATCAGCTTATTGTGATTTACATTGTCAAAGAATCCTTTTACGTCAATATCTACCACGTAGTGAAAATTCTTTCGCGTTAGAAATTTACATCTTGCCATTGCGTGTTTAGCTGACCGATTAGGTCTAAATCCATACGAATGGTTATAGAATTTTGCTTCACATATTGGTTCTAAGATCTGTAAAAACATTTGTTGGATAACTCGGTCTCTCATTGTTGGAATTCCTAGTGGTCTCTTGTTACCGTTACTTTTTGGAATATAAACCCTTCTTACTTTCTGAGGTTTGTAATCCGACAGTACACTTCGAATATATCTGACAAACATTTCTGTATTTGCTAGTTTATAATCATCGATCGCGATCCCGTCTACTCCAACTGTTTTTGAACCTGTATTATTTTTAATCACCCTGTATGCCAAGAGGATATTTTCTCTGGAGATAATTCGTTCATACAAAGGGACAAATGTTGTGGATTTGTTTTTGCTTCTCTCATATAAATCGTCTAATACTTCTTGCATACCGTAATATTCTACATATCGTAAATACGTACTCACCGATGGATAACTCACTCCTATTTTGGAAGTCCCATCATCTTACTCGACCCTGTAAGTTTCATTCAGTTGTTTTAAAATTCAATAATAATAAGACTTGGGGCTATCCCTCCATGCGAATTACCACATATCAACAGTACTGTGCCCCTACTCTCACAAGGATAAAATAATTTCGATTGTTCTCTTATATATACCTGCTCATGAATTAGATGGTTCTCATGCAGTTCCTTGCTTTCCACGTTCCAATTAAGTTAGCTTTGCATATATCCTTAGGTACTTACTTTGAGCCTGTTAATTTATATCTTCTTTGTTAGGTATTCCGAATTTCTTCCTCATCACCATACTTTTCGGTAATTAACCCTGCGCACGCAGTATATAGTTTTCACTATATTACCGATTTAGACCCGTTCATTCGCAAGTTCGTCAGTCAACGTTTGACATTCTTACCATAGATAATTTATAGCATCCCGACCTATCCTCAGCCATATCTTAGGTACAGACTTAGGCTTTGTTCAGCCGACTTCACCTGGCTTCACACAATAAATAGCTATTCCTATTTGTTGCATGCAGGAGTATCAGATAGTTTGTTTCAGCTCAACTTGAAGGCTTTCATTCCAAACTTCACTTAATTAGTTATAACTACATATTTTGTAGTTCTCCTATTTCGTATTTACATACTTATAAGGAAACGTGTCACACAATG
>SVDC01000139.1 GCA_015058045.1 Cellulosilyticum sp.
GTGTGTAGCTCAGCTGGATAGAGCACTTGGCTACGGACCAAGGTGTCGGGAGTTCGAATCTTCTCACGCACGCTAAACAAAAGACTTTGGATTATTTCCAAAGTCTTTTTATTTTAGCTATTAGCTGCAAGCAATTCTTCAATTTTCATATTTCTGTCATCAATGTAGATGTCACAAGTAATTTTTCTACTGTTATTTCCGTATAACTCAACAATTTCTGGAAGATTATCATTGATTGCATCGAAAACTAAACCCTGCTCTCGACACCAAGCTGCGGCATCATCAAGTGGTTTGCCAGCACGACAGGTCCATAGTATAATTTTGCTTCCTGATGCTTTTTGCTTTTTAAGGTATTGTATTAGCGGCAGATTTGGTTTGCCTAGATTAGGCCAATCACTGAAACAAAGTGTATTATCGAAATCTACGGCAATGATTTTATTTGCAATTTCCATAGGCTTTCTCTCCATGTATAGATTTTTATATGAGATCATGCAGCCATATATTCTATATAATCATCCTCTGTAGCAAATAATTCATATTCGCCATCAACATATCCCATATATCCTGCGTCAATAATGTATCCTTTCATAAAACACCTCCAAATAAGTTGCTATTTACTGTATTAACTGTGTATATAGTAACTCTTCAGAGTGTCCTTATTTATTCCCACTAAAGAGGGCGGCCGAATGCGGTCGAATCTAATAACGATTTAATAATATTTTCTCAGCAACAACATCTGATAATGCAAAATGAATTAATTCTTCCGGGTTAGATGACGGATTTATCCATTCATCCACTTTGTCTTCAGGTAGCATAAGTGGCATTCTGTCATGTATTTGCCTGAGATTTTCTGTTGGTTCTTTGGTAAGGATAACGAATACTGGATATCCATTTTCAATATTATATAAACCGCAAAGCCAGGTGATAGTAGAACCATTTGGTTGTATAGCGTATTTATCACCAGTTTTGACTCGACCATCTGGGCTTTTAAAGTGTTCCCATTCAAAATAGTATGAAGCGGGAATAATACACCTGTGAGTTCGCCATGCTTCTTTGAAAGTTGGTTTAATGCTGGCTGTTTCGTAACGAGCATTGAAGATTGAGCGTTTTTTATCTCTTCCGATAAATCCCCATTGCATTGGAAAGACACTTCGTACTCCTTTTGAATTTGGAGCTATAACTGGAACAATGTCAGTTGGACGTACTTCGCCGTCAGTTACAAGTGGCTTTGCATGGGTATCTATAAACTTAGTGGTGAGAGAAGATCGTTCTGCTATTTCAATGATATCTTTTAATCCTGTAAGACTTTTTTCTAAAGCATATCTAGTACACATAATAAATCTCCATTTATCGAACATAGTTTCCGAAAATATGTTTGCTTTTTGTAATCAGATAATACACCCTAAAGATGCGTTTTTCAATCCCGAACATTAATGAAATTTTTATGAAAAAACAGAACAAAAATTAGATGTGACTAACTTCAATCTTGAATAATACCGCTATTTATTAATGTACTATGATATAATTTTGATAGTGGTTAAACAGGGAGAAATAGTAAATGTAGGTGGTTTATGAAAATATTACTTGTTATTGATGTGCAACAACGATATCTAAAAAACTATAAGCCAGATTTGGTAAAGAGAGTAAACAATAGAATAAGTGAAGCAGTAAAAGCGGATATTCCTGTTGTGTATGTTAGAAATACAGGAAGAAGTGGCAAGGATGAAAATTTTGATTTAGCCGAAAGCCTTTTAATTGAATCGGATTGTGTATTTAAGAAAAGATTACCAAGTGCTTTTTCTAACGATGAATTTGAATTGTTTCTTAATAAAATGAAGGTTGAAACTATAAATGTTGTTGGAGTTGATGGAAGGTGCTGCGTATCCAGAACGGTTATGGATGCATTAGAAAAGGGCTACAAAGTGAATCTTCTTATGGATGCAATTGAAGCCCATAGTGATAAGTTTTATTTTACGGAATTAAAGACCATGGAACAAAATGGAGCTGTGGCGCATATGAAATTAGAAAAAATGTAGCGTCTATCAATAGATAGGCGCTATTGTTTGTACATGAAGAAATTCACCCTCAGGTTCATGAGTGGTACACAAACGCTTCTGAAAAAATTCTCCTTTATGCTTAATATTATTTTCTTTCATGATTGTCAGAGGTAGTGACAAGTCCCAAACGTTTTCACAGAGCTTGCCCTCATCGTCGTACTCTGTAGGAATGCTATATTCATAGACAAAACATTTGCAGTTTCCAACTGGGATTATTGTTTGCTTATCGTCATTTGTAAGCTGTTCTGTTAAATCGGGTTGTATAGCGCCCCATAATCTTTCAAATTTTCCAGGTTCTAATTGGTATGCTGAAGAATCCTGCATCTTCACGTATTGTGTGGCATTCATGCTAAAGTAGTCTTTCCAAATTGCTGAGTCTCTACCTTCTTTGCGTGTTTCAAAATCGATAAATGTAAAATAGGACAATGGTAGTTCTTCTATTCGCCAACTTTCTTTATTTTTAATTCTATCTAGAGCAGAAGTGGTGTCATCAATTTGATTCATTAAAAACAGTAAATTAATGATTTCTTCGCG
>SVDC01000140.1 GCA_015058045.1 Cellulosilyticum sp.
GGAAAACATTCGAACCTGGGAACTATTGCTTTTTCTATCGGTTTTGTTCTGATGATGGTTCTTGATGTTGCTCTAGGATGATGATTTGCAATATTAAAATGGTATTGACTACAAATTTAATAAATAGTAATATACTACTATAAAGAATAAAGCTGACAATTATTGTCAGCTTTATTTATGGGTAGAATAGTATATGAAGGATGTTATGAAAGTTATGGACAAAATTAAATTCTCTAGAATCAGTACGGGACTATATGTTTTTGCGGGTTTTAGTCTTATCAATCTATTAATTCATTTAATAGGTTTTTATTCATTTCCACTGTTTTCGCAATTTGATTATTTGCTGTATATTGCAAAAATATTGATAGATATTGCTTTGTATAACACATTTAAAGAATCTAAAGCTTTTTTGAAGGAGACAAAGTGGCTTCGTGTTATTCTTTATCTTGATATAATTGAACTATTTATTAGTTTCTTTTCACCTGGAATGAACCATATTGTCGTACTTTACATAGGTATTCTTATAATTTTAAAATTCGCTTTAGAGTATCGCATATTCGGATTGTTAATTAAGGATGCTACAGGTTATGCATATGATAGGATTAACACAAGATTATCCGATAAGATTCAGAAATATAATAGAAAATGGATTGTTATAAATGGACTTATAGTTGTAGCTTTTATTTCAGAATTTCCAATAAAGAAAACACTATTAGTGGCTGTTATATGCATTCTTTTTATTACTAAAATTGTATTTGAAATATATATTTCGTTTTATTTGTTTAATGAATGCTTTAATTACCAAGGCCCTGTATTTGGCAAAATACATGAAGAATCTAAAACTAAGCCTAAAAAGTATATTAAATTCCCAAACCTTCATATTCATATAGATAAGAGAATAACCTACTGTGTATGCCTTTTGGTAGCGCTGTTGTTTGTATTTATGAGATTCACTTATGTTGAAGGAGATATGGATATTTTAGATGATAATGGAAATTTGCTTACAGAAAAAAAGACTGTAAGTGAGGTTTGGGTCAAAAATTATTATGACTATCCTTATGGCGATGTTGATGAAGAGATTGTTCAATACAATGTTCGTAATAGAATGCCAAGCTGGTCTTGCTTTTATAAAGAAAAATATGGTCTTATTAATCTTAAAACAGGAGTAGATACAGGGGCTATATATGATGAGCCTTTAGCCTTTGATTCTGAAGGGATAGCATACGATTATAATGGTCATTTCGTAAATACTTCTGGAGAAAAGATAAAAAAGGTTCCATATATTGTTAATGCTAAGACATCAGAGAGACAGTATCTGTTATATTTATTATTGGACAAATCTAACAGTAATGATAAGAATAGACATCATTTTATATTTATGCCATTCACAAACGAGATGGGTGGATTTCTTCTATCAGGAGATTATACATATTTCGCTAATGGTGTAGCTTGTTATCATTCTGATTTAAATGATAAGTATGGATTTATATCTGATGACGACGATATTCTCACTTTGCCAGTTTTTAGTTTTGTATCAGGTGAACAAAACTTTAAAATATCGTTGGTTATTAATTATAACAATACTGGGCTTGATTTAATTGATAGTAAAGGTAAATCTTTAGCTGGAGGTGATATCACTGAAGTTCTTTTTTGTGATGACGAAGAGCTTGTAAGTTTCAGATATAGAAATGTTTATCAGAGTGATTCATTAATGACATATGATGGAAAGTTCTTTGATGATTCATATTTCTATAGAAAGGTGGATGGCACTGGAGATTTAGATGTATTTTATAAAACAAATAAAGAGGATGATTCTGATAGCAGTTTAATTTGCTTCTATAGGGATAACACGCCAATACTTACCTTAGATTCTTACTATGATTGTTATGCATATGCCGATGAAAATAATAAAATTGAATTTGTCGTATTGGAAAAAGATGATAAATATAGCATTATTGATTTGGATGGTAATGTAGTTACTGATTATGAATACGAAGATATTATAAGAACTGCAGATTCTTATACTTATATTGGAATAAGAAATGAGAATCAATTCGATTTAATTCATTTAAAAGGCAGTACTGAAACATATGACTATAGTTATGTTGAAATAAATAAAGATAAAACAGAAGTCTTTATTAAAAAATCGGATGGAAGTGAACTAACAAATTACATGGACTTAGATGGCAATATTCTAGAGTTATGGATGAAAAGAAATGATGATTAAAAATAAGCACTATCGCATTTACGATAGTGCTTTTAATGTTTCAAAGAAATTTGGATATGAGATTACACAGCATCCTTCATCATCAAATGAGGTCTCACCATCGGCAACAAGGCCTGCAATAGCGAAAGACATTGCAATACGATGATCTTTGTATGTGTTAATCAATGTTCCATGTAAAGGACTACCTCCAACAATTATCATGCCATCCTCTGTTGGTGTGATGTCACAACCCATATTTTTAAGATTTTCGGTGACTGTAGCAATACGGTCACTTTCTTT
>SVDC01000048.1 GCA_015058045.1 Cellulosilyticum sp.
TTCCCTTTTAGGGAATCGGCAAGTATTACCCCCTTCTAGGGGGAGTTCAAACCACCAGTTCACTGGTGGTATTGATTTTTAGATAATATAAGATATAACAAAAAATGAACCAAATGAATAGCTAAATACTCTTTAATATAGATGCATCTAATCAGGAAAGGAGAAGGTAACTTGGAAGAAGAAATGATAGACGCGGTAGAAAGGATGAAGGTAGGAGATAAGCAAGCTTTTGATATGATTTATGAACAGTATAAGAATATGGCTATGCGTACAATTTATTTGATTGTAGGAAATAAGGTGGATAGTGAGGATATTGTACAGGAGAGTTTTATAAAGTGTTATCAGCATATAAAAGAATTGAAACATAATGAACAGTTTAAAAGCTGGTTTTTTCATATTTTAACAAGAACAGCATGGGCGTATTGTAAGAAGAAAAGTAGAGAAGTGCCTAAGGAAGATATATATGATTACTTTAGTAGCTCGGTAGAACGATCAGCAGCAGATATGATGATGGAAAAAGAAAACACGACTACCATTATGGCATTTATAGAACAGCTACCTGTGAAGCAAAGGGTGGTTATTGTCTTATACTATTTTAATGAATTTTCTACGAAAGAAATTGCAAGTATACTGGGATGTTTTGAAGGGACTGTTAAATCTAGACTTTTTACGGCAAGAAAGAGTTTAAAAGAAGTCATGTTAAAAGCGCAAAAAGTTAAGGAGGATGGGTGTGATGAGCAGATCTTATATAGACAGAGAGATTGCAGAAGTATTTAGAGCAGAAGTAGAAGATATCACAGTAAGTGATAGTGTAAAAAGAAATATAGATGAAATATTATTTGAAAAAGAATTTAAAGGAGGAAAAGTTGTGAAATTGTTTAGTAAGAAAAGAATGTTAGTATTAGGTGCAGCTTGTATAATTCTTTCAGCATCAGTTGTTTTTGCAGGAGGACAGGTGACTAGCTTAGTTAGTCGTTCAAATTTATTTGCAGTATGTAAGGATTATTCTAAAATAAGCAAACAGGAAGAAAAGCTAGGATATAGCGTAGAGATTGTTGAACAATTTTCTAATGGTTACATATTTGAGTCCATGGAAGTAGGAAAGGTGAAAGGATTAGATGAGGCGGGAAATGTAGTAGAAACATATAAAGAATTAGATGTTGATTATAAAAATGAATTAGGAGAAAAGGTATCTTTAAATGCTGATCAAAGAAATGCAGGGAGAGATTTTAGAACACCTGTTCAGACTTTGGAATGTGGAGAGACTACATTTTACTATTATTTAGATACCTATAAATTTGTACCTGTAGATTACGAGTTAACGGAAGAAGATAGAAAAAATATGGAAAGAGAGGATTATGAGATTTCCACTGGTTCAGATGAAGTAGAGATTAATATGATGTCATCTGTAGAATGGGAAAGGAATAATGTA
This sequence comes from Cellulosilyticum sp., assembly GCA_015058045.1. Taxonomy (GTDB): domain Bacteria; phylum Bacillota; class Clostridia; order Lachnospirales; family Cellulosilyticaceae; genus Cellulosilyticum. The sequence continues at coordinate 1,433 of SVDC01000048.1, forward strand.
AGATATAACCTTCTAGCTATAGATACAGAGATGACAGCAGATGAGATGCTAGAAATGGCCAGTGAGATAATCCAATAAGGGTGATGAGATAAAAGGAAAAAGATAAAAGAGGTAGATAGAAAAGAGAAAATAATAGTCGAAGCATATAAATACAGAATATTTAAACTTAAATATTCCGTACATAGGAATTATTCACATGACAAATATTATTATCCATAAGCGTTAGATGAGCATGAGGCATTTAATGAAGTGAAAATCATTAAAATACGCTCAGGAGGAAACAAAATGGATAATAATATACAGTTTAGGAAATTTGGTTTTAAAGATAGGCTTTCATATATGGTAGGAAGTATGGGGTGCGACTTCTTATTCTTCCTATCTAGTATGTACTTATTAAAATTCTATACCGATGTTATGGGTGTATCAGCTGGATTAGTAGGCGGTATGATGATGGTATCTAGATTCGTAGATGCTTTTACTGATGTTGCAATGGGTCAAATAGTTGACCGTGCACCTACTAAAGCAAGGGGAAAGTTTACTCCATTTCTTCTCTTAGTATCAGGGCCAGTTTGTGTTGCATCATTTTTGATGTATGCCACATGGTTTAGAAATATGAGTATGGGCTTTAAAGTATTTTGGATGTTCTTTACTTATTTATTATGGGGAAGTATTTGTTATACTGGTGTTAATATTCCATATGGTTCAATGGCATCTGCGATTACAGATGACCCAAAGGAACGTGCAGAGCTATCTAATTGGAGAACCATTGGAACACAAGTGGTTATGATTTTAGTTTCAGTAGTATTGCCAACATTTATTTACTATACAAATGCTGATAATCAAACGGTTTTATCTGGAACAAGAGTAACGGTTTGGGCTGCTATTTTATCTGTTGTCTCTTTTATATGTTTTATGGTTTGTTATTATACAACAGTAGAACGTGTAAGATTCACAAGGACAAATAAAAAGTTCAGTTTTGGCCATTTATTTAAGAGCTTAATAACAAATCGTGCTTTGATTGGTATTGTAGTCGTATCTTTACTCTGTCTATTAGGTCAATTGTCTTATTCTAATATGCAGTCTTATATTTATCCTAATTATTTTGATAGTGCAGGTGCTATTTCTATAACAAGTTTAATTGGTATTGTCATTACTTTAATATGCTCAACATTTGTTGTGCAACTTTCTGATAAGTTTGGACGAAAGAATCTTGCCATTTTTAGTGCAGCTATTCAAGCAGCTAGTTTTATTGTTTTATATTTTATTCATACAGAAAATATATGGGTATGGACAGTGATATTTGAGATTGGATTTGTCGGTTCTGGTATTTTTTCACTTATTACATGGGCAATGCTTGCAGATGTTATTGATGATACAGAAGTTGTAACACACGAGCGTGCTGATGGGACTATTTATTCTATTTACTCTTTTGCAAGAAAATGTGGACAAGGTTTTTCATCTGGTCTTGCAGGAGCAATGCTTTCTGCTATTGGTTATACAACAGCAACAGCTTTTAATCCAGATGTTTTAGATGGTATTTATAACATTACTTGTTTAGTACCAGCAGGTTCATTTATTGCCTTAACGGTTGTCACAATCTTGATGTATCCATTAAGTAAAAAACGAGTAGATGCTAATACAGCTGAGCTTAGAAGACGTCGTCAAGAATCTCATTAATAAAAAGAATGTTATAGCAGGAATCTAGGAAAGAAAGTGAAATTTTCTTTTCAAGATTCCTGCTTAATTATTTTAAAGACTTTAAAAGCATTTACAGTATATCAGTACAAGGCTATATGACTAAATAAAAGATGTGATAAAATAAATCTATGGAATTGAAAATTTTGAATGGAACGAAAGTAGTATAGAATACGTCTAAGATAGTGAAATGCCTAAAATAAGGAGAGATGGATATGAGGAGAAAACAATTAATGGTATTATTGATGGCAGCGGTAGTAAGCCAAAGTACTGCTCTCATGGCACGAGGGGAAGTTGCAAATGCAGAGACGGAAACAAAGATTGAAGTGAATGAAGGACAGGTAAGTGAAGTGAAAAGTGAGTACATAAGCAAGACGGGGAATATTACGGAGGTCTATCAAGAAGGTGAGTATTACTATATTTTAGTGGGAACACCTATAGAGGGTATAGAGTATGTTATCAATAATAGTGAGATGATTATTGACAGTAAGACTTTAGCTTTTTTACAACCTTCTGACCTAAAAGTTGGTATGGAAATCACGGTTATTATTGCAAAGAATGCACCAATGACAATGAGTTTACCAGCAAGAGTGAGTCAGCCTGAAGCGATGATTGTTCATTCGTCTGAAGTGAATGTTGATGTAAGTTATTATAGCGAAGAATTAGTAAATGAGGAAAACACATTACAGTTAAATATAGAAAGAGATACCTATATTACTAATAAAAAAGGGGCAAAGATGATTTTCATGGCAGAAGATATAAAAAATCAAAATGCCATGATCCTCTATACCAATACAACACGTAGTATTCCTGCTCAAACAACCCCTAAAATGGTACTCATTTTACCAAGTACTGATCCAGAACAAGAGATAATGGATTTAGAGGTTAATGTTGAAGATAAATAGTAAGTTCGTATTCAATAAAGTACCGCAAAGTAAAATGATATAAAGCTTAATTAAAAAGGCGTATACAACTAGCAAATGAATGTTGGTTGTATACGCCTTTTTCAAATTTGAAGATAGAGTTATGGGATATAGTATATATTGTTTTAAAATTAACAATAGTTAAATTTGAGCAATAAAATGAATACATATATTGCTATTATTATGGCAAATTTGAATTTTTTTGATATATATATTGCACACGAGTACAAAAAGTGCCAATTAATTTATGCATAATGCACAAAAAAGATATAGACACTTATTTAGTTTGACAAAAAAAATACAAACTAATTGACATATGTAGGGTAGTACCGTATAGTATGAGTATGACAATTATTTGACACACTAATTATTTGCGACACTATTGAGGAGGGCTTATTGTGGAAAATAAACAAATGAAGCCATTTGGTTTCAAAGACAAGTTCTCATACATGACAGGTAACATCGGGTGTGACCTTATGTTCTTCCTTTCAAGTATGTATTTATTGAAGTTCTATACTGACGTTATGGGTGTATCAGCAGCTATCGTTGGTTCAATGATGATGATTTCTAGATTCGTAGATGCATTTACAGATGTAACAATGGGTCAAATTGTTGACCGTGCACCTACAAAAGCAAAAGGTAAATTTGCACCATTCATTCGTTTAGCAGCTGGACCAGTTGCTTTAGCATCTTTCCTAATGTATGCTTCATGGTTTAAAGATATGGGTATGACATTCAAAATTATTTGGATGTTTGCAACTTATTTATTATGGGGAAGTGTTTTCTACACAGCTATTAACATTCCTTATGGATCAATGGCATCTGCTATTACAGATTCTCCAAAAGAACGTGCTGAATTATCAAAATGGAGAACAATTGGTACACAACTTGTATTAATCTTCGTTAACGTAGTTCTTCCATCATTAGTTTATTATACAAATGAAGCTGGACAAAACGTATTATCATCTTCAAAACTTACAATTGCAGCAGGAATTTTCTCAATTGTAGCATTTATTGCTTTCATGGTTTGTTACCACATGACAACAGAACGTGTTAAATTCGAAAGCAAAAATGAAAAATTTGACCTTGGTGGTTTATTAAAAAGCTTAGTAACAAACAAATCATTACTTGGTCTTGTATTATTATCATTAACATCTTTACTTGGACAAATGTCTTACTCAAACATGCAGTCTTACATTTATCCAAACTACTTTAATAATGCAGGCGCGATTGCTATGACAAGTTTCATTGGTATCGCTATTACTTTAGTTTGTTCATTATTCATTGTACAGGTATCAGATAAATTTGGACGTAAAAATGTTGCTCTTTTTGCAGCAATCATCCAAGCAGCTTCATTTATTATCTTATACTTCCTTCACACAGATAATATCTGGGTATGGACAGTTATCTTCGAAATCGGATACATTGGTTCAGGGGTATTCTCATTAATTACATGGGCTATGCTTGCAGACGTTATTGATGATACAGAAGTTGTACAAGGTGAGCGTGCAGATGGTACAGTTTACTCAGTTTACTCTTTCGCTAGAAAATGTGGACAAGGTTTCTCATCTGGTATCGCAGGAGCTATGCTTTCTATGGTAGGATACACAGCTGCTACAGCTTTCGATCCAGAAGTAGTAAACAGCATCTATGATGTAACATGTTTAGTACCAGCAGCTGCTTATATTTTACTTACATTAGTAATCATCTTCTTATATCCATTAAGTAAAAAACGTGTTGACTCTAACACTGCTGAACTTAGAAGAAGACGTGCAGCAAAATAATAAAATAGATAGATAATTGGTTTCCACCAATTTTAAAGTAAAAGCAGATCAACTAAGATCTGCTTTTACTTATATCTATTGATATTTATCTATTGATATTTATCTATTGATATTTATCTATTCATATTTTTGATCATTAAAAATGACATCTGTAGACTAGATAATGGACTAGATTGTCTAGCGTGCAGAGTTATTTTGAAAGAAGTGACTTGCTTATGTATACATATCAGGATTATTACAACACTAAATAATAGAATATGATCCTAAATCATAAGGAAAAGTAGGATAATGCTGATATCTACTTTATAACAAAAAACATAAAATAAGTACATTTACAACGAAGGTATCCCAGGCAATAGGCTAGAGATATTGAATTATGGAGGACTAATTAATGAGACAAATTTATAACTTCAATAAAAAATGGGCTTTTTCAAAAGAAGCAACAAATGTACCAGAAAAAATGCCAGAAAAATGGAACTGGGTGAATTTGCCACATACATGGAATAATATTGATGGACAAGATGGTGGTAATGATTTTTATCGTGGAACTTGCTACTACGCAAATGAATTAGAAAAAAGTGAACTTCCAGAAGCAGATAAATATTATTTAGAGCTTCAAGGCGCAAATTCTTCAGCAGATGTTTATGTAAATGGTAAAAAGTTAGCACATCATGATGGGGGATACTCTACATGGAGAGTGGATATTACAGATGTATTAGAAAACAAAAACTTATTTGTAATTGCAGTAGATAATAGTGCGAATGAAGAAGTTTATCCACAAGTAGCAGACTTTACATTCTATGGCGGTCTTTACCGTGATGTAAATATTGTTGCAGTTAAGGAGTCTCACTTTGACCTAGAGTACTATGGTGGACCAGGAATTATGGTAACACCAGTGGTTGAAGGAAAAGATGCTAAGGTAGATGTACAAGTGTTTGTAACAAATGCCAAAGAGAATCAATCTTTAGTTTATGTTATTAAAGAACAAGATGGCACAATCGTTGGTGAAGAAACAACAGCTGTTACTGCAGATAAAATGAGAGCAACAATTCCGGATGTTCATTTATGGAATGGAACAAAAGATCCTTATTTATATACAGTAGATGTAAAATTACTAGAAGATGGAAAAGTCATTGATGAGGTAAGTACACGCTTTGGTTGTCGTACATTTGAAATCGATCCTGAGAAAGGTTTTATCTTAAATGGAGAGAGCTATCCACTTCGCGGGGTATCTAGACACCAAGATTATATAGGTATTGGTAATGCAATTACTAAAGCAAACCACGATGAAGATATGGATTTAATTTGTGAAATGGGCGCTAATACAATTCGTTTAGCACACTACCAACATGACCAATATTTCTACGACTTATGTGATGAAAGAGGTATGGTTGTATGGGCTGAAATCCCTTATATCTCAAGACATATGCCAACAGGTCGTGAAAATACTATTTCACAAATGAAAGAGCTTATTACGCAAAATTACAATCACCCAAGCATTGTGGTTTGGGGATTATCTAATGAGATTACAATCTCTGAAACAGATAGAGATGATTTAATAGAAAATCATAGGATTCTAAATGATTTAGTACATGAAATGGACCCTACAAGACAAACTGTTATTGCTGCAGTATCTATGTGTGAAATTGACCACCCATATATTCAAATTCCAGATGTTGTATCATACAATCACTACTTCGGATGGTATGGTGGAGACACATCTATGAACGGTCCTTGGTTTGATAATTTCCACAAAACATATCCAAATATTCCAATTGGGGTAAGTGAATATGGTTGTGAAGCTCTTAACTGGCATACATCAGACCCTAAACAAGGGGATTATACAGAAGAATATCAAGCATACTACCACGAAGAGCTTATCAAACAGTTATTTACAAGAGAATATATTTGGGCAACACATGTATGGAATATGTTTGACTTTGCTGCGGATGCACGTAATGAAGGTGGCGTAAATGGTATGAACCATAAAGGTCTTGTTACTTTTGATAGAAAGTACAAAAAAGATTCATTCTATGCATACAAAGCATGGCTTAGTGATGAACCATTTGTTCATATCTGTGGTAAACGATATGTAGATAGAGTAGAAGAGGTAACTAAAGTAACCGTTTACTCAAATCAGCCAGAGGTTGAACTTTTTGTTAATGGTAAGAGCCTTGGGAAACAAACAAGTGATGTACACTTCTTCTATTTCGATGTACCAAATGCAGGGGAAAGTACACTTGTAGCAGTAGCAGGTGACTGCAAGGATGAAAGCTTTATTCGCAAGGTAGAAAAATTCAATGAAGCTTATAGATTAGTAGAAAAAGGTGCAATTCTTAACTGGTTTGATATTACAGAAGTAGATGGACGCTTATCATTAAATGATAAAGTAGAGGATGTTATGAAGAGTGAGGAAGGAAAAGCGTTAATTATAGAACTTCTTACACCAAAAGATCCAGATAAAGCAGGTGCTTTTGAGTTTAATGAAGGCATGATGTCAATGATTGGAAGTTTTACAGTGCTCCGTTTAAGCGGTATGCTTGGAATGATGGGCATCAATCCAACTAAAGAAGAGTTATTAGATTTAAATGCTAAGTTAAATAGGATTGTAAAGTAGAACGATTTCAATAATAATAGTAGGAGGTGTCAAAAGAATTTTGTATGACACCTTCGAAATATCTATTAAGAAGTAAGATAGGCAGTATAAACGACTTTTTAAATAATAAATTTCATTACTAGAATGTAACAATTAATGGAGGAAAAAATGTCAAGAGTTATATTAGTAGGCGAACCTATGGCATTATTTATTGCTGAAGAACAAGGAACTTTAGATAAAGTAACAACATTTAAAAGATCAGCTGCTGGTGCAGAAATGAACGTTGCAATTGGTCTTAAGAGACTTGAGCATGAGGTATGCTATATTACTAAATTAGGGAAAGACCCATTTGGTAAATATTTAATTGATTTCTTGAATAAAGAAGGAATAGATACAAGTAAAATTTGTTTTGATGATCACTATCCAACAGCGTTTCAATTGAAAGCAAAAACAGATGAAGGAGATCCAGATGTAGCTTACTATCGTAATGGATCTGCTGCGTCAAATATTTCAGTAGATGATGTAGATGAATTAGATATGGAAGGTTTTGATCACTTCCACTTAACAGGTATTTTCCCAGCTATTTCAGAATCATCAAGATCAACATTACTTTATTTAATAGAAAAAGCAAAAAATAATGGATTAACAACATCATTTGACCCAAATCTTAGACCAAGTCTTTGGAAAGACAAAAAACAAATGGTTGAAATCATTAATAAAATTGCTTTTAGATGTGATACAGTGCTTCCTGGTATTGGAGAAGGCAAAATCCTAACAGGTTATGAGCATGAAAGAGATATTGCCAACTTCTATTTAAGCAAAGGTGTTAAAAATGTAGTCATCAAAATGGGACCACAAGGTGCTTATGTAAAAACACAAACAGAAGAAAAATATGTTGATGGATATAAAGTTGAAAAAGTTATTGATACAGTAGGTGCAGGCGATGGTTTTGCAGTTGGTGTTTTAAGTGGACTTCTTGAAAAAGAACCAATTGAAAACTGCGTAGATAGAGGAAATGCTATCGGTGCAATTCAAGTTATGCACGCAAGTGATAATGAAGGGCTTCCTACAAGAGATGAGTTATTTACTTTTATGAAAAATAAGTAAATAGTACAAATTAGAATGAAGTGTTCTAAATTGTTAATATAGAAAATATAGATTGAAAAAAGGCAAGATAATGCAAGTTTCGAGAGAGTTTGCAAGAAATGTTGGTTTATTGTAAGATAATAACACGACAGTTTAATACATTACAGTAAATATAAATATTAATATAGATATAAGTAGAAGGTGTCGTAAGAATTTAACGGCACCTTCTACTTATTTGTTAGGAAATGAGTATTAAGAAAGTAGTGTATTAGCGTTAAGTTGGAGCGTATTGGACGATGCAAATGAGCAAATGACTTTACGGTAGTTTCAAAGTTTAAGGAGTAAAAAGATGTACGATAATATTGGAGAATACAAAAAAGAAAAAGAGTTTTTAATCTGTGTTGACTCAGATGGTTGTGCAATGGATACAATGGATTGCAAACACATCCACTGCTTCGGACCATGTATGGTAGATGAGTGGGAATTAGGTGAGTGGAAAGAGGCTATTCTTACACGTTGGAATGATATCAACCTTTACACAATTACACGTGGTATCAACCGTTTCAAAGGTTTAGCTATGGCTTTAGTTGAAATCAACGAACAATACACAAAAATTGAAGGAATCGAAGATTTAGTAGAATGGGCTGAAAACTCTCCAGAGTTATCAGAAAGAAACCTTAAAGCAAACCTTGAAAAAGAACACAAAGTTGCTTTAGAAAAAGCTTTAAAATGGAGTCAAGCAGTTAACATTGCAATTACAAAACTTCCAGAAGAAGAAAAAGTACCATTTGCTGGTGCATTAGAAGGCTTAAAAGCAGCTCATGCTGTAGCTGATGTTGCAATTGTTTCATCTGCGAATAGAGAAGCTGTAATCGAAGAGTGGGAAGAACACAAATTATTAGAACATGTAGATATTGTTTTAACACAAGAAGTAGGTTCTAAAGCTGAATGTATTAGACAATTATTATTAAAAGGTTACAAACCAGAGAATGTTCTTATGGTTGGTGATGCTAAAGGTGATAGCGATGCAGCAGCTACAAATGGTGTAAACTATTACCCAATCCTTGTAAGAAGAGAAAAAGAAAGCTGGGATAGATTCCAAGAAGAAGCTGTAAAATGCTTCACAGAAAACAACTACGAAGAGTACGGTAAAAAAATGCATGAAGAATTTCTTCGTAACCTTGGAGTATAATACAATAAAAAAAGGATGCCTCCACTATGCTGTTTAAGCATGGTGGGGACATCCTTTTTTTTATTGTATTATAGTTTATTTATCGTGGAACACAGAGAGTTTATGAGCATAAAGTTCCTGATATTCACTTGGAGAAAGACCATATTCTTTTTTAAATGCACGATAAAAGCTACTGTAGTCTTTAAAGCCACATTGCAAATATGCTTCACTAATTTTGGTGTTAGTAGTAATGGCCTCACGGCACATAGAAAGACGTTTTTTTAAAATATATTGATAAATAGATAAGCCCATATTTTCCTTAAAGACGTGGGAGATATGGTACTTACTTACGAAGAACTCATGAGCAAGACGTTCTAGAGATAAATCTTCATCAAGGTGCCCCTCAATATAGCTAATTAAGTTTTCGTATAAGCTTTGAGTTTCTCTAGGAACACTAGGATGTTCCATTTCATAAACTGTTCGGTTGAGATGAAGCATTAAGTCATGTACACATAGAGAAATTTTAGCAACTTTACCAAAGTGATTGGCATGAATCTCCTCAATAAGCTGAAAAGCCTTGGATTGCAAAGTATTAAAGCTAATGACATCATAATGATGGATATATCTTTTGGAATCAACAACATGCCGCATCAGATAACCATATTCCGGAAATTCCTTGACAAGTTCATCACAATATGATTCTGTAATCCAAAAGACGACACGTTGATAAGGAATAGATTGATCCAAAATATTCATACAGTGCAAAGTATTAGGTGGAATTAAAATCATATCACCGCTGGATAAAGGATAATCTGTTCCAGCAATATTAATAGATACAGAGCCTCCAAGTAGAAAATAGAATTCATAATAGTTATGATGGTGATTACCAATATTTCTTAAATTCATATCGCTGTAATAGTATATTTCAAAATTTTTAGAGAGCATATATTGTCTATTATTAAAGGTTGTACGAAGCTCTTTTTTCATAAAAATTATCCTCTCATAGATAGAATGTATTCAGTTTTACCATGTTTTGAGAAAAATTTAACATAAAACCACAACTTTTGCAAGGTGTATAACAAGTTGTTCAATGGTTCTTTTTGATGATATTGGTTATAATAGAAACATAGATTAAGAAACATTACGAAAAGAGGGTTTATCTATTATGCAAATGACATTAAGATGGTACGGATCAAAATTTGATACTGTTACTTTAAAACAAATTAGACAAATTCCAGGTGTTAACGGAGTTATTACAACATTATACGACACAGTTCCAGGTGAAGTATGGTCAAGAGAAAGAATTAAAGCACTTAAAGATGAAGTAGCAGAAGCAGGTTTATGCATTGCTGGTATCGAAAGTGTTAACATCCACGATGAAATCAAAACAGGTGGACCAAACAGGGACATGTACATCGATAACTACATCGAAACATTAAGAAACTTAGGTGAAGAAGATATTCACTTAGTATGCTACAACTTCATGCCAGTATTCGACTGGACACGTACAGAATTAGCTAGAGTACGTCCAGACGGTTCAACAGTACTTGCTTACACACAAGAAGCTGTAGACGCTTTAGACCCAACAAAAATGTTCGAATCAATCGCTGGCGATATGAACGGTACAGTAATGCCAGGTTGGGAACCAGAACGTATGGCTAAAGTAAAAGAATTATTCGAGTTATACAAAGACATCGATGATGAAAAATTATTCGAGAACTTAAAATACTTCTTAGAAAGAATTATGCCAGTATGTGATGAGTACGACATCAACATGGCTATTCACCCAGATGATCCAGCTTGGAGCGTATTCGGTCTTCCACGTATCATCGTTAACAAAGAAAACATCCTTCGTATGACAAAAATGGTTGATAACCCACACAACGGTGTTACATTCTGTGCTGGTTCTTACGGAACAAACTTAAACAATGACCTTCCAGATATGATTCGTTCATTAGAAGGAAGAATTCACTTCGCACACGTACGTAACTTAAAATTCAACACACCAACAGACTTCGAAGAAGCTGCTCACTTATCTTCTGACGGTACATTCGATATGTACGAAATCGTAAAAGCTCTTTACGATATCGGATTCACAGGTCCTATCCGTCCAGACCACGGTCGTATGATCTGGGATGAAGTAGCTATGCCAGGTTACGGTTTATATGATAGAGCACTTGGTGCTTGCTATATCGAAGGTCTTTGGGAAGCAATCGAAAAAGCTGACCAACGTTCTAAAAAATAATTTAGCCTTAGATTATAAAAAGGTTAATGAATATTTGGTGGCAAGTTAATCTGTATTACTTTGATATCAAATATATAAATAAAGACATTGAAATAAATGATACAGGCAAGTCGCAAGATATACCTACTGATAGTGGTAGGCATATTTTGCGATAGCCTTTTATAAAAAATAAAATCTAATGACCAACGAGGGATAAAAAATGATTTTAAATAAAACTGGATTACAAAATGCAGCGGAGTGGGAAGCTAAAGGCTATGCACTTCCAAAATTTGATCACGAAGCAGTTACTAAAGCTACAAAAGAAAATCCATTCTGGATTCACTTTGGTGCAGGTAACATCTTCAAAGCTTTCCAAGCTAACGTAGCTCAAAACTTATTAAACGAAGGTTTACTTGATAGAGGGATTATCGTTGCAGAAGGTTTCGACTATGAAATCGTAGAAAAAATGAACCGTCCACACGACGATTACCATGTGCTTGTTACATTAAAAGCTGATGGATCAGTAGAAAAAACTGTAGTAGGTTCTGTAGTAGAATCTTGTATTCTTGACTCAGAAAACGATGCAGAATTCAACCGTTTAAAAGAAATCTTCACAAAAGAATCTTTACAAATGGCTACATTCACAATCACAGAAAAAGGTTACAGCCTTGTAAATGGTAAAGGTGAAATCCTTCCAGCAGTAGCTGCTGACTTCGTAAATGGTCCTGCAAAACCTGCTAGTTACATTGGTAAAGTAGCATCTTTACTTTACACACGTTACCAAAATGGAGCTACTCCAATCTCTATGGTAAGTACAGATAACTGTTCTCACAATGGAGATAAACTTCACGCTGCTGTAGTAGCATACGCTGAAAAATGGAGCGAAAACGGTTTAGTAGAAGCTGGATTTGTAGATTACATCAACGACAAAAACAAAGTTGCATTCCCATGGTCAATGATCGATAAAATCACACCAAGACCAGACGCATCTGTAGAACAAATGTTAATTGAAGATGGTCTTGAAGGAATGGAACCAGTAATCACATCTAAAAATACTTATGTTGCTTCATTCGTTAATGCTGAAGAATGTGAATACTTAGTAATCGAAGATGCATTCCCTAATGGACGTCCTGCTCTTGAAAAAGGTGGCTTCATGTTCACTGATAGAGAAACAGTAGACAAAGTAGAAAGAATGAAAGTTTGTACATGTTTAAATCCACTTCATACAGCACTTGCAGTATATGGATGCTTACTTGGACACACAAAAATCTCTGAAGAAATGAATGATACAGAACTTCGTAAATTAGTAGAAAGAATCGGTTACGTTGAAGGTCTTCCAGTAGTAGTAAACCCAGGCGTACTTGATCCAAAAGAGTTCATCGATACAGTATTAAACGTACGTATTCCAAACCCATTCATGCCAGATACACCACAACGTATTGCAACAGATACATCTCAAAAACTTGCTATCCGTTTCGGTGAAACAATTAAAAACTACATTAAAGAAGGTAAAGATCTTGCAGATCTTAAACTTATCCCATTAGTATTCGCTGGTTGGTTAAGATACCTTATGGCAGTTGATGATAATGGTAATGCATTCGAACTTAGTGCAGACCCATTATTAGAAACAGTTTGCCCACACGTTGCAAACTTCAAACTTGGTGAAGAAGCTGACGTTGAAGCTGCTTTAAAACCAGTTCTTGAAGATGCTAAAATCTTTGGTGTAAACCTTTATGAAGTAGGTATGGCTGAAAAAGTTTGTGGTTACTTCAAAGAGTTAATCGCTGGCCCAGGTGCAGTTCGTGCTACACTTAAAAAATACGTTGATTAATTTCTAAGTATAAATAGATTCAAAAGCAAAATAAGGTCAATCTGATTTTATAAAAAAGCGCGCAAGTTAGATTGACTAAGTTTTTAAAGATTTTATGAGAAGGATTTTGCTACGCTAAGGATGATTATTCTAGACACTTTATCTTTAGTGTAAGCAAAGCCTTCAAATAAATGTTTTACTATGAAAGGGATATGGGCTAGACCTATTTCTTTCTTACTTAAGCTAGAGAAATGACTATAATCATACACAGAAAGTGAAGAATATCATGAACACAGTTTTAGAACAAATCCAAAAAATTGGTATCGTACCAGTAGTAGTACTTGATGACACAAAAGATGCTGAGCCACTTGCTAAAGCTCTTTGTGAAGGTGGTCTTCCATGTGCAGAAGTAACATTCCGTACAGAAGCTGCTGAAGAATGTATCCGTATCATGGCTGAAAAATTCCCAGAAATGTTAGTAGGAGCAGGTACTGTTCTTACAACAGAACAAGTTGACCGTGCAGTTAATGCAGGTGCTAAATTCATCGTTAGCCCAGGTACAAACCCAGAAGTAGTTAGATACTGCGTAGAAAAAGGGATTCCTGTAACTCCAGGTACAGCTAACCCAAGTGACGTAGAAGTTGCTATCGGATGTGGCTTAAACGTAGTTAAATTCTTCCCAGCTGAACCATTAGGTGGTTTAAAATTAATCAAAGCTATGGCTGCTCCATACGTTAACGTTAAATTCATGCCAACAGGTGGAATCAACGAAAACAACGTAAGAGAATACCTTGCTTACGACCGTATCTTAGCATGTGGTGGTAGCTGGATGGTTAAAGATAGCTTAGTTAAAGCTGGTGACTTTGATAAAATCAGAGAACTTACAAAAGAAGCTGCTGATATTGTAAAAGAAATCAGAGGCTAATTAATAATTAAATAGAACGGAAATCCTCAATTGAATAGGAGAGAAAGTAGGAGGGGAGCTTTAAGCTAAAGGAATACTTTTTCTCTATGCATTGAGACATTAATGATAAAGATCAATATTTTGGTCGATTGATTTTTATAACACCCCCCAAATCATTAGGAAATAAATACACACACTTAATCTCCACTAGATATCAGGATTAATTTTTTATCAATGGATAAACAGCAATGTTATTATTACACACAACACATATTACACACACGTACACGTTGCTATTATGCGTTGATGAAAAATTTCTTTGATATGTGGAGTATTCTATTAAAAATAAGTGTTAAAAATTTAACTTTTAAATATTTTCCACTTATTTACAAAATAAATGCATATTAATACACAAAAATGAGAGAAGATCAATTTAGCATTATCACAAAAGATAGGCTAAATTTTAGGAGGAAATACGGATGAAACAATTCATGGATAAAGATTTCTTACTCACTACAGAAACTGCAAAAAGACTTTATCATGACTATGCAGAAGTAATGCCAGTTATTGATTACCACTGCCATATCAATCCTCAAGAAATCTATGAGGATAGAAAATTTGAGAACATTACTCAAATTTGGTTAGGTGGAGACCACTATAAATGGCGTCAAATGCGTTCTAATGGTGTAGAAGAAAAATACATCACTGGTGATGCAAGTGACAGAGAAAAGTTCCAAAAATGGGCTGAAACATTAGAAATGGCTATTGGTAACCCATTATATCACTGGAGCCATTTAGAATTACAAAGATACTTTGGTTACGAAGGTCACTTAAATGGAGAAACAGCAGAAGAGGTTTGGAATATTTGTAATGCAAAATTACAACAAGATGATATGACAGCTCGTCAAATCGTTCTTAAATCAAACGTAAAATTAATCTGTACAACAGATGATCCTGTAGATTCTCTTGAATGGCACATCAAAATCAAAGAAGACAACTTTGCATGTCAAGTTCTTCCAACATGGAGACCAGATAGAGCAATGAATCTTGAAAAAGAAAACTACCTTGATTACTTAGCAAGATTAAGCGAAGTAAGTGGTGTTGAAATTACAAGCTTTGCTACTATGATGGATGCACTTCGCAAACGTCTTGATTTCTTCAACGAAGTGGGATGCTGTATTTCTGACCATGGTTTAGAATATGTAATGTATGCACCAGCTACAGATGAAGAAGTAGAAGCAATTTTTGCTAAGAGAATGAATGGTGAAACTGTTACTCGTGAAGAAGAATTAAAATTCAAAACAGCAGTAATGGTAGCTTTAGGTAGAGAATACGCTAAAAAAGATTGGGCAATGCAACTTCACTATGGGGTACAACGTGACCTTAATAAGAAAGTATTCAAAAGTCTTGGTGCAGATGCTGGTATCGATGCAATCAACAACTACACATCTGCTATTGAAATGGGACAATATCTTAATGCACTTGCAGAAACAGATGAACTTCCAAAAACAATTCTTTACTCATTAAACCCAGTAGATGATGCAACTATTGGAACAATCATTGGATGTTTCCAAGATAGCACAACAGTTGGTAAAATCCAACAAGGTAGTGCATGGTGGTTCAATGATAATAAACAAGGTATGATTAACCAAATGGTTTCTCTTGCTAACCTTGGACTTCTTGGTAACTTCATTGGTATGCTTACAGACTCAAGAAGCTTCTTATCATACACAAGACACGAATACTTCAGACGTATTATGTGTGAACTTATTGGTGGATGGGTAGAAAATGGAGAATATCCAAATGATGAAAAAGCTTTAGAGAAAATTGTTAAAGGTATTTCTTATAACAACACTGTAAGATACTTTGGATTTGATATTAAATAAATTTTTGATATAGATTTTATTGAATGGTTGACTAAGGGCCGCTTAGCCGTCTGCTAAAAAGTATTTCTTACAGAGAAGGCTGAAATTCTCTTCCAGAAACACTTTTTAGCTACCGGCTAAGCTAGTTTGTAGTCAAATTTGGGGTTAAAAACTTGAAGGAGAATATGAACTTACCTTAGGATGCACCTACAAAGCTAGGAAATAGGATTGCTTACAAACTTATTTTCTGGTTTACGACACTTTGTCGTTATCTTTCTTAGAAGGGCTAAGCTCTTGCGTAGCCTTTCAAGAAGTTAACATATATATGCTTATAGAACTTAATACTCACTTTGTTATTTTGTATATAATCATTCTAAAAGTATAATATTAGTAGTAGAATAAGTCTTATGGCTTTTTTAGTAATTTATAGTTTTACGGAGTTTTATAGTTTTAAATAATAAGTAGCAAATTAGTTCTATCACAATAATTACATCATAGAGGAGACGCAAAGATGGTAGATTTAAAAGCAAAACCATATAACCTTGATGACGCAGGGGTTAAATGGGTAAAAGACACAATTGCAAACATGACAATTGAAGAAAAAATTGGTCAATTATTCGTAAACATGGGTGCTTCAACAGAGCCAGACTATTTAAAAAGTGTAGTTGACACATACCACATTGGTGCAGTTCGTTACAATCCAGCTCCAGCTGAAGTTGTTTATGAACAAAACAAAGTTTTACAAGAAAACTCTAAAATTCCATTATTAATCGCTGCTAACACAGAAGCTGGTGGTAATGGTGCTTGTGGAGATGGTACATTCGTTGGGGATCCAATTAAAATTGCTGCTACACAAGATAAAAAATATGCATACGAAATGGGTCGCGTTTCAGGTGTTGAAGCTGCTGCTATCGGATGTAACTGGAGTTTCGCTCCTGTAGTTGACTTAGATTACAACTGGAGAAACCCAATCATCTCTACACGTACTTACGGTACAGACGTAGATACAGTATTAGAATACTCTTTAGAGTACATGAGAGGGATTATGGAAAGCGGTATCAAACCAGCTGCTAAACACTTCCCTGGAGATGGTGTTGACGAAAGAGATCAACATTTATCATTCGCTCCAAACACATTATCAGTAGAAGAATGGGATAAAACATTCGGTAAAATCTACGGTGGTTTAATCGAAGCTGGTCTTCCATCAATCATGGCTGGACACATTGCGTTACCAGAATACGTAAGCAAATTCAATCCAAACGCAACAGTTAAAGAAAGAAACATGCCAGCTACATTAAGCAAATACATCATCACAGACTTGTTAAAAGGACAAATGAACTTCAACGGTGTTGTTGTAACAGATGCTTCTCACATGGTAGCTATGACATCAGCTATGAAACGTAGCGAAATGGTACCAACTGCTATCGCTGCAGGTTGTGACTTATTCTTATTCTTCAACGATCCAGATGAAGACTTCCAATGGATGATGGATGGTTACAAAAACGGAATCATCACAGAAGAAAGATTAGAAGATGCTTTAACAAGAATCTTAGGATTAAAAGCTTCTATCGGTCTTCACGCAAAAGCTAAAACAGAAATCATGCAACCAAAAGAAGAAGCTATGGCTAAAATTGGTTTAGCAGAAAACAAAGCAATTGCTAACGAAATTTCAGATAAAGGTATTACATTAGTTAAAAACAATGAAAATATCTTCCCAATTTCACCAGCAAAAACTAAGAGAGTATTATTAGTAGAGGCTAAAGGTCACGATGGTGGATTCGGTAAATTCATCGCTGTAATGCAAGGTGCTAAGAAAACTCCTGTTGACATGGTTAAAGAAATGTTAGAAGCAGAAGGGTTCGAAGTATCTATTTGGGAATCTCCAATGGACAGAATCATGAAATTACCACCAGAAGAGCAAAGAGCTGCTATGGCTAACGTTTACGCTGGTAAAAAACCAATTTCTGAGTTAACAAGCAAATATGACTTAATCATCAACGTTGCTAAAGTTAATGCAAGTACAGACCAACGTCTTCAATTTGCTGCTACAAAAGGTACACCAGATATGCCATTCTACGTACACGAAATTCCAACAATCTTCGTTTCAGTACAATGTCCATACCACTTAGCAGACGTACCACAAGTTCAAACTTATATCAACACATATGATGATAAAGAAGCTACTTTAAGAATCTTAGTTGATAAAATGATGGGACGCTCAGAATTCAAAGGTGTAAGTGCTGTAGATGCATTCTGTGGTCTTGAAGATACAAGATACTAATAATAGATTAATAGTTTATAACTATATTTAATCAGAAAAGAAGTGTCATGCTATGAGCATGGCACTCTTTTTTGATTGTTTTGATAGTTTTTAGAAAAAGTGATGAAAGGTTCAATCATTTAATAGCTTGATGTGCTAAGATTTGTAGGTACTCTAATAAAAAAGGATTTAACAGGCACAAGAAAGTCTATTGACAAATTTTATGAAAAAAAATATTATTGAATAAAATATTATTAAATAAAATCTTCAGGGCAGGGTGAAATTCCCTACCGGTGGTATAGCCCACGAGCCGTAAGGTATGATTCGGTGTAATTCCGAAGCCGACAGTAAAGTCTGGATGAAAGAAGGTTATCCTATAAAGTTATTTATGACGATTTTAAGGATGCTCTGAAATGTTTTCATTTCAGAGCATTTTTTAATGAGTTATTAAGGTCTATTTTATTTAAAAGATAAGATAGGCCATTAAAAATAACGATAAAGTTATAAAAGATGCCCTGAATAGAATGAGATTCAGGGCATTTTTTGCGTATTTAAGGGCGTTTTATATAAGGCTCATTAAAGTAAGGTAGGTGAAAGAATGGAAGATGAAAAGTATATGAAATACGCATTAGAACTTGCAAAGAGGGGGAGTGGTCTAGTCAATCCAAATCCATGTGTAGGTGCAGTGATTGTAAAGCATCATAAAATACTGGGGGAAGGATGGCATAAAGCATATGGAGGGCCTCATGCTGAGGTAAATGCTTTAGCAAGTTGTACAGAGTGTGTAATAGGTTCAACGCTCTATGTGACATTAGAGCCTTGCTGTCATTATGGAAAGACACCACCTTGTGTTGAAGCCATTATTAAAAGCGGCATAGCTAAAGTAGTAGTAGGAGCTTTAGATCCTAATCCACTAGTGGCAGGAAAGGGTATTAAAAGACTAAGAGAAAGTGGTATTGAAGTTGTTACACAGGTACTAGAAAAAGAGTGTATGAAAGTCAATGAGATCTTTTTTCACTTTATAACACATAAATTGCCTCTTGTAGTGATGAAATATGCAATGACGTTAGATGGCAAAATTGCAACTGTAGTAGGAGCGTCTCAGTGGATTACCGAGGATAAGGCAAGAGAAGATGTACATAGAGATAGAAATAGATTAATGGGAATTATGGTAGGCATAGAAACCGTATTAAAAGATAATCCACTATTAACCTGTCGTATACAGGGTGGTAGAAATCCTATCCGGATTATTTGTGATACCCATTTAAGAATACCTTTAGAATCAAAAATCGTAGAAACAGCAAGTACGATAAACACAATCCTAGCAACTTGTAATAATTGTCCCAAAGAGCATAAACCATTCTTAGAAAAAGGCTGTAATATTTTAGTGGTTCCTAGTAAGGATGGACACATTGATTTAGGTATCTTAATGCAGAAGTTAGGGGAGAAAGGAATAGATAGTATTTTATTAGAAGGTGGTGGAACCCTGAATGAGGCAATGTTAAGAGCGCAATTAGTTCATCAGATAAAAGCGTATATTGCACCTAAGCTTTTTGGTGGAGTATTAGCTAAATCGCCTATTGGAGGAGAGGGAATCAGGGATATTGATGCTTGCTATGGACTCAATCATATTGAAATAACAAGGATGGGTAATGATATTTTGATACAAGGGAAGGTGGATTATTCTTGTTTACTGGAATCATAGAGGAAGTAGGTACAGTCTATACAATCAAAAAAGGGGTGAGATCAGTACAGTTAACCATTAGGGCACATTTAATCTTGGAGGATTTACAAATAGGAGATAGTGTTTCAACTAATGGGGTATGTTTAACCGTTACGAGTATTCAAAATCCATACTTTACAGTAGATGTTGTACATGAAACGCTAAGTCGTTCGAATCTAGGAGAACTAAGGCAGGGGCATTTAGTGAACTTGGAACGTGCCATGCTTTTAAATGGCAGACTGGGAGGGCATATTGTGTCAGGACATATTGATGGGACAGGAAAGATTATCAGTATAAAAAAAGATGGGCAGGCAATTTTGTATACTATCCAAACACAACAAAGCATGATGAAATATATCGTAGAAAAAGGCTCTATAGCTATAGATGGGATTAGTTTAACAGTGGCTAAGGTAACAAAGGATACTTTTTGCATATCGGTAATCCCACATACTATGAAAGCAACCGCTCTAACACAGAAAGGGATAGGGGCAGAGGTTAACTTAGAAAATGATTTGATAGGAAAATACATAGAAAAATTAGTGACAAGGACTAGTAGTATAGATAAAGCATTTTTATTAGAACATGGATTTTAGGAGGGGTGTTATGTTTGCGTATAGTAGTATTCCAGAAGCATTAGAAGCTTTAAGAAATGGAGAAATCATTGTTGTAACAGATGATGAAAATCGTGAAAATGAAGGAGATTTAATCTGTGCAGCTGAATTTGCAACGCCTAAGAATCTTAACTTTATGGCGACTTATGGAAAAGGCTTGATCTGTATGCCTATGAGTGCAGAGTTGGCACAAAAACTAGAGTTAGCACCAATGGTAGAAAATAATACAGATCATCATGGTACAGCCTTCACAGTTTCTATTGATTATATAGATACAAGTACGGGTATTTCAGCAGTAGAAAGAAGTTTAACAGCAATAAAAGCAGTTAGTGAGGGAGCAAAGCCAAAAGATTTTCGAAGGCCTGGACATATGTTTCCACTCATTGCAAAAAGGCAAGGTGTATTAGAAAGAAATGGTCATACAGAAGCAACAGTAGACTTAATGAGGCTTGCAGGACTTAAGCAAGCAGGTATTTGCTGTGAAATGATGGGTGAAGATGGTCATATGATGAGAAAAGCTGAGCTTATGGAAGTAGCACAAAAATGGCAGATGAAGTTTATAACGATTTCAGCTTTACAAGAGTACCGTAAAAGAGAAGAGCAATTGATAGAACGCGTAGCAGCACCTTTATTACCTACTGAATTTGGTGAATTTAGAGCATATGGTTATGTGGAGACATTAACTGGAGCACATCATATAGCTCTAGTAAAAGGGGATGTAAGTCATAAGGAAGGTGTCTTATGTAGAGTGCATTCGGAGTGTTTAACAGGAGATGTATTTGGTTCAGCGTGTTGTGATTGTGGTAATCAACTACAAGTAGCAATGGAGCAGATTGCAGAAAGTGGTAGGGGTATTTTGATTTATATGCGCCAAGAAGGACGGGGAATTGGATTAATTAATAAATTGAAAGCCTATGAACTGCAACAAGCAGGATTAGACACGGTGGAAGCTAATTTAGCATTAGGCTTACCAGAAGATATGAGAGAATACTCTATCAGCGCTCAAATATTAAAAGATTTAGGCGTTAAATCTATTCAATTAATGACCAATAATCCAGATAAACTAGAACAGCTTTCTAGGTATGGCATTGAGATAGAGGAACGTGTGCCTATTGAAATAGAAGCCAATCCATTTGATGCACTTTATTTAAAAACTAAGAAATATAAAATGGGACATTATTTAAGTTTATAGTGAAAAGGAGAATGGGAAAATGAAGGTATATGAAGGGAAATTTGTAGCGAAGGATATTAAAGTAGGCATTGTAGCAGCAAGATTTAATGAATTTATCACATCCAAATTAGTATCAGGAGCAGTGGATGCTTTAACGCGCCATGAGGTAAATGAGGACGATATTGATATCGCTTGGGTGCCAGGTGCATTTGAAATACCACTTATAGCATCTAAAATGGCAAAAAGTAAGAAATATGATGCCATTATTTGTCTTGGAGCAGTTATTAGAGGCAATACTACGCACTATGATTATGTTTGTAATGAGGTATCTAAAGGAATCGCAACAGTTTCATTAAATAGTGATACTCCTGTTATGTTTGGTGTCATTACAACAGAAAATATAGAACAGGCAATTGAAAGGGCAGGAACAAAGGCAGGTAATAAAGGATTTGACTGTGCAGTAGGGGCGATAGAGATGGTTAACTTGATTAGAGAGATAGAAAATTAAAAGAGAAGTACGTAAGGTTTCATTTTAAGTAATCTCAGTAATAAAAAGATAGCTTCTAGGATATATTAAATAAAAACTCCACAAATTTACATTAGGAAGTGACAATATGAAAACCTTATTAGATGAATACAAAAAAACGAAAGATTTATTAGTATGTATTGATTCAGATGGTTGTGCCATTGATACAATGGATATCAAACACATCAAATGCTTTGGGCCATGTATGGTAACAGAATGGAACTTACAAGAATGGGAAGCACCCATTTTAAAAAGCTGGAATGATGTCAATCTATATACATTAACAAGAGGGATTAACCGTTTTAAAGGATTAGAAAAAGCTTTAGTAGAAATTGATGAAAAGTATACAAAGATTAAGGGCTTAGATGAGTATATAAGATGGGCTAATGAAACATCAGAGCTTTCAAATGAATCCTTAGAAGCAGAACTTGAAAAAACAGATAATATTTGTATCAGAAAGGCACTAGAATGGTCAAGGGCTGTTAATGTATGTATTGATGCCTTAAGCGATGAGGAAAAGGTGCCTTTTAGAGGTGTGAAAGAAGCCTTGGCTGAAATTAGCAAATATGCAGATGTTGCTATTGTATCTTCAGCCAATAGAAAAGCGGTACTAGATGAGTGGGAGAAAAATGAACTTTTAGAACATGTTAATATCGTTTTAACCCAAGATATTGGAGTAAAAAGTTTCTGCATCGCTAAACTTTTAGATCAAGGTTATAGTAGAGAAAATACCTTAATGATTGGAGATGCAATAGGGGATTTAAAAGCAGCTGAGACAAATGGCATAGCATTCTATCCTATTATGGCAACAAAAGAAGCCTTCTCATGGGCTAGATTCACAGATGAAGTACTGGCTAACTTTGTGGCCGGTAAGTATATGGGTATTTATGCAGAAAACTTTATCAAAGAATTTAAAGCAAACTTAACGAAATAAGTATCATTAACACATGACTAGAGATCATAGGGGGTTTTTTATTAATGTTTGTCATAAGAGGAATAAATTCATATTAATAGTGGTAAATACTAAGAGAAAAAGGAGATAAATAATATGAGTCATTTTGATCAACCTGAAGATTTACCACTTGGACTGATGATGCAGTTAGGGACAGATATGGAGGCTATGAATACTTTTTCTAACCTTTCTGAAGCAGAGAAAGAAAGACTTGTAAGTTATATTAAAGGTGCAACAAGTGGAGCAGATGCAAGGGAACGTATTGCATCAGTAATGAATAGCCTTAATGGTCATCAGAGTTTCTTCTAAAATAATATGAAATAAGTAGAAGCAGTCTCTTAAGTGAGATTGCTTTTTTATTGATGTTAAGACAATGAGTAGGTTAAAAAGTTAAAGGTTGAATAAAAGCTTGGGCACCCTTTTTATAAACTCTAGGAACTCTAGGATTAATATGGTCAACAATTTCATTACTTAGGGTATTCATTACTTGAGCAATATAATCTAGTGAAATGGTATAGCCATCAGCAGAGCCAATTAAGGTAACCGTATCCCCTTCTTGAACATCAGGAATAGAAGTTATATCTATAATAAGCTGATCCATACAGATATTACCGATTACCTCAGCTAAATGACCTTTAATAATGACATGTACTTGTTTATTAGAAAGCGCTCTAGGATATCCATCTCCATAGCCAATAGCAACTACAGCAATACGTTGCTTTTGAGAAGTCGTATAATTAAGCCCATAACTAACCTTACTATTAGGAGGTAATTCTTTTACAATTGAAACCTTTGATTTTAAGGAGAAAATAGATTTAAAGTTTTGTGCTTGAGGAGAAAGGGTAATATCTCCATAAGGTATACCAACAAGTAAGGTGCCCACTCTAATATAATCACATTGGAAATGTGGGTAATGAAGGATGGCAGAAGTATTCTGAGTATGCAATGCACCTATAGAGATGCCTTTTTTCTTTAGGAGATTTATAAGGTCTTGGAAAAGGTGATATTGCGCCTTGGTATAGTCTATATGATTTTGCATGAGACTATCAGCTACAGCATAATGGGTGTAAGTTCCGGTTATTGTTAGATGAGGTAGGCTATAAATTTCTAGAATAGGTTCTAGGGTGTTGTGTGTGCCATCATAGTAAAGACCTAATCGGTGCATACCTGTATCAATTTTTACATGGGCATAACACTGACAGTGATATGTCTTACCATAGTCATTTAGTTTTTTAGCGTACTCTAAAGAAATAAGAGTTTGGGTTAGATGATATTTAGAAAGGAGTTTGAAGTAATGAGGAGAGGTATAGCTTAATATTAAAATATCACTTTTGATACCACTATTGCGAAGTCTCATGGCTTCATCGATATGAGAAACTGCAAAAAAATCAATACCTAAGTGTTCCATTTCATGTGCAATCGTAGTATCCCCATGGCCATAGGCATGATCTTTAAGTACGGCCATAATCTTTGTTTTAGATGAAATAAGTTTTTTAGCTTCAGTTATATTATGTGACAATAAGTCTAGATCAATTTCACACCAGCGTGTAAGGGGTTTAAGTAAATCATCATTCATAAAATAATTTCCTTCCTTAATTATTAATACAATCCATCATTTAATAAGCATTATTTTACCCGATACTACAGAGCATATTCTAAAAGAAATTAGGATACGTAGGGATAGAGTTGCTATTAAGAGACTATACTAGCTCTATTGGTATCGATTAAAGATGGTATTAAATAGTGTAATAGGAGTGACTATAAGTGAAGAGAAATATTTTTAAGGAATTCAAGGATTTTTTAACTAGGGGAAATGTAGTAGATTTAGCGATAGGTGTTATTATAGGTGGTGCCTTTACTGGTGTAATCACGAGTGTTGTTAATGATATCTTTATGCCTTTAATAAGTATGCTGATAGGAAAAATTCATTTTTCCAATTTGAAATGGGTATTAAGTCCAGCAACTACTACCCAGCCTGAGATTGCTGTGATGTATGGAAATTTTATTGGGACAGCTATAAACTTTTTTGTCATTGCCCTATGTATTTTTCTATTCATTATCTTGATTGGACAAAATCCGGAGAAAGTCAAAACAAAAGATGAGGCTCAAAAAGAGCAAGGTCAAAAAACAAATGAGTTATTAGAAGAGATTAGAGATGCACTTAAAAATAAGTAATACATGGGTAGAGTATATTTTACTACTTGAAAACTGAAGCAATCTTATTAATTTTTTATTAATTATAAGGGTAATCTGGTTATTAAAGTAAAATGGATATAGATCATGATGAAGTCATAAGTCATGATGAAATCATTAATCATATATTTAAAGTAAGTATAGTATAAACTATGTATGAAAATGGGGGGAGATTTATGTTATTAAAGGAAGGAACATTTATAGAAGAGGCTAAACAGGCTAAGTTTCAGCCAAATGTTATTTTACAAATCATTATTTTTATAGGACTGGTGATTGGACTACAGATTGGGACTGGGATTATTTTGGGTATTTTATATATTATTCTAGGTGTTGATTTTACGAGTATAGACAACGCCTTATTACAACTAGCTGGCTTGTATATGACAATAATCCCTATGACAGGCGTTATTTTATATTGTAGGTACATAGAAAAGAGAAGTTTAACTTCAATGGGGTTTGTAAGAAAAGGAGCAGTAAAACAATATTTAATTGGATTTGGTGTAGGTATTTTATTCTTTTCAGCTGCAGTAGGTGTTACTTTTCTACTAGGAGGGGTTCAGTACCAAGGGTTTACTTTAGGGAAGAATACAGGATGGATTTTAGTATTTTTATTTGCATGGTTATTTCAAGGAATGGAAGAAGAAGTACTCCTAAGAGGTTATCTTATGACTTCTTTAAGCAATAAAATACCACTTTGGGCTGCTGTACTTATTAATTCTGTTGGTTTTTCAGCATTACATTTATTTAATAGTGGTATTAGCATATTAGCTGTTATAAACTTATGCCTATTTGGTCTATTTGCCTCTGTATATACGGTAAAAACGAATAATATTTGGGGCATAGGTGCTTTTCACTCGGCTTGGAATTTTGTGCAAGGAAATATTTATGGTATTTTAGTGAGTGGTACAAGTGCAGGTAGTAGTGTTTTGGTATTTGAACCTAAAGGGGATTCTTTTATAAGTGGAGGAACATTTGGTTTAGAGGGTGGAATCGCTGTAACCATTCTATTTAGTATTGCAATAATTGGTTTGTTAGTATGGAAAGGAAAAACTGTAGAGCATGCAGAGGAAATCTATACAGCCTAGAATATAGAATCTATAAGAAGGCAGCACAATGGTAAATGTACTGCCTTTTTATGTTGAGTTATAAGTTCATCTATTTTAGTATTGTAAAATTCTGGAAATAGAGAGATAATATAAAAGAAATTTAAAACTCAGATAAACAAAAGTGGATTAGAATATTC
>SVDC01000049.1:0-19202 GCA_015058045.1 Cellulosilyticum sp.
AACTTGCCCTAGCATATTAAACACAAGCCCTGTGAATGTATCACATTCTGTATCTCCAATGACAACCCCTGTTGCCTTTTCAATATGCTCTAACTCAACATTTCCATAAACTTTCCATGTATTTTCATTGACTTTTATGACTTGAGGTAAATTTGTGTTTGTATTCACCGAACTATCTTTCAAATCCCCTACAAGCTGTTCAATAAGATCATTTAATGTAACAATCCCAACCATACCACCATATTCATCTAAAACTACAGCTAAAGAAATATGATTTCGTTTCATATTTCGAAATAGGACATCTGCTTTAACATTCTCAGGTACAAAGTATGCTGGCGTTACAGCCTCTGCCATCACATTGTCACGCCCTTTATCTGCCAAGCGAAAATAATCCTTTGCATTAAGAATACCAATCACATTATCTGTTGAATCATCACAAACAGGATAAAGTGTATGTCGTGTTTCATGAATTGTTTTTTCCCATTCCTCCATAGATTCTTCTATCCAAAGGAAGTTCACTTCTGTACGGTGCGTTGCAATTTCTTCTGCTGTTAAATCATCAAACTCGAAAACATTTTGAATAAATTCTTTTTCCTCATGGTCAATTGTTCCTTTTGCACTACCCACATCTACCATCATACGAATTTCTTCTTCCCCAACATGCTCCTCTTCTTCATTTGGATCAATTCCCATAAGATGTAATACAGTATTAGTAGAAATAGATAAAAACCACACAATAGGTGCAAATAGCTTAGCAATACCACTAATTAAACCTGAGATGCCCAGTGCTAATGATTCTGCCTTTCGCATAGCTACTCTCTTCGGAACCAATTCCCCAAAAATTAATGTAAAATAAGAAAGTATTAGTGTAATGAGAATAACTGCAACTGTATCTAATGTAGCTGCCGGTATATTAATCCCCAAGCTAATCAACCATTTTACTAAGCTATCCGAAAAATTATCTGCTGCAAATGCACTACCTAAAAAGCCTGATAATGTAATTGCCACCTGAATAGTTGCCAAAAATTTAGCTGGTTGACTTGTTAATCGCACTAACCTTTTTGCTCGTTTATCTCCCTCTTCTGCAAGCTTTGCCAACTTATTATCATTCACCGAAATAATTGCAATTTCAGCACATGCAAAAATAGCATTTAATGCAATTAAAATAAGCTGTAATACTAACATAAATCCTATTGATCCTTCCAAAAGAACTACCTCTTTCTTTATTTTATTATTTCATAAGCTTCTTATTATAGCCTATGCTCACTTTCTCCTAAAATAAACATAAGACATGAACCTATACATCTCAATACTGCACAAGTCATGTCCTATATAATGTTTAAATATTTTAAATAAATAATATTATTATTCTTTTCAGTCTGCTCGTCACTATTATCTGTATCCATCCTTCTATACTAACCTCCTTCTATAAGTAATTAGCACCTATTCTACAAAAGGGTATTAACTCTGTCAATGTAGATTATCGTTTCTTTACTACTTCTTAACTCTATATTAAGCTGCAAGTTTATTAATCTCTATTCGCTTGTTACACACTTCTACATTACCTAGCAAACTCCCTGAAAATAAATATGACCAAGCCCTTTTCTGTATTTTGATACTATTTTAATCATAGTATTTACAGCAACGAGTAACTTGGTCATTTGTATCTATTGATTATAATGTAGCTTTTACTATAGTCATAAACTCTTTAAAACTTACTTTTTCACTAGATGTACCCTTATTCATTTTACTATTTACAAAATTATATCCTACATGACCATAACTAAAAACTGCACTAGAGATACTTAATCCATCTTCAGTTAAACTATAAGTTGCATTCTTAGTAATGACCAACGCGCAGAGTTCCACTAAGTTATCACTAGATTCTACTTTTTGATCTGCCAATAATTTTAGAACTTCATAGAAATATTCAAATCCACCAGAAAGTAAAACCATTGTGCCTTGTCCTGTGTAAAATACTTTCCCTGTATGATAAAAATATTTCATATCTCCGCATTCCATAGCTTTGTATGTTTCATTAATTTCTACTTCACTTAGATTAAGAGCATTTACCTTTTCTATCATTTCTTCAAAACTTAATGAAGTATTGGCTGTATTATTTTTTACCGCATCTTTAAAGGCTATAAGTGCTCTTTCTTCATCCTTATCTTGCAGTAAAGTAGCTTCTCCAAGCTTTACAATATACTCATGGTTTTCATATGTTAACGTTACTTTATTAATCATTTGCATCTCCTTTATGAAAAATAGTACTTATGATTATAACACACATTGCTAGTAGTATGACTATTTTCTTCTACCACATACACCTATATTTGATACTTACATTTAAAATGCTTATACTCCTCTATAAAAGGGCCTGTTAATTCTGATTTAATATCTTCTAAATATTGATGGGTTTCAAAGCTAGATTCCTTTACTTGGATGATACATACTGCCACATTCGAACAATGGTCTGAAATTCTTTCACAGTTGGCAATAAAATCATTAAATACTAAGCCTTGCTCAATTGTACACTTTCCTAATTTTAAACGATCTACATGTCGTTTTTTTAGTTCTATTTTTAAATAATCAATAACCTCTTCTAAAGGCTCTACCCTTTTTGCTAGATCAATATCATCATTTATAAAAGCATTCACTGCCATTTCCATAATTTCTTTTACTGCTTCTGTTAACTTTTTCATTTCCAACTTTGCTTCATTAGAAAATTGTATCTTCCTCTCCACACATTCTGTCGCAAAATCTGTAATATTTATTGCATGGTCACCTATTCGTTCAAAATCTCCTATCATATGAAGCATCTTAGATATATCTTTACTATCTAAATCAGATAATTCTCTGGAACTTAATTTCACTAAATAAGTTCCTATTTTATCTTCATGCTGATCAATCAGTTTCTCTTTATACTGAATCTCCAAAACTATATCAGAATTATAATGCTCCAGCGTCTCTAAACTACTATATAAATTTTCTTTTACTAACTGTGCCATTTTAATGGTACACTCCTTACACTCTGCTATAGCCACAGATGGTGTAAACAGTAATCTTTCATCTAAAAAAGAATATTGCTCTTCTTCATTCATATCCTTAATCGTCCATTTTGCCAACTGTACTAATTTCTTATGAAATGGTAGGAGCAACATGGTCGTTGCAATATTAAAGATGCTATGTGCAACTGCAATTCCTACTGGTGAAGTAGTTTGACTAATAAATGGGCAGTTTATACCATACTTCATGATTAAAAATACACCCAAACATACAGCTGTGCCTATTAAATTAAAATAAATATGTACAATTGCTACTCTCTTAGCATTTTTATTTACACCTATGCTAGATATTAAGGCTGTAACGCAAGTTCCAATGTTTTGTCCCATTATTATAGGAATAGCCATCTCATAAGTAATTCCTCCTGTTAAAGATAAGGCTTGTAAAATTCCTACTGATGCTGATGAACTTTGAATCACACCTGTAAAAAGTGTTCCTGCCAAAACGCCTAGAAACGGATTCGTAAAGGCTACTAGCAGATGTGCAAATTCTGGTATATCAGCAAGCGGGCTTACAGCATCACTCATAAGTTTCATACCATACATAAGTAATGAAAATCCTATAATAATATTTCCTATATCTCTTTTCTTAGAAGACTTACTGCACATTATAAGAAGAGTACCTATTACAGCAATAATAGGTGAAAAAGCTTCCGGCTTTAAAAGTCTTGCTAAGAAAGACTCCCCTTTTATACTAGATAAACTTAAAATCCAAGCTGTCGATGTGGTCCCAATATTAGAGCCCATAATAATACCAATGGTATTTTCTAGTGCCATAATTCCAGAATTCACAAATCCAACAAGCATAACTGTCACAGCTGATGAAGACTGTATGGCAATAGTAATTCCTGTACCTAACGCTAAACTCTTAATTGGACTAGATGTCATTTTTCTAATGGCTCTTTCTAATTTGCCTCCTGTCATCTTCTCTAATCCATTTGACATAATAGTCATTCCATATAAAAAGAACGCTAAACCTCCCAGTAATGTAAAGACTGAAAATAGATCCATCTTTTTCATCTACCCTTCATAAGTTTATAGTCTTGACTACTCTCAACTAGCTTATTATCTTATCCTTGAATTTATACCACTACAATAGCATTCTAACCATAACAGGGAATCTTCTTTAATGCGCACAGCCTTTGAACAATTTCTTAATTTTCATGTTATTTTTCTGAATGTCTCCCAAATAAAAAGAAACACCAAAACCGATTACTATCAGAACAAGAGCTATTGCTATATCTACACCGCCAGTAATCATACAGCTTTCATTTAAAACACTAGGAATAATGGTTAAAAACAAACCAAATATAATAGAAAATGTAACGGTATAGCAGTGCTTAATCAGTTTATTCATCACAAAGGAAATGAGTAGTGCCCCAACACCCAGGCCAAATCCTGCAGGGATTAATACCTGCAGATTAAAATTAGCCAAGGAACTAACGTATATTTCATATAATCCTAAAGAAGATAGAATCGCCGCACTGTCTATACCAGGAACGATAGCAGAACCAGCAACTGCAAATCCAAGTAGTGTAGATTGTAACAGATTTGGTTCTGTAATCTTAGGAAATAAATTTCCATTTCCATAAAATATGATGCACCCTGCCACTGCTGCTAGGATCATGTATAAATAATATTTCTTACTAAAGCCCTCCTTTTTTACTTCTCTATAAAAAAGCGGGATTGTTCCCAAAATCAAACCCAAAAATACATATCTTGTCTGAAATTCATAATGACCCAGTAGAAAATCTACGACCTTACTAAATAGCAAGACCCCAACTCCACAACCTGCTATTAACGGTCCTAAAAATGTAACGTTTTTTCGGAAATCCTTAAATATAGTCCCTATAGCATGAATGGTCTTCTGATATAAACCAAAAATAACGAGCAGTACACTTCCGCTTAATCCAGGCGCAATGCCTCCAAGCCCTACAACTATTCCTTTAAAAAAATTAATCATTTTCTTTTTGTTCTCTCCTTTTCTATCCTCTTAATCCACATGTTAATAGAACATCATTTGCTTTAATCACTGTACTACCACTTGGCACGACATTTCCTTCTTTTCGCTTCACCATGATAATAATCGTTTCTTTAGGTATATCACACTCGGCAATGCTTTTTCCAATCCACTCATTATTTTTACCTACTGTAAGTTCTTGTATTTCTAATTCCGATGGTTCTTCTTGATATTCACTACTTAAAATCACAATATCCTCTGGCTCTAGTACTGTATCTCCTCTTGGAATAACTACTTCAAATCCCCTTTTAATAAATACAACCAACGAACGATGTGGAAAAGTAATTTCACTTAACTTTTTACCTATCCAAGGATGATTTTTACTAATTAATATATTAAGCAACTTTACATCTGTATCATTCTGATAATCATTAAAGGTCATAGAAACTGGAGCCTCATCATCTATTAAGTCTAGTTTTTTTGCAATCATTGGGAGTAGTGCACCTTGAATCGCTATAGATAACATGGCAATACAAAAGACCATATTAAAAATTTTATTGCCTGCTCCTATACCACTTACTGTTACCGTAATGGCAAAAACAATACTAGATGCACCTCTAAGTCCAGCAACTGATATAAATATCTGATCCCTTAAAGGTGTTTTAAATGGTGTAAGTAATATAGCTACTGCTAATGGTCTTGCTACACAAGTTAAAAAAACTCCTACTAATAGAGCTGGTAGTAAATAGCTTATGACCTCTGTAGGGAATGCTAAAAGTCCTAATAAAAAGAAAACAAGCATTTGAAATAAACTCGTTAAACCATTGAAAAAATGAACCAAGCCCACTTTATTAGGAATCTTTGCATTCCCTAAAATAATCCCTGTTATATAGGCACTTAAATAGCCATTTCCCCCTAATAGATTACTTACTGCATAAGAAAATAGGGCAATGGCAAATACAAAAATCATATCTAACCCTTCATTCATATCTTGGAACTTTTTGAGACCATATTCAGCTAAAATTCCTAATACCGCTCCAGCAATTAACCCTATAATGAGTTGTTTTAATAACATAACTGGTATAGGTCCTATATCCGTTCCTTGCATTATTCCTAACAAAATAATCGTTAATATATTAGCAGCAGGGTCATTACTTCCACTCTCCATTTCTATTAATGAAGCAAGCCCATTTTTTAAGTTGAGCTTCTTTGCTCTTAATATGTAAAAAACGGCTGCTGCATCTGTACAGCCAACAACTGAACCTAATAAACAACTCTCTAATAAGTCCATTTTTAATACAAGGTGACAAAAAACACCTGTTATAAGCATGGTCAAAATAACGCCTAATGTTGATAGCAAGCTTGCTTTTACTGCTACCGGCTTTGCCATTTTTAAATTAATGCCAAATCCCCCATAGAACATAATGTAAATAAGTACAAAAGAACAAATGTAATTGGCAAAATCATAGTTTTCAAATTGAATTCCTACAATCCCTTCACTTCCGAATAACATGCCTAGTCCAATAAATAAAATTAAAGTTGGAATACCCATCTTATTCGAAATACTACTTGCTGTTAAACATAAAAAAATAATCATCGCTGCCATAATAATATAATATGTCATTTTCCAATCCCTCCTATTTCTTCTATTATAATATAGGGTTAATACATATTTTTGTTAAGATTTCATTAAGAAAAAAAATTTTTTAATATAATATATAAAAAATTTCTCCTAATTCATTTTTAATTCTTGTTATTTCTTATATTTTTTACATACCTTTTAGACATATTTTTCACTCTTATAATAAAACAAATCGTTTTTTGTTCTGATAATTTCAAAATCAATTAACATTTTACGAAAAATGTTTTATAATTATATTATGCTCAGAAACTTTTTAATAGTATCTGCTCTATTAGTCATAATTTTTTTTCATGAAGGGAGGAAAAGCGAATGGAAATATCCAATACTTTTGTTATTTTGATGGGACTGGGCACTGTATTCTTTGGGCTTGTCTGTATTATCTTAATCTGCTATTTAATGAGCTATGTAATACAAAAACTCAGCAAGCCTGAAACTTCTGCACCTATAACTACTCCAGCTCCAACAAAATCAACCATCGCCAATCGCCAAGAATTTATTGCTGCTGTTTCTGCAGTTATTGCTGAAGATTTAGGCACTGACATTTCAGCAATACGAATTTTATCTGTTAAAGAACTATAAGTTCCAATACACTTAATTAGAAGGGGAAATCAAAATGAAAAAATATCGTGTAAATGTAAATGGAAATGAGTATGAAATCGGACTTGAACTTATTGATGAATCTGAAGTGAAATCAGCTGCACCAGTTAAAGCTGCAGCTCCTACTCCTAGTGCAGCTCCTGCTGGTGGAGAAAAAATCACAAGTCCAATGCCAGGTACTATCTTAAGCGTAAATGTATCAAATGGGGATACAGTAAAAAAAGGCCAAGTATTAATGATTCTTGAAGCTATGAAAATGGAAAATGAAATCATGTCTCCAATTGACGGAACTATCGCATCTGTTAATGCTAGTAAAGGTGCCACTGTAGAATCAGGTGCCCTTCTTTGTGTAATTAAATAATAACCTAATATGAATTGGAGGAACATGTTAATATGGAAACCATTTTAAATTTCTTAAATCAAACTGGATTTTCGCTTATTGCAAATGATCCTAAAGTATTAATCATGTTCGTTATTGCATTCGTTTTAATGTATTTAGCTATTGCTAAAGGTTTTGAACCTTTACTTTTATTACCTATTTCATTTGGTATGCTTTTAACGAACCTTCCAGGTGCAGAAATTTACCATGAAGCTTTATTTGCTGGTGGTCATGTACACTGGAATTTATTTGGTAATGGTGACATCACACCAGGTCTTATTGACTACTTATACTTAGGTGTTAAACTTGGTATTTATCCATGTTTAATTTTCGTGGGTGTAGGGGCAATGACAGACTTTGGTCCACTGATTGCTAACCCAAAAAGTTTATTGCTAGGTGCTGCTGCACAACTTGGTATTTTCGTTACATATATTGCTGCTAGATATCTTGGTTTTACACCAGCAGAAGCTAGCTCAATTGGTATCATCGGTGGTGCTGATGGTCCAACTGCTATCTTCGTAACAAGTAAACTAGCACCTCACCTTCTTGGACCTATTGCCGTTGCTGCTTATTCTTACATGGCACTTGTTCCAGTTATTCAACCGCCTATTATGAAGGCACTCACAACTCCTGAAGAACGTAAAATTAAAATGGTGGCACTTAGACCAGTATCTAAAACAGAAAAAATCATCTTCCCAATTGTTATTACAGTATTCGTAGCACTTCTTGTACCATCTGCTGCACCACTTGTTGGTAGCTTAATGCTTGGTAACCTATTTAAAGAATCAGGTGTTACAGAACGATTAAGCAAAACTGCTCAAAATGAACTAATGAATATTGTAACCATTTTCCTTGGTATTTCTGTAGGTGCTACTGCAACATCTGCAACATTCTTAAGCCTTAGCACAATCAAGATTATCTGCATGGGTGTTGTTGCATTCGGTTTAGGTACAGCTGGTGGTGTTATTTTAGCTAAAGTGATGAACCTATTCCTTAAAACAAAAATCAATCCACTCATTGGTTCTGCTGGTGTTTCTGCCGTTCCAATGGCTGCTCGTGTATCTCAAGTGGTTGGTCAAAAAGAAGATCCTTCAAACTTCTTATTAATGCACGCTATGGGACCTAACGTTGCAGGTGTTATCGGTTCAGCTATTGCTGCGGGTGTATTACTTGCACTATTCGGTTAAGGGGGAAACATAAATTATGGGTAAACAAGTTAGAATTACAGATACAATCTTAAGAGATGCTCATCAATCACAAGCAGCTACAAGAATGCGTATTGAAGATATGCTACCTGCTTGTGCACTTCTTGATAAAATGGGTTATTGGTCACTTGAATGTTGGGGTGGCGCAACATTTGACTCTTGTATGCGTTTCTTAAACGAAGACCCTTGGGAAAGACTTCGTGCTCTAAAGAAAGCTATGCCAAATACACCACTTCAAATGCTTCTTCGTGGTCAAAACCTTTTAGGTTACAAACACTATGCAGATGATGTAGTTGAAGCTTTCTGTAAAAAATCTATTGAAAATGGTATTGATGTAGTTCGTATTTTCGACGCACTTAACGACCCAAGAAACGTTGCTGCTGCTGCAAAATACGTTAAAGAATATGGCGGTACTTGTGAACTTGCTTTCAGTTACACAACAAGCCCTGTTCACAACATCGATTACTTCGTTAAATTAGCAGAAGATATGGTTAAAAGCGGTGCAGATGTCATCTGTATCAAAGATATGGCTAACCTTCTTCTTCCATTTGAAGCTTACAAATTAGTTAAAAAATTAAAAGAGAATTTAGATGTACCTATTCACCTTCATACACATAATACGTCAGGTACTGGTGATATGACCTACCTTATGGCTATTGAAGCGGGTGTAGATATTGTAGACTGTGCACTTTCTCCACTTGCTAACGGTACATCAAACCCAACAACAGAAGCACTTGTTGCAACTTTAAAAGGTACTGAATATGATACTGGTTTAGACCTTACACAATTAAGCGAAGCTGCTGCTCATTTTAGAAAAGTAGCTGATAGGCTTAAAGCAGATGGTATTCTTGATCCTAAAGTACTTAGTGTAGATACTAATGCACTTCTTTACCAAGTACCAGGTGGTATGCTTTCTAACCTTATTTCTCAACTTAAACAAGCTAATGCAGAAGACAAATACTATGATGTATTAGCTGAGGTACCAAGAGTTAGAAAAGATTTTGGTTATCCACCACTTGTAACACCTTCTAGCCAAATTGTTGGTACTCAAGCTGTATTTAATGTTCTTTCTGGTGAAAGATACAAAGTATTCCCTAAAGAATCTAAAGCGGTTCTTAGAGGTGAGTACGGACAGCTTCCTGGTGAAGTAAATGAAGAAGTTAGAAAGAAAGCTATTGGTGATGATGAAGTAATCACTTGTAGACCAGCTGATCTTCTTGCACCAGAACTTGATAAAATCAGAGAAGAATGTAAAGATGTCGCTAAGTCTGAAGAAGATGTTCTTAGCTATGCACTCTTCCCACAAGTTGCTAGAAAGTTCTTTGATATTAGAGATGGACGCACAGCTAGCCCAGAAGCTGCACCAGCAGCTAAGAAAGAAACAGCTGCTCAAACAACTGCTACATCTGACGGTGTAAGAGTTCTTTATGTACAAGATGTTTCTCAGTAATCATTTATAGAATATAAAAGACGGACCATTAATGGTCCGTCTTTTATATTCTGCTTATACTACACTCTACTTTTGTAGTTTAGTCTGCCTTCTACCAAGCCCCTTATATACCAAAGCTCTCCTCCAGCATTGTCCATTCTTTCATCTGCTCTTGAAGCTGTTCTTCCAACCTACTGATTTCATCATGTACTTCTTGAAGTCTTATAAAATCTGTACTATACTCTGGATTCATTAGTACTTCATTTAATGCTTGTAGCTTTTCTTCACTTTCTTCTATTGCTTGCTCTAGTTTTTCTATCTTTCGTTTATTTCTAGCTTGCTCTTTTAATAAAGTTTGGTCACTTGCTTGGCATGATTTACTTTTAATCATACCTTCCGCATGGATTTCTTCTTTTCTTATATTCTGCTCTACCGCTAGCTTTTCTGTCTTCTTCTCTAAGTAAGCCTCATAGCCAAAAGGATAATATATCACACCTTCTTCCTCAAATACTAAAAGTGCATCTGCTACTTGTTTCACAAAAAAACGATCATGTGAAACAAATAATACACTCCCCTCAAATGTTTTTAACATATTTTCAAGAGCTTCCTTTCCCACAATATCCATATGATTTGTAGGCTCATCTAAAAGCAGTACATTGGGTCTATATTTAAAAATTTTAGCAAGGGCAAGTCTTCCTTTCTCTCCTCCTGAAAGCATAGAAAGAGATTTAAAAACATCATCTTTTGTAAAAAGAAATGCTCCTAATGCACTCCTAATTTCTGTTTGCGATAGAGTCGGAAATGTATTCCAAAAATGATCAATTACGCTTTCCTCTCCTGTAAACTGAGCCATTTGTTGTTCAAAATAACCTATATCTACTTGATAACCCCAATTATAACTTCCACCCAAAGGTTCTAATTGCCCCACTAGCGTTTTTAAGAGTGTCGATTTACCTAGTCCATTTCCACCAATGATTCCAATCTTTTGACCTTTAGAAAGTTGAAAACTTACTTCTGATAATACTTTTTCATAACCAATCTGTAAGTTCATCACTTGCAGTACATCTTTTCCTGTTTCTCTTTTAGGTGTAAATTTAGCTTGAAAACTCTTCATATCATATTGTTTTGGTGCTTCTATTTTATCCATATGCTCAATTTGTTTCAGTTTAGAGCGTGTCATGGCAACTTTAGTTGGCTTATTTTTAAATTTATCAACGATTGTTTCTAAGCGCTTAATTTCTTTTTGCTGAAGTAAATAATCCTTTTGTTGTTTCTCCCAATCCTCTCTTTTTCGCTTAACAAAATCAGAGTAATTCCCTGGATAGCGACGCGTTCTTTTATATTCAATCTCATAAACTACATCTACAATATGATCTAAAAACATTCTATCATGGGATACTATAACAACGGCTCTTTGATAGCCTTTCAAGTACTCCTCTAGCCAATAAGTCGTCTCAATATCCAGATGATTAGTTGGTTCATCTAATAGCAAGATATCTGGCTTACTTAAAAGCAATTTCATAAACGCAATTTTAGTACGCTGTCCTCCTGAAAACTCACTTAGTTTTCTATTTTTATCTTGTTCTTGAAAACCAAACTTTTTAAGGAACATCTTATATTCTTTTTCATAATAATAGCCCCCTTTATCTTCAAAAGTTTCTTGGAGCGTTACATACTTTTGAATATTTTTCTCTGTAGGGTTTTGATTCATCTCTTCTAGCAAATCATTCAGTTCTTCTTGCATCTTTAAAATCGGCTTAAAGACTTTTCTGATTTCCTCATCTAATGTGACGGCATCTGTTTCAAAAGCCATTTGTTTTAAATAACCAATACTCGGATTACCTGCTTTGGCAATATAGATATCCTCATCACTGTCTCGTTTGGTGAGTTCTATTTCTCCAGAAATTAATTTAAGTAAGGTGGTTTTTCCGCATCCGTTACGTCCCACAATTGCAATCTTTTCTTTTTCTCGAATTTCAAATTGAACCTCGTCTAATACAACTTCTGCTGCAAATTGGACACGTCCATTACAAATTTGATAAAGCATTTCTCTCCCCCATTCCACTAAGTTGTTATCTTCTAGTGTTTAAACCTAGCCTCTTCTATTTATCCTATCAAATCTTATATCTTTTTCTACCTCATCTTTAATTCTGAATTATTCTTAATCCCCTTTATTCTATTTAATCTGTTCACTGCTTGACCCTAATTGGTTATATACACTCTAGGATTCATCTATTTTTATGCTGTATCTTATTCATCCATTCTTCTATAAAAGTCTTGCATCAAATCATGTTTATAGCGGTTTGTGGGGGCATGTCTTAGTAATAAAATGGCGCCTCCTATTAAAACCCCACCATAGGTGAGTTGTCTTCGCCCTTCTAAAGCTGGTACAATGAGTACGGATATTAGATTAAATAAACTTTTCGTTATAGGATTTTGAACAGTGATTTCTAGTATAACAATTCCCATAACAATAACTGGTACACTAATGATTAAGGCAAGAGCGACGACCTTTCTAAGACGATAAAAAAGTGCACCTGTAAAAAAGCCTATGCCATATAACAAAATGCCAGTTCTCCATAAAAATTTAATACTTGTATATAACTCCTCCATTTTATTATGTCCGCTATCAATAGCCTGCCATTTATGGTAAATGACTATCCCTATACATTTCCTGGCTACTATATCTAGATCAAAAATCACTATCATTAACCCAATGGTTCCTATAACACCTATCAGAAGCATATACATTAAATACTCTTTTCGTTGTGCTCTAATGCCTAAATAGCCACTATAATCATGATAACTTTGTATCATTCCTTGAAGAAATATAAAGCCTAATATAAGTAAATAAGCCCTATAAAAAGAGATATCTCCAATAACCCCATTGGTTATATATTGTTTAAAAACTTGCATACAATCTAGGATTATAATTAAAATCATCCCTACTATAACAAATCCACTTCGCCTAATCCACTGTTCTATAATTACTTTTACTACTTGGTTCTGATTCAAGCCTCTCCCCTCCCTAATGTACTAACCTTTTGTATATCTTTTTATGGGGGCTGAATATAAAAATAACCACCCTATACTTCCTAATAAAATGCTTAGATAAATCAGTGTTCCTACTAAATCAGGTGTTTCGAATAAAAGTTCATTTAAGACTTGCTCACTTAAGTGCATCAAAATCTCAATCCCTACTCCTACACTCAGCAATATTCCCACTCTTCTAAACCTATAACAACAAGCACCTAAGCACCAACCCAAACTGAGCATTCCTACATAAAGACTCCATTCTTTTACAAAACTAATATTCACGAAATAGTCTACTGGTAAAGCTAATAATCCATCAACTGTAGCTGTTAATACTAAACAAGTTAAACGATTGCCTAATACCATAGCTATACTTATCAAAACCATATAGCTTATTGTACCTAATAAAAATTCTTTTCTCCTTGCCATAATGTGAATATAGCCATTAAACTCCTTTGCACTGTATAAAAAACCTAGTACAAGTAAGGCAATACTTATAATCCATATATGCCAATCATGAAGACAAACAGGCTCAATGAGTTGAGACGGTGTGTTATAAAACTCATAGGAAATCCAAATATGCATTAAGTCACCTATAAGTGCTACGGTCATAATCACTATTAAACATTTTTTCATAGATGGTTCTAGAAACTGAAACATCTTTTTTACATCATTCATCTCTATACTCCTTTCCGCCTACTTTTTCTAGAAAAATTTCTTGTAAACTCATTGGATGCATTTCAATCTCTAAGCGTCTCATCTGTTCCTTTAACTGTGGTTCTATTTCTCCCCAATAAACATAAATTGCTTTACTTCCTAACATTTTCTTAAATGTGGCACATTCTAATCTATGTAATACTTCAAATGCTTTCTCTTGTCCTATTAAGTAATAACTCTTGCTTTTAATTTGCTCTACAGCATCATTTAATATAACTTTTCCCTTATCTAAGATCACCATTTCCTCAATAAGGTGCTCAATCTCATCAATCAAATGAGTAGAAATAATAAGTGTTCTAGGTGCTTTAATATACTCATCTAATAAAATCTTATAAAAGGCTTCTCTATTCTCTGCATCCATTCCTAAAGTCGGTTCATCTAATATCGTAATCCTCGCTCGACTACATAAACCTATAATGGCAAATACCAAAGATTTCATTCCCCTAGAATAATGACGCAATGCCTTATGAATGGGTAATTCAAAGAATTCAATAAGTTTAGACTCAAGACCTCTATCATAGTGTGAGTAAAAACGCTCATACATTTTAAAAATATCCTTTACTCTCATATAAGGTGCATAAAATTCCTCTTCTCCCACCATACATACTTCTTCCAAAATATCATCTTGTCTTCTTGGGTCTTTTCCTAATATATTAATATCCCCTTCTTTAGCAATTAATTGATTGATAATAACATGCATCAATGTTGTTTTCCCTGCGCCATTCTTCCCAATCAAACCATAAATCGTATCCTGCTTAATCCTTAAATCGATTCCCTTTAATACCTCTTTATCTCGAAAGAAATAATTTAAGTTATTTACCTCAATAGCCAATGTATCCATTATCTGTCCATCTCCTCACTATTTTGTATCATATCCATTAATTCCTGTTTACTAATTCCTAGCTTTTTAGCTTCTTGAAATAGCTGACTCATTACAATCATCTTAAAACTCTCTTTTCTTGCTTCTTTTATTGTTTGGGTAGCCCCCCGCATGACAAACATCCCAATCCCCCTTTTCTTATATAAAATTTCACGCTCTACTAGTAAATTAATGCCTTTTAAAACAGTGGCTGGATTAATTTGATACCATTTTGCAAGCTCATTAGTAGAAGGAATCTGCATTTCTTCTATGAGCTCTCCTTGTAAAATTTCATCTTCTATTCCCTTAGCAATTTGGATATATATTGGCTCATCTTCATTTAATATCTCTTTCAAAAACTCTCCTCCTTTCATATCTTTCAGCTTCATTACTTGCTATTTATAATTTCCCCATGTGATACTATGTCATCTTAGTCAGGTGGTTAGTTAGTTTACTAATGAACCATTTAACTAATTTATATATCATTTTCAGAAAATAGTCAATATATTATTTTTTCATACCTTTCCTTTATCTCTATATAACCCCTATCCCCAGTGGACTTTAATGAAATACAAAAAGTGCCGTAGGAAATAACGTTTCCTACGGCACTTTTTCTTTATGTGTTTATATTGATCTAGAACGCTCTCAATATCTCCACATATATATTCTATTTTAATAGTTTCTTTAGTTCTGAGATTAAAACATTTGCTGCTATCTGATGAGCTCGTCTACCTGGGTGTTGTCTTGCACCTACTGTTTCTATTGTTGTATCAGGTAAAATCAGTAAACTTACTTTTTCATCTTGATACTTCACTTTATAATCTTCAATAGCCGTTTCTATTCCATTTAGCATAGGTGTCCCCAGCATACCATATACCCATAAAAGCTCTGCTCTTGGATTATACTTTCTCAGCTTATCTAAAAACTGAACGACTGCCTCTTTAAAATGGGCTAGGTCCTCTTCATTAAAAGTACCATCTTCTTTTAAACGCTGCTTATAACACTTACCTGTTTCAGGATCTTCCCAAGCAGGAGATTGAAAAGCACCACCATCATTGGTTCCTAAATTAATGACTACTACATCTGGTTGCCAGCTCTTAAAATCATATAACATAGATGCACCTAATGCTTCATTTTTCGCCCCTTTAACCAATCCACATACTTTTTCATAATACACTGGAATAGCACCATTTGGATTATTATCCCATGCTGAATAAACGCCCCAACCACTTTGGGAAATAATATGATACTCTGCATCTATTGCATCTGCTACCA
The DNA here is from genome assembly GCA_015058045.1 of Cellulosilyticum sp. Taxonomy (GTDB): domain Bacteria; phylum Bacillota; class Clostridia; order Lachnospirales; family Cellulosilyticaceae; genus Cellulosilyticum. The sequence continues at coordinate 16,159 of SVDC01000049.1, forward strand.
TACGTGCATAATTATTTTGTGTACTAAACCACATAGAAATCCAATCTTCTTCTAAAGTAGCCCCCATACTGCCTTCACCAGAAGTAATACTGTCTCCTATAAATTCAATTTTGTAAGGCTTTTCTTTTACAGGTATAAACTGCCCATCTGTTCGTAAGGCATGAATTTGCATACAGTGTTTTTCATCACCAGACATCGCTTGTACTTCTTTTAAAACCTTAACCTCTTTAATCTTTTCAGGATTCATACCTCTAAATAAACAAATCCATTCTCTTCCTTTATTGAGCATTCGACGACTTACATACTCTCCATTGATGACAATACTCATCCAAGGCTCATATGTTTCGAAATCTGCTTCTACTTCAATCCATAACTCAGATGCTTTGATATGGCATTCTATCCCACTACCTGTCCAAAAAAGTGTCAATGGCGCCCTATTTTTTGTGGTTCTGCCTAATACTTTTAGCTCTGGTACCTCTTCTAATAAATACGTTTTCATCTCCATTTCCCCCCATATCCACTGATATATAAATCATTTAGAATATCTATTCATACTTAACCTACAAACCAAATGCCAATTAAAAAAAATGCCTTCTTATTGGTAATAGGCATTTTCTTTTCCTAACAACATTAGGATATATTTCTCTATATGTTTCATTACCAATCCCATAATCGGTCCTAGACACATAATACAAATAACCGTTCCAATACCAACTACGCCATGCATCAAAAATCCTAAAACCAGATAAACCGTATCCACACTCATTCGAACCACACTATAAGGCTTATCTAAATGTTCAACCAATGTCATATAAATAATGTCATTTGGCGCCAGCCCTAGCCCTGAAAGTTTCATCATAGGAAAACCAATACCAATAACCCCACAGTTTAAAATAAATAGTACAATGCGAACGACCATGGGTAATGTTTCTAACTTTAATGGCTCAACTAAAACAAGCATTCCATCCATTACAAAGCCTGCTCCAATAATAGCCACAATAGTTCCTATATTGATATAGCGTCTATCACAAAAAAGTAAAATTCCTAAAATAATAACAGTTAATATACGATTTGCCATACCTGGTGTGATCTCAAATGTACGCGCTACCCCTTGTGTAAATATTGTAAATGGGTCTGAACCTAAGTTTAATTCTAGAAAGATTGCCACACCAAATTGGATAATACACACTCCTAAAAGATATGCTATCCAATTCCTAATGTTCATGATTTTACGCTGCTCCACCCTTAACGCTCCCTTATTGATTTCCTATTTCTACTTATTTTTCATGTTAAAATAAATCATCATATCATTCAATGTATTTTCTTATAAATCTTAAATAAATGGACACACTCATTATGGATTTTCTATATCCATCTTCTTATGGCTCATCTGGAAATTTACAGTACGGGTTAACAAATCGTCCCCTCGTTTCTGTTTTCTTACCATATTGAATCGCCTTTTGTGGACATCTATTAATACACCCTAAACATTGCTGACATCCCTTATGCCATACTGGTTTGCCTTCTTTTAATTCAATATTATGCATTGGGCAAGCTTTTACACATAAACCACAATGTTTACAGTCATCTGTTACATAAAATGGCTTTTCAGATTTCCCCATAGAGATTAAAAGTCCTCCAAGAACATAAGACTTAAATAAAGAATGTCTTTGCTTTTTATAGTTAACCTCTCTATTTCTAATCTGTTCATTATATTCCTTCAATAGTTTTTTTGCTGTTTCTAATTTTTCTTCGGTATATTCAGGTGAATTCAACTCACTTACTGTAATATAGGTGTGTGGCATTTTTAATTTATAATCTCCACTTAATCTCCATCCTTTAAGCTTTAATGCTTTATTTAAAACCTCACAAGTATATTCCCATGTTCCACCACAGGTTAAAACAGAATAAATATATTGGCCCTTATAATTTTTTAAGGTAAGCTTTTTTATAAAATCAATGACCACACTAGGAGGCTGCCAGCCATGAACCGGATAACAAAATCCTATGGCTTCATTTTCTTCTACTTCATATAGATAGGCCTCATTTCTTATAGCTTTAGCAATAGAAACTAATCTGTCCCCTTGTGCCTTAGAAATTTCTTGTGCCGCATATAAAGAGTTTCCTGAGCCACTAAAGTAAAAAATCATCCTCTCCACTCCCCTATCTCTTTATTTTTTAATCTATTTTCTTATATCAAATTCTTAAGTTCTTTTTTCTCCCTAATGTGTTGGCACCAACGAAGCGTTTCTTTAGAAATACTTATACCATAATATAAAGTACTCATTCGATAATAACGCTTCATCATATCTGCCTCTTGACTATACTCATTTTTTAACTGGAGAAGCTCTTCCAAATTTTGTTTTACTTCATCTTCTAATCTACTAAGCGCTTGATCTCTTTCAGCCTCTTCTAGAAAATCAAAGAAAAAAACTTTGACACATTCTTGCATATTTCCTGCATTATATGAAATAGGTACTTTTACCCAATCTAAAAATGCTATTTGACCAACCTTAGTTATTTGATAAATCTTCTTTTCTCTATGTCCAGCACTTTCTATGCACCTTTCTATCCATCCCTTATTTTCTAACTTTCTTAAGGCGGGATAAATACTTCCATTACTTGCCTTATAAAACATCCCTATATTTTCTTCCATAATCTTTTTAATATCGTAGCCACTCTTAGCTTTTGCATAAAGCAAACCTAAAATAATATACTCTATCACCCTCTACCTCCTATATGTCGCTTCGACTTATCTTTAAAACTAATATAAGTCGCCTCAACCTATTTGTCAATATATTTCAAACATTAAAACACCTCATCTATATAATCGGAATTCATTACCTAATTATGTTGTAGTGCTTGCATTTCAAGTATCTATACAATTTATAATCTTATTTTCACCCAAAATAGGCTTCCTTCTAAGCGACAAGTCTTTTTACTTATCTCTTTAGAAAGAAGCCTATTAATTTATAAATAGATCAAATCAAAGTTTATACTGTCTAGTCTCTATAAACCTATTCCAATCGCTCTACTCTACCTTT
>SVDC01000049.1:19302-26400 GCA_015058045.1 Cellulosilyticum sp.
AATTTATAAATAGATCAAATCAAAGTTTATACTGTCTAGTCTCTATAAACCTATTCCAATCGCTCTACTCTACCTTTGGTAACTTAGCAAAGCTTGCCTCAAGTTCATCATCTGTAGGAATATAGTCACTCATTTCTCCATCATTATATCTTTGGTAAGCTACCATATCAAAATAACCTGTTCCAGTCAAACCAAATACAATGGTCTTTTCCTCTCCAGTTTCTTTGCATTTCATTGCTTCATCAATCGCTACTTTAATAGCATGACTGCTTTCTGGTGCTGGAAGAATCCCCTCTATTCTTGCAAACTGCTGCGCCGCTTCAAAGACAGAAGTTTGTTCTACTGAAACTGCTTCAATATAACCCTCTTCATAAAGCTGTGACACAATAGAACTCATACCATGATAGCGAAGCCCACCTGCGTGATTTGCTGATGGGATAAAGCCACTACCTAATGTATACATTTTAGCAAGGGGACAAACTTTTCCTGTATCACAGAAATCATAAACATATTTTCCCCTCGTTAAACTTGGGCAAGAAGCTGGCTCTACGGCAATAATACGATAATCTGCTTCACCACGAAGTATTTCACCTACAAATGGTGAAATAAGCCCTCCTAAGTTTGACCCACCACCAGCACAACCAATAATGATATCGGCCTTAATATCATATTTATCTAAAGCTGTTTTGGTTTCTAAGCCAATAACCGTTTGATGCAATAGAACCTGAGAAAGTACCGAACCTAATACATAGCGATAGCCTTCCTTAGTTGTTGCTGCTTCTACAGCTTCAGAAATAGCACAACCCAGACTTCCTGTTGTTCCTGGAAATTCCTCTAAAATTTTTCTTCCTACATGAGTAGTATTAGAAGGTGATGGTGTTACATTAGCTCCATAAGTTCTCATGACTTCTCTACGGAATGGTTTTTGTTCATAAGATACTTTTACCATATAAACATTGCAGTCTAAATCAAAATAAGAGCATGCCATAGATAAAGCTGTTCCCCATTGCCCAGCACCTGTTTCTGTCGTCACACCTTTTAACCCTTGTTTTTTCGCGTAATAAGCTTGTGCAATAGCAGAATTGAGTTTATGACTACCTGATGTATTATTACCTTCAAATTTATAATAAATTTTAGCTGGTGTACCTAATGCTTTTTCTAAACAATAAGCTCTTACAAGGGGGGCAGGACGATACATCTTATAAAAATCTCTAATTTCTTGTGGAATCTCTATATAAGGAGTTGTATCATCTAATTCCTGCTGCGCTAATTCCCTACAAAAAATAGGCTCTAGTTCTTCTACTGTAATAGGCTTTAACGTAGCAGGATTTAAAATAGGTGCTGGCTTATTTTTCATATCTGCACGCACGTTATACCAACTAGTTGGCATCTCATCTTCTTCTAAATAGATTTTATAAGGTATTTTCTTTTCTTCTAACATATATACTCTCCTTTTTTATTTTTTTAATGAGTATTCACTGCTACTATTGCCTCGCCTACGAGAAGAATATTACTTTTAATTGAATCCTTTTATACTAAACAGGTCTTTAAGTCCTTATCATTTCGCCTTATAAAAAGATATGCATCAAAAAATCTCCCACCCTATAACGTTTGCTATAGGACAGGAGATTACTCTTCTGCGGTGCCACCTAAATTCATTCACGTGGAATGCTCTCATTCATGTACTGACATACACTAGTCATATAATAAACTATTTATACAATACCGCTTTATAATTGTCAATACTTTTCTGATTTCTTTCTCTCATGACAACAGTCTCTGTTATGTTCAAACCAGTGTCACCTTTGGATTTATTGAACTTCTTCTATAAGAATATTATCAATAAATATAGTATGTTTTTCTGGAATATTGATACCAGCAACTGCACCCATTGATATACTAAGTATCGTTTTTTCATCAGTTGTATTCATCATTTGGAAAGTCTTCTCATATGTCTGATATTCACTTGTTAAATCAATAATATTAGAACCTGAATAGGGTGTCCAATCATTATCTGATGACCCATCTCTCTGGAGTGCATACATTATTTTTCTATCTATGCTTGCCTTTGCATCAAAGCTAATTTTATACCATTTACCTTCTTCTAAAATGATATTATTTTGTTTTAACTGGATCATCCAATCCTGACTTCCTGTGTTAGATACATCAAAAGATGCAGCATCACTTTCTGATAATGAATCTACACCATAATTTACATTGGTTTCCTCATGTGCATAGATTTCATAGCCTACAAATCCATTGGTGAAGTCTCCATTAACCAGCATACTATTCTCTTGAACGCATACATCATCTAAATAAAAGGTTCCTGGTACACCTAATAAAAATTGTACTTTGTGGTCTGCCAGTTCTGTATCAGTATGTACTACAAATTTGTATTTTCCCTTATTTGGTGTCATCGCCACATCAAATAACTGTCCTGCTATACTAACCTGAATAGTCTCTGTTGTATCTGCATATCCTGAAAAACTTAATACATAATCTTTGTTACCACTCATACTAAGTCCATCTTGAGTTACAGTTACTTGTTTCATATCTGTAGCTCCATCAGGTACACAAATCTTTAGCTCTCTAACATTATCTGTATTAGTTACCTCAGACTTAACCTCTGGAATTTCTGAAGCAATCGTCCAGTGTGCAAGTCTTTTCTCTCCTCTATCAAAAGATCCATTATACACATAATTGCCATCTGGTAGTACTGTCTTTCTATGATTATTAGTATCTAACTGAACTACTTTCTCTACTCTAACATTACTGATGACCACTGTTGAAGTAGAATCTTGATTCCCTAAGTTAAACTCAAGTCTTCCATTAATATCACTGTCAGCCTTCATATCGAACTCGTACTCATAGCTTTTCATCTCAGTAGTCAATTCAACACTTGTATCTTCCATATAACGTATATAATTCTTATCAGGTGCTGAGACTGCTACTTTCATTGTACGTGGCTCTTGTGCATGAGCATCAAAACTTACTTTGTATCTATAGCCATTCTCCATTGGTAGATTAGGTTGTACAACCTGAACGCTGTAATCCTGCACACCTGCATTACTTGTTTCAATACATAGTGCATGATCTGATATCTTGGCAGTAGCATCACCTTGCTCTGCTATTAAAAAGCTCCAAACTTCAGCATCATCAAGCTTTTCATCCTCTGCAAATTCACCATTTACAATATAATTTCCAGTTGTATCAGATTCTCTAAATACAAGTTCTTTAACTACCTTACTCACATTCTCATCATATTCACTCTTTTGATATACCCTAACATAATCTACTTGTAGTTGTGCATTTTCATCAAAAGACGTGGTCTCATCTGGGTTACCTGGCCAATTTCCACCAACTGCTAAATTTAATATCATATAAAATGGTTGGTCATATGGTGCTGGATAAGTCAATTCATCAAAACCTTCTCTTTTAGAAAACCAGTCGTTTTCACTAAAAAACAGTTCGCCATCCACATAGAAACGCATTTCACCCGGCTCCCATTCACAGGCAAAAACATGGAACTCTTCTGAGAAATCACCTTCATTTAAAGTATACTTGCCTTGTTTCTGAGTATGGGGCTCTCCAAAATGAAGTGTTGCATGTGACTTATTTGTTTCACTTCCTAAAACTTCCATAATATCGATTTCGCCACACTTAGGCCACTGACCATAAAGGTTCTCATTTGTAGGCATCATCCAAAAAGCTGGTAAAAATCCTTTTCCACTTGGAACCTTTACACGTGCTTCAAATCTTCCATATTTATAGTCATGCTTATTTTGTGTATTGACTCTTCCAGATGTATAAATGGTATTTCCTTTCTCATCCTCTGATTTGATGGCTTGAATAGTCAATATTCCATCTTTTACATATATATTTTCTTCAGAATCTACATACTCCTGTAATTCATTATTTACCCATCCAGGTTCATGTAATTCATAATTCCAATCCTCTCTGTTTAGCTCATTACCATCAAAATGATCTTCCCAAACAAGAGTATACTCGCTACTTACATTCATTTGCTCACCCTTAGATATAGATGTTGAAACTACATTATCCATTCCTATTACTTCTGCACAACCGCAAAGCATAGACATGGAAATTAGCAATAATCCCCCTACTACTTTTTTCTTCATAGTGACCTCCTTAATATTACTCTTAATATGAATTACTGTACTTCTTCATAGTATCACGAAGAAAAAATAGAGAATATCAATTTAGTGATAAAAATATAAAATTAATGGGATGTCCACAAAAAGTATGTATATATTGCCTGTTTTCTACATCTATTTAATTATCTTTTTGACTATCCTTCTAATATACTTTCTATAATTTCTATTTCTTTCTGACTTAATGGCTTTTGCTCTACAATTTTTGCATTGTCTTTAATTTGTTCTGGTCTGGATGCACCAATTAAAACGCTCGTCACTTCGTGATCACGCAAAATCCATGAAAGCGCCATTTGTGCCAATGTTTGTCCTCTTTGCTGTGCTATATTATTGAGCTTTTGTATTTGTTTTAAACGCCCTTCGGTAATATCCTGTTCTTTTAAAAAGCGCCCATCTCTTCTAATGCGACTATCTTCTGGGATACCTTTTAAATATTTATCAGTTAATAGGCCTTGTGCCAGTGGACTAAAAGCAATAATTCCACATCCATTCTCAGCTGCAAAATGTTTTAATCCATCTTCTTCAATATTACGTTCAAACATAGAATATTGACGTTGATTAATAATAAATGGTGTTTTAAGTTCTTTTAATATTTTCATCGCTTCTTCTGTTTGCACTTTATTATAATTAGAGATACCTACATAAAGTGCCTTTCCACTTTTTACAATCGCATCTAAGGCTAACATCGTTTCCTCTAAAGGCGTTTCTGGATCTGGTCTATGATGATAGAAAATATCTACATATTCTAATCCCATTCTCTTTAAACTTTGATCTAAACTAGATATTAAATACTTTCTTGAGCCCCATTCTCCATAAGGCCCTGGCCACATATAGTATCCAGCTTTAGTAGAAATAATGAGTTCATCTCTATAAGGTTTTAGTACCTTGTCCATAATTCTTCCAAAGTTTTCTTCTGCACTTCCTTCTACTGGTCCATAATTATTGGCTAAGTCAAAATGGGTAATACCATGGTCAAATGCTTCTGTACACATTTGAATCATATTATCAAAGGAATCCCTACTCCCAAAATTGTGCCATAACCCTAATGACACTGCTGGTAACTTTAAACCACTTTTCCCACAACGATTATAAATCATTTTTTCATATCTCTTACTACTTGCTTCATACATCACATGTCCCACCCTTCTCTCATTATTTAATATTTTTCAAACTTATCCCTTATTATAAGAAATATTTTAACGAAAGTAAAATCCTCAAAAAAAGCCCTCCTATTAGTTAAGGAAGGCTTCATACCTATTTCTTACTGTACTGCTTTAAAAGCTTCTTCTAAATCTTCAATAAGGTCATCAATATTTTCTGTACCTATAGATAAACGAATCGTATTGGGTTTAATACCCTGATCTAATAATTCAGCTTCTGTTAGTTGCGCATGGGTTGTTGAAGCAGGATGAATCACGAGAGATTTTACATCTGCTACATTAGCAAGTAATGAGAAAAGCTCTAGATTATCAATGAAATCTTTTGCTTTTTGCTCATCTCCTTTAATCTCAAAAGTAAAAATAGATCCACCACCATTAGGAAAATACTTTTTGTAGAGCGCTTGCTGATGAGGATCTGTAGAAACAGATGGATGATGCACCGCTTCAACTTGTGAATGATGACTTAGATATTGCACAACCTTTAAGGCATTTTCTACATGACGTTCTACTCTAAGTGAAAGCGTCTCAAGTCCTTGTAAAAAGATAAAGGCATGAAATGGTGAAAGCGTTGCACCTGTATCTCTTAAAAGAATAGCTCTAATCTTAGTTACAAAGGCCGCAGCACCTACTGCTTTAGTAAAGCTAATACCATGATAGCTTGGGTTTGGCTCTGTAAGGGATGGGAATTTTCCAGAAGCTTCCCAATCAAATTGACCACTATCAATAATAACACCACCAATGGTTGTTCCATGCCCCCCAATGAATTTCGTAGCTGAATGAACCACAATATCTGCACCATATTCAATTGGTCTTACTAAATAAGGGGTAGCAAAAGTACTATCTACAACAAGAGGAATTTGATGCGCGTGGGCAATGTTTGCAATACCCTCAATATCTACAACCTCTGATTTAGGATTACCTAATGTTTCAATAAATACTGCCTTTGTATTTTCCTGAATCGCTTTTTCAATAGCACCTTCTTCAAATGGATCTACAAATGTGGTTGTAATACCATATTGAGGTAAGGTATGAGCAAGTAAGTTGTAACTTCCACCATAAATATTCTTTGCTGCTACAATATGGTCTCCGTTTTGAGCTAAGTTTTGAATGGTATAAGAAACAGCTGCTGCTCCAGAGGCTACTGCAAGTGCTGCCACCCCACCCTCTAATTTTGCAATACGCTTTTCAAAAACATCTTCAGTAGGATTCGTTAGTCTCCCATAAATATTACCTGCATCTGACAAACCAAATCTTGCTGCTGCATGCTCACTGTTTCTAAAAACATAAGAAGAGGTTTGGTAAATAGGTACAGCTCTTGCATCTGTTGCTGGATCTGCTGCCTCTTGCCCTACATGTAATTGTAAGGTTTCAAATTTTAAATTTCTTTCCGCATATACTTTTTTACTCATATGATCAATCTCCCATCTTTTTATACTCTATGAATTTATTGAAACAACCTATTATTTCTTAACCCCAGTAAATAGATTGTTTTTCTTTTCTTACTTTGTGATTAAAGTATAATGCAGTACTCTTCTCTTGTATAATCTCAAAAAACCATGACTTGTTATAACCTTCTCCTATAGCAAATTTTTACTACTCATCATATATCTACTTTCAACATTCAAAAAAGCTATTGCACATTGACGTGCAATAGCTTTCTCTTAATCTAATATTTGCTCTAATAAATATACTCTATTAAATGGGATACTGAAATAGTAGCCATCCACAAAATCTTTGGTGACTTCAATCATTCTTCTTGCAATATC
>SVDC01000050.1 GCA_015058045.1 Cellulosilyticum sp.
CCTGTTCAATACAGGAATCATCTACTTAATGCTGCCTAGCTTTTTTTCAAAATGTCCTTTACAAAGGGTACATTTTAAGTCACTTTAGACTTATAAAAGGCTTTTTTGCATTCATAAATCGATTCTGCTATTTAACTGGAGAAACATTTTTGTCTTTTAAGACTACATCATGTGCTCCGCCTTCTATAATACTTGTCGCGGATACTCGTGTCAGTCTTGCTTTTTGTTGAAACTCAGGTATACTAAGTGCACCACAGTTACACATGGTAGAGCGTATTTTACTAAGTGTAATACTTAAATTATCGTGAAGGCTACCAGCATACGGTACATAAGAATCCACACCTTCTTCAAACGAAAGTTTAGATGCGCCACCCATGTCGTAACGTTGCCAGTTTCTTGCTCTTGCAGAACCTTCTCCCCAGTATTCCTTCATATAACTTCCATTTACCATTACTTTATTAGTTGGACTTTCATCAAATCTTGAGAAATAGCGCCCTAACATGCAGAAATCTGCACCCATTGCTAAGGCTAATGTAATATGATAATCATGTACAATTCCTCCATCTGAGCAAATTGGTACATAAATACCTGTTTCTTCAAAGTATTCATCTCTTGCTTTAGCGACTTCAATAACAGCTGTAGCTTGCCCTCTACCTATACCCTTTGTTTCACGCGTAATACAAATAGAACCGCCACCAATACCTATTTTAATAAAATCAGCACCTGCCTCAGCAAGGAATCTAAAACCTTCACGATCTACTATATTTCCTGCACCTACTTTTACGGTATCACCATATTTTTCACGAATAAAATCAATAGTGATTTTTTGCCATTCTGAATAACCTTCAGAGGAATCAATACATAAAAGATCTGCTCCAGCTTCTACTAATGCTGGTACACGTTCCGCATAATCCCTAGTATTAATGCCTGCACCCACAATATAACGTTTTGACTTATCTAAAAGTTCAAGTGGATGATCTTTATGTGAATCATAATCCTTTCTAAATACAAAAGAAACAAGACGTTGCTTATCATCTAAAATAGGTAAGGCATTTAATTTATGATCCCAAATAATATTATTAGCTTCACTTAAGCTAATGCCTTCTTTAGCATAAATTACATTTTCAATAGGTGTCATAAATTCACTTACTTTTGTACTTGGATCTAATCGACTTACACGATAATCTCTACTGGTTACAATTCCAATTAACTTACCACTTGAAGTACCATCATCTGTTACAGCTACTGTAGAATGTCCTGTCTTTTCTTTAAGCTGTAATATATCTGTTAAAGTTTGATCTGGACGAATGTTTGAATCACTTGATACAAACCCAGCCTTATTATTCTTTGCACGCCTTACCATATTTGATTGTTCCTCTACCGTTTGAGAACCATAAATAAAAGAAATGCCTCCCTCTTTTGCTAATGCAACTGCCATTTTATCATCTGATACAGATTGCATAATAGCAGAAACAAGTGGGATATTTAATGAAATTGCTGGTTGCTCTCCTTTTTTATACTTTGTAATAGGTGTACATAAAGATGCATTTGATGGAATACATTTTGCAGAAGAATATCCAGGTACAAGTAAGTATTCACTAAAAGTATGTGATGGTTCATCATAATAAAAAGCCATTTTAGTCCCTCCAATAAATATATTAAAAGTTATTATAATTTTACAGTACCTAAAAATCAAGCTTTTATTTTGTAATTATATATATTTTTTTATAAAATAATAAAATATTAGTTTTAATATTCGACAAGCTTAGCAATCTTTTTATATACTTACAGATCTCTGAGTATTTGATAAAAAGTTGGTATAAACCTTTCATACTTATTTTGTATAATATATTGATTTTGCTATATGAAAAAAGTCCTTCTCTACCACTGTTGAGAAGGACTTTTTTCATATAGCAATTCTTTATTAAAGATTAGCCGCAACCTTTTGACCCTGATTAGGTAATGATTTAGTTCTTGATAAATGTCTAGGTAGACCATCTACCATAGTTGGTGTAAGCTCTGCTTGAATTAGGGGCTTAATATAGTTGATTAATGCCTCTTCTACATCATTTCCTTCATCATTTATCCAATGGCGAGGTACTTTCTTTTCTACATTTGCAATTTCATGTACATCATATGTATCTGTTATACAAATATAAGGTTGATCAGATACACGTTTTAAAATAACCATTTGACCACTAGCGCCCTCAAAAGCTGCTTTTACGGCTGCTCCCCCAACTTGGAAAGCTTCTGTAATATCTACTCTTGAAACCATATGGCTTGCGCAACGTTGTAATGTAGAAAATTCTATTGCTCTTGTTTTACAGCATAAATTCATAGCAAGTTGATCTGCTAAGAAACGTGCTGTTCCTGTTAAGGATCTATGCCCAAATGAATCCACAAATTCTGGTCCACTAGATGCTAGTTCACAAACATAACGCCCATCTTTTATACGAATTCCTTCAGATACTGCAATAACAATTGCTTTTTTCTTTTCCATTAATGATTTAACATTTTGCTCAAATGCTTCATAATCAAATTCTACTTCTGGAAGATAGATTAAATCTGGACCATTACAATCTTCACCTTGGGCAAGTTTTGCAGCAGCAGTAAGCCATCCTGCATTACGACCCATAATTTCAATAATGGTTACAATTGGCATATCATATACTAATGCATCACAAATCACTTCTTTAGTCATTGTGCCAATAAACTTAGCTGCACTACCATATCCAGGTGTATGATCTGTAACTGCTAAATCATTATCTATTGTCTTAGGTACACCCATAAAAATAATTTCACTACCAATGAGTTGACCATAATCATAAAGCTTTTTAATGGTATCCATGGAGTCATTACCACCAATATAGAAGAAATAGCCTACTTCTAGTTCATTTAAATAGTCAAAAATTTGATCATAGATTGGATGATTCAGTTCAACTTCTGGTAAACGATAACGACAAGATCCTATAAAAGCAGAAGGTGTACGCTTAAGTAATTCTAATGCTAAATCATCTGGTATTTGCTCTGATAAATCTACTACCTTTCTTTCTAGTAAACCTTGAATACCATGTAACATACCATATACAGTATGTGCACCACGATCTTTCGCTGTTTTATAAACACCCATTAAACTTGAATTAATGACTGATGTTGGACCGCCTGATTGTCCTACTATTACATTTTTATGATTCTGCTCCATAAAAATACCTCCTATAATATACGCCCTCCCTGTGTAAGCGCTTACAAACATTATAAAATCTAATGGAAAAAAGCACAAGTTTAGATATTTAATTGTCAATCTTTCATACTTGTTACAAATCATGTAAACTTGAAAGATTGCTTCTTGCTCTTTATGCTTTTTTCGTTGAAAACAATCCAGCTCCCGGTATAATCTCTCGCTCTTCAAAGAGCAGATTCACTGCTTCTTCATAATCCTGAAGACGTTGAGATTTTCTAATTCTTTTGGCATGTTTCTCTACATCTTCAAACATATAGCTCATATAGAACCACATTTCTTTCATCTTAAAAAGAACATTCTTATCACCGTGTAATACCTCTTGATAGTCTTCAAACACATGATCATGAAATGCTTTAAACTCGTCCTTTTGCAAGCCTTTTGAAGTTAAAATTTCACAAGCTAATCCTGGATTAGCAATCATGCCTCTGCCTAGCATTAGTGTTTTAACTTCTGGACATTCTTGAATAAAGTTCTGGTAGTCTTCTAATGTAAAAAGATCACCATTATAGCAAATTGGATTTTTACTATTATTTAATGCTTCTTTAAAAACTTCCATATTGGGTTTATTTCTATAATAGTCTTTTTGAACTCTAGGATGAATAATCAGTTCTTCCATTGGATATTGATTAAATATATCCATAAGGTGCCCAAATTCTTCAGGTGATTCTTTACCAATACGTGTTTTAATAGAAATTTTAGCGGTAGATTTTGAAAAGACCTCTTCAAGGAAAGCATTAAGGGCATCTGGTGTTGCTAAAAAACCAGACCCTTTATTTTTAGAAACTACTGTTCCAGAAGGGCAACCTAAATTTAAATTCACCTCGTTATACCCAAAGTTTTGCAGTTTTTCGATTGTCAGTAAAAAATCTGCTGCTTTATTGGTTAAAATTTGAGGGACAACATTTAAGCCTTTATTATGTTCTGGCAAAATATCATTTAACTCTCTAGAAGAAAGTTTCCCATTTTGATTGGCTGCAATAAACGGGGTAAAATATTTATCTAATGGATTAAAATGACTTGCTTGTGCATTTCTAAAGATATAGCCCGTTAAGCCCTCGAGCGGCGCCAAATAAAACTTCATTGTAATATATAACTCCTTTTTTTATCTCTAAATATATGTTAACTAAACTATTATACAATAAAATCCATTTCTTTTTCACCTTTTCTTTTGTGTCACATATACTAATGATATGTAAGGATTTGGAAAGGAGAATATCTATGTACCCTCGTAATTATAATTCTTCAAACTCATCATCCATGCACCGCTCTGCTCCTTCTAACGGCTATACGGTACCTGGTGCTAATCGTAATAATAAACACACTCGCAATTCCAATGCCTCCACTCAGCAAATAAGAGATTATGGTCCTTATCCTTTTGCTACTAATATAGAGCAACTTACCAAAAATAATTCAAATTTTCGTCTTGCTTTATGGACAGGAGACCATTTCCAAGTAACACTAATGAGTATTCAACCTGGTGATGATATTGGTCTAGAACGACATCCCGATACAGATCAATTTATACGTATTGAACAGGGAAAAGGCGTTGTTATGATGGGTGATAACCCTAATGCACCCAATTTTCAACAAACAGTATCTGAAAATGATGCTTTTGTCATTCCAGCTGGGAAATGGCATAATTTAACTAGTATTGGTTCGGTTCCACTTAAACTCTATTCTATTTATGCTCCAATCCAACATCCATTTGGTACAGTTCATGAAACTAAAGCTGATGCAATGGCTGCAGAAGAGCAGCAAAAATAAAACTATAATAGAGAAAAGTGCCGTCTAAATACAGACAGCACTTTTATATTACCTTTTTAATTTTGTACCTGTAAAATTTAAAGAATCCCTAATTCACTTTTTGCGATTGGTAATCTTTTGTAAAATTCTGCGTAAAAATCTACTTCACTATCTAATGGTATACGATAAAAGGTATCGATTAAATAGCTATTCATTTTATCTATCTCCGCCATATCATAAACAAATTTTAGGCGAAATGTCAGGGCTTTAATAAACTGATGCCAGATAAAAATCATTTCTTTATTCACTTCATAATTATCAATGCCAATCCATTCTCTAATTTGAACCGTTTCTAGCTTAGGTTTTGGACAACTGCCTACTTGCAAGAAATATTTAAAGGTATTCTGCTCATAAATACGCCCCAAAGGAAAAAGACGACAAATATTCGGACGATAGCCATGAATACTACAACGCCCTTCTGAATTTAAAAAACTGCAACGTTCAGATGTCCCTTGCATTTTCAAATGTGGTAGTTGAATTTTATTTTTTTCACGCAGTTCAATATAATTTTCAAGTAGCTCATCTAATGATTGATTTAAGTGAGATGCTATTTCGTAGACATCAAAAGGTGTCAAGATCACTAAATCTCCTACTGAGTGACAACAAGCACTACATCCCTTACAGCCACCTGTATCTGCTGCAACACAATCGTCTATATCATAAATTTTTCCGTCTGAAATCTCTTCTAAGGTTCTAGGTGACTCCATATCTTTTCCTTTCTGAGAAGATACTATCTTCCATCGTTATTTGTTCTGATATGATTTTAATGATGTATAACGAGCTTGTCAATTCTATTCTCTAAAATAGACATTATATTCATCTGACAATTCATGCCTATTTTGATTGTATCTTAACAGAATCCATTTGTACTTTTTCCCAGGTACCTGTTTTATAAAATAGACATGATAGAAGCATGCCTATTATCCATCCTATTGGCCAAGAAACCCATATACCAATGGTTCCCCAAAAATACGCCAAAATAAAGGAAAGCATAACACGTAAAATAAGATCTGAAAAAGTTGCAATCATAAATTGGCGCATTGCTCCTGCTCCTCTTAGCACACCATCTGCAATAAGTTTAGCTGAAATAATAATATAAAATGGGGAAGTAATCTTTAAAAAGGTTTTTCCCACATTTAAAGCTTCTTCACTTTCCTCTTTCATAAAAAGACCTAACATCGTATCACTTAAGAAAAAGTAAGCAATAAAAAAAGGAATAACAATCATAATAGCCATTAAATAACCCGACTTAAAGCCTAGCCGAACCCTTTCCTTTTTTCCTGCACCTATATTCTGAGCTGTAAAACTAGACACCCCATTTCCTAAAGTCGTAAAAGATGTAATAGCAAATGTATTAAGTTTAACAGCTGAAGCATACCCGGCAATTACGGTTGATCCATAACTATTAATTAATCCTTGGATCAATAAGTTTCCAACTGAAATAAAACTCTGTTGTAAAATACTTGGAATAGCAATTTGACTAATTCTAAATAATGTGTTCCAAGAAAAATAAACGGCTTTTCCATCTATGTGTATATTCTGTATGCGTCGTACTAATGTTACCAGTGATAAAATACATGAAATACCTTGTGCAACAAAAGTGGCCCATGCGACGCCTGCTACACCCCATTTAAAAACAATAACAAAAATAAGATCTAATAAAATATTTCCTATAGAAGATCCAATAAGAAAATACAATGGTGTACGTGAATCACCTAGTGCTGTAAAAACACCTGTACAAATATTATAGAGAAATAAAAAAGTCATCCCACCTATGTAAATTTGTAGATAAAGCTTAGCATCTTCAAAAATATTACTAGGTGTTTGAATGAGTTGCATCATACCTTTAGAAAGTAATAACCCTAACACTGTTAGAATAAAACTAATGACTAAGCTCACAATAAAAGTGGTAAAAATAGCTGTTTTCATTTCTTTAAGTCTTCCTGCTCCAAATAACTGAGAAATAACGACAGAGCTACCAATATTACATCCAATAGCTACTGCCATAAAAATCATTGTAATGGGATAAGATGCTCCAACAGCTGCTAAAGCATCTTCGCCAATATATTGACCTGCAATCATACTATCTGCAATGTTATAAATTTGCTGAAACATTACACTTAATAACATTGGAATCGAAAAAAAACATAATGTTTTTGTTGGACTCCCTGTTGTCATATCCTTAATCATAGTGTTACCTCCATGGTTGTCGAATTATTGTTCTAAGTCATTAAATATTATAATATAACTTTAGATATTTAGTTTCATTTTCTATTTATACTATAAAAGCCATCTAACTTAGTAGATGGCCAAAATCCTTATTTCTATTTTACTTAGAATTAACTAAAAAGTGGCGTACTAAAATAGCGTTCTGCCGTAACAGGTAAGATTGTAATCTTCTAAAATTATGATATGCGCATTGAAGTCATATGTCATTTTTATCTCAAGAAACTATGTAGGTGGATTTAAGATAAGGCTATATCTCCTATGATGAAGAGGATCTAGCCTTATCTTTATGATGAAATAATATGATAGCCTGCTGTCTTTAAGGCTTGGATTGCTTCTGTAATTTTAGCTTGTTTTATAAGAATATAGTCTGTGTCATAGGTAGATAAGGCAAAAATACTAATTTTACATTCGGCCATTAACTGACTAATCTTTGATAAAATACCCACTAATGAAAAATCTAATGGTCCTACAATTTTTAAAATGCACCATTCTTTCTCAACCTGAACATCCTCTGGTATATACGTTTCTAAACAGATAATAGAAAGCTCATCCATAGTTTTTGTGACACTAAAAAATTCACCTTGCTGACACCATGTAGGTATAATACTTTTAGGTTCAAGTCGGCAAACCCCATAATGTCCTTCCATTAACTTAAGTGTTAATTGCATTGCATTCTCCTCCTTATTATTCTATCCAAAAAAGAACTGCTCTGGATCTTGAATGTTAAAAATCTGTATAAGGAGGGTCATTTCTGCGTAACTCCAATCGGTTAATCCTTTCATCTTACGCGTAAGGGTTCTCTTATTTACACCTAATCTAATAGAAAGTTCATCAAATGTCACATAGTATTCCGTCATAAGTTGATTGAGTTTATCTTGCATAATCGTCTCCTTATTTATCTTGTATTAAAAATAGTATAAACAATATGGTTTGTTATGCCTAGCCTTTTTATCTATAATCTAAATAAAGTTCTTCTATCTTTTCCTTCTATAGATAAGGTGGCTGATCATTATACTCTTTAAACTGAACACCACATATCTTACAATAGCTTTCTTCCGCTTTAACAAACTTATTTCCACATTTTTGGCATTCATATAATCCGTTAGATAATCTCTGTTTTGTTTCATGATGACTTGAAAAATAGGCATCTATTTTTCGATCCTGTCTAAGTTCTATTAGCAATAAAATAAGTGAAACTACTGTTACAACACCCCCTATTCCAAGACCTCCTTTTATAAACACCAAGCCTATCCTAATAAGCCCTATCTGTTTTAGCCCTAACCCAATTCCTGGAATAATCAAAAGTAAGCTCATAATAATGCCTAATACTTTTGTACCTACATTAATAGAATTGATTTTTTTCATTTATCATATCCCCTCAGCTTTAACGCTTCCCTAATGACTAAGTAGTCCTATCTATAAATTTATCGTTCGTTACTGCTACTTTTAGCATAGTATAATTAGTGTTCAAATACAACGAAATATATTTCAGATTTACACACCAAAAAAGCGTATACTACTATATATTAGTAGCTATACGCTTTCTTAATCATTTATTTACCACCAATTAGCTAGTAGCATAAATCCAGGAATCCAGCAAGTAAACACACCTACTAAAATGGACACAACTGGCACTAATTTAGAAGGTAACTTTATGTTTGAAACAGCTCCCTCTATAAAATTTAAGAACCATAAAAAGCCCCAAGCTAACCATATCACACAAAATCGTATATCTCCTTGTTGATATGCAATATAGGAACACGGAATGGTATTGATACCAACAAATAAACTATACCAAGCCAGTGGTCCTCCATCTAAATCAAGCCAGTCTGTTACGCCAACAAAGAGGTAAGTAAAACCAAACAGCATCCCTGTTGCTACATTATAAAATGAATCAATTTGTTGTTCACGAAAAACATCAAATGCTAAATTAATACAAGTGATTAAAACATATAGTCCACCTGTAAAAAAATTCATTATGGATAGTGATTTTAAAGAATATTTTTTAATCCTCCCTATCCCATTTAATAATAGTACGGCTCCCACATATAATAGGCCTACACCCAGAGTCATAATTATCTTCACACCTCTCTTAAACAATTTTTCTTTGTTTTTCTTTAAAACTAAATACTATAGATAGTTTTTTCCATCATTGACAATAACTATTCAATTAAAATCTATAAACTTAAATATCTTTTCACATTTACTATCATTATCCATTTTATTGGCTATGCTATAGTTATAAATTTATTTGTGAAGTAAGATTTTAACAACTATATTACCTTAATTTTTATATATAACCAATCTTAAAGGCATATATTATAGTAGCATTATAATAAAGAGAGCTTTATATATGCTTGCGTGGATTATATTAATCTTTAAATATTTATAATGTCTTAAGGCAATTTTAATAGCTGCCTTATTTTTTGTTTAGCTTATACTTCTTTTCCTTCTATTTACAAATAGATGCTGCTTTATGTTTTAAATCAAATAAAGATATAAAAGCCACACTTCTTTATTGAAGTGTGGCCACATTCCTTCTATCCTAAACAAATAATATTTTATGTACTCTACTAATTGGAAGTTATTCTATTGATGTAATATAAAGTAATGATTATATTTTGTACCATCATGTCCTACTAAATTCTCGCTTGATAAAACAAAATTCATTTTCAGCAAGGCATTTTTTCTCTCGTTTGCTTCTGGTATCACTTTTGTTGCGACTTTATCACATTTAAATATTTCAAATGTTGATGGAACAATGAGTGATAAGATACTCTCAATTTCACTTGCATTTTCATAATCACTTCTAAGATCCAGACGTAATAAACCGCATTTAGTAAAATAATCATCAGCGTTTCTATGAAATAATTCAATTGTACCAATAACCTCTTCGTTGCATTTGTCTATAATAGACCAACGTACAAAGCCTTTTCTTTGATATTCCTCCAGCCAAGCTGTAATAACGCTTTGCATTACTTCCAATGATGTAAAGTAAAAATCACCAAAACAACCATCGCTATTAAACAAGGGAACTGCTTTTTCATCTGAATATACCTTTAATAAATCATGCGCATCATTTTTTGAAAGTAATCGCAATAAATAGTGTTCATTTTCAAATTGAGGGCATACTTCATAAACATCTTTCATTTTAACTTCTCCTCCATAAATTTAAATTAATTATTCTCTGGTATAGGCAAAGCACTATCTAAAACGTTCTTTCACTTTCAATAACACTAGCTCAAATAGTCACATATAATTATACAACACGCTATTAATATTTTAAATATTCAAAATAAAACCATACTTTTCATTCACATCTAAAATAAGTCTAGTACATAATGGTTCAAATCTTTTTTTCTGATGTAAAATGCTTATCTCGTTTTTATGCAAATCTAATTATTAAAATACCTCTTGCACTTTCTTCTGCCTTTTCTCTGGTGTAAGAAATTAGGGAAGAAAGTTTTTTAGTTGGTTACATTTACTGTACTGCGAAAAAGTCTTTCCTATTTTCCTCATTTTTGCCCTATTTTTTCTTTCAAATTTAAGAAAATCGGGAACAACTTTATTTTTATGAAAAAAAGTTGGGGTCGATTTTAGGGTAAAGAAAAAAGGATCAAGAGGTGTTTTCCCTCAATCCTTCTCTCATTTTCTCTATCTTTTATTTCTTGAGCCTCAATCCTTAGCTCTATTTTTCTTCCTGCTTTTTTCCTGATGGAAGAAGTTGGTGGAAAGAGTTTTTATATTTAATCTACAGGTGTCTCTCCTCAGAGGGTTCAAGAGCGTTTAGGGCACTCTTCTATAACGACTACCTTTGACCAGTATGTGCATGACACGGAATATATGAAGCAAAGCGCAGTTGATGCCTTGGATAATGCAGTGAAAAGCAAGCAAGCCTAATAAAAATGACTGGATTATTCTCCAGTCATTTTTATCTTGCCAATATTGATATTTTCCGTAGGCAAACCGTAGGCAATTCCTACTTTTCAGTGCTCCCAATCGCCTACAAACATTGATTTTATCGGCTTAGTTTAACCACTGTCTCCACATGGGGCGTCTGTGGGAACATATCCACACATTGTACTTTTTCAATGCGATAGCCAGCTTCTTTTAAGATTGGCAAATCTCTTGATAAAGAAGTTGGTTTACATGAAATATAGAGTAGCTCTTTAGCACCAAAGTTAATAATTTTTTGGATAGCTTTTGGATGAATACCATCCCTTGGTGGGTCTAATACAATAATATCTGGTTTTTCTTTTAATTGATCTACTTGAACTAAAACATCACCTGCAATAAATTCACAGTTTGATAAACCATTGAGTTTTGCATTTTCTTTTGCTTTTTCTACTGCTTCTTCTACAATCTCAATACCATATACTTTTTTAGCACGTGTTGCCATAATTTGAGTAATGGTTCCTGTCCCACAATATAAATCAAATACTGTCTTATTATCCATATTATCAATAAGGTCTAAGGCATTTTTGTAAAGTACTTCTGCTCCTTGAGTATTCGTTTGGAAGAATGAAAATGGAGAGATACGGAATTTAAGTCCTAAAATTTCTTCATTAATTTCTTCTTTTCCATAAAGTAAAGTAACTTTTTCTGGTTTAATGGCATCTGCTAAGGTATCAGTAATCGTATGGATGACACCTGCCACTTTTCCTTGTAGTGGTAAATTGACAAGCTCTTTAGTTAACTCATCAAATGAAAACTCACTCTGTGAAGAGGTAACAATGTTAATAAGAATCTCTCCGTATGTCTTAGATTTACGTACAACTAAATAGCGCATAAAACCAGTATGTTGTAATTTCTTATAATAAGGTAGATTTTTTTCTTTACAGTAGTTTAAGATGTGCATTAAAATTTGGCTAAAATCAGAATCTACTAGCTTACAGCCATCTACGGTAATGACATCATAAGTACTGTGTTTACGGTGCATTCCCAAAGTCATTGGTCCATCTTTTTCCGCGTCTCCAAAGCTAAATTCCATTTTATTTCTATATTCAAATGCCTCTGGGCTTCCTAAAACCCCTAAATCTTCAAATTCATCAATTCCAGCTTTTTGTAATAACTCCATAACTTGATCATGTTTCATTTGAATTTGATCTTTATAAGCAAGCTCTTGTGCGCTACATCCACCACAAGTTCCAAAATACTGACATGCAGCTGGAATGAAATATTCTGGTTTTTGTTCTACTTCTAATAACTTTGCTTCCCAAGTTCCCTTTTTACGTTTAAATAATCTTGCACTGACAGTTTGCCCTGGAAAAGTGCCACCTACATAAATCGGTTGTTCATCTATATAAAGTACTCCTTTATTAGGAAAAATCGTTTTCTCAATAGTGCCTTGTACAATCTGATTTTTCTTCGGCATAGTTTAACTCCTTTATTTATACTCTAAAATTCAATAGTTCAAAATACATTACATTCTATTGTGACATACCCATATTATTTTTTCAAGAGGTATTGTTTGGACTCAAAATTAATATAAACTTATAACCATTATTTATTTTTTAGAATTATGTGTTTTCTCAAATAAAAAAAGACAACAAATGACCTGATCATCTTGACCCTAAAATCATTTGTTGCCATATCACCACTTAATTCGTTTCACTTTTAATCAGAATTATAAGGATGTAATCCCTACGGGCACAGTTGTTTACTCAGCCACTGTATTTAAGTTGACTGCTTTTAAAGGCACTAATGTAGAAATAGCATGTTTATAGATCATTTGCTGTTTGCCTTCACTTTCTAAAATCACAACGAAGTTATCAAAACCTTTAATTGTTCCTTTGAGTTGAAAACCATTTGTCAGGAAAACAGTAATTAAAATCTTTTCTTTCCTTAATTGGTTTAATAATACATCTTGTAAGTTAATTGCTTTACTCATCTTATGTCTTCCCCTCCTAAAGGATTGTATAATTGTAATTATTGTATATTATATTCTTCGGATTGTCTAGTAAAATAATCCATTTTATCACAATACATTAACATTGTCACCAAAATTTAAAATTATATTCATTTTAAAAACAATATTACTTAGGCAAATTTTTAATCATCTCTTCCACTATAGTTGGCGCATCAAATCCTAATTGCTCCACATCTATAAATATTGGCTGAGCTTGATGTCTAAACCAAGTTAACTGTCTTTTAGCATAATTTCTTGTATTTTGTTTGAGTTTTTCTACACATGATTCTAAACTTTGTTGACCTTTAAAATAAGGAAAGAATTCTTTATATCCAATAGCTTTCATAGAAGGTAGGTCTTCACTTAATCCTAAGTCAAAGAAATACTTAACTTCTTCCACTAGTCCCTCTTCTATCATTTGGTCAATTCGTAAATTAATACGCTCATATAGCATGCCACGATCCATAGAAAGTGCAAAGAAGGTATAATCATAAGGAGATTCATTTTCAGAACGCTTCTCTTTCTCTCTTGCATTATGTTCAGAGATCGGCATTCCAGTATCTTTATAGTATTCTAATGCACGAATTACACGTTTTACATTATTATGATGAATGGATTCTGCACTTTTAGGATCCACTGCTCTGAGCTTCTCATGTAAAGCAAGCGGCCCCTCTTCTTTAGCAATTTGCTCTAATGCTGTTCTATAAGTTGTATCTGCCTCAGTTTCTTCAAACTGAGTATCATATAAAATAGCATTAATATAAAACCCTGTGCCACCTACTAAAATAGGAATCTTACCTTTTGCATAAATAGCATCTAAATACGTATTGACTCTTTCTTTAAATGTTGCAACACTACATGGAAAGTCTGCTGGCCATTCATCAATCATATAATGTGGCACGTCTTCCATTTCTTCAGGCTTGACTTTAGCCGTTCCTATATCCATACCTTTATAAATTTGCATAGAGTCTGCCGAGATAATTTCTCCCCCAATTGCTTTGGCAAGAAGAACACTTGTTTTAGTTTTACCCGATGCTGTTGGTCCTGCGATTAATATTAAGGGTTTTTTCATTTTTTTCTCCTCCCTTGACTCTAAATTCTTTTAAACATTTTCTCAATATCTGCTTGCGTTAAAGAAACGATAGTTGGTCTACCATGTGGACAAGTAAAAGGATTTTCTAGATTCATTAAAGCATGAATGAGTTCATGACATTCTTCATCAGAAAGCTTATCATGTCCTTTAATAGCACTTCGGCAAGACATACGAATAATATTTTCTGCTTTTACATCTGCTAAATGATTAACTTTCCCTTCGCTTAGCTCGTCTAAAACATCTTTGAAAACATGCACGTTGATAGGTTCATTTAATAGATAGGGTACTTCCCTAATAACAATGTCTAGCTCTCCAAAAGTTTCATATACAAACCCTAATTTGGTAAAAAGTTCTTCATTTTCTTCTAATAGTACTTTTTCTGCTGGTGTAATACGTAAGGTTTCTGGCATTAACAAAATTTGAGTTGCAATTTCCCCTGATTTAAAGTAAGCCATAAACTTTTCATAAAGTACCCTTTCATGGGCTGAATGTTGATCTATAATAAAGATTTTTTCTCCATATTGAATCATCCAATAAGTTTTAAAAAGTTGCCCAATAATTTGATAAGGTAATGGAAGTGGTGATGCTTGTTCCTTAATAGGATGTTCCTTATCTTTTGTATCTTGATTCAGCTGAGATTCTATCATTACCTCTTGACGGGTTTGCTCTTTTTCATGAAGCTGCTCTACCAAATGTATATAGGATGAACCAATTTGAGCATCATGACTTGCAACTTGAGTATTTTGAGATATATCATAATCGTTATCACTGGTTTTAGTGGTCTTTATAGCTTCTGCTACATAGTTTTGAGAAATTCCTTCTTGGGCATTATAAATAGAGGTATCCATTTCTTGTTTTGGATAAGTCACCTGATTGTTATCCGCTTCATCACCACTTAGTTTAGGACCAAATAAGCGTTCAATGGTTTTGTTTGAAGGTTTATATGGATTCGTTGCTGGTATACTTTTTTGCTCAGGTGTACCGCCTAATAGACTACTTGCCGTCGCTTCATTATTTTCTTTACGTGGTGTAAAGAAAGTATCCACACCAAGTTGCTCTGTTTCTATAACATGATGTGTTTTTGTATCCCCTCTAGGTTTGTCTAAATCTACATTAGGCACCAAATATTCTTGTTTTAAAGTCTCCGCTACTGCATCATGTACAATTCGATAAATTAAATCTACATTTTTAAAACGTACTTGAAGTTTTGTGGGATGTACATTGACATCCACTAATGCTGGATCTAAGTTCAGATGAAGCACAATAAAAGGAAATTTTCCTACCATAGCCAAAGTCTTATAAGCCTCTTCAACAGCACCTTGCAAAATAGTACTTTTAATATAGCGTCCATTGATAAAAAAGTGTTCATAGTTACGATTACTTCGATTTAAAGTGGGTGAGCCTAATAAGCCTACACATTCAATGCCATTACTTTTGTAGTAACATTGAAAGGTATTTTTTGCATATTCTTTTCCATAAATATTGAGTACGCAGTGCTTTAATTCATGATCTCCTGATGTAGTAAAAATCACCTTGGTATTTTGGATATATTTAAAAGCAATCTCAGGATGAGCAAGTGCCAGTTTATACATATAATCTGAAATTTTAGCTGCTTCTGAGCTATTACTATTTAAAAAAGCTTTTCTAGCAGGGACATTATAAAAGAGATGTCTCATAATAAAAGTCGTTCCATTTGGGCAGGCAATTTCTTCTGCCTCATTAATTTTTCCACCGCTTACTGTTACACGTTTTCCTGTTAATGCTTCTTTTTCTTTGGTCAGTAACTCTACATGAGACACAGCAGCAATACTAGCTAATGCTTCTCCTCTAAATCCCAAACTGGTCACTTCATATAAATCTTCAGCAGCAGTTATCTTACTAGTTGCATGACGTAAAAAGGCAATTTCAACTTGCTCTTTAGGAATACCTACTCCATTATCTGTAACACGAATTAAATCCACACCACCATTTTTAATTTCCACCGTAATGGAGCTAGCTTTTGCATCAATACTATTTTCTACTAGCTCTTTTACAACAGAAGAAGGTCGTTCTACGACCTCTCCTGCAGCAATTTTATTAATGGTGTGGGTATCTAAAATCTTAATTTGATGCACGGATCTAACCTCCCTTGGGTTATCTTACCTTCTTTTGAAGGGCATACAGAATTTCTAATGCTTCAAAAGGTGTGGTATGCATAATATCTAAATCCTTAAGCATTTGAATCACTTCATCACTTGCTGTAGGCTGACTAAATAAATCTAATTGATTAAAACGTGCTTCCGCTTCACTTAATTTTCTATTCTCTTTATGCACTTGTTCTGTATGAGTTGTTATTTTTGTATAATCATCACACTTTACATCTGCTACTTTATCTACTGACGTAGATTCTGTACTGATTAAGGTTTCTTCTTGATGCTCCTGCTTTATACTAACTGGTACCTCAGTAACTTTTACCTCTTTTGTTATAATAATCTTCTGTTCCTTTGAATCTAAAGAAGTTAATAATGCCTTTGCACGATCTAAAACCACTGATGGCACACCTGCTAATTTTGCTACCTGAATCCCATAACTATGGTCCACGCTTCCAGATACAATTTTATGGAGGAAAATAATATCTTCACCCACTTCTTTAACTGCTACACAGTAATTTTTAAGCACTTTAATTTGCTCTTCTAAAACAGTTAATTCATGATAGTGGGTCGCAAATAAAGTTTTTGAACCAATATTATCTGTAATATGCTCAATAATAGACCAGGCAATACTAAGACCATCTAGTGTACTTGTTCCTCGACCAATTTCATCTAAAATCAGTAAGCTTTGAGAAGTTGCGTGATGAAGGATATTAGCAACCTCCATCATCTCTACCATAAAAGTACTTTGACCAGAAGCTAAGTCATCAGAGGCTCCAACTCTTGTAAAGATACGGTCTACTGCCCCAATCTTTGCATATTCCGCTGGAACAAAAGATCCAATCTGTGCCATAAGTACAATCAGTGCAACTTGTCTCATGTAAGTAGACTTACCTGCCATATTAGGTCCAGTTAAAAGCATCATTTGAGCATCTTGTGCATTGAGATTCACATCATTAGCAATAAAACTTTGACTTCCTAGCATCTTTTCGACAACAGGATGACGGCCTTCTTTAATCTCTATATCATAGCCTTCACTCACTTCTGGTTTCACATAATGATAGGTATCTGCTACGTCTGCAAAAGAACAAAACATATCTAAAATCGCAATTTGATGTGAAACCCCTAATAAGCGATGCATTTGTGCAAGCACTTTTTCTCTTACTTCTGTAAAGAGCTGATATTCTAAAGTATTGAGTTTTTCTTCTGCTCCTAATACTTCATCTTCTACTGTTTTGAGTTCTTCTGTAATATAACGCTCACAGTTAGCTAATGTTTGCTTACGTATGAAGTAATCAGGTACTAAATTCTTATAAGATTGAGTGACTTCAAGGAAATAACCAAAAACTTTATTATACTTAATCTTTAAGTTTTTGATGCCTGTTTTTTCTCTTTCCTTTGCCTCAATCTCCATAAGCCATGAAGCACCTTTTTCTTTCACTTGTCGTAAGTGATCTACCGTTTCATGGTATCCTGTTTTTATTAAACGCCCTTCACGAACTGATAAAGGCGCATCTTCTTCAATAGCTTCTTCAATTAAGGAGAACACATCTGTCATTTCATCCATATTTTCATAAAGATGGCGCATGCCACTACTATTCATTTCTTTTAATAGTCCCTTAATTGGAGGAATCATCTTTAAAGATTGTTTTAAAGCTATTAGGTCTTTGGCATTACAGGTGCCATAAGATACCTTACTCATTAATCGCTCAATATCATAAATCTCATTTAATGCATCCATTATATCGGTGCGCACCAATGGATTATTTTTTAATTCCTCTGTTGCATCTAAACGTTCATTGATTTCTTCTACATGAATAAGGGGTTGCTCAATACACTTACGAATATAACGAGAACCCATAGCTGTTTTAGTATGATCTAATACCCATAATAAAGAGCCTTTTCTTCTTTTCTCACGAAGTGTTTCTGTAAGTTCTAGATTACGTCTAGTCGCAATATCTAAAAGCATATACGCATCTACATTATATAAAGATACATGCATGAGGTGAGAAAGGTCTGTTTTTTGTGTTTCTTGTAAATAGGCTAATAAACTTGCAGTAGCCAATGTATCTACTTGTCCACTTGTTAACCCCATGCCACCTAAGTTCATTAAATGAAAATGCTTGAGCAGTAATTGTTCTCCTAAGATAGGATCTAAAGTTGAAGGCTCAATGGCTTCTGTTAAACAACGTAAACGCTCTTTTAAAAAGCTTCTTACTTCTTCATCTTCATATACACTGGTTTCTAATAAACATTCTACCGGTGCAAATTTAGCCAGTTCATCTAGGAGTTTACGTTTACTTTGCTCACCTGTAATATGAGTGCATAACCATTCACCAGTGGTCACATCACAGATACTAAGCCCATAATCTAGTCCATTTCTTACAATGCTTCCGATATAGTTATTTTTGCCTTCTTTAACCGTTGCACCTTCTAAGATTGTACCTGGAGTCACAATACGTACAATATCACGTCTAACTAATCCCTTTGTTGTTTTAGGATCTTCTACTTGCTCACATACGGCTACTTTATAGCCTTTTTCTACTAACCTTGCTATATAATTATCTGCGGCATGAAAAGGAACGCCACACATAGGCGCCCTTTCTTCTAAACCACAGTCTTTTCCTGTTAAAGTGATTTCTAATTCTCTTGAACAAGTTTTTGCATCCTCAAAAAACATTTCATAAAAGTCACCTAGCCTGAAGAATAAAATGCAATCCGGATTTGCTTCCTTAATGGTCAAATATTGGGCCATCATAGGGGTTACTTTATCTTTGATCATTTATTTCGCCAACTCTCCAATTAAATAATGAGATTTACTTTCTACAATATTCACCATAACATATTGTCCTAAGAGTTCTTTTGAAGCTGGTAAGTTTACTAGAAGCCCTGTATCTGTACGACCACTTAAAACTTCATGATTTCCTTTACTTACTTCCTCTAAAAGAACCTCTACTGTTTGTCCAACATATCCATGTAGAATTTCTGCACCTTGTGTATTAACAAGTTCTAATAAACGGTTGAAACGTGCTTTAGATACTTCCTCTGGAATTTGATCTTCCATCACGGCTGCAGGTGTCCCTGTACGTTTAGAATAAACGAAGGTAAAGGCACTTGCATAGCCTACTTCCCTTACAACATCCATTGTATCTTCAAAGTCTTCTTCTGTTTCCCCAGGGAAACCAACAATAATATCTGTTGTAAGTGCAATATTAGGCATAGCTGTTTTGATTTTACGTGCAAGTTCTAAGTAGCTTTCTTTTGTATAGTGACGGTTCATTTTTTTAAGAACAGCACTACTTCCTGATTGGAATGGTAAGTGAAGACTCTTACAGATTTTATCGCTACTTGCCATGACTTCAATGAGTTCATCACTTAAATCTTTTGGATGAGATGTCATGAAACGAATACGTTTAAGCCCTTCAATCTCTGCAATTTGTTTAAGTAAAGCAGCGAATGTCATTGGCTCTTCAAGATTTTTTCCATAAGAGTTAACATTTTGACCAAGTAACATAATTTCTGTTACGCCATCTGCGACTAAATTTTCAATTTCATGAATGATATCTGATGCTTGACGACTACGTTCTCTACCTCTTACATATGGTACAATACAGTAGGTACAGAAGTTGTTACAACCGTACATGATATTAACACATGCTTTAAAATCAAATTTTCTTGCATCTGGAAGGTCTTCTACGATATCTTGGTAAGAATCCCAGATATCAATGATATTTTCATTAGTTTCTAAACGTGTTTGTAATAATTCTGGTAACTTATAGATGTTATAAGTTCCAAAGATAATATCTACAAATTTATAATTTTTCTTTAATGTATCAATAACCACATCTTGTTGCATCATACAACCACATAATGCAATGATCAGGTTTGGATTTTTTCTTTTCTTACCTTTAAGTGCACCTAAACGACCATAAATTTTAAGTTCAGCGTTTTCGCGTACACAGCAAGTATTATAAAGTATAAAATCAGCTTCATCTTCATTTTCTGTTTGGATATAACCGATTTGCTCTAGCATCCCTTTGATTTTTTCTGAATCTCTAGCATTCATCTGACATCCAAAAGTCGATAAACAGAATTTTAAATTCTTTCCTTTAATTCTCTGTGCTAGTATATTAATAATCTCATTTTGACGTTTTGCCTCTTGAGTTGATACTTCAACAACTTTTCTTTCACTCATTGTTTGTCCTCCTTAATTTTTGCATTCTTTATTATTTTACATGAATTGACTTTTATTTTCAATGGATAGGCCCTCATCCCTAAAAAAAACAAATATTACCACACTTTTTTGCTAAGACTTCGGATATACTACCTAAAAAGGAGGCTTTATCATGGCAAAAGACAGTCAAATCGATCCTAAAGAAGTGCGCATGAAAAAATGCAATGGCCAAACTCCTCTAACATCAGAGGAAGCTAAAAATCATAACCGTACAAGCAAAAAACATTCTATTAAGAGTGAAGGGTATGGTAATCATTAAAGAGGATCTTAATGATCCTCTTTAAGTTAGGATTGATAGAAAATATCATGGGCAAGAAAACATATAAATTAGGAGTTGATTTTCTTTAAAAGATTGTGCAACCATTCGCCCTATAGGTTTATAACCTAGTGGTTTAAGGGTATGAATTAAGTATCTCTTATTTGCATCAGTCATTTTACTTATGTCAATATAGTTTCCTACAATGCGCTTACCATAAACTTTATGTCTTTGACTTATTTGGCCTATAAGGGGGCGAAAGCATCTTATGAGGGATTCAACAATTTGCTCATCTAATATGATTGATTTAATGATGATTTGTATCCAAGCTTCTTGTTGATCTTGATGACTTAAGTAAGTACCACTCATAGCTTCTTCTGAAATCTGATAAATCCAAGTAAGGCTTTCTATTTTAATAGCATTATAATCTTGAGCATAAAATACATTAAATACTTGGTATTGTCCATGACTCCAGCATTTTTTTTCTAGTTGATAACAACCTATACTTAAAAAAGGGGTTATACTATATGTTAAAACCATATCATATCCTTTATTTTGTCTATACCAACCTTGCAATGTATAGAGTAAATGCATCCATTGATTATAATCATTTAATATCGTCAAAAGCCTATTGGTATGATAGGCTAAAACATTTTTCTTAAGTTTATAAATTGCTTCACATCCATGTAGTTTATATGGGCATTTGAGTTGAAAGTCCGACTTGATATCTGTCCACTCTTCTTTTTTTTCAAAATTAAAGCCATCAAAAAATGTTAAGGTTCTTGTTAATAAAACAAAATACTTCTTTTTATTAAAGCAACTTTCTATATCCTGTATTTGACTTAAAATAAAATGGTAATATTGTTTTTTCTCACAAATCTTTTGATCAATTACTTTAATTTTTTCTTTTAAACAGGAACCCCTTATCCTTTTGATATAACAAGTTACTTGTCCTTCCATTATTCTTCCACCTTTTGCTTTTTATACACTTTATTTTTGCTATTTATAATATATGCTGAAATTCTAATTCATTACTTATAGTAGACAAGACTCCTTTGTTAATTATAAAACTTATTAAAAGGAAGAACCTCAGATAAATAAAGATTATCGAATATAAACTATTCGCTAAACACAACTTTTTGATATTTCAAACAAAAACAAAAAAATAAGAACTGATTTTTTATTATTACTAAATATCAGTTCTTATTTTTACTTATTATAAAATTTTTTTAATACTTAATTCAGTTGTCTTAGATAAATCTATATACTGCTCTTCCACTCTTACTACTGGCCTAGAAAGTACATGCTGATTTAACATAATAACCTGACCTTGTTGCGCATTACTTAATTGTACAGGTTTATTAATATAGGATTCTGCTATATGTTGTAAAAATGTCAAAAGGTATAATGGTTCGTACTTCCTTAAACCCTCTTGTTCAAAAATCTCAATGACATCAAATGGACATAATCCTTCTCGATAGACTCGATTAGCCGTCATAGCATCATATATATCTGCAATCGTTACAATCTTAGCAAAACTATCTATTTCATGTCCCAAGAGGCCATTTGGATACCCACTCCCATCACACTTTTCATGATGCTGATAAGCTGCCAGTTTAATTCGTGGATCCAAATTTTCCTTTTCTAGTATTGAATAACCTAATAATGGATGCTTTTTTATAGTCTCATATTCAGTGTGTGTTAATTTACCTGCTTTCTTGATGATTTCAGGTGGCATTAGTAATTTACCTACATCATGTAATAATCCACATAATGTCAGTATTCTAATATCCTCCTCTTTTAAATGTAACCATCTGCCCATAACATTACAAATCAAAGCTACATTCACACTATGCACATAAGTTGAATCATCGTAGACTCGAATACATTGAAGCATATCAAAGACATGTATGCCATTTTGAGCGCCTTGTAAAATGAAATCTACTTCACATAAAAGATTATTAACATCAATCTCTTGATTATTTAAAATTGCGGCATTTAATGCCTCTTTTACTTCTTCTACACTTTTTTGATGTGCTCTATCAAACCTAACAAATTCCTCAGTATGCTTAATTTCCTCAATATACTTAGGCATATATATATCCTGATAGATATCCTCTGTAATAAGTCCATTATCTTCTATCCAGATCTCATCTATGCCACAGAATTTAAGCTGTGCAATTTTTTTAGATGTTAAAACTGTTTTTACAGGCAAAAGTAAAGTTTTTCCATAATCATAGATTGGTTGGGTAATTTGCATGCCAGATTTAGCTAGCTGTACATTAATCTTACGTTCTCCCATTATAAGCCCCCCCAAATTTTTCTTTTCTCTAGACAACAGTAAATTTATATCATTCTTATATTATTTTATTCGGTTAAATGACCATTTTTATATAGTTCTAAAAATGAATAGTTTTTTTGACTATCATGATATCCAATAATTGTTTCTAGATTTACATCATGCACGCTTTTAAAGATGTTAATATCAATGTACGGATTAATCTGCCTAAACTTCTTAATAAGGTCCTTCATTTCTTGACGTTTAGAGCCACCACCTTGCCCACTAACACTACAATGCTCTGTTAAACGACATGCACATTGAATAAAACGTAAATCATTATAACGTCCCCATGCAACAATATCTTCTTCTTTAACTAAATATAACGGACGAATGAGTTCCATTCCTTCATAATTTGTACTATGAAGCTTTGGCATCATCGTTTTCATTTGACCACTATAAAGCATACTCATTAAAATCGTTTCAATTGCATCATCAAAATGATGACCAAGTGCAATCTTATTACATCCTAATGCTTGTGCTTCTTTATATAAATAGCCTCTTCTCATACGTGCACATAAATAGCAAGGTGTATCTTCTACATCTGCAACAACATCAAAAATTGGTGATTCAAATACAGTAATAGGAATATTAAGTTCCTCTGCTGTTTCCTCTATAACTTGCCTATTATAAGGATTATATCCTGGGTCCATTACTAAGAAAACAAGTTCAAACTTTACAAGCCAGTGACGTTGTAATTCTTGCATGCATTTAGCTAATAACATAGAATCTTTACCGCCTGAAATACAAACGGCAATTTTATCACCTTCTTGGATTAAATCATACTCATTAATCCCCTTAATAAAGCGCTTCCATATTTGTTTCTTATATTTTTTTATAATACTTTTTTCAACTTCTTTATACTTTGGTGTTTGCTTTTCCATTTTTTTGTCCTCTTTACTTTAATTCCTTATAACTTGCATCAAATGCTTCAATAAAACAATGAATTTCCTCTTGGGTTGTTAAATGACCTAAACTGATTCGAAGTGTAGACAAGGCTCTTTTTCGATCCCCAGAGAGGGCTAAAACAGGTCTTGAAGGCGTGTTAGGCGTAACACATGCAGACTTAGTTGAAACATAGATTTCTCTTTCCTCTAGTTTCTGCTGCATTTCTGATGCCTTAATTCCCTTTAAACTAATATTGATAATATATGGGCTTGCCACTTTTTCATCACTATTGATATACACTTCAGGATACCCGCTAAGTGCTTTCCTTATTTGCTGATTGAAATCTAGAACTTTTTCATAACATGCTTCTTGCTCCTTTAAAGCAAACTCTAATGCTGTATTCATAGAATCAATAAGCGCCAATGTTGGTGTACCACTTCTAAAAGGTGTTGTACTTAAACCACCATGAACAATAGGTGTTAGATAAATCTTCTCCTTTTTCACTAAAGCACCAATGCCATGAATCCCATAAAGCTTATGCGCAGTAAAGGTCATTAAATCCATAAGCTCTAAATCTACAGATATTTTTCCGATAGCTTGTGTCGCATCTACATGGAATAAACAGTTTGGATAATCTTTTATTAAATTTCTAATCGCTCTTAGATCTTGAATTACACCTAGTTCACTATCTACTGCTGCAAATGATATAAGAATGGTATCTGGACGTAATAATTCCTGCAAATGTTCTAAGTTAATACGCCCATCTGGCATAATTTGCACAAAATCCACTTCAAACCCTTTCTCTTGTAAATAGCTCAGTGGTCCAGTAACAGAAGAGTGTTCCAAATAAGAGGTAATAATATGTTTACCCTTTCTCCCATATTGCTCTGCTACCCCTTTAATCGCCAAATTATTGGCCTCTGTTGCACCAGATGTAAAAATCAATTCTTCTGGCTTTATTTTTAATTGCTGGGCTATTTTTAACGTAGCCTCTTCAATACATGCTTTTGCCGCTTTGCCTAGTGCATGATTTGCATTAGGATTTGCAAAATAAGTTTCACTTACCTTATTAAAACGTTCTAAAACTTCCTTACGAACAGGTGTATCTGCTGCATAATCTAAATAAATCATTAAGGTCTTCCTTTCCTGCCGATTTCTATTCAATTTATCATAAGATGGATAAGCTTTAAAGTCAACTCCTGCTTTTATAGTCCCTATGCATTTGTAAAGAAGTCTCTTGAGTCAAACGCAAAAATCCGAACCACCTATAATCAGTGGTTCGGATTCTTTATAAGATTATCTTATTACATTCTTTCGTGGAAAGTACGGCTAAGAACGTCTAATTGTTGTTCTCTTGTAAGCTTAATGAAGTTTA
>SVDC01000051.1 GCA_015058045.1 Cellulosilyticum sp.
TCTTTTTCTACTTCGCTAACTCATAATACAATCCCTTCTGAGCCATGAGCGTTTCATGCGTACCTTCCTCAGCAATTCCCTTGTTGCTAATGAATAAAATGCGATCTGAATTACGAATAGTAGATAATCTATGTGCTACGATAAACGCTGTCTTATCCTTAATCAGAATATCCAAAGCTTCTTTAATATATATCTCTGTTTCTGTATCGATTGCACTGGTCGCCTCATCCAAAATAATAACTGATGGATTCTTTAGTACAATTCGAGCAAAACTGATTAACTGCTTTTCTCCAGAAGATAACCCACTGCCACGCTCCTCTAATACATGATTGTAACCATCCTTTAATTTCTGAATAAATCTATCCGCAAAAATCAGCTTTGCCGCCTCAATACATTCTTCATCAGTAGCATCCCATTTACCATATCGGATATTGTCCATTACCGTTCCTTTAAAAATAAATGGATCCTGCATTAATACCCCAACTTCCTTACGTAAGGAGAAAAGACTAACATCTCTTACATCAATACCATCAATAGTTACACTGCCTTCTTTGACATCATAGAATCTAGTAAGCATATTGATGATAGTGGTCTTACCCGCTCCCGTAGGTCCTACTAGTGCAATAGTTTCTCCTTGTTTTACATGGAGATTAAAATGCTCCAAAACATTTATATCGTCCTCATATGCAAAGGTTACATCATTAAAATCTATATCCCCTTGTATATGGTCCAAAACAACTGAGTTTTCCTTATCTTTAATGACTAGAGAATAATCAATGGTGTCAAATACCTGTTCAAGATTGGAGCTTACCTGTGCAAGCTCTTGAATAATAGTTGATATCTGAGACAATGGCTCCTGGAAAGAATTCATATATGTCGTAAAGGTAATCACCATACCTGCCGTAATCCAATCATTTCCCTCTAAAATCATTACTAATGCCACACCATAGATACATAAGGTTCCAACATGCCAGAAGGTCTGCACTACTGGATTATTTAATCTAGAAAACTTTGTAATCCTCCACCATGTATTTATGCATTCTTCATGAATTTGTCTGTAGACTTCCTTATTTTTCTCGATACGATTATAGTTCTTTACAATCTGTTCTCCCATAATGGATTCTACAAGAAATGCTGCTCTATTGGAGTTTTTAAAACGCAGCATCGTATACATTTTACGTAGGAATGAACGAAGTAAAAAGATGATTGTCATCATTGGAATAATAGTCGCAAATACAGTGAGTGTCAGTGTTGGGCTTAATGAAAGCATAAATACGGTTACAACCACAAGCTTCACAATATAAATCGCAAACATCATCACATAGTTTGAAAAAAAGTCTGCTAGTCCATTAATATACTCCGTCACACGAACGACAATTTTACCGTCAGGACGATTATCAAAATAGTCAAAGGATAATTGCTGCAAGCGCTCAAAAATATCCTTTCGAATTTGAGAAATAATCTTAAGCCCCATATTCCCCATACTTCTTGTCTGGATAAATGTGGATATAATCTCAACTGCTGCAAGTAAGATAAGTGCTACACCTACCATTGCCAACTGTTTGTAATCCTTATTAACCACCACCTCATCTACAATTAGCTTCAAAAGTCTTGGTGGAAATAAGGATACTACTGATGCGATGAGCATCATCCCACTTACTAAAATCAAAAGCTTTTTGTAAGGAAGAATATACTTCATTGTTCTACCTAACTGCTTTATATCTATCTTCTTTTCAATTTTTTCATCTTCAAAAAAGGTATTGCGTTTAGCCACACTGATCACCTCCTACCTGCGTAAGATTATCATAATCGATAGTACTTGCGTGCTGCTCCTTCTGCACATTATACACATGTGCAAAGCTTCCACCTAACTCCATGAGCTCTTTAAAGTTTCCTCTTTCTACAATCTCTCCATCCTTCATATATAGAATTTCATCGCAATCTACAACAGATGAGAATCTATGAGCTGTAATAATCACCGTTTTCTCTGCAAAATGATTATGAATTTCTTGAAGTAATATGCGCTCAGTATTCACATCTAAAGCACTGGTTGAGTCATCTAAAACAAAAATAGGTGCATTCTTGTGGAATGCTCTAGCAATGGATACTCTCTGCTTCTGCCCACCAGAAATACCAAGCCCTCTCTCACCTACGATTGTCTTATAGCGATCTGCCAGTGCATCAATAAACTTATCTGCCTGAGCATGGGTGGCTGCTTTGGTCACCATACGTTCATCAATATCTGGTCTGCTAAATGCAATGTTGGATTCAATGGTATTTGAAAAAAGGAATACATCCTGAAATACATAAGAGTACATATTTCTTAAACTCTCTAGGTCAAAGTCCTTAATATCATGTCCATCAATGCTAATACTTCCTCCCGTAATGTCACGAATACGTACCAGTGTCTTTAACAAAACACTCTTCCCAGAGCCTGTCTCACCTACGATGCCAATCTTTTTACCATAAGGAATACTTAAGTTAATATCCTTTAAAATCTCCTGACCATCAATCTGGAGACTTACATTCTTAAGTTCAATATTTGGCGTATCACAGTGAAGATTTAGCGCCTTATTATCAGGCACATGACTTTCCTTTTCCATGAATTTTTTCAGCTCTATACCTGCAATCATCATCTGCTGCATATTGAAAATATGATTATTTAAACCAGTAATATTATGCATAATTCGCATGACATAGGTAGAGGATGTCAAAACATATCCTACGGTCATGTATCCCTTCACAACTAAAACAGCACCAATTATAATGGTGCCGATATAAGCAATTTGCTTAATGGTATTAAAGGTTAAATCGAACTTTGATGATAACCAAACCTGCTTTAAGCGCGCATCAGAAAAATTCATATTAGATTGATCAAACTTCTCCTTCTCCAACTCTTCATTAGTGAAAGAACGAACAATACGAACTGCCGCAATATTCTCTTGTGTTGTTAGGTTCATCTCTGCACTTCTTTGACGAATTTCCTTGAAATTTAAACGAGCTTGCTTCTTGAAATCCAATACTGCTTTTACCAAAAATGGCATAAGAATTAGAGGAATAATCAAGAAAGAAAGATTAATTGTTGAAATTAAAATCAAAGTAACCACTAGCATAAAAATGGCATCCCATAAGTAGGGAATTCTATGTGCAAATAATTCCTTAAACATAATCGTATCGTTATTCAAAATTTGTAGTAATTCACCTGAATTATAGTTGGCAATTGTCTCAGAATCTAATGCCATCAGTTTTCTATATGTACTATAACGAAGATCTGTCTCTAACTTTAGCCCCACTCTTTCCTGCATTAAATCACGAGCATAAATTAACACCACACGAAGTATTAATAGGATGATATAAATCACGGCAATAGAAAAGAATAGTTGCACGCTATGGACTTCGCCATATTTCCCACTTAATAGAAAATGAAACATCCCCCCACTCTCATTCGTTACCTCTCCTTTTTGAATGACAAAATCAATCAGCATTCCCGCCAATAGAGGCAACAACAGCTCTGCATAAATTCCTATTAAACTAAGAACTTCAGCAATAATAGCTATGGGCATACTTTTCCTAAAATATTTATATCCTAATCTTAAAGTTTCCATCTCCACCACACCTTCTTATTTAAACTAACAATCCCACATGTCTTTCAAATTTAACAAAGCCAAGAATCCTATCAATTTCTGTTAATGCCTCCTCTGGTATCCTTACATCAACTGCTTTCAGATTACTCTCTAGCTGGATCGCTTTACTAGCTCCTACGATTACACTGCCTACTATTTTCTTTCTAAGAACCCAGGCAAATGCAAGAGCCGGCATCGCTATCTCTAAATCTTCTGTTACTTTCCCATTATCTCCAAGATCTGTCACCCAACTCCCTACTGCAATTTCTCTCACCTTTAGATAAGAATTTAAAATATTACAATATTTCATAATTTAAATTCCTTTCTTACATCTTCTTTACTAAAGATATCACTTCAAGTATACTTTAAGTCAAGAGCTATTTGGACTTTACAAAACTATTTAGGAGGCGTTCCATGTATACCATACAACAATTAGCAAGTATATCTCATGTCCCACCATCCACCCTTAGATATTATGAAGAGATTGGCCTTCTAGAAAATGTTGAAAGAAACCCCCAAAATCAACGAATATACAATGATCGTCATATTGAAAGACTTAAGGGAATTCATCGCTTTAAGCGTACAGGAATGTCTATCTCAAAAATACATGAATTTTATAAATATGCCTCCAATCTAGATCAAAATATTGATGCCATTTTAAATTTAGTTAAGGAACATGAAGCAGATATTAAGGAAAAAATCAATAGCATGGAAATGGACCTTATCCATATTAAGGAAAAGGTCCTCTATTATTCGGCAATAAAAAAAGCCATAGAGGAAGATGCTCCATGGCCAAGTTGGAATGATATAAATGAATAAGTAATACTATAGAAAGCAAAAAAGAGCAATAAAACGAATCAAACTTTTAGTTTTATTGCTCTTTTATTCATTGAGGCTAGTAATTATTAATGATATCACAGCCTCGTATATATTAATCTTATTCGTTAATAGGTTTCATTGTTGGGAATAATAATACGTCTCTAATTGATGCAGAGTTTGTAAGTAACATGACAAGTCTATCGATACCCATTCCCATACCACCTGTTGGAGGTAAACCATATTCAAGAGCTGTTAAGAAGTCTTCATCGATTAAGCATGCTTCATCATCACCAGCTTCACGAAGCTCTTCTTGACGTTTGAAACGGCTTCTTTGATCGATTGGATCGTTAAGCTCAGAGAAAGCATTAGCATGTTCACGACCTACGATGAATAACTCGAAACGTTCTGTGTATTCTGGGTCTTCTGGTTTACGTTTTGCAAGTGGAGAAATTTCTACTGGATGCTCTGTTAAGAATGTTGGTTGGATAAGGTGTTCTTCTACGAATTCTTCGAAGAATAAGTTTAAGATATCACCTTTCATGTGGTGATCTTCAATAGCAACATGTTTTTCTTTAGCAAGTTTTCTTGCTTCTTCTAAGTCGATTGCTCTGAAGTCAATACCTGTATATTCTTTAACTGCATCTACCATTGAAATTCTCTTGAATGGTTTAGAAAGATCAATCTCTATACCATCATACTCAATAACAGCTGTACCATTTACTTCAAGACAAGCATTTCTAATGATTGCTTCTGTGATATCCATCATATCATTGTAATCTGCATATGCTTGGTATAATTCAATCATTGTAAACTCTGGGTTATGTCTGATTGACATACCTTCGTTACGGAATGTTCTACCTAATTCATATACTTTTTCAAAACCACCAACGATGAGGCGTTTTAATTTAAGCTCTGGAGCAATTCTCAAGTACATATCCATATCTAATGTGTTATGGTGTGTAATGAATGGTCTAGCAGCAGCACCACCTGCAATTGTATGAAGGATTGGTGTTTCTACTTCCATAAATCCTTGATTATCTAAGAAGTTTCTGATAGAACGAATAATCGCACTACGTTTTGCGAATGCGTCTTTAACTTCTGGATTTACAATTAAATCAACATAGCGTTGACGATATCTCATTTCCATATCTTTAAGACCATGGTATTTCTCTGGTAAGATTTGTAAACTCTTAGAAATTAATTGTACAGCTTTAGCACGCACTGAGATTTCACCTTTTTGTGTTCTAAAGATATAACCTTGGATTGCAACTAAATCACCAATGTCATATTTTTTGAAATCTGCGTAATCTTCATCGCCAAGTTCATCTTTTCTTACATAAGATTGAATACGACCTTCTTCGTCTTGGATTGTGATGAAAGATGCTTTACCCATATCACGTTTTGCCATAATACGACCTGCTACTTTAACAAAAGTCTTCTCTGACATTTCGTGTTCTTCTAATGTTGCTTCAATTGCTTCAAAATCTCTCTTAGCTGTTTCACTGTGAGTTGTAATTTCAACTTTAGTAATTTTGAAAGGATCTTTTCCTTTTGCTTGAAGCGCTTCTAATTTATCATATCTTACTTTGATTAATTCATTAACATTAATGTTCTCTTGTACTTGATTTTGATCAGACACTTCTGATTCCTCCTCATCTTGTCTTACATGTACTTATAATACTTTAGTTTGTAATACCTAAAATTTCGTATCTATCTACACCATCAGCTGTTTCAACTTCTACGATATCACCAACTTTACGGTTCATTAAAGCCATACCTACTGGAGATTCGTTAGAAATTTTACCGTTTACTGGGTCAGCTTCTGTTGAACCAACGATTAAATAATCTACTTCTTCTTCGAAAGCGTGATCATAAAGTCTTACTGTATAACCTGGTTTTACGATTTCAGCTGCATCACCATCTGCATCGATTACAGTAGCATTTTTCAACATATTTTCAATTTCAACGATACGAACTTCAATTTCTGCTTGTTCTTCTTTTGCTGCATCATACTCAGCATTTTCTGAAAGGTCCCCTTGAGCTCTTGCTTCTTTTAATTTTTCAGCAACTTCGTTACGACGAGTTGTTTTTAAGTTTTCAAGTTCTGCCTCTAATTTTTTAATCCCCTCATATGTGAGTAATACTGATTTGCCTGCCATATCTTTACTCCCTTTCTTAAATCCTTCAGATATTTTTATATATTATACTAAATCCATCTATCTCTTATTACTACTAGAGTTTTTTAATTTAACAATTATACCGTACCCTATATAAGCTTGTCAACTTGGGCGGTGGTTTGTCAAATTAAGCGATAGTTATAGTGAGCCGTATTAATTTTGCTCTAGCTCATGTTGTAGTTTATAGGCTTTTTGTTTCTCTAAACACTCATCAAGTAGGCGTTTAATGTCATCATAAGTTTCTACACTAGTCATTAATCTACGTAACTCTGTAGCACCATGAATACCTCTTACATAATTAGTTAAATGTGAGCGCATTTCACGAATTCCTACATACTGTCCTTTATAAGCCTCTAACATTTTAGCATGTTTTAAAATAACTTCAACCCTTTCCTCGAAAGTTGGTTCAGGAAGAAGCTCTCCTGTTTCTAAATAGTGAACTGTTCTTTTGAAAAGCCACGGATTACCTTGTGCTCCCCTAGCAATCAGAACAGCATCACATCCTGTATAATCCATCATTCTTTTTGCATCTTGTGGTGTTCTAATGTCACCATTTCCAATGAGCGGGATAGAAATATTTTGTTTTAC
Organism: Cellulosilyticum sp.; assembly: GCA_015058045.1. Lineage (GTDB taxonomy): Bacteria > Bacillota > Clostridia > Lachnospirales > Cellulosilyticaceae > Cellulosilyticum. The sequence continues at coordinate 7,208 of SVDC01000051.1, forward strand.
TTCTTTAATAATATCCCAATCTGCTACGCCACTATAAAACTGTTCTCTTGTTCTTCCATGAAGTGCTAATGCACTTGCACCTGCTTGTTCTATTATTTTTGCCACTTCTACAGCATTAATATGTTCATCATCAAAACCTTTACGAATCTTTATCGTTAATGGTTTAGAAAGTGCACTAGAAACAGCATGAACAATCTCTCCAATAAGCTCTGGGTTTTTTAGAAGCGCTGAGCCCTCACCATTTTTAGTAATCTTAGGTGCTGGACATCCCATATTAATATCGATAAAATCTACTTCTGTTTCTTCTACCTTCTTGGCCATCTCACTTAGAATCTTTGGATCACTCCCAAAAAGCTGTGCCCCAATTGGATGTTCCTTAGGATCTACATAAAGTAGTTCACTTGTTCTTACATTTTCATATAGTAAGCCTTTCGCACTTACCATTTCTGTTGTCATCATTCCAACGCCAAATTCTTTACAAATTATTCTAAATGGATAATCTGTAATCCCTGCCATTGGAGCTAAGAAAACATTATTCGGCGTTTTTACTGATCCAAATTCCATATTTACTTCATCCTATCTATTCTTTTCATATATAATTACTAATCCTTTTAGCGTTAGTAATCTATCATAATACTCTATTGCATCTGTACCATCTTCAATGATTTTTCCAAGACCACCAGTTGCTACTACTTTTAACTCCGGTACATTTAATTCTTCTCTAACTTTATTGATAATATACTCAACTTGTCCAATATAACCATAGACAAGACCTGATTGCATTGCACTAATAGTATTCTTACAATCTAAAATACCTTTTGTTTTCTTAATCTCCATATGAGGCAATTGCGCAGCTCTTTGCCATAAGACATCTGCACAAATACGAATACCTGGTGTAATTAAACCACCAATAAACTCACCTTTGCCATTAACAATGTCATATGTTGTTGAAGTTCCAAAATCTATTGCAATACATGGTCCACCATAAAGCTCATATGCAGCTACACAGTTTACAATACGGTCTGCGCCTACTTCTCTTGGATTATCTGTTCTAACAGCTAATCCCGTCTTAAGGCCAGGACCAACAATCATAGGCTTTTGACGAAGATATCTTTTAATACCATTTGTAAAAGAATACATAATGTCTGGTACTACAGAAGAAACAATAACTGCTGCAATATCTTTAGTTTCTAATCCTCTTTGTCTTAAAAGTTCCACCATCATAATACCATATTCATCTGATGTACGTGGAGTCTGAGTCGTTAGCCTAAAGCTGGAAATTAATTCCATTCCCTTCATGACTCCCATTACAATATTAGTATTTCCTATGTCAATTGCTAATAACATGCCTCTATCTCTCCTTATTTCCTTACTACTATCGTAAGGTTCTAAAATCGTACTTTAATTTCTACTGGCATTTTTACGATCTAAACACCATTGCTTAAGTTATTTACATGAATTTCTCTTATAAGTTCTAAAAGGCAGGTACCCAGAATTTTAGGTACCTGCCATATTTAAGCTTAGTTTGCTTTGCTATTTTCTTTTAACTTAAATAATCTTTTACCTTGTCTAAAATCACATTACCTAATTCAGATTTATACATCTGCGGATGCTCTGTAATAGTACCATCTTTTTCTATAATAGTAGCAATATTGGTATCACCTTTAAAGCCAGCTCCTGCTGCTGCAATATTATTTGCCACAATAAAGTCTAAGTTCTTCTTACGAATTTTGTCTTCGGCATATTCTATCACATTCTGCGTCTCTGCCGCAAATCCTACAAGAATTTGATGTGTTTTTCTCTCACCCAAACTTCTTAGAATATCCGGATTCGGTACAAGTTCCAAAATTAGGTTGTCACCATTTTTCTTAATCTTATGATTACTCATTTCTTTAGGCCTATAATCTGCTACCGCTGCAGTTTTAATGACTGCGTCTGCCCATTCAAAATGCTCGTGTACCGCCTTATACATATCTCTTGCACTGCGTACATCAATGCGTTCTACACCTTTAGGACATTCTAAATTTGTTTGACCAGATACTAAGACAACTTTAGCGCCACGCTTTGCCGCATCCTCAGCAATAGCATACCCCATCTTTCCAGAAGAATGATTGGTAATATATCGCATTGGATCAATTGCTTCAATAGTTGGGCCTGCTGTTACTAAAATATGCTTCCCTTCTAAGTCTCTTTTTACTTCTTCCTTAGCATTTTCTTCTATCTTTTGTAAAACTCCTACTACATATTCTACAATTTTTTCTGGAGTAGGCAACTTACCTGCTCCTAAATCTCCACATGCTAACCATCCTGAATCTGGTTCAATAAATAAATAACCTTTTTCTTTTAAATAGGCTATATTTTCCTGTACAATAGGATTCTCATACATAGCAGTATTCATAGCTGGAGCAAAAATAACTGGTCCTCTAGCTGCCATAACAGTCGTAGAAAGCATATCATCTGCAATACCATTAGCTACTTTGCCGATAATATTAGCCGTAGCTGGTGCTACTAACATGATATCTGCTTTTTTAGCAAGCGCAATATGCTCTACGTCCCATGTATAAGGTCTTTCAAATGTATCTGTAACAACGTAATTATTTGTAATGGTTTGAAACGATAACGGTTTGACAAACTCACAAGCACTCTCTGTCATAATCGTATTCATGCTATATCCTAATTTTCTTAGTCTACTTGCTACATCTAATATTTTATAGACTGCAATGCCTCCGGTTACCCCAATTACAATATGTTTACTCATGATTTTCATCCTTTTTATATATAAACTTTCAAAAATGATTCGTTTAACTTATTTTACTTATTTCCAAATCTAAAAATCATACTTAGTGGTTTAGAAAGAGCTGGTACAATAATCCCTGCTGTAATAGCTTCTGGAATACCATTAGCTGCAACCACTGTTATAATCACACCTAATAACTCACTAAATGCATGATTTGTTGCTGCTGCATACTGCTGACCAAAGAGTAAATAAATCCCACCCATTACAAAAATGGTGTTGGTTAATGCCCCTACCACGCCTGCTACTGCATAAGAAAAGATTTTTGACTTATCAAAACGACTTACGAGTTTAAAACTCCAATATGCATTAAGCCCAATAAGTACACGTGGAACAATAGCTACGACTAAACTTAATAAATTCCCTGACTGCTCTCCAACTGTAACAAACGGTGAAAATACAAAAGATGTAAGCCCTGGTTGCATAGTATTGGTAATCACAGAAATGATTCCAAATGAAGCGCCCAATATCATTCCTTCTGTAGGTCCTAATAGCACTGCCCCTACTATTACAGGAATATGTAATGTAGTTGCCTTAATTGCCGGTAGTGGAATTAGTCCCACATTAACTAGTGTCAGTACTACCTGAATAGCGATGAGCACACCTAGTAATGTTAAAGTTTTGGTTCTTTTTGCTGTATTCATTTTTTCCTCCTTGCTATCGCTCTCTTTAAAATTGTAACCTTTTCATAGAGATGCAATGCGATTTAATCGGTGCAATTCTTATGATAACTACTTATGTTCTTCATGTATACAATATGCACCGTTTTAACAGACTAGATTATAGCATAATATTACACATTAGTATAGTCAATTTCTTTTATAGCTATAAGTGTTCTATTCATCTTCTAGGAGAATGCTTATAAACTCACTATATTCTTGTCCATACTTACTTAATAGACTTTGAGTCATATCTTCTTTACTTTTACCTTCTTTTTGCATTAAAAGAATATCCCTTACAATAGATCCATTTGGTGTGTGATAAATCATATACCACATTTTAATTGATTTTAAAAGTTCATTTTCTTCTTGCTTAAATTTCTTAATACGTAGTTCTACACCAATTTCATCCATATAACTTAAATCTTCATATTGATATTCTAAGTAGATTTCTCCATTTTCATTAAACCCTAATGAAATAATGGCATGCGTTTTTTCTGCAATAACCGCAAGCTTTGCTCTTAGCGTTTCTTTAATATCTTCTGGTAAATCATTAAATGATTCATTGATATAGTATTTTTGTACATAAGGTGATACCGAAATTAAAATCTCTTTTTTCATTTACTTTTTCCTCCATCAGCTTAACTCATACTCTAACTGATTTATTCTATTCCATCTATTATTAATAAACTCGACTGCTAAAATAGCTGCTTATTTACTATAACTTGTATCCCTATTATAGACAAGATGTGCTTTTTTCTTTCTTCTCTATTGTATAGCGATTATACATATCCATATAGCCCTCTAACAGATATCTCACCTGATAACACATCTTCTTTGCTGTCATCTTCATAACACACACTTAAAGCCCCTTCATTTGTAATCCCTGTGGCATATGCTATGACTTCTTCATTCTTCTTTATTAGTTTCACCTTCTTATAAAGTGTTATACAATTTTTCTCATATCTTTCTCTAATACTTTCTAAAGTAGGGTTACTTTTATATGTATTGTATGCAACTTCAAATTTCTCTAAGAATGTTTGGATGATACTACTTCTAGAATACTCTTCTCCACCTTCTAAGCGTAGCGAAGAAGCATAGGGCAATTCAACTGGAAATGTCATGATATTCACATTAATACCAATCCCTACTATAATATAGTTGATTTCCTCCATCTCTGCATTCATCTCTGTTAAAATGCCACATACCTTTTTACCATTTACTACTACGTCATTAGGCCACTTAATTCCTACTTCTAGACCTGTTACTTCTTGTATTGCTTCACATAAACTAAGACCCGCCACTAATGTAATTTGGCTGGCATATTGTGGCAAAATATGAGGTCTTAAGATAAGACTCATCCATATCCCTGCCCCTTCTGGTGAAGTCCAACTTCTTCCTAAACGTCCTTTACCATTTGTTTGCTTGTCCGCTATCACAAGTGTACCTTCTTGAGCTCCTTGCCTAGCAAGTTCCTTCGCTTTATTATTAGTGGAATCCATCTCTGTTTCATAATATATTGTTTGACCCAGTACTTTGGTTTGTAAATGTTCTTTCACTTCACTAGGTGTCACAATATTAGGCGTGCCTAATAACTTATAGCCTTTTTTAGTGCTAGATTGAATTTCATATCCTTCTGCTTGTAACTTCTTAATCGTTTTCCAAATAGCCGCCCTAGTAACCCCTAATTCATGGCTAATCTCTTCTCCTGAACAATATTTTTTTTCTTTCTTCAAAAAAGCTAGTACTTTATCTTTCATATCGAATCCCTCTCCATATACTACTGTCCATAAACTCCATTTTCACATCCATATAATATTTGATATTACACTATTATGCTGTCTAAATGCAAATTTCATCTTTGTAGCTAAAATGCATATTCCTACTCTCTGAATATATCAAATAAAAAAGCCATAAAACAAAAAAACATAATAACACAAAACAAAAAAGCCGAAAATAAATTTCGGCTTTTTGTTTGAATTTCTATTCGATTGGACGATCTTCGTTTCTATCTTCTACAGATTCAGTTTCTTCTTGTGATTTTTCTAATTGAATAAAAGTATGCTTTTTAGCTTCTCTTTCTTCTTTCTTTTCTCCTTCTAATACAGAGTCAAAAAGATTAAAGTCTGCTACTTTGTCTTCATCAATTTCTTCACCACGAAGAATTGCTCTAAATTCTGGACCTGAAAGTTTTTCTTTCTTCATCAGCATTTGAGATGCTCTGTGAAGTAAATCCATATTTTCTTGTAACATTTGAAGTGCTTTTTGGTAAGCATCTTCAATAATTTCAGCCACTACCTTATCAATTTCAGTAGCAAGGGCTTCACCATAGTTACGAGAGTGGTTATAATCCCTACCTAAGAATGGTTCTGATTCTTCATCACCATATTTAATAGGTCCAAGACGACTCATACCATAAGTTGTAACCATTTCTCTAGCAATCTGCGTTGCTTGTTTAATATCTCCAGATGCACCTGTTGTGATGTCATCTAAAACTAACTGTTCTGCAGCACGACCACCAAGAGTCATGATAATATTTTGGAGTAATTCTCCTTTAGTACGGAAACTATCATCCTTAGAAAGCGTCATAGTGAAACCACCCGCTTGACCTACTGGAATAATAGAAACAATGTGTACTGGCTCTACTTTATCAAGTAATTCAGCAAGAAGTGCATGCCCTACTTCATGATAAGCTGTAAGCTTTCTTTCTTTATCTGTAATCACATGACTTTTCTTTTCTGTACCCATTGTAATCTTAATAAGAGCTTTTTGTACCTCATTCATATCAATGGCACGTTTATTATGACGAGCAGTAAGAAGCGCTGCTTCGTTCATTAAGTTTGCAAGGTCTGCACCTGTAAATCCTGGTGTAGATTTTGCAATGACATCAATATCGATATCTTCATTAAGTGGTTTACCTTTTGAGTGAACCTTAAGAATTGCTTTACGACCTGTAATGTCTGGTCTATTGACTACGATTTTTCTATCGAAACGACCTGGTCTAAGAAGTGCTGGATCAAGTACATCAGAACGGTTAGTTGCTGCAAGTACAATAACTCCCTCATTAATTCCGAAACCATCCATCTCAACAAGAAGTTGGTTAAGTGTTTGTTCTCTTTCATCATGTCCGCCGCCAAGACCAGCTCCACGCTTACGTCCAACAGCATCAATTTCATCGATGAATACGATACAAGGTGCATTTTTCTTAGCTTGCTCGAATAAGTCTCTTACACGAGAAGCACCAACACCCACAAACATTTCTACGAAGTCTGAACCTGAAATACTAAAGAATGGTACTCCAGCTTCTCCTGCGATTGCTTTTGCAAGTAATGTTTTACCTGTTCCTGGAGGCCCTACAAGAAGTACTCCTTTAGGAATTTTAGCTCCTACTTGAACATAACGATTTTGATTTTTAAGGAAGTCTACAATTTCTGCAACTTCTGTCTTTTCTTCATCTAAACCAGCTACATCTTTTAAAGTAATGGCTCCTTTATCATCGATAGTCATCTTTGCTCTACTTTTACCAAAAGACATGATACGGCCACCGCCGCCACCGCCTCCTTGCATTTGTTGAACAAAGAAAATCATGATAAAGATAAACATCCCTATAATCAAGATAATTTGTAAGATAGGGAAGAACATACTTGTTTGCTCTTGACTACCCGTATAAGTAAACGAAGCTCTTACATCTTGAGGTAACCCTAATAAGTATTGTGTAAAAGCATCTTGTGCAACATTAAGTGTTGTCTTATTGCCCTCATTATCTATGACAATAAATCTACCATCATCTGCACTTGATACCACTTGTTCAATTGATTTAATTTGTTTGTTCTCAATCTTATCCATAACTTCAAAAATACTTAATTTAGTTACAGATTGATTAAGGTCTTTTCCTGTTCCGTAAAAGACATATAAGGCAAGAACCACGACTAAAATTAAATAGACATAGGTGCCTTTGAATTTCTTTTTCACAATCATTCCTCCTCTCTATGACTAGATACTATCCTCTATTTACAGCAATATAAGGTAAGTTTCTATAATATTGCTTGTAATCAAGTCCATATCCAATAACGAACTCATTGCCTACTTTGAAGCCTGTGTAATCTACTTCAACGTCTGTTACACGTTCTTCTTCTTTATTAAGAAGTGTACAAAGTTTAAGACTTGCTGGATTTCTCTCACTTAACATTTTTGTTAAGTATGCTAATGTTCTACCTGAATCAATAATATCTTCTACAATTAGTACATGTTTGTCGTGAATCGGCTCATCTAAATCTTTAATGATTCTTACAAGCCCACTACTCTTATACTCATCTCCATAGCTTGATACAACCATAAATTCCATTTTTAGTGGTACAGAAATATGTTTTACAAGGTCTGTCATAAACATAACACCACCTTTTAATATACATAACACAACAAGCTCTTTTCCTTCATAGTCTTTACTAATTTCAGCTCCTAACTGCGCAATACGAGCTTGTAATTCCTCTTCCGATATAAGTGTGTCTAAATTTAACATGGTACCTCCTACTAACGTCCTTTAAGTATTTTAATTTCTAGAACCTCGTTTGTATGTTCCGTTATATAGTAATCACTATTTAAACGGCCTCCAACAATCCATATGATTTCATTTCCATCTGCTATAAGTGGCAATGTATCTCTTATAGATTTAGAAATCTTATCATCAGTGAACAATTTTTTAAGCTTTTTGGTGCCACTTTTTAGCTTAATATAATCCGACGGCCTACGAGTTCGAATTTGCAATCCATTTTTTATTTTACCATAATCAATATATTTAGTATATATGTTTTCATTCTTTTGATTAATTCTTTCAAAAGCGAATTTACGAAGTTCTATAGTAATATCAGCCTCTGATATGACTTGTTTTCCCTCTTTTAAATCGATGCAATACGAAAGTATTTCATCTTTATTTTCCTTATATAAAAGAAGATATTCGTAATCTTTTTTTACAACTAATCCATACGGTAAATGAACTTCTTTACCCACTTGAAGATTACAAAGCTCAATGCAACTTTCAATATGACTTGAAGTAATATCTTTTCTTCCTATCATTTTTTCGATTGCCATTAGTATGATTCTCTTTTGCATATAGGGGTGCATACTCATTAACTTAGATAAATCTAAAGCCTCTTTATCACCTTGCTTGATATAGCACTCTTCAAAAAGCTCCACAGCATGTATGGTTAAAAACTCGTCCTCTTCTCGATACAATTCACCTTGCCTTGCCAAAACAGATACAATCGATGGATTTAATGCTTCCTTTATATAAGGAATGCATTCTAGGCGAATCTTATTTCTTGTATAGATGGTTTTAAAATTACTTTCATCATCCCTATAAGAAATGTTCATTTCCTTACAATAAGCTTCTATTTCCTCTCTAGTTAAACACAGCAGTGGCCTAATGATATTTTCTCGTTTTGGTAAAATACCCGAAAGTCCCTTAATATCTGTACCTCTTGTAAACCTCATAATCATAGTTTCTGCTTGATCATTCATGTTGTGCGCTGTCACTATTCTACCATTACCATTTAATAATGATATAAAGAAATTATATCTTTCTTCTCTACCAGCTTCTTCTTCTGAGAGCTTACGTATTCTTGCAATCTCTTTAATCTGACAATCATGCCTAAAAAAAGGAATATTATGCCTTTTGCAAAATGCTTCTACCAACTGGGCATCCATTTCAGCTGCCTCTCTTAATCCATGATGAACATGTGCTACTTTTAATGTAACATGATACAAATTTTGATATAAGAAAAAATAATATAATAGCATCATCGAATCTGCTCCACCAGAAACCCCTAGTACCAATTCATCTCCAGGATGAATCATATCATGCTTATGGATGAATGCCTTAATTTTTTCATGGACTTGCTTTTCCATTTAAAGTCTCCTTAATATAGTATAGCCAAATTTTATATTTTAATAAAAATTCTCCTTGATTTTTAAACTATTTATAATATAAATCAAACAGACTGCTTTTTTCAATATTGGACTTTAAAAACTTTTATCCTAATCCACTAATGGCAAGTGCCACTAAACTTAAAACGCAGGCAATAATAGCTAAAGTCACAAAAGTATTAACATACCTCGCTCTTTTCCTTAGCGCTTCCTTTTCTTTAGTGAGTCTAGCATATTCTCTTTTCATTTGCTCATTATAAGCTATTCTTGCTTTTTGATACTCATTAGCGGGTTGATGGGTAAAATCTACTTGTGGGAGTTTCTTGATTTGCCAGCCTGTCCCTCTTTTCATTTGATTTTCTATTATTTCTTCAGCATAAGTCATAAGATCCTGTGGCATTTCTGCTTGGTGGGACTCCTTTAAAACAAAAGTTGCTTTTTCAAACCAATCACTGGCACTACCATCAATAACAATCTCTCTCTTCATACTTTATCTCCTTTATATGTAGATATAGTATAAATTTTGCCAATATTAATTATTTATATTCAAACCCTCATCTCCTATATACTATAAATTCGCTTTTATAACTCCAATCAGATCCCTTCACAAAAAAATCTTAGAAAACCTTATCCTTTTAAGGTTATCTAAGATCTTTATACCATTTCTTAATATTGTTTCCATACTCTTGCTACTACTACCGTCATATCGTCTCCTTCTTGACCTGCTAAGAGGTTCTTCGCTTTATTTAGCAAAAACTTTGCCATATATTCTGGATTATTAGATTTGGCTTCTGCTATAAAGTGCTTAAAGGTCGTTTCACCATCGGATAAATCATTACGATTTTCTAATATGCCATCTGTCACCATAATGATGATATCCCCATCTTTAAGTTGTTTTTTGCAACTTACAAGATCCACATGACTGAGTATGCCTATCGGCAAGCTACTCGCTTTCACTGTTATAATCTCATTTTCCCTGACAATAAAACTTGTAGAAGCTCCCATCTTTAAAAAGGATATTACGCCTGTATGTTGATCAAGTAGTCCCATATCCATAGTAGTATAACATTCCACCTCTGACTTTAAAATTAAAGCAGAATTTATCATACGTAATGCCACTTCACTTTCAAATCCAGATTCCAATAAACATTCTAAGAGCTCAATAGCCCTTTCACTTTCTTTTCTAGCGGCCTTTCCACTTCCCATTCCATCTGCTAGTGCCAAGAGGTAACGCCCATCTTCTAACTCCATAAAGCTAGATACATCACCACATACACCATTTTTCGCTTTATTTTGTGCACTCACCGATATGGAAAATTGTTTTTTTATGCCAAACTCAAAATAACAATATTGATCTTCTATAAAGTACTCATACTTCTTAATCTCTATCTTTAAATTTAATGCTTTTTCTACTGCTTCTATAACCTTTTCCTTATAATCAGGCTCTCCTTTATAATAAGTATAAATATGTATCTGACATCGGTTTCCGCTTTCTTCAAGAACCATAATATCTCTCGTACGAATGCCCATGCCTTGTAAACAAAGCCTAATCTTTTTCTCTTCTTCCTTATTAAAATAGAAATCCCTATTAAGTTCCTTTGATAACTTCTCTACACTCTCTGAAATTCCTTTAAACTCTTCAGCTATTAATCCTCTAGCTTCATCAAAATGCTTTTGCCATTTACAATCTTGTTTAAAAACATCTAACTTTAATCCTAATGCATAGGCAAAACTTTCTGGACGAACACATGCCTTCTTAAACTCCTCCGGAATATCTCCTACTAAAATTTGTCCTTTAGATTCTAGTACCTCTATCATTTTATAACTACTTCTATAAGTATCCTTAAGATAATCTATCCAGCAAAATTGGCACATGGTACAGTCTTTGCACAAGCTTTCTCCTGTATCCTCAATAATTTGATTCATTTGCTTCACATCAAGCTTCGTATCTTTAATCGTCATATGTGAGAACTCTTTACTCACTCTTTCAAAAGCCTCTGCAAATTTACTCAATCTTCCTGTAACAATAGCTTGTACATTAATAAGATGCTTTGCCTCTTCTACTTCTACCCCTTGTCCAAACCAATTTGCCACCCCAAAATAATGCTTAGGAATGATTAAACTAATTAATGCAGCACACATATAAGCTCCTAAGATCGGAAAATCAATCATTCGATTATTAAACAATGCAAAGCCTAATAACAAGCCAAGTGTTGTTGCAAAAATAATACCTATTCTATTCAAGTAGGTAAATAATCCACCAATTAAAGCAGCAAAAACATAAATCCCTATAAATCCAGTAGGCATATACCCAATCACTACCAAAATTGTGCTAACAATAACACTTACAACCATTCCACTGCCTAGACCACCCATATAAATCGCACCAATTAAAAGGATAAATACAAAAACATCTTTTATATATACTCGTTCTACAATAGGAACACCTATATATATATCTATAATCCCACATAAATATACAGCCATTAAAAAAGCGATACTCGCTAGCTCATGTTCAGATAAGATGCTTTTTTTATTTTCATAAATAACTGATAAAGCAATACTAAAAATCCCCATAAGACCTAAACCAATTGCAGTATCTAATATGCCTAAAATAAGTTTATACATTGTAAAATCTTGCATCAATAGATTAATTCCATTAATGGCAAGCATACTTATAGAAAAAATCACCAGCTGATTTCTTCTATTAAACTGATATTTTAATACTCCCATAACTTCTCTAAATGCAGCCAGTAAAATAAGTATTAATAAATACTTAACCACCTGTACATTTATAATGCCTAATGATAAAATTCCTAGTGCTGTAAGGATTGCACTCCATCTTCTACTTCCCTTATCCCAATACATCGCGCCAACATAAGATATGCCGACGGTATAGAAAGTATCAAAGATACATACCCTTCCCACAAAAAAACTCATGATACATAGTAAAATCCCTTGCCATTTTATCCCCTGTAGTATCTCTAAGAATGTCGCCTTGTTTTTTTCTTCTGTATGAATCACCTACACCGCTCCCTCCTGTAAGTTGCTTACATTATACCGATACAAATCAATTTATTTTGTAAATATATGGTAAATATACGGAAAAATTTTACGACATATTCCTTAGTACCTAATTGTAATTAGTGTTTATTTCCCAGGAAAATATTTTTCTCCTATTTATTTCTTATCATTTCCATAATAAAAGACATTGCCTTACAGCAATGCCTTCCTATTTGCAAAATCTAGTCTTTCAGAAGCAGACTTCTTCTACTCATTCCCTAAATTCTTTTCAAATTTAGTAATATTTTCTATACTCTTGTCTTTCAGACTCACTTAAACTATCTTTAAATATCTTTTTTACATCTAAAAATTGCTCGATATCCGTTATAAATTGATAGAGCATCGCCCTATTTTCAAACTCATCTCTACTGCTTGGTAATGGACTTGTTTTAAAGTAAACTCTTAAGTTTTCTACTTCCTCCAATAACTCTTCTACTAAAATCTGTCCTTTAATAGATTGAGCAACACAATGTGTCAAGTTTGCTACTTCATGAGCTTCTCGGCCCATTCTATAAAATCGTTCAAAATGCTTCTGCATATATAGCATCACTTGATATTGAGAAAAACGCATGTCAAAATACTTCTCATATAAAGACTTTTTGCCTATAAATGAGTTATTTCTATATTGAGTCGCTTTATCCATCCCTTCTTTTAAACTTTGCTGTAAAACCATTAACTCGTTTTGAATTTGTAAATTAGCTTCTTCTATTCGTAGCACCTGTTCCATCTTTATAAATGCACTATACATCTCATCTTCTATCTTCTTTTTTTCCACTAATAAATGTTCCTCTAAACTTGGCATATACAAATTAACTAACAAAGCAATCCCTGCACCTACAATCATAATAAGAAGCTCATTTATAATGATGCCCCCAGTTACCGCTCTCTCTCCCAACAAGTGCGTTACTAATACTGAAGCTGGTGCAATGCCTTCTACAGCCTTTGCTTTAACAACTGCAGGAATAAAAATGAGTAAATAGATTCCAAAACTAACGGCATTAAATCCAAAGATCTTAAAACTACAACTTCCTATTAATAATGCTAAACAAGTTGCAATAAATCTTCTTACTGCAATTTGAAGACATTCTCTCCTTGTATTTTGTATACTTAAAATCGTAATAATTCCAGCGGAAGCTGCATACTTTAGTCCAATTGTATTCGCTAAGATGATTGCAGCTGTCGCTCCCACTGCTGTTTTTAGCGTCTTAACTCCAATAATTCCTTTCATACCTCACTTCCTCCCTTAAAGCTGATTTCTTCTTTAAAAGTAAAATCTTCTTTCTTTACTTAATTTGTAAACTATATCATTATTTTTATATAGCAAAAAGACCTCATCAAATGATGAGGTCTTCACAAAAAAAATGGTCGCTATAGGGCTCGAACCTATGACCCCCTGCTTGTAAGGCAGGTGCTCTCCCAGCTGAGCTAAGCGACCATAGTAGCGGAAAAGGGATTTGAACCCATGACACCACGGGTATGAACCGTGTGCTCTAGCCAACTGAGCTATTCCGCCATATTATTTAAGGACTTATTTTTTTGTGCTGTCCCTCAAGCACTATTGTAGTATAGCTCAATACTTGTCATAATGCAAGTATTTTTTTCATTTTTTTTACTTGGATAAAGAAACCCTATGAAATTGCTTAATTTTCCTAGTATCAATTTATATCTTTCAACCTATACTACTAATATAAAATTAAATCCTACTCTATTTAAAATAGTGTTGTTTAATTTTATACAAATAGCGATCCCTCACCTTAATGAATAGTGGCTTCGGCCATATCGGATTTATCATTTATGTAATATAATAGGCCCAATACGATCCACCTATTATAGGTGGATTCTATAGGGCTATGTAAGAAATAAAAATACATATTTATTATGCCCCACGAATAGTATATTATTCAAAATAAACGCTTTTATTAAAAAAGCATCTATAAAAGTCAGCTTTTACTAACTTTATAGATGCTTTTTTGAGTTTATTTTATTTATTCAAATCTACCACAGCAAGTTTTAAACTTTTTACCACTTCCACAAGGACAAAGGTCATTTCTTCCTGCCTTCTCTTGCTTTTGAACCGGTTTAGCACCTAAACTATTATCTTGGTGATTTACAGCTGTTGGCTGAGCAACTCTTTCACGCTTGATTTCTTTATTTTCAACCAGTCTTACGTGATAAATAGCTTTAACTGTATCTGTTTTAATGTTATCTGTCATTTCTTCAAAGATATCATAGCTTAAGAAACGATATTCAACAAGTGGATCTCTTTGTCCATATGCTTGAAGGTTAATACCTTGTTTCATTTGATCCATGTTATCTAAGTGATCTGTCCATTTTTGATCAATAACTTTAAGAAGAAGCACACGTTCAATTTCTCTCATTTGTTCGCCTAACTCTTCTTCTTTTGCTTCATAGAGATTTTCTGCTGCTCTATAAAGATTTTCTTTTAACGCTTCTACAGTAAGCTCTTCTTGTTCTTCTTTGCTATAGTTAAATGGTTCAATTGGAATAATCGCACGAAGTTGTTCAAACATAGCTGGTAAGTTCCACTCTTCTGCATACTCAATACCATTTGTCGCATTATCTACTGTTTTACTAATAACATCTTTAGTCATTGAGATAATATTGTCTCTTAGATTTTCGTTCTTTAATACTTTATAACGTTCTTCATAAATGATTTCTCTTTGCTCATTCATGATTTTATCATATTCAAGTAAGTGTTTACGTACACCAAAGTTATTACTTTCAACTTTTCTTTGTGCTCTTTCAATAGCTGAAGATAAGATTTTGTGCTGAATTGGTTCATCATCTGGAAGACCAATTGCATCAAACATCTTAAGTGTTGATTCTGGTGTGAAGAGTCTCATTAAATCATCTTCAAGAGCAAGATAGAATCTTGATTCACCTGGATCCCCTTGACGACCAGCACGACCACGAAGCTGATTATCAATACGTCTAGATTCATGACGCTCTGTACCAATGATTTTAAGTCCGCCTAATTCTTGTACACCCTCTTCAAGTTGGATATCTGTACCACGACCTGCCATGTTAGTTGCAATAGTTACAGCACCTTTTCTACCTGCTAAAGCAACAATTTCAGCTTCTTTTGCATGATATTTGGCATTAAGCACTTGGTGAGGAATACCTTCTCTTTTTAGCATTTTGCTAAGAAGTTCTGAAGTATCAATTGTAACTGTACCTACAAGAACTGGTTGTCCTTTAGCATGAGATTCTTTAATATCTTCAATAACAGCTTTAAATTTAGCTGCTTCTGTTTTATACACAATGTCTGCATGGTCAACACGTTGTACTGGTCTATTTGTAGGAATTTCAATAACATCCATAGAATAGATATCTCTGAACTCTGATTCCTCTGTAAGAGCTGTACCTGTCATACCTGCTTTTTTCTTATATTTATTGAAGTAGTTTTGGAAAGTAACAGTTGCAAGTGTTTGGCTTTCTTTTCTAACTTCAACGCCTTCTTTTGCTTCGATTGCTTGGTGAAGACCATCTGAATAACGACGACCATCCATTAAACGACCTGTAAATTCATCGACGATAACGATTTCACCTTTTTCATCAACAATATAATCTTTTTCTCTATGCATTAAGCTGTGTGCTTTAAGTGCAATATTAATATGATGTTGGATTTCCATATTATCTGGATCCGCTAAGTTATCTAGTGCAAAGTATTGCTCTGCTTTTTTAACACCATCTTGTGTTAAAGTCGCTGTTTTTTGTTTTTCATCTACAATGTAGTCGCCTTCTTCTTCGATTTCTTCACGCATAAGATTACTCATTGCTGTTTCTTCGCCAAGAAGTTGACCTTTCTTTAAGCGACGTACAAAAATATCTGCTGCTTTATAAAGATGTGTAGATTTTGAACCTTGTCCAGAAATAATAAGAGGTGTTCTTGCCTCATCAATAAGAACAGAGTCAACCTCATCAATTACAGCATAGTTAAGGTCTCTTTGTACCATTTCTTCTGCATAAACAACCATGTTATCACGAAGGTAATCAAATCCAAACTCATTGTTTGTTCCGTATGTGATATCACAGTTATAAGCTTCTCTTCTTTCTGCCGGCTTCATATTACTTAAAATACATCCAACAGTTAAACCAAGGAAGTTATGCACTTTACCAATTTCTGCAGAGTCACGTTGTGCAAGATAATCATTAACTGTTACAACATGTACACCTTTTCCTTCAAGTGCATTTAAATAAGCTGGAAGCATCCCAACTAATGTTTTACCTTCACCTGTTCTCATTTCTGCAATACGACCATAGTGAAGGATAATACCACCGATAATTTGTACACGGAAGTGTTTTTTCCCAAGTACACGCCAGCTTGCTTCTCTACATACTGCATAAGCTTCTGGTAAAATGTCATCTAAAGTTTCCCCATTAGCAAGTCTTTCTCTAAACTCTACTGTCTTATGTTTTAACTCATCATCAGAAAGCTTTTGAATCGCTTCATCAAAGGATTCTACTTTAGCTACGATTGGTTCGATTCTTTTTAATTCTCTTTGGGAATGTGTTCCAAAGATTTTATCGATAATTTTCACGTTTTCACCCTCTTTTATATTTATGTAAAATAGGTACCCCTATCTCGACTATACTAAGTTACAGTCCACACTAATCCTAAGTATAGCAAAGAAATGATTTTTACACAACTAAAGACTTTAGTTAATTCTAGTTAAAATAACCCATTCAAAAATTTTAACAAAATTATTATATCTTTTTATCTACTCTTATATACTGAAGATTTAATTTGTTAGCATCTTATTCTATCCTATGCATATGTTTTCTTTATAAACATACCCCTTACTTCCATAAATTACACTTATTGATTAGCTTATGTCTCTACTTTATAGATTTCATTCTTCTAGAGCATAAAAAAAGCCTATAGGCTTTACTCTATCGTAGTAACCTATAGACCTTTTATAGACTTTCTATTCTTCATCAAATACTGGTTCAATTAAACCATATGTACCATTTTTTCTTTTATAAACAACATTTACATCTTCAGAATCGCTATCGAAGAATACGAAGAAATTATGACCTACTAATTCCATTTGAAGCACCGCTTCTTCTGCATTCATTGGTTTAATTGCAAATTTCTTTGTTTTATCAATTTTGATATTATCATCTGCTGTTTCTTCTACTTCTTGTAAGAAGCTTGGAGCAAGTTGGTTAACAGCCCCTGTTCTATGTTTACTTTTAATTTTATTTTTAAATTTATTAACTTGTTTCTCAATGACTGCAACTGCATCATCCATAATATTATACATATTTTTTCCTTCAACTTCTGCTCTAAGAACTGATCCGTTAAAAGGAATTGTAATTTCGATGATATGGCTTAACTTTTCAACACTAAGTGTAACTTGCGCTGTTACATTATCATTAAAATACTTATCTAACTTTACAATCTTCTCCTCTACTGCATTTTCAAGTGCTGATGTCAATTCGATGTTTTTTCCATTAATGTTGTATTTCATATAGCATCTCTCCTTTCAACTCTATGAAAAAATCTATGTTTCATAGGGTTATATTATTATTATTCTACATGCTGGACAAGTTTCCTCTTTTTTTGTTCTAAAAATTTATATAAATTCTAGATTATTTTTCAAAACTTTGCTCAAAATATATTTCAGTTTTTTGCTACTGGATTATCTCTTATGCTCCTTTTAAGAAATCCTATTTTTTCTGCCCTCACATGATGTATGCTAATCATTATTCTTTATTCCATCGAGTAGGAGGATAATCATTAATTGATTATCCGACCTCTCACACCACCGTACGTACGGTTCCGTATACGGCGGT
>SVDC01000052.1 GCA_015058045.1 Cellulosilyticum sp.
TAGTTGCTTCTGGAAGAAATTCTTTTTTCGGACGGCTGAGCGGATGTATTTTGCGACCGCCCCTTTATCTCTCTATTCTATAATGCTTTCTTAATGGCAGCCATTAATTCTTCATACGTCTCATAAGCTGGAAGCTCTGGATGATCTGCTTTGATTTGTTCTGTGCTTCTAAATAAAAAGCCTGCTTTACTTGCCTGAATCATGCCAAGGTCATTGTAGCTATCTCCACTTGCTATCGTTTCATAACCTATAGATTGTAATGCTTTTACTGTAGTAAACTTAGAGTTTTCAATACGCATTTTAAATCCTGTAATCTCACCATTATCTGCTACTTCAAGAGCGTTACAGAAAATCGTTGGCCATCCTAATTTCTTCATAAGTGGACTAGCAAACTGAGTAAATGTATCACTGATAATAATAACTTGTGTTAATGAACGAAGCTCATCTAAAAACTCCTTCGCCCCTTCCATTGGGTCAATGTTAGCAATAGTATCTTGAATTTCTTTAAGTCCTAAACCATGTTCCTTTAAGATTCCAAGACGCCATTTCATGAGTTTATCATAATCTGGTTCATCTCTTGTCGTTCTCTTTAACTCTGGAATTCCACTAGCCTCAGCAAAGGCAATCCAAATTTCTGGTACTAATACCCCTTCTAAATCTAGACATACTATATTCATCTTTTTATCCCCTTATTATGTATAGATAAACTATTAATCTTATACTATGTCCTATTATTTCTACATATGAAGTCGCTAAAAATAATCGCTTTGAATAATTTATCTATATTTTTAGTATTTTTTATAATATTATCACACTTTTATCAATCACTCAACTTCTAACGTATCCAATATAATGCCTCTTTATATACTTACACCTACCGTAATCCATACAGCATTTGCCATTTGACACACCTTATATAACCTTCTCTTATTTCTATTAAAAATATAAATTTTAATTTTATAGTTTACATTTATTTCCATAATTTTACATGATATAATCATGGTACAATATAGTAACTTATTGTATTAAATTTATTTAGGAGCGCGTTTATATTATGCTATTACTATTATTCGTTTTACTTCTATTTTGTTCTCCTCAGTTACGCAGAACATTATGGCTACTTATTTCAAAGCTTGGATTTTATATAGGATTCTTAATCTCCTTAATTTTTAGCTCTTTACCTGCATTATTCAATGCTCTTACAATTATGTTTTCTTTCATAGTTGGCCTATTGGCTTGTTTAGTGGAAGCAATTGATAAGCTATTTGGTTCAATTAATTCTAAAATTGATAAATAGGTATATTTTAAAGTGATTAGATAGAGTGTATCTTTAGTATTATCACTCTTAATTTAATAAATGGATCATTAAAAAGACTAGCAACATGCTATTTTCAAATAGCCTTGCTAGTCTTTAATCCGTTTTTAAGCTTTTCTTTTAATACAAGCCATTATAACACCACTTGTAGGTAGTGTTGGCATACATGATAGACTATAACTCAAATCTTGTGGTGGTAGTTCATAACTAATCTTATCAACAAGCACGTCTAGTGCAATCTTCATCATAGCCATTACAATGGGTTCCCCCATACAACGATGCCCCTTTACACTGCCGCCCCCTTGAGGCATAAAATTGTAAGGCGTCTTCTTGGCTCTTTTATAACGATCAGGATTAAAGGTATATGGTTCTTTCCATAAACGCTCATCATGATTAGTCCCATATAAATCTAATAGAACCAGGGTTCCTTTTTTAAAGGCATAATCTCTCCAAATGAAATTCTTTCTTACTTTAGCACCTACAAAAGGTGCAAAAGGATAGTAACGGCGTACTTCCTCATTAAATCTCTCTCTATCCTCTTCATCACCTAAAGCTAATTTAACTTTATAAGCTGGATTTTCATAAAGGGCAAGCACCATAAAAGTAATATAGACAGCAACTGCTACAATAGGTCTAAGTATATTTAATAGTTCAACAGCTACAACTTGAGGATCTAATAGATTTCCTGTCTCATCTATCGCCTTGCTCATCTCATAGAGAATTGTATCATGCTTTACCTTCATTTTTCCTTCTCTAATATCTCTAATTATACTCTCTAACCAAGCTTCTAACCTATTCCTAGACACTCTGCCTTTCCAGTGCATAATGCCTAGTCTACCGAAACCAAAAATCATTTCCCCTAATGATCTTGCTACGCCTTCCACTTGCTCTTCTGGCAAAGGGATCCCTATCCACTTACAAGCTGCCCTACATAGTACTTCTTGTGCCTCAATAATAAGGATAACTTTATCCTTATTAGGCCATGTCTTAATCGCCTCTTCCCATGTCTTAGTGGCTAGTTTAGTCAGCTCTTTTTCCCGTTCTTCCGTTACAAAACGCATTAAAAGGGCTTTTCTATCTCTATGCTTTTTGCCATCTAAACCTTGTATACCATCTTTTCCTACTAACGTTTCCTTAACTCTATTAGGCATTACATTTTTTCTCTCAAAAAGACTAGGACTATAAAAAATCTTAGCTGCTGTAGCACCTGTCATACAAATTACTTTCTTCCCCATTAGTCTTGTCTGAAATAAATCTGTTTGATGATAATAAGCTCTATGTCCAATAAATGTATAGCCTTCATTTAATAAATCCCATGTATGATCCAAGCCTTTATCTTTTGGGAATTGTTTTATTTTTACCATAGATATACCGCTCCTATTAATGTGTCCTATTCTTTATATTCTCCGCCACTAATAGGATTATTCATAAAAAGAGGTTACTATATACTATTTTTTCATGACTTCATCTATATGTTCACCCATAACTCTTGGGCTATTATGCCAGTATAATCTACTTGATACTGCCACATGAGGTAATCCAATAAATTCTGCTTTGCTATAGCTTGGTATAAGCTGTTTAAATAATGGATCACCAATAATCACGTCATACGTATCTAATTTTAATAATTTTATAAGTTGTAATTCACTGTTTAAATCAATGTCTTCTTGGCCTGCAATCTCTTTATCTAGCTTAAAGAATGTTGCAACATCTACATTTTCCATGTGATGCTCGTCTTTTAAATAGGCTCTAAGGCTATTTGATAAAACTTGCTCACCAATAATCAGTACACGTTTTTGTGTATCTGAAGTCTCTTCTTCAACCTCAACTTGATTTGTAACCTCATTTGCAGCTCTTTGTCCTGCTTTTAATGCCTCAATTAATCTAGTTTCACCAGATTTACCTACTGGTACACCTACAACATATGGCATTTGATGATGTTTCTCTAAATATCTTGCAAGCTCAAGACCAGCTACAGAAATAACAATATTCATCTCTGCTTTAGCTGTCTCTTTAATAGCTTCAAGTGTTGAGTGCATGCTCCAACTTGCATTTACTTTATAACCATTACGCTCTAATAACGCAATTAAATCTGTTATATTTTCATTTACAGAGAAATCTAATGGTGTTGCACCTAAAATATTAACTGTTTTTTCTTCTTTAACCTCACATGCTTTTACAAAACGCTTTGCAAGTTGCATATAAGCTTGTGAAATCCCCATATCATAGTAATTAAGCCCTGTTGTACCAAAACCTAAACTTGGTATGTTAGTCATATTTTCTATTTCTGTTGCAATCCCAGTAAAATCTGATCCAATAATCATTGGTACAGGACTTCCTAATACCGTAATAAATTCTGGCTTTAAATCTTCTGCTGCCATCATAACTTTATGAATTAACTTTTGATCATCTCCTAAAACAGCGTCTAACTCTCTTAGTCCTGAACAAAATACAAATTTTTGATTATCATACCATCTTGGTTCATCAAACCCTGTATAGTTCCCTGTACATCCAGATGCATCATGGATAACGCTCATACCACCTAATTCATAGAGTGCTGAGCAAACCCCAGAATAATCAGGTGCAAAAGGAGGTAATTTAATACATAATTTTCTCATACTTATACCACCAATCCATATTTCTCAATCATTTCTTTAAGTGCCATTGGCTCAAGATAACATTGTGTCATCTTTTCCATAAGCTTCACAATACCGTTGTACCCAAACATATACTCGTCTTGAATTAAATCTACAACGTGTTTTGATTTTTCAATATAAGCAGCATTGTAACCAATTGCAATACAGTCTTGTTCTTCTTCAACTCTATTAATACGATTGTGGTTTGTTGCTGAAATAATCTCTACACCTGGTGCATTTTCTTTAAGCCATTCATAGGATTCTTTCTCAAAGGCTGCTACTTCTTCAGCGTACACTCTTTGCACATTAAATCCATAACTAATAAGTGCTTTGGCTAAGTTGTATGGTCTACAAACCGCTGAATGACCAATAACAATTGGGAAATCACCGATTACTTCTCTAGCTTTTTCAATTTGCGCTCTAGTTTCTTCTTGTACTTTTGTTAAATCAATGTTTACATCTTTATTAATAAGCTCGATAATCTCTTTGTATTGCTCTGCTACAATTTCCATATCATAGCTTACTGGTAAGAAACGGTGGTTGATTTTATGACGACGTTTCATATCTTCTGCCGCTACTTTTGCTTCTGGACGTAATACTAAATTGTATTTACTTTCTCCCATCTCTTCAAAAGCCTTAAATGTTTTTTGCTGTGAAATATGTTTGACTTCTGTCACACCTAATTGACTTAGGACATCAAATAACTCATTGTTTTCATCTAAAGGAACAAAGTTTCCTAAGAGGTTAAGTGCCTCTGCTTTCTCACCTTTTCCTTCAACAAGCTCATAAATGCTACGTTGAAGTGTTACTGGTGGTGGTGTTTTAGAATCGTTTGTAATTGGATTCATATGTCCTACTTGGAACTTAATAGGATATTTATTATTTAAAACATCTAAAATTGCTACGTGATCTGTTCCAAGTAAATCATCTAAACAACTTACAAAGATAAACATAGCCTTAGGTTGTTCTTCTAATGCTTCTAATAAAACTTCCACCCCTTCAAGAATAAGGTTTTCATAGCTTCCTGAAACGATATCTGCTTCATCTATATATAAATAAGATAAACGCCCTTTATTACCATGTTCAATCGCACCTAATGCACCATGTCTACCACATGCAGATGGGCATACAAAAAGTTGATAACTTTCTGGTACCAACATTCCTACTCTTACAACACCCCATCCACCGTGAGCTGGTGAACAGTAATGTACTGTATTTGGAAATAGATTATTCTTCTTCATCTTGTGTAGCCTCCAGGATAATTTCTGCTAATTCTAAGTAATGTTTTGCCATTTCAGATTCTGGATAAGCATCTACTACTGTTTTACCTTGTGCTTCTGCTAATTGTACATGTCCATCTCTAGGTAATTTCTTAACAACTGTTGTTCCGATCTCTTCAGCTGCTTTATTTACGATTTCTTCTTCATTTTCTACATTTCTTGAGTTAAGGATGATACCACCTAATTTTGCATAACCTCTTGAACCAAAGTTTTTGATTGCACTAGAAATGTTTGATGCTGCATAAAGTGCCATCATTTCTCCTGAAGAAACGATAAATACATCATGTGCATATCCACCACGAATTGGCATTGCAAAACCACCACATACTACGTCTCCAAGAACGTCGTAAATAACAATGTCTGGTTTGTAAATTTCATATGCATCTAACTCTTCTAATTTCTCAAATGCTGTAATAATCCCACGTCCAGCACATCCGATTCCTGGTGTTGGACCACCTGCTTCTACGCAAAGTGCACCGTTGTATCCCACTTTAACGATATCTTCTAATTCAACATCATTTCCTTTTTCTTTAATAGCATCTAATACTGTTACAAGTTTTTCACCAGCTAATAAATTGGTTGTTGAATCCGCTTTTGGGTCACATCCAATTTGCATAACTTTGTAACCTTTTGCAATAAGTGCTGCTGTAAGGTTTGAAGTAGTTGTTGATTTACCAATACCACCTTTTCCATAAATAGCTATTTTTCTCATTTATATTGGTCCCTTTCTCTAATAAACTCTCTTTTTATTTTTTGAATTTTTAAATTTTTATTATTATATTCAAATTATTATCATCTTCTTGATTTTTTTACTTACTTATAATATATTATTTTATAAATAATAACCTGTCTCATTTGAGATATTTTTTCACATTTTAGGAGATATACATATGCACAAATTTGGCAAATTATTTAATGACTTATCAGAAACAACTGTTCAACACTTACTTACTGAAGTTCCTCATACAGTAAAATCCTTCGCTTCACAAGAAACTATTTTTACTGAAATAAATTATAATAAGCAACTGGGTATTCTTTTAAAAGGTGAAGTACAAATATATATCACATTAACCACAGGTGATAGATTACTACTTAATCAACTTAATGCTGGTGCTCTACTTGGCACAGGTTATGTATGGGGGGATGCTGAGTATTTTCCTGCTACTATAACAGCTATCAAGCCGTCTACTGTTCTATTTTTATCTAAAACTTCTTTAAAAAAGCTATTTTCTCTAGAACCCATTATTTTAGATAACTACCTAACAGCCATTAATCATAGTTTTTTACATCTTACTAACAAAATAGAACTATTAGCTATTCCCTCTGTTAAAGAGCGCTTATTATTTATGATTACTCAAGCCTGCCAGTCTAATAACTGTATCTCACTGAACAAATCTAAACTCTGTCATGAACTTTCCATTAGTCGTGCTTCCTTATATCGTTGCCTTGATCAACTTCAAAAAGAACAATCTATTCAAATTCATTCTGATGGTAAAATAAGTTTGCCTCCTTCTATTTCTAAATAAATTTATTTAAACTATTACATACAAAAATAGAGGGCAATCTGCCCTCTACCTTAAATAGATTACTCTCTCAATCTATTGTATTTCTTACATGTTCCTTTTTATTCATTTATAAAGAATGCTGCTGCAATTGCACCTGGTCCAGCATGGGTTCCAATTGTACTACCAATTGTACAAACTGGCAGATGTTCTGTTTTTCCTTCATAAAGTCTTTCACTATCTTTCATATACTTCTGAAGTAATGCATCAGATAACCCACTATACGCTAAAGCACATGGTTTATTGAAGTTAATGCCACCTTCTTTTTCAACTAGATTCATAAGCATATTATTTCCATTTTTAGATCCTCTTGCTTTTCCAATCATGGCTACTTCACCATTTTCAATGGCAATCACTGGCTTAATTGAAAGAAGTGTTCCTGCAAAAGCAACTGCACTAGAAATACGCCCACCTTTTTTCAAATACTCCAATGTATCTAATAATGCAATTAAACGGATATTTTTCTTTTGTTTATTTAAAACCTCTGCTATCTCCTCTGCAGTTTTTCCTTCATCTCTTAACTGAACTGCTAATTCAACTAAAATTTGTTCACCTATACACACATTTTCGCTATCTACAATAAACACTTGGTTCTTATAATCTTCTGCTGCAATATGTGCACTTTGATTACATCCAGATAATTTTGCAGATAGTGTGATACAAACTACTTTGTCTCCAGCTTCTACTGCATCTTGAAACACCTTCTCGTAATCATAAGGTGCAATCTGACTTGTCGTTGGCAATTCATCTGTTTCAATTAATTTTTCAAAAAACTCTTTGTGCCCCATTGTCACACCATCTAAGTATTCTTCTTGCCCAAAAAGGACCTTAAGTGGTAATACTGTCACATCCCACTTTTGTGCCATTTCTTTAGTAATATCACTTGCTGAATCACAAATAATTCTTACACCCATTTCATTCTTTCCTCTCAAGTTATTTATTTTTTGTTCTCTTAATAGTCTTTATTCTATTGTTCATCTTTACTTATTGCATTTAGGTTATCTGCTATGACCGCAAATACACGATAAAATACTTCTCGTTCTTCATCACTGATACCCTTGCTATTTAGTTGTACAAGTTCATCTATTTTCTGGCTAATTTGGTCACATACCTTACTCCCTTTCTCTGTTAGGGTAATAATTGTACGATATCTCTTTTTTCCCTCTACATCAGTAAAGGTAATGAGCTCCTGACTTTCTATCTTTGATAAGGAACGTGAAATAGCCGCTTTATCCTCTTCACATAAAGATGCTAGTTCAGTTGCCGTTAAACCTTCTGGATTTTGCTTTAACTGGTACAAACACATCACATGAGTGCCCTTTAATCCATATGCTGACATCTCACGGCTTTTTATAGTCTGAATACTACGATTGATTTGATTCATAGTCATAATAAAAGTTTCAAAACGATTAATCATAGTTTTTTCCTTCTTATTCCTCTTTAATATAACTCTATTTTAACAATGCTTGTTGATTTGTCAACAACTAACATAAAAATAGAGGGCAAATTGCCCTCTATCTTGCATTTATAGCTGCCTTTTAATCACTTTAAGCTGATACTATTATTATAATCGCCCACGTAGACCAACGTATTTGTATCTACTATCTTTGAATCTCCTTCTCTTAATCGGATTAAACTATTGTCCTGAACATTTGTTTTTAATAGAATCTCTGTTCCTGAATAACTTGTAATTGTATACTGCTTACTTTCTTCGCTATATGCTATCACACAATAAGCTCCAATCACCTTATCCATCTGGTTCATTGTCCCTTTTTGAATAGCAGCAACTGCTTCCTTTGTCGTTCCAATTGTCACTGTTGCATTTGTTAGTTTTACTAGCTCTAAATCCATTCCCTGATATATACCAGTTAATCCTATAATATGGCCAACTCCAGTTACTTTAAGCTCATTGTACTGATCTTCTTTACCTAGGTTATTTCTCCTAGTCTTTTTCTTGCTGCGCTTCTTATTTTTGCGATTTCTTTTACGCCTTCCCTTTTTCTTATCGGGCACTAAGGGGCTCTTTTTCTTCTTCCTTTTATCGTTTTTCTCATCACAATCATCATTTTTATCTTTGGGCCTTAGAAATCCTCCAGTCATCCATAATAGTCCAAGTATCATAAATGCTATGCCACTTAGCATTGTAAAGGCATAACTTCCCACCAGAAGCATCATATCCACATTAGGAAGCAATAATGCTCGGAGTCTGAAGAAAATAATGATTAAAACAATACTTTCTAAGAAGGTTAATGCTATGAATAGGGTTGGCAAGATCATCGTCTTCTTGCCTTGTGCCATAAGGGTAAATAACATGGCTAAAAAGCAAAACACTATGGGCAAGCCGGCAACAATACCTCCAACTATCACATTTCTTAGTGCACCATTCTCCGATAGAAACGTAGCACTATCTCGTATATCTCCCCATGTCAGACTATCTCTTAAGACATAATCCTCATCAATTTTTCCTTTACTAGAATACTCATAGCCAACATTCACACCTATTTTTACCACCTCTAATCCTGACACAGTCGTGGAATGAGTCGCTGTTGTCACTTTGCATAGTGGTAACAAAAGTGTAATTAGCGCTATAAGCATAATGAGTCCGGCTATATTCTTAAAAAATGCTGCATGTTTCTTCAATGTCGTTCCTCCTTAATGCCTATTTCTTATTAGTATCAATAGCCCCGTAAATTATTGTAACATCAATTCTTTAATTACAGAGATGTTAAAACCTCCCTATCTGATGTCTACTCAGATAGGGAGGTTTCCATTTTGTTTTTATTTTTTTACTCATAAGAATTTGGTAAAAGCAATTGACTTATAGACTATGGTCTTTGACCTAGTCCACCTTCTAAAGTAATCGTTTCACCTGTCATATATTTAAAGTCTGGAGATGCAAGCTGTACGCATACTCTACCAATTTCTAACTCAGCATCACCAAAATGTCCTGCTGGTGGTGTATGTACATTTTTTTCAAATGCTTCAGGGTATTTATTTTGGAACTGCTCTAATTGCGCTGTCCATGCTAAAGGACAAATAATATTAACATTTACCCCATCTTTTGCCCATTCAGTAGCTGCTACACGTGTCAGACCACGAATACCTTCTTTAGCCGCTGCATATGCACATTGTCCATAGTTACCAAAAAGACCTGCTCCAGAAGCAAAGTTGATAACAGAACCTTTTGTTTTAACTAAGTGTGGATAACATGCTTGCATATAATAGAAAGCAGCATATAAACCTGAATACATAGCTAAGTTAAACTGCTCTGTTGTATGATCTGCTAAAGTAACCCCTGAGGCAGATGCCTGTGCATTATTAATTAATACATCAATACGTCCAAATGTATCTATTGTCTGCTGAATCACATTTGCTACTACTTTTTCATTATCTGCATTAGCATTTACATCTGCTTGAATGGTAAGCACTTTAATATTATATAGTTGCTCCAATTCCTCTTTAGCAGATGAAAGCTTTGCTTCATTACGTCCCGTAATCACTAAATTTGCGCCTTCTTTTGCATAAGCAGTCGCAATCCCATATCCGATAGAACCACATCTACCATCACTTAATACAGAACGTCCAGCACCTGTAATAATAGCTGTTTTACCTTTTAAAAATCCCATAACACCACTCCTTTTATCTTATTTTTTAATATAGTTAGAATATTTTATCATATTAATCAGTAAGTTACAACTAACTATTTCTGAAATCACATTACTATTCAATTTATTCTCTACCTCTTATTTTGTAATGATCGATTCTCTTTATCTTTGTATATTAAAGCAGAAACAAAATGTAAAACTTTTAATTGTATGGTAAAATAATCCATAACTAAATTTAATCTATTTATATTCATGGAGACCGTTATGAATGCATCAAGAAGAATAAACAATCAAATATCACTATCTAACGCGTGGATCAATTTCCAATCACGAACTCTAGACCATAAAGTGGCTATCATACTTTACTCGATTCTTTGCGGGTATACAGTCATTAATCCAAGTTTTGCTTTTTGGGGACCTTTTATATTTTTTATCATTACTGCATTAACTAAAATGAACGCTATTCTTTCATCTATTATATTTTCACTAGTCATTACGACAATAGCCTCATTGATTAATCCTATACTTGGTGTAATCACTTCAGCTATCTTCTTACTGATGAAGATTTCTAACTTTATAAAAAATTGGAGAGCATTACTTGCTGGTATGTTTATCTACTTCTTACCCCTGTTAATTGTTCATAAAATAGGCAACTATCTATTTTACATCCTTCCAATACATAAGATGGCATATAACTTACATCTGCCCTATTCAATGATTCAGCTCATTACATGTGTTATAATTGGAGGCTTTGCCGGTTTAATATTGCACATAACATTAACTTGGCTTTATCGAAATCAGTATTCAGCAAAATCAGCTTTAGCTACAATGGGTTCTGCTCCACTCATCATCCTTTTAATCATCTTACCATTCATCATTAATGCAATAGGTGATTTAATAGATGATGTCGTTAGTGCATGTAGCTCTACAGCGGATGACTTTATAACCTTTAGCAATGAATTTGATACAATTGATTTAGATGGAGACGGTATTAATGATAATATCCATCATGTCAAAGGTCATTATAGAAGCACGCCAAATGGGGGCATAACCTATGTTGATTCTCATATTAGAACAGATCCTAATGCCACAATCACTGATAATATCTCTTATCATAAGTAAAATCCAAACTAAAACGGTACCAAATTGAAATGCCGCTGCTAAATAGCTAGCAGCTATCGTTAAAAACAAAGCATTTAAAAATCATGTAGCCACAAAAATCCCTCTGAAGTAGTCGTTGTTTTATATTTACACTATCTACTCTAGAGGGATTTTTTATGCTCCAAACAATATACTTTATCTTATAAACTCATCTTCCTAGCATTATAGCTGTATCGTCTTTGTTGCAATAGTCTTTCCAAAATAAGCATCATGCTCTACAAAGATAATCGTTGGCTGATATTCTAAAATGGCTCTTTCTAGCTGCTCACTAAAATAAGTATCCATATAATTGAGCGGCTCATCAAATAAAATGATGTGATTTTCTTCTGCCAAAGCTTTTGCTATATTAATCTTTTTGAGCTCTCCACTGCTATAGGTCTCAAGAGGACGCTTTAAGAAATCATCTGGTAGTTCAAAGTAATCACATAGCTCTAAAAATCTTTGATAGATTACCTCTAATCCCCTATCTTCAAAGGCTTCTTTTATATAACCTTTTTTCCATTCTGGTTCCTGTGATACCATAGCTATTTGTAAGCCATCCGCATATTCTATGGCTTCATTTTGAATGCGTCCACTTAATAATTTAAGAAATGTGCTTTTACCTGCGCCATTCTTACCTTTTACCCATATACGCTCACCTGCATGAACTTCAAAATTAAAGCCTTTTATAACCTGTTTTGTACCATCTGGATACTTAAAAGTAAGTTCTTTAATTTTGATTAAACACTTCTCTTCAATATCATCTTTTTGCTCCATAACTAGCGCTTTCACTTCTTCATAGTTTTGAAGGAGTTGCTTTTTCTGGTCAATATGCTCTTGTACACGAGTTTCTGAACGTTTAGCTTGTCTCATATAGGTTTCCACACCATTTGCTCTACCATTGCCTGCAAACTGGTATCTTTGTGCATTCCCTAACTCTCCCCAAAATCTATTAGTCTTTGCACTACGTTCCATTTGTGCAATCTCTTCTTCTAATCGCTCTTTTGTCCTGAGTTCATAGGCTTCTCTCTTATCCTTATTATGCTTCCAACTAGAGTAGTTTCCTTTTTCTATAGTGATATCTTTCTTATTAATAGATAAAACATGGTCAATGACTTGGTCTAGAAAAGCTCTATCATGGGAAACTACAATAAACCCTTTCTTCTTTTGGAGATAAGCTATAACTGCTTCTTTTCCCTCATCATCTAAATGGTTAGTTGGCTCATCCATTAAGACAAAGGTTTTCTTTCTTAAAAATAAGGTTAGTAACATGATTCTTGTTTTCTCTCCACCTGAAAGAGATTCAAACTCACGGTCTAGTAATTCTGAATCAAGTCCTATATCATCCATTTCCTTAAGAATCATGCTCTCCATCTCATAGCCATCTAATTCAAGATACTGCTCTTGTAAGTGTGAATACTCATCGAATCGACTTTCATCATTGGCACTAATAATAGCATCCATGGTATCCTCCATAGATTTTAGCTGTGCCACATTTTCTTTAATGATATCTCTGGTTATTGTATAACCACATTCATTTTTATAAGGAAAATACTCTACCTCTACAGGTACATTCATTTTACCTGATGTTGGCTCCAATTCACCTTTTAATAGTCTTAATAGAGTGGTCTTTCCTCTTCCATTTCGGCCAATTAGACCTAACTTCCAGTCCGTTTTGATCACTAAATCTATATTCTCATATACAGGATTATAAAAGTCCTCATAATGGTAGCTTACTTTATTTAATATAATCTTTTCCATATTGCCTCCTACTTCGTTTCCCTGATGTCCTATCATTTTTATTATCTTATCACACTTTCTCCTAATACTCGTCCTTAAAAATAAGAAAGCCTATTCTTTATACGCCCTTTAAGGTTCTATATCCATTCAGTACCTATCCATTATTCTTCTCTTCTACATTATTTTATAGTAGGTATACATCCATTTTCATTTTAAAAGTGCTAAGTAGTTTTTACTACTTAGCACTTCTTTAGTTATCTATTTTAATAAAAGTTTTCTTCTGTTGCATTCTCTAAAAGGTCTTGTAAATCTTCTTCTGCTAGTTGAATATCAATAGTATGTACATATGTGGTATCAAAAATCTTATTTGTATACTCTGCGATCTCATTATTGGTTGTTGTAGTAGTTGTTGCTTCAGTTTGCTTTGTGACTTGTGCTATGGCTACTTTTTTTAATAAACTCATCTTGTTGTCTCCCCTCTATTGCCCTTTTTACTATATTACAAATAATAAATGATAGTTTTTTGAGAATTATGTGTTGCTTATGTGTATTTATTACACTATTTCATCTCATATCAACTTATTGTATAAATCCATATAAAATTATCCTATAATAGATGTATCTTAATATTATTTTTAAACACTAGGAGAGTAAAATGTTTGATCAAAATACTTATCTTGAAGATACAAAGTCCTTTAATAAAATAGATGTCCTAAAAGCAAAAGAGTTGCTAACTACAAAAAACTTAGTAGTGATTTACATCGGACGTGAAACCTGTCCATTCTGTCGTAAGTTTGTAAAAACACTTAGTCAAATCGTATCTGAAATTAATACACCTATTTACTATATAGATAGTAGTGATGTTTTTGATACGGATATTTCTGACTTTAGAGAACAATATAATGTTATAACTGTTCCAGGATTCGTGGTTAGTAAAAATGGTGAAGTAACTGTTCGCTGTGATTCTTCAACTCCTAAGAGTGAATTATTAGCTATGATTCAATAAACATAAAAAATAGGGAGCATTGCTATACTTGCAATGCTCCCTATTTTTTGCCTTACAAATAAAAATTTGTAGTGCCCCTGCCAAGGATTCGATATGTCAGGATTCGAACCTGCCACCTATACATTTATGCATACTGTATCTTCCAATCTAAGATACACATCGATATTTATTTTTCATCTGATAGTATCATATCATAATCTTAAACAAATATCTAGGTATCCCTCGTAACAATATCTCATGTAAATTTATAACAAAATCCAAATGAGTAATACTGCAAATATCATTTGTGCTAGCCCAATATAAGCGCAGAATAGGGACGCCTTCGCACCTTGCTTTAATAAATCCACAATGGATACCCTCATACCAATTCCAGCCAGTGCAATAATCTCAATAAAATTATCCACATTCTTAATCCAAGCAGATAGGCTTTGTGGAATAATTTCTAACGTATATAAAATACATAGTAGGAAAAAACCTTTGATGTACCAAGGCATCTTTAATCTTGATTGATGTGTATGACTATGTTGTTCTTCCTCTATATCTTCAAGCCCTTTTACTAAACTACGTTCTTTAATTGATCCTAATACTAAAATAACTACTACTAAAAAAATGATACGAACAATTTTAAAAACAGTTGCCATTTCTTTAACAGCTTCACTAACAATAGAGCCTGCTGCTACGACTTGTCCTACTGATTGTAAGGTTCCACCTATTAATGCTGAACTCCAAGCAAGCTGCCCTTTATATAAAAACGATGCAATAACAGGGAGGATAATCATAAGAACCGTCCCCGTTACATTAACCATTGTAATAGCAATTCCCTTATCCTTACTACTTGCATGAATAACAGGTGCACAAGATGCAATGGCTGAAGAACCACAAACACTATTCCCACTTGCCATCAGTAACACAAAATCTATACTAAACTTCATTTTCTTTCCAACCACTACAATAAAGGCAATTGTAAGCGTCATTTGTATAATGATAAAAATAATCCCTTGCCATCCAATCTCAAAAATCGTACCAATAGAAAGTGTCGCCCCAAGTAAAACAACTGAAATAGATAACAATGTACTTTCTGCAAACTTAGTACCTTTATTTAACTTGTCTTGTTTTCCAATAACATTTCCCACCAAAATGCCTAGAAAAATAGAAATCGTTGCTGCCCCTAAGCTAGGTACAAATCGTCCAATGATTTTACTCGCTATTGCAATTACAATACATACTACAAGACCTGGTAGCACTTCTTTAACACGTTGTCCTATGGGTGCCTTCTTATCCATTCTTATTCCGTCCTCTCATATCAGCCTGTTTCGGTGTATAAACCATTTTCTTTTACTATTTGTAGTCTAAATGTTTATTATAATGTCCAATATATGGTACTTAGAATATTATACAGTCCTACCTCATACTTTTTCCACCAATCTCTGTAAATGGCGTCAAAATAAATATCAATAAGAATAAAGAGCCTAATGGAAAACAAATAGCGTAGTAGTTCAATACTACTACGCTATAAAATCTAACTTTAAAGAGTCACCCCAAATATCTTCACTTTCTATTAAATAAATAGATTTAAGCCAGATTGGTCGGCTGCACCTAAATATGCTGCCACTCCACCTAATTCTACGCCATCAATAAATTCTTCTTCTTTAATACCCATTAATTCCATACTCATAGAGCATGCCACTACTTTTACACCCATATCAATGGCATTTTTAATTAATGTATCTATATCATCTACATTGTGTTTTTTCATAATTTGCTTAATCATTGTTGGCCCCATACCACCCATATTCATCTTAGATAAACCTAATTTTCCAGTATGGCTAGGGAGCATCATATCAAACATCTTTTCCATAGTATCCTTATTAACCTTAGGTCTATCTTTTCTCTTTAGTATATTAAGGCCCCAGAAGGTAAAGAACATAGTGACTTCTTTTCCCATAGAAGCTGCACCAGTTGCAATAATGAATGAAGCAATCGCTTTATCCAAATCACCACTAAAAACAACTAATGTTGCACCATTTTTTGTTTCTACTAACTGACTGCTACTATCTTGGTGGTGAATCCGCCTTTGCCCTTTTTGAATATATGCAACAAATACTTTATTTTGCTTATCAAACTCTGTTTTTAAAAGAGTATTATTAGTCGTCTCGCACCAAGCCCCAATATCTTTACTAAATCCAGGGTCACTTGCTTTGACCTTTAAGATTTCCCCCTCATCCATTCCTTTTACTTCTTCAAACACACGTTTAATAGGTCCTGGGCACTGAAGTCCACAGGCATTCAATGCGACATCTGCATTAATTTCTGTAATATCTATATCCTTTAATGACATCTGTTTCTCCTCCGATTGAATATTATCTGGCTGACTACTAATTCTTTTCTTAGGAAGTGTTGCAAAGTAGGTTTTAATACCGCCATCTATATTGGCACACTTATAACCATGTTCCATTAATATTCTACATGCCACATAACCCCTTAAACCAACTTGGCAGGTCGTATAAATATTTCTATCCTTTGGTACTTCATTTATTCTGTCTCTTAATTCTCCTAATGGAATGTGAATACTATGTGGGATTACCCCTGTTGCTAGTTCAAATTCCTCTCTTACATCCAGAACAACACCATTTTCTTCTAGCAACTCATCTAGCTCATCACACTGAACAGTCTCTACCAATCCATCCATGATATTAGAGGCATAATAACCCAGCATATTCACAGGGTCTTTAGCTGAGTTGTATGGAGGTGCATAACAAGGCTCAATATCTTGCAAATCCTGAACAGTCAGTTTACCTTTAATTGCAGTTGCTAAAATATCTATACGTTTTTCAACACCATCCATTCCTACACCTTGAGCTCCTAAAATCTCGCCTGTTTTAGGGTCAAATAACATTTTAAAAGCAATAGGAAATGCCCCTGGATAATACCCTGCATGAGAACCTGGATGAATGTGCACTGCTTTATACTTTCTACCTAATCGTTTTAAGGTTTTCTCATTATTTCCTGTCGTTGCTACAGTATAATCAAAAACTTTGGCTACTGATGAACCCAGAGATCCTTTATAAATACTGTTTCTACCACAAATATTATCCGCTACAATTCTACCTTGCCTATTAGCTGGCCATGCTAGTGGAATCATAGTTTGTTCTCCACTCACAAAATCTTTAACCGTTGCAGCATCACCTAAGGCATAAATACTGGCATCTGAAGTTCTCATATGCTCATCTACAATAATTGAACCGCGTTGTGTAACCTCTAGACCAGCTTCTTTTGCAATCGTTGTTTCTGGCTTTACCCCAATGGCCATAATAATCATATCAGTAGAAATTACCTGATCACTGTTTAATACAACCTTTTTCCCTTGTTCTTCAAAAGCTTTAACCCCATCCTCTAAGATAAGATTGATCCCTTGCTCTCTAATGTGTTCATGAATGGTTGTCACCATTTCTGGATCTAAAGGTGCCATCACCTGACTACTAGCTTCTACTAATGTCATCTTAAGCCCTTGCTCATGCAAGTTTTCTAGCATTTCAAGTCCAATAAAGCCTCCACCAATCACAAGAGCAGATTGTGGCTTATGTTCCATCATATATGCTTTGATACGATCCACATCTGGAATATTTCTAAGTGTAAATAGATTATCACAGCTATCTATTCCTAAAATAGGAGGAACTATCGGTTTTGCACCTGGCGATAATACAAGTTCATCATAACTTTCCTCATAGATTTCCTGTGTCTGATACTTTTTGACCACTACACATTTTTTATCACGATTAATCTGAATAACCTCAGATAAATTACGAATATCTATCTTAAATTTATGACTCATTTGTTCTACGGTTTGTACAATCAGCTGTGCTCTTTCAGGAATCACACCGCCTATATAATAAGGCAAGCCACAATTTGCAAAAGATATATACTCACCTTTTTCAAACATAATAATATTGGCTGTTTCATCTAAGCGTCTTAATCTAGCTGCTGTAGATGCGCCTCCAGCAACACCACCAACAATAATGATTTTTTTACTCATGCAAATTCTCCTTTATCACCTTTTGATAGCTCTATTTTATGCTTATTTCTATTTATATTCCGTAACTAAGTCACATAGATTTTGTACAAGCTACTTTTTAAAGAAAGAACAAATCATATGCTTCTCATTCCTTCTAAAGAAGTCAATCCTAAAAAAGCATATAAAAGTACCCCCTATCTACCTGACAAAGAGCATTTTATTTTCCCGTATTTGATGTTTTTATTTTTAATATTCTTTTTATTACTACTTTTCTATTTATGTAGTATTAATATACATTTTTTATCATTTATGTTACTATCAGTATATAAGTTGCTTCTATAAATATGTATAGTTTAATTAACTGATGTACACCATTTATACGGTAACGAAAGAAAAGGAGGACTGGTTATTATGTCACTTACAATTAATTTAACACCGGATAACCTACAAGCACTTCGTGAAGTGAATCCAATGATGATGTCTTACAATGTAGAATTTGCAGAGGTTACAGGTGGAACCTTCTGGAAAGCTTACACTCCAGAACAAATTGCTGGAACAGAAGACTTCTATGTAGAACCAACTTCTGAAGGTATTGCAGCAATGTATAAGGATTTAATGCAGATTTATGCACCAATTGATTTATATAATGAAAAACTTCGTGGTCTTGCAAAAGAATTAGGCCCTGTATGGGTACGTGTTTCTGGTACATGGGCAACAAAGACTTACTATGACTTTGATGGAACAACTAATGGAGAGGTTCCAGAAGGTTATCTCAATGTATTAACAAAAGAGCAATGGATCGGTGTACTTGATTTCGTAAAAGCAATCGGTGCCAAACTCATTGTTTCTGTTGCTAACTGCCCTGGTCTTCACAGTGCT
Organism: Cellulosilyticum sp.; assembly: GCA_015058045.1. GTDB lineage: Bacteria > Bacillota > Clostridia > Lachnospirales > Cellulosilyticaceae > Cellulosilyticum. The sequence goes on from SVDC01000052.1 coordinate 19,176, forward strand.
GATGAACCTTGGAACCCATCTGAAGCTGAGAAATTATTTGGTCTTAGCAAAGAATACGGTGTACCAATTGATGCTGCAGAATTTGCAAACGAACCAAATATGTTAGAGCATACTGGCTTCCCACATGGCTATACTGCTGCTGATTATAGACGTGACCAAGATTTATTCTTTAAATGGCTTGGTGCAAACTACCCAGATTGTCTTCGCGTTGGTCCTAGTACAACTGGCGGTGATGTAGTATTCGGTTCAGGTGAACAAGAAGATAGCAAAGCTGGTGGTGTTGAACAAGTAGTTGGTGAAGTTGTTGGTTGTGATGACCTTATGGAAGGTACTACAGAACCTCTTGATGTATTTAGCTATCACTACTACAATGGTGTTTCAGAACGCCTTGCTTCTGTTATGCCAGAAGGACATTGGCTTGCTCATCAAGCTACAACAGAAGCTTACCTTGCTGTAGCCCCTAACTTTGCAAAAATTTATACAGCCTTCCGTGATAAATATGTTCCAGGCGCAGAAATGTGGGTAACAGAATCTGGTGATGCAGGTGGCGGTGGTAACACATGGGCATCTACTTACCTTGATGTACTCCGTACTTTAAACGAGCTTGGTGGCTTTGCTACTGTAACAAACGGCGTTATCTTCCATAACACACTTGCTTCATCTGATTATGGTTTCCTTGCTCGTGAAGTATTTGACCCACGTCCAAACTACTTTGCAGTACTTCTTTGGAATCGTTTAATGGGTACAACTGTATACGATTCTGGTGAACCAATTCGTGAAGGTGCACACGTTTATGTACATTCTCGTAAAGATGGTAAAGAAGGCTTCACATACCTTATCATCAACAACTCATTAACTGAAAGCACATTTGTAGAATTACCAAAAGCTGCAAAACGCTATACTTTAGCAGGTGAAAACGGTAATATGCGTTCTACTGTTATGACTTTAAACGGACAACCTCTCGTTTTAGGAGAAAACAATACATTACCATCATTAGAACCTGTAGAGCAAGAAGCTGGTAGGGTTGAATTAGCACCTGGTACTTGTACATTCTTAGTGGTATAAGTAAGAAAAATATATAGACCTACAATGTATTTGGTTAAGCACCAAATACATTAGGCATCATAAAAGCTCATACCTTATTTCTAAGGTATGAGCTTTTATTGACATGAATTGCTTTAATGCTTATCAACATATACAATATGTATTTACTAATATAAATCACTTTTCACAAGTTATTTTTCTGGAAAACCTCTCCATAAGTATACCCCTAACACTGCGTTAAAACCTGTTGCTGCAAATACACTAAAACGCTCAGGAATACCAAAGTATTCTTTTGGCACCACGCCTACACCAATTGCTCCTATAAACATCAAAACCAACGCCATAGTTGCCCATATTGCAAGTGACTTGTATTGCTTTTTTCTATATCCACCTATCATCATTACAACTAGTGATACAATAGAAAGTAATACCACCAAAGGTGTTACCACAAAAACGTGGATCACATCTTGAAATGCCCCAGCATATCCACTGTCTGAAAGTGGAAACATATTGTAACCCACACAGGAAACCCAGTTCATGGCAGCGAACAGATAACAACCCACACGAAGCGTTTTAGTCAGTTTGTTCTCAATAAACACACACACCATCATAATAGAGATCATACCACATACATGATAAAGAGATGCAAGCTGACTCCATAGCATTTTAGACGGTGCATTGGTTGCTGATAGATCGCTAACAGCTTGTTTCATCCAGTTATATCCAGGATACGCAAGAGGGGAAAACACCACTGCTGAAGTATAAGATATTAAACTTATCACTCCCAATAAGCCTAGCCATTGAATTAAAGGTTTTTTCATTTTTTCCCTCCGATATTTAAGTTTTTTCTCTTTTCAAAATATTTTAACACAATGTTGCAAAGACTTAAATTTTATTCTTAAAAAAATGTACACACTAATCGTATGGTTGACCTCACCTAATTCATAAAAACACCTGTTACAAATACTATGAAAATCCTTTAATCCCTTTATAATCTCTTCAAGGCTTTTAACTTTTCCTAACAAATTCTAAGCAACTGGTCTTGGTATAGTATTTTTAACCCCTTATCTCTACTTTATTAGTTATTATCTATTTCAAACTCTAAAATTGCTCCAGTTACTGCATTTATTTCATATTCATTATAAATCCCTCTCATTTCTCCTAATTACTCAAATCCTTCTCTATTGCTAAGGTTATTTTAGCTATGAAAAATTAAAATAAGATTAAAACAGTAATAAAATGTAGTAAATGTAAGTAAGGTTACACTTATATAAACATAAAAAGGGGCTGTCACAAAATACATCCGCTCAGTCGTCCGAAAAAAGAATTTCTTCCAGAAACACTTTTCTCTCCCTAATGAGCTAGAATATGCCTAATTTTTAAGGAGGTATCGCATTTCGCGACACCTCCCATCACTAAATCATCCCAATACCTTACCAATTAAGTTATTTCTTTCTTTAAATCCATTGAGATAATCTTTCACGCTCATTTTTTTACTCCCTGAAGGCTTTATTGTTTTTAAAATAATCTCCCCATCAGATACTTTAATGCCGATCCCATCTTTATATAGTTTTACTATCTCTCCATTGGACTTATCTGGATAAATATTCTCACCTATAACAGCTTCGTATATTTTGATTTCTTGATCATCTAATATTGTATAAGCTACAGGCCATGGATTCAGCCCTCTTATGTGATTAAAAACTTCTATTTTTGTTTTATTGAAATCTACATGTTCATCTTCTCTTGATATATTATAGCCAAATGTTACTTCTTCTTCATTTTGGACAATTCTATCGGCTTGTCCGCTCACAATACTTGGCAATGTATCTATTAATAATTCTGCACCTAATAAGCTTAACTTATCATGCAATGTCCCTACATTATCATTTTCTTCTATTTCAATGCTTCTTTGGCTTATGATATCGCCAATATCCATTTTCTGATCCATATACATTATAGTTATACCTGTAGTGGTATAGCCATCAATAATCGCTCTATGAATAGGCGCTCCTCCTCTTAATTTAGGCAGTAATGAGGCATGAACATTGACACAGCCATACTTAGGATAATCTAATATCTCTTTAGGAAGAAATTGTCCATATGCACAAGTAATAATGATATCTGGATTTAAATCTATTATGCTTTGATAGTCTTCTCTTATTTTAGTTGGTTGCATGACCCTTATATTCTTTTCAAGTGCCACCTTTTTTATAACTGGCTGAGTCAACACTTGCTTTCTACCAACTAATTTATCTGGCTGAGTTACTACTGCTATTACATTGGTATTCTCAATTAAACTATTAAGTACATTAACACTAAAATCAGGTGTACCCATAAATATTACTTTTAAATCTTTCATCATTATGAACATCCCCTTTCTATGGAAAGCACAAAATACCAATAAGCCGAAGTGCCTTCTCTGGTTATAAGCTTTATCATTTACTTACATTTATTTGTATGTCTCCTATGGTTTTTCATCTATATTAACTCTAAAAATGTCTTGCCAAATAGTAATATAAGTACTACAAACATGACATATCTTACATTCTTAGCTCCACCTTTGATAGCAAAGCGTGCGCCTGCATAGCCCCCCAACATAGCACATATAGCTGCTGGAATGGCAAGCCAAAATAATACTTTTCCATTTAAAACATAAATAATCATAGAGGTAATATTAGATGCTAAGTTAGATACCTTGGCACACCCAGAAGATGTTACTAACTCTAATCCTAATAATGCAGTAAAAGCTAATATCAAAAAGGTGCCCGTTCCAGGACCAATCAGCCCATCATAACAGCCAATTACTAAACCAATTAAAGTTGCTAAAATAGACTGCCTAGAAACAGACATTTCCTTTTCTACTGTTTCCTTTCCAATGTTCTTTTGTGTTACTAAAAATATTGCTACTAGAGGAATAGCTACTAACATAATTCCCTTTAATAACTGCTCGCTAATAAACAAGGCTAAACTCGTTCCAATTGTAGAACCGCATACTGCACCTATAGCTGAAAATACAGCTATTCTTATCTTAACCTTTCCATCCCTCAAATACTTTATAGCCGCAATAATGGTTCCACACCCTGCAGACAACTTATTAGTCCCCGCAGCAATATGTACCGGTAATCCCCCTAAAAAATATGCTGGCAGCGAAATAACGCCTCCTCCTCCAGCCACAGCATCCACAAACCCTGCTACAAAGATTAAAGGACACACAATGACTAACATCCTTAAAGCCTCATTCATAAACTCTCCCCCATTTTATCTTTATATTCAATAATTTTTCACAAAAATCTTTGTCCAACAAATTATACCATGATATCCTTCATTTCTTAATCCGAATTTTAAAGACCTATGCTATCTCAATCAATTTTTCTTCCCATATGTTTTACCTTAAAATCATGACATACAATCTCTGTTCTGCCTGAACAATTATCGTCAATTACAGCAACATTAAATGATTGCCTATCATAATTACTATTATATAGTGCATACAAAATGAAATAATTGAGTAGCATTAAGCCCAATATACTTGAAAATGTTCATAATAAAGAATGAGAAATCAAATATATCCTCATAATACCTCTATATAACTCTAGTACGGGGTGAAAAAATGAAAAAATCAGTATTAATTATAGGTTCAGGCGTAGGTGGTTTATCTACTGCTCTAAGATTACTAAGCAAAGGATATGATGTCAAAGTCTATGAAAAAGAAAAAACTATAGGTGGTAAAACAAATCAATTAGTCCATCCCCCATTTACCTTTGATTTAACTGCTTCCATTTTAATGAGTAGAGAAACCTATGAAGAAGTTTTTCATGATGCTAACTTGGATTATAACGATTTCATAGAATTTATAAAGGTTGATCCAACTTATCGCAGCTTTTATCCGGATGGAACTTGTTATGATTTTACTCGGGATATGGTGTCATTAATAAAAACCCTAGAATCTATTTCAACAGAAGATGCTATTGGATATATGAAGTTTTTATCAGAGGTATATGAAAGGTATACGGTTGCAAATGAGCACTTCTTGCAACAGTCCTTTGAAAATCCTACAGATTTCTTTAAACCCTCATCCTTAATCAATGCACTGAAAACAAAATCATTCTCTACCTCGCATCAATTAATTTCAGAGTACATTAAGGATGAAAAACTCCAAGAGTTCTTATCCTACCAGTCATTATATGTAGGGATATCTCCCTATGAAGGACCTAGTATCTATACATTAGTACCTGTAATATCTCAATTATATGGTCTATGGCATTTAAAAGGTGGAATGTACGCCTATATCAAAGCTTTAGAAAAGGCAATTTATAAGCTTGGAGGCATCATTGAAACCAATTTCTGCGTAAATGAAATTCTCATTTCTGGTGATAGAGCTATTGGTATAAAATCTACAAAAGATGAAGCTATTTTCGGTGATATAATCATTAGCAATGCAGACTTTCCTTATACCATGGATACGCTTATAAAAAGTGATACTCATAAAGGAAAATATAAAACTAATAAATTAGCTGATTTAAAATATAGCTGCTCTACCTTTATTCTTTACTTAGGCTTAAAGAAAAAATATCCTCAGCTTTCAGTCCATAATCTTTACTTAAATGTCGACTTTAAAAAAAATATTGACTCAGCTTTTACAGGACATTTACCTACTAATCCTTCCCTCTATATTTATTGTCCTACTAGAGTAGATGATAGTATGGTATCAAGTGATGGTGAATGTATAAGTATCGTAGCAAGAGTTCCAAATTTGCTTTTTAGAAATATAACATGGAATGAGAAAACAGTGAAATTTATGAGAAACCAAATCATATCTGCTCTTAAAAACATTTCTGGTTTAGAAGATATTGAAGAAGATATTATGTATGAAAACTACCTTACCCCTCAGAATTTAAAAGATCATTTTAACTCTTATGGTGGTACTGCCTTTGGCTTAAGTCCAACCCTAACACAAACCAATTACTTTAGGCCTCACTTCAAGTCAAGTCATGTTAAAAATCTCTATTTTGTTGGTAGTTCTGTTCATCCTGGTCCAGGTGTTTCTATCGTCTTACTCTCAAGCAAGCTTGTCGTTCAAGAAATATTGAGAAACGCTAGCCGAAATGATTAAAACAACTATTAAGAAAGTAGGATTGCCCATGATAGACATATCCTTTCTCAAATAGAATTCACCTATTTTTGTACTTTTATTCTCACGCCATATGCTTCTCTATACTTCTTATTGTGC
>SVDC01000053.1 GCA_015058045.1 Cellulosilyticum sp.
AATTGCTGAGGAAGGTACGCATGAAACGCTCATGGCTCAGAAGGGATTGTATTATGAGTTAGCGAAGTAGAAAAAGAGGGAAAATAGTTTAGGTGGTAATGAGTCAATGAGCTTATTACCACCTTTTTTATTATGTACTTTTCTTTTTGATATAAATAAAATGTAATTAAATGTAAGTAATTGTATTTTAAGGTAGAATTATGATATTATACATAGGATTATATTAAGGAGAAGAGTTAGATATGAGTATTTTAGACAAGAAGACTGACGCAAAAAAGAAGAAATTTTTAAGCAAAATACCTGGTTTTAGAAGTAATAATCCCTTATTGAAGACAGTAGCATCAATATATTATATTGTGATGCTTATTTCACTGGTTGCAGTGTCTGGAGAAGGGTATTTAACATTATTTGTACTTTCTTGGATGGTTAGTCCATTTGTAGTAGCAGGTATTATAGACGCTATTAAAAATAGAAAGTATGTTAACGGTAAATATTTAGTAAGAAAAGTAGTTGCACCATTTGTTGTAATGATCGTTTTACTATCTAGCTCCTTATCTGTACCAGTTTATGATGCACCAGATATTGTGCAAGATGAAACATCACAAGTATCTGATAAGCATAGCGGCCATTCTGAAGAAGTATCCAATACAGATATTAATGCTTTAGAAACTGTACCAACTGAAGATTCTACACAGAGTCAAGAAGGTGTAGATGCAGATAACAATATGGCATCTAATCAAACCGTAGAAGCCAAGGAAGCTGAAATTCATTTTATTGATACAGGTAATAGTGATGCTATATTAATCAAACAAGGTGATCAGGCAGCACTTATTGATGGTGGAGATAATGATGATGAAGGACGTGTTGTATCTTATTTACAAAGTCAAGGTGTTACACAGTTAGAATATGTATTTGCAACACACCCACATGCCGATCACATCGGGGGACTTGATGCGGTGGTTGATGCCATTCCTATTAAGAATATTTATATAAGCAATGGAGATATGGACACAAAAACATACGCTGATTTCATGACATCTATGGTCAATAAAGGGTTAAGTCCAAGTGTACCTTTACTAAATAGTGAATTCCAATTAGGGACTTCAACTTTTAAAGTATTAAGTGTAGCAGACGGAAATGACCCAAATAATAATTCGATTGTTTTACTTTATACAAATGGCGAAGATAAAGTGTTATTAATGGGTGATGCAGAAGCAGAGATTGAGAGCCAAATAAATCCTGGAGATATAGATCTTTTAAAGGTGGGACATCACGGTTCTCATAGTAGCTCAACTAGTTCGTTTATTAATAAAATATCACCAGAATATGCAGTTATTTTAGTAGGTGAAAATAATAAATATGGACATCCTCATACTGAAACAATGACTACTTTAAAATCACATAATATAGAAATTCATAGAACAGATGAATGTGGTAATATTGTATTTAAATCTACAGGAAATGGATTAGTGGTAGAGTGTAAAGAAGGAAGTTATCAATCTGGGAATGCTACATCAAGTAGCACCAGTTCATCAAGCGGAAGTGGTGCATCAAGTAGCAGTAGTTCATCAAGCGGAAGTGGTACATCAAGTAGTAGTAGCTCATCAAGCGGAAGTGGTACATCAAGTAGTAGTAGCTCATCAAGCGGAAGTGGTACATCAAGTAGCACGAGCTCATCAAGTGGCAGTAGCTCATCAGGTAACATAGTATATGCAAATGGTGGAAGCTCTAAGTCTAACAAATACCACTCATCAGCAAACGCACATAATATGGAAGGTGCAATCAAGATGACGGAAGCAGAAGCTAAAGCTAATGGCTATGTAGCATGCAAGAAATGTTACTAAAAAAGAATCCTATCCATTTTGTAGAACACTGGATAAGAGAGAAATTATAAACAATTAGGATAAGAAGTTTGATAAATAAAATAAGAACCCCCTAACTTAGGTTTTGATAACTAAGTAGGGGGTTCTTATTCATTGGCTAAAAGAGTATGTGTTCAATAAGGTTAAAAATACTATTTTGAAAGTTTGTATTCCCCTGCTTTCCAAATAATAGATTGCAAAGCTCAGCATTATTATAGACATAGTCAACAATAGTTTTGTGATTATGCTTATTACAAATGATTGAATTTTATTGAATTAATTGAAAGATGTACTAGGTTTATGTATCATAGAGATTAATATAAATTAAGATTTTAGTGATAATAGATAGAACGATTAAGCAATATGGAAGAGAAGATGGAGTAATCATAGCATAAAATGACCTCTCTTTTTTGTGCACAGAATGAGAGGAAAACCCAGCAGGCACAAATTATAATCATAATAAGGAGCGTAAGAAGAATGGAATGGATTGAAAGATTAAATAGCGCGATTAATTACATAGAGGAACATCTGACAGATGAAATAGACTATAGGCAGCTTGGTAAAATAGCGGGTTGTTCTACTTATCATTTTCAGAGAATGTTTACATATATGGCAGGTATTCCGCTATCTGAGTATATCCGCAAAAGAAAAATGTCTTTAGCTGCAGTAGATTTACAGCATGGAGATGCAAAAATTATTGATGTGGCCATAAAGTATGGATATAATTCGCCAACTGCATTTAATAGGGCATTTCAAAGTATTCATCAAGTAGCACCATCTTGTATTAAAAATAAAGGGATATCCATTAAAGCTTTTCCTCCTCTTACGTTTACAATGATAGTTAAAGGAGTAGAACAAATGAATTATCGAATTGAAACAAAAGATGCTTTTAGAATTATTGGCGTTTCCCAACCTCTTCATAAAGAAATAGAGAAAAACTTTGAGTGTGTTCCTAAGATGTGGCAGAAGACCATGACGGATGGAACGATTCAGCACTTAGAAGGTCTAATGAATGGACCTATAAAGGGTGTTTTGGGAGTAAGTGCATGTCATGATGATGAACAATGGAGATATTTTATTGCAGTTTCAAGTACACAGGAGAATAGCATGTTTGAGGAATATGTGATTCCTGCAGCGACTTGGGCTATTTTTTCTGGAACTGGAACAGGCCAATCTATTCAGGAATTGGAACAACGTATCGTGATGGAGTGGCTTCCAACATCGGGATATGAATATACCAATGCGCCAGATATTGAGGTTTACTTAAGTTCAGATCCAACCAATATGCAGTATGAAGTATGGATACCTGTTAAAAGAAAAGATAGCTAAAGGCAACTGTAAAAAGCAGTTTAAAACGATATTATACTAACAGATGAAGAAAATCAGAAAAAGTTAAATCTATTCGATAAATAAAAGAGCATTTGCATAAAAAATGCTCTTTTATTATGCTTTTATGTAAGAAATCCGTCTATTGAAATAGATGAAATGATAGGCCATAAAAATATAAAAAAATATATCCCCCGGGGAGGCTTGCGAGTAAAAAAACCTTATTTTATGATGAGTATAGAATCTATTATGGAAATATATAGTAGTAATGGAGTGTCAGTGTACTTATTAGAAAAGATGATTAGGAGAGCTTATTCAATCATTCATTGTAAAGTAAGACCAATAATAATTGTTGTGCAGGGGGAGAGATTAATGACAATGAAAAAGAATAGGATAGCAGGTATTATATCAGCAGTGGTAATATTGGCGATGACGGGATGTACACAGACAAAAGAAAATCAAAGTATCAGTCAGAGTACGACTCAAAATGAAATAGAAAAGACAAAACAGTCGAATGAGGTTACAGCCTATGTAGGAACAAGTATTTTTGAGAGCAGCTTAGACCCTATTAAAGGAGCGATGAGTTATGGTTATCCTTTTACCAATAACGCACTATTAAAGGTTAATGCTGACTCGGAGTATGTTGGAGATTTGGCAACAGATTGGTCTATTAGTGAAGAAGCACTCACCTATACTTTTACCTTAAGAGAAGGGGTTAAGTTTAGTGATGGAAGTGATTTTACAGCAGAGGATGTTGTGTTTACATATAATACGGTACATGAAAATCAAGCCAATAATGAATATGTAGATTTGACTCGTCTAGAGAGTATAACGGCAATAGATGAGTATACAGTGGAAATGAAATTGTCTGAAGCCTATTCACCATTTTTTGATACAGTGGCTATGCTTCAGATTGTACCAAGTGATGCATATGATAGTGCCTTGTTTGATACCAATCCAATTGGGACGGGAGCATATAAAGTTGTTCAATATGATACCAATCAACAGATGATTTTAGAAGCTAATGAACATTATTTTGGTGAAGTACCAGAGATTCAAAAGGTGACACTGGTTTATATGGACGGTGATGCAGCATTTGCTGCAGCTAGGTCTAGGCAGCTAGATATTGTTATGGTAGGAGCAGGTTATGCTAAGGAAGAGATTCCAGGGATGACATTAGAAGCTTTTGAGACCATGGATGTAAGAAATATTAGTTTGCCAGTGCAGCCGCAGCAGACGGTAAAAGATGCAGAGGGCAAGGAAGTGACAATTGGAAATAATGTAACATGTGACAAGGCTGTTAGAAAGGCGCTTTCCATTGGACTTAATCGAGAAATGATTATTGAAAATGCTTTTAATGGTGTGGGTGTTCCTGTAGTTCATTTTACAGATAATCTTTTATGGGCGAGTACTGAGACTTATGAGGATGATTGCCAAGAAGAAGCTAAAAAGATATTAGAAGATGCAGGTTGGATGGATGAAGATGGAGATGGTATTCGTGAAAAAGATGGGCAAGAGTGCACATTTGAGGTTTATGCAGCAGGTGGAGATGAAGATCGTTATCGCTTAGCTGTTGCGATGGCAGAGAATGCTTTAGAATTAGGCATCAAAATAGAAGTTAAGACAACAACTTGGGATGAGGTTACCACATTGCAGCTTACATCAGGTATTGTTTGGGGATGGGGACAGTACAGTCCAACTGTATTATATTCACTTTATAAATCAGACCTATTCTTATCAGGTGGCTATGATAATGTTGTGGGATTTAATAACGATAAGGTAGATAGCAAGATAGAAGAAGCCTTGTCAGCTAATAACCAAGAAGATGCTATTTCGGCTTGGAAAGATGTACAAATGATAGCGGATGAAGAATATCCTTATTTATATCTTGTTAATATTGAACACTGTTATTTTGTAAATGAAGATTTAGACTTATCTATGGAGACTCAGATTCCACATCCACATGGACATGGAAGTCCTATCGTGTGTAATATGGCAGATTGGACGTGGAAGTAGGCAATTGTAAAAGGAATAAAATTTGAACCAAAAGCACGATTGATAATGGCGTGCTTTTGGTTCGGATGGGAGGAAAAATGAAGCGAGGGAAAAGTATTCTATTTGAACTGATTCGAATGATACTATTACTTATATCAGTAAGTATTTTAGCCTTTGTACTGATTACAAAAGCACCGATTGATCCACTAGTATCTTATATTGGAACGGAGTCTACACTATCACAGGAAGCTAAGAATGAAATTGCAGAATACTGGGGATTAAATGATTCATTACCAGAGCGGTTTTTGACATGGGCGAATCATGTATTGCATGGGGATATGGGGACATCTATAACCTATAAAAGGCCTGTTGTAGATATCATTACAGAAAGATTTGCTTATTCCTTTGTATTAATGCTGATGGCTTGGCTATTATCTGGGGTTTTGGGATTTATTTTAGGGGTCATTTGTGGTATGAAATCAGGGAGTATTTTTGACCGGATGGTTAAGTTCTTTTGCTTAGCAATGAAGTCGGCACCTACATTTTGGTTAGGGTTATTAGTTCTAATGATTTTTGCTGTTATATTAGGCTGGTTTCCACTAGGAATGGCAGCACCTATAGGAAAAGTAGCCTCTGAAGTAACGTTAGGAGAGAGACTTTATCATTTAGTGTTACCAGTAATGACTTTAACATTAGTTAGTATGAGTGAGGTGGTGCTCTATACAAGGCAAAAGCTCATAGAAATCATGAATAGTGATTTTATTCTTTATGCGAGAACAAGAGGAGAAAATAAAAGGCAAATTGTGATGCGTCATGCATTAAGAAATATTGCACTTCCAGCAATCACTGTACAATTTGCATCTTTTAGTGAATTATTTGGAGGCATGGCTTTGGCAGAGAATGTGTTTTCTTATCCGGGTATTGGAACAGCTACGACTGCAGCGGCAATGAATGCAGATGTTCCTTTGCTATTGGGGATTGCCTTATGTAGTGCACTTTTTGTATTTACAGGAAATATGATAGCAAATGGGTTATATGGCATTTTTGATCCAAGAATAAGGGAGGGGGGCAATAATGACTAAACGAGAATGGAACTTATCATGGAATCGAAGAACAAAAGTTGCTTTATTAGCCGGTATTGCTACCCTTTACTTGGTGGGCATTTTTATATGGGGATTATGCTTAGATCCAGCTTTATATGGGGTGAATTATAGTGAAAAGCTTATAGCACCTTGCACAGAGCACTGGTTTGGTACAGATTTTATGGGGCGAGATATGTTTTATAGGTGTATTAAAGGCTTATCTAATAGTTTGATAGTAGGCGTGCTAGCAGCAGGCGTTAGTTCTATTTTGGCACTTGTTTTAGGGATTACAGCAGCTATTTTTGGTGGATGGATCGATAAGTTTGTAAACGTTTGTGTAGATTTATGTATGGGGCTTCCTCATTTGGTTTTATTAATTCTTATTTCTTTTATGCTTGGAAAGGGAACAAGAGGTGTCACCATAGCAGTCGCACTGACACATTGGCCAGGGCTAACACGTATTGTTCGTGCAGAAGTCATGCAAGTTCGTTCTGCCCAATATGTTCAAGCAGCCTATAAAATGGGAAAAACCAAGGTGCAGGTAGCTGTCACCCATATTATGCCACATGTTTTACCCTCTTACTTAATTGGGCTTATTTTATTATTTCCACATGCCATTATGCATGAGGCTTCTATTACTTTTTTAGGTTTTGGATTACCTAAAGAGATGCCAGCAATAGGTGTGATTTTGTCTGAGGCAATGAATCATATTGCTATGGGTAAGTGGTGGCTAGCTTTATTCCCTGGTATGATGCTACTCATTGCAGTATTGTTATTTGATGTTATTGGGGAGCAACTAAAAAAATTATGGAATCCTACTAGTGGAAATGAATAGAGGTGAAGCGTATGAAGGAAAGCCAATGTATTTTATCTGTAGAGGATCTTGTTGTTGCTTTTAATATGTATGAAAAGGGATTTAAAAAGAAGGATTTAGAAGTGATTCACAAGCTATCTTTAGAAGTGAATCGAGGAGAAATTATTGCAGTGGTGGGATCTAGTGGTTCGGGAAAAAGTTTACTTGCCCATGCCGTACTGAATTTACTTCCGAAAAATGCAAAGGTTTCAGGAAATATATCGTACAAGGGTAAGACACTGGATGCTAAAGTCTGTGATAAAATTTTAGGAAGAGAAATTGCTTTTATTCCACAGTCAGTAGACTATCTAGATCCTCTAATGAAAGTAGAAAAACAAGTAAGGGGTATTTTTTCAACTAAAGAAAGGGTACATCAATTTTTTAATCGATATGGACTTGGAGAGGATACAGGACAGAAATATCCCTTCCAATTATCTGGTGGAATGGCGCGTCGTGTACTGATTTCCTCCGCTGTTATTCAAAATCCAGAGCTTATTATTGCAGATGAACCAACACCTGGACTTAATATTGAGATGGCAATGGAGACTTTAAATCATTTTAGGGAGTTAGCAGATGCAGGCACAGCAGTTTTAATGATTACCCATGATATTGATTTGGCACTTCAGGTAGCAGACCGTATTGCTGTTTTCTATGCAGGAACTATCGTAGAAAGTGCACCTACGGCAGATTTTTTAGCCGGAAAAGAGGCACTGCGTCACCCATATAGCAAGGCTTTTATAGAAGCCTTGCCACAAAATGAATTTAAACCACTAGCAGGCACACAACCTTATGCTGGAAATTTACCGACTGGTTGTTTATTTGCAGATCGCTGCGCCCATAGAAGTGAAAACTGTATAAAAGATGTGGCAATGCGGACTGTAAGAGGTGGGGATGTGAGGTGTACACATGCAACTTAAAGCGGAAAATGTATGTTTTCGATATAATGAAAAAACGCCATGGATATTAAAAGATGTTTCTTTAACAATAGAGGAAGGTGAACGTGTTGCTATTGTTGGGCCATCAGGTTATGGAAAAAGTACATTAGCACGTCTATTAGCAGGTTACAAAAGACCTTCTTCAGGAAGTATTTTATTAGATGAAAAGCATTTACCTATGCAAGGATATAATCCAGTTCAAATGATTTATCAGCATCCAGAACTTGCGGTTAATCCTAGATGGAAAATGGGGCAAATATTAAATGAAGCATGGCATCCAGATAGAGAATTACTTATTGAAATGGGAATTGAAGAGTCTTGGATGACCAGATGGCCACAAGAATTATCTGGTGGAGAACTTCAACGATTTTGCATTGCCCGTGCACTTGGACCAGAAACAAAGTATTTAATTTGTGATGAAATAACCACTATGCTAGATGTCATTACTCAGGCTCAAATATGGAATCTTTTACTTGACGTATCCAAAAAAAGAAAACTTGGGTTGCTTGTCATTACACATAATATAGCACTAGCCAATAAAGTTTGTACTCGTGTGATTGACTTGCCAAAAATAAATCGTATTGATAGAATAAAATAATTATAATAATAAGTTGAAATTTTGAATAAAACATCTTTTTATTGAAAGAGGAATAAGTGTAACGTAGTTTTACATAGGATAATATGAATTCAAGTATGGATTATGAGGGGAATAGGATGCCAGATAAAATATCGACACACCAGCATGTGTTAGAAGACGGAATAATGATTGAGCATACACATGTACAAGAACACACACATGATGATGAAGTAAATCATGGACATATACACCGAGGACATACACATACACATCAAAATACAAAGGCTGTATTGAATCGATTATCCAAAGTGATAGGGCATTTAGAATCTATCAAACGTATGGTAGAAAATGGGCGAGACTGTTCAGAAGTGCTTGTACAATTAGCTGCTGCAAAATCAGCAATTAATAGTACAGGAAAAGTTATTTTAAAGGATCATATAGAACACTGTATTGTGGATGCAGTTCAAGAGCAAGACATGGGGGCACTTGAGGAATTAAATAAAGCAATTGATAGATTTATGAAGTAGAAATAGTTTACTGTATTAAAAAGGTTTGATAAAGAGAAATATGAAAAATCATATGGGATAAACAATAGATAAATGATATTAAGGAGAGATACGATATGACTTATGATGCACTCATCATTATTGATATGCAAACTGCACTAATAGAGGGACATCCATATAATGAAACAAAGGTAGTAGAAAATATAAAAAGCCTTATCACTTCATGTAGACAAAGAGAAGTTCCTGTGATTTATGTTCGTCATGATGGAGGAGTGGGAGATGAATTAGAGAAAGGAACCAAAGGGTGGGAAGTATTTAGTAAAATCGCACCACTTGAAGGAGAAAAGATATTTGACAAAAATTACAATAGCGCCTTTCGTCATACAGGACTACATGAGTATTTACAGGAAATAGGGGCAAAACAGATTATTATGTGTGGTATGCAAACCGAATATTGCTTTGATGTTTCTTGTAAGGTTGCCTTTGAATATGGTTATCAGGTAACAATTGTAAAAGATACAACAACAACCTTTGATAATGCCTTTGCTACAGGAGAAGCACTATCAAAATACTATGAAGAAAAAATCTGGCATAATCGGTATGCACAAGTTGTATCGATAGAAGAAGTATTGTTAAATATGTAAGTTGGAACATCCATTAAAAAGATTTTGTGAAATAAAAAAAGTAGCCTATATTCAGCTAGAGTATATAGGCTACTTTTTTATTCATGTAACTGCCTTTTTTGTATTCAAGATTCGATATTTTGTGTAAAGTGATGATGCTATAATAAAAGAAGGAAGGAGCTGAGGAAGTATGAAGGAGATCATTATTCAAGGAATCACCAAGATAATAGCAGGTATTATTTTAATAGTCGTATTGCTATTCTTACCTGCGGGGACTTTTGACTATTGGAATGCATGGCTTTTTATGGGACTATTATTTATTCCAATGATATTAGTTGGAGGCATTTTATATTTCAAGGCACCAGAATTGTTAAAAAAACGGCTTAATTCTAAGGAAAATGAAGTAGAACAGAAAATCGTTATTTTATGGTCAGTACTATTGTTTATGGCGGGCTTTATGATTGCTGGACTAGATTATAGGTTTGGATGGTCAAATTTGCCAAGAGCCGTTATAGTACTTGGGGGAATCATTTTTTTAATCGCCTATGGACTTTATGTGGAGGTTATGCGAGAGAATACATATCTTTCTAGAACAGTAGAGATACAAAAGGGGCAGAAGGTCATTGATAAAGGACTTTATGGTATTGTAAGGCATCCTATGTATTTTGCAACGATTCTTTTATTTCTATCTATACCTATTATTCTTGGTTCATTAGTGGCTTTTATTCTATTTTTAGTATTTTATCCTATCATATTGGCAAAGAGAATAAAAAATGAAGAGTATGTACTAGAAAGAGGATTATCTGGATATGCAGAGTATAAGAAAAGAGTAAGGTATAGACTTTTTCCGTTTATTTGGTAAGTACTATTGTTATAGTTTATGCTGTTTATTTATCATCATCTAAGAAAAAGTCCTATATTTTATCCAGGAGAAGAATTTACTGAAGAAGTATATAAGGAATTCTTTGGAAATGAAGGCACTAGAGTCTTTATACCATATACTTATACAATGATTAGAGATATTGAATTCTAAGAAAAAAGTAGAGACATCTTTATTAGATAGATTTTTTAAATTTAGGACAAAGTATGTATTTTGAATATTATGAATAATTAAATAAAAGATATAGCTGAAATGAGTTGGCATATAATCCAAGAGAAATAAGTATTAAAAGTGTATAAATGTATAATAAGGGTTTTAGGGAAGGAAAAAACAATGTTGATACAAGAACTAAATGAAAGACAGGATTTCATACATATGGCTACAAAAGGGGTAGTGACCAGTCAGGTAAAACAAAATAAGGAAGAAAATCAGGATAGAAAAGAGGCACATCATGAGGATGGTGTATCAGTCACTATTTCAGCAGAAGCATTAGAGAAGTATAGTGAACAAGTGGAAGCAGATAAATTACGGGAAATGTATGAGGGCCAGCGTCAAGATGCTGAGGTACTTGCTAAGGAAAGTGAAGATATGGCAAAGATATTAGAGATTGCTAAAAGAATTGCTAGTGGAGGACAGGTATCTGCCAATGAAGAAAGGAAGCTTTTAGAGTATAATCCAAACCTTTATCAAACTTCTAAAATGATGGCGAGTTTAAGTGATACACATAAAAAGTACAAGCCTTTATTTGAGGATGAAGAAGTGGAAAAAGAAAAATTAGAGGATAAAAAAGAGGGAAATCATTTAGAAAGTCGTGAAGAGATTGTGTATGAGGATTCAGATATAGAGGTTGTAGAAGAACAGGTAGAAGCCAAATAGAACAGAGTAAGAACATATAAATGCTGCTAGTCTATATGATAAAATATAGATTAAGCAGCATTTACTTTTTGGGAGGTAAAAAGAGATGAGAATTTTAATTGCTGAGGATGAAAAGGATCTGTTATGCCTTTTAAAAGACCAGCTTTCGCGAGAAGGGCATGTCATTTTTACTGCGGAAAATGGGGAAGTAGCGTGGGAGATTTTCAAAAAGGAAGCTATTGATTTATGCATTTTGGATGTTATGATGCCAGTTATGGATGGGTATACCTTGATAAAAAAGATTCGTGAAAAAAGCGAAGTACCTGCTATATTTCTGACAGCTAGAGGTGATGAAATGGATCGGGTGATGGGATTTGCACTAGGGGCGGACGATTATTTAGTAAAGCCTTTTAGTATGATTGAACTAAAGGCACGGGTACAGGTACAGGTTAGACATATTCAAAAGCAGAGGCAAACATACATAGAAAATAATGTAGCTCAGAAGAGTCTTTCTTGTGGGGCACTTTACTTAAATTTAGATGAGGCGATTTGCTATAAAAATAATGAGCCTATTACACTTAGTGCAAAAGAGTATTTGCTTCTAAAGTTGCTAATGGAAAATATAGGACACGTTTTTACGAAGAGACAACTTTATAATGCAGTTTGGAAAGAAGACTATTTATATGATGATAATACCATTATGGTACACCTGAGTAAGTTGAGGGCTAAGATTGAAGAACAACCCAAAGAACCTGAGTATTTAGTGACAATCAGAGGAATAGGATATAAATTAGTTAACCCATCTAAAGCAGGTGATAAGGTATGAAGAAGGAACAGAGAAGTATTCATCTAAGCATTGCAAAGCGCTTAACAAGAACGTATATGAGGATCTTTCCACTTTTTATATTAGTCCTTACTGTAACGATTGCGATTGGAACTTTCTTAAGTCGTAAGTGGATTCAAAGTCAATGGCTAGTTAAACAATATGCTGCTTCAAGGTTTATTCAGCCTGATGTTGGAGAGATTGCATTAGGAGAAGTAGAGGAGCTAGGCGGTAGTGGTGCTATTGTATTTGGAAATGGCCAAATTAAAGCATTAGCTGGAAAGGCAATTTTTGAAAAGGAGCAAATCAGTAAGGCAGAGTGGACAAAGTTTCTGATGCAGGTTGGAGATATTACAGGAAAATATAGTTATAGTGTGGCTTATGAGGAGCAGGGAGATTTTTGGTTAGTCATTCGTTTTCCAGTATCTATTCGTGTGCAAATTTGTTTGAGTTATAATACAGAATGCCATCAATTTATAGGGGCACTCATTTTTTATGGACTATTAATAGCCTTTTTACTCTTACTCCTTTTTATAAGTGCATGGTTGTATGGACACTTTTCGGCTAAGGCTTTTATACGCCCACTACGTCAATTATGTGCTCTTGTTAAACGCATCGCTAGAGGAGAATATGAAATACAAAAGGAAAATGCAATGGATAGGGGGATGACAGGAGAATTTCTTTGGCTAAGAGAAGATATCTTTAAGCTAGCACATCAGCTGAAAGTAGAGAAAGAAAAATTAGAGGAAGTAGAACAAGAAAAGAAGCAAATGCTATTAGATATCTCCCATGATTTAAGAAATCCTTTAGCCACAATTATGGGATATGCAGAAGCCCTTGTAAATGAGCAGGGATTATCCCAAGAAGTACAAAATTGCTATACAGAAGTGATTTTAAAAAATAGTCAAAGAGCCAATGGGCTTATGAAGGATTTATTTGAGTATACTAGGTTAGACCATAGTGCCTTTAAAGTGGATTTTAAGGAAGCAGACATTTGTGAGTTTATTAGAATGCAAATGGTACAATTCTTACCAGAATTTGAAGCAGTAGGCATGGAGACTAGTTTTGAAATACCAGAGGAAGAGATTAAGGTTGCCTTTGATGCACATTTAATGGAGAGAGCTTTGGTTAATTTGATTTTTAATAGTATAAGGCATCATGGAAATGGTAAGCATTTTGAACTGAGATTAATAGAAGAACAGACAAGTATTAAGATCAGTATAAGAGATGATGGGGTAGGGATGGAAGAAGAGATTGCTAGTAAAATATTCGCCCCGTTTGTAAGAGGGGATGCTTCTCGCAACTCGCAAACAGGTGGAAGTGGTTTAGGACTAGCCATTACTGCCAAAATTATAGAAGCACATAAAGGACAGATTGAGCTTGTGACAGCACCCAATAAAGGATGCCAGTTCATCATACAACTTAGAAAAGTATAATCGACTGAGATTTAAGGTGAATTTAAGATTAAGTTAAGCCTAAGGATAGTCTGAGAAATGATAATAGGAAGCATCTTAGAGAAAACATACTTGAAAGGAGATTCCTATGAAAAGGTTAAAAAAGATAAGCATATGCTTAGGTGGATTGGTGATTATGATGAGCTTAGTGACACTATTAAGTCAATGGATGGCATTTACTCCTAAAATTCAAGATACCAATGGAAAAGCCAAGAAAGGGAGTATTACAGAACTTACCAAGGTAGAGCTAAATGGTAGAAAAGAATGGATTAGTATTCGTGGTGAGGATACAAATCAGCCTGTGTTATTATTTTTAGCAGGCGGTCCAGGTGGTAGTCAAATGGCAGCTGTTAGACATGAACTAGGTGCGTTAGAAGAACATTTCATTGTTGTAAACTGGGATCAACCAGGTGCCGGTAAGTCTTATAGTGTAGCTCCTAAAAATAGTTTAACTGTAGAGGATTACATAGCAGACGGTATTGCTTTGACAGAGTATCTTTGTAAGCGTTTTAATCAGCAAAAGATTTATTTAGTAGGGGAATCTTGGGGAAGTGCACTAGCTGTTTTTATGGCAAAGGAGCAGCCTCAGTATTATGAAGCTGTTATTGGAACAGGGCAGATGATAGATTTTCTTGAGACAGAAATGATAGACTATGAAAAAGCAAAAGAAATAGCAAGGGCCGCAGGGGATACAAAAAAACTTAGTAAGCTAGAAGAAAATGGCTACCCACCTTATTATGGAGCGGATGTGACTTGGAAAAGTGCTGAGTATCTTAATTATTTAGGTGCGGTGATGCAAAAAAATCCAGAGATTTATAATGGAGGGTATAATACCTTTAGAGATTTATTTTCTTCTGAATATGGGCTATTAGATAAAATCAATTATTTAAGAGGCATAATAGATACTTTTAACTATGTATATCCACAACTTTATGATGTGGATCTTAGAGTAGATTATGCTAAATTAGAAGTTCCTATCTATTTTTTCATAGGGAGACATGATATCAATGCACCAGTTGCTTTAGTAGAAGACTATATGGAAATTCTAGAAGCACCTTATAAAGAAATGGTTTGGTTTGAACATTCTGGGCATAGTCCATGGATCAGTGAAAATGAGAAATTTGTAGAGGAATTAGTCTGTATAAAAGAATCTATAAAAGCTTAGGAAGCAAAGAGAATAAGTAAAAGAAATATAAGGACTACTAGAAATGCTCTAGTAGTCTTTTTGTAGGTATTTTTATATATTAGAGAAATGAGGTAAGCACTAGAAAAGATGGTAACAATGTAGGGGCTGTATTGTTATGTTATGGTTTCTTGTGTTAAGAATAATGATTTAATACATGCTTAAAAATTACTATAAAATTTCACAATTATTTTAAATAAGTGTTGAAATGTTGAAAAGGGTAAATATAATAATGAAAGAAAGGAGAAAAAATATGTAAATTATTATGGGATTTTGACTAAATATAATAGTTAAAAATATAGGATGGATATAAAGAGGGGGCAATAAATGAAGAGTAAGATGAAGCTTGAATATATGAAGGGTAAAATAAACTTTGATATCGATAAACTTAAGTTTTTAAAGAGTATAAAGGGAAAAATTTTATTCATAGGAACAATTTCAATCATAGCTTCCAGCATTTTGGGATATGTAGGGATATCATCATTAAACAAAAATGGAAATAATAATGATGTTTTATCTGAAATCAATCGTATTAATCTATATCAATACGAGAATCAAAGCCTCGATATTTCTTATCTCTATTTTCTTGAGAATACCTATTTGGAAAAGAGTATTGATAATTTAGAGAAAATGAAAAATGCTGCGCAAACGGCTAATAAAGTAGTTAAGGGGAATTTTACAAAAGACATTTTAAATATTGAACAGACAATAGATGAATGTAAGACTAATTATGAGCAAATACGTGATATAATTAATACAAGAGGCTATACACCAGAAAGTGGTGAGTATGCAGAGTTAATTACAAAGGATACAGAGATTATAGATTTATTTAATGCGGTTTATGATTCAAAGTGGGTAGATGGTAAATTACAAAATATTACTGGGAATGAGGAAATGGTTTCAATTGGAGGAAAGAACTATTTAAAAATTATGTATGATAGTCAACTTCCTGTGGTTGGAAAACGTAATGTTTTAAATATAAGAGTCTCTAATACAGCAGTAGATTATACAGGTGAAGTGAATGTAAGTAATATTTGTTTTTATAAAAATGGAGAAATAGTGCCATATGATATGGAAGCAATTACTTTACAAGATGTTGCTTCTTCACATGGGGTTATAAATAAGATTGATATATCTGAATTTAATAATTTAAGAAGTTTTAGAGTTCAAACTAATTTTAGTGCTGCTAATGATTCTTGGGAAGAAATATTTTTAATGGTTCCTATTGAAAAGTACGATAGTCAAGAGTATGATAAAGTCTCTTATGAAATTTATTTAGAAATAGGTGATTGTGGAAATAGTAATGGTTTTTCAACAAGAGCTACACTTTGTGAGCTAAATGACTATAGATATACATTTGACCAGATTAATAATGATTTTGCAACATATAGTAAACATGTAGTAGAAGGGGCAGATGTAACGGCAGAAGTACAACAAATTTCTAAGTTATATGATGATATTATTTCAGACATTGGGTTATATATTATTGATGAAGAGAAAGTAGCTCAAATTACTAAATTAGTAACAGATAAGTATACTAAATTTAAAGAGATGGCATCAGAAGATAGTGTATTAATTAGTTTAAAACAAGAGAATATTGGATTATCTAATCAACTAACAGAATTAATTAATGATGTTAGAGCACAAATTGAATTAAATACTAAAACTGAAAAAATATCTTTAGTGATCTTGATTCTTAGTGTTTTAATGGTAAGTGCAGGTATTTTGATTATTAATACAATATATATTAGCAAGAGCATGAATAAGAGTATTGATCAATTTAAAAATACATTAAAGCAAGTAACAGAAGGAAATCTTGCAGTACGTGCAGATATTAAAGGACAAGATGAATTTACATTATTCGGAGATTACTTAAATCAGTTTTTAGATCGATTATCTGAAGTTATCGACTCTACATGGAATATTTCTAAAACATTAAAGAAAACAGGCGAAGAATTAGATAAAATGGCAAAGGATAGCAGTAATACTTCTAATGAGATAGGAAAAGCTGTTGGGGAAATTTCTAATAGTGCATCAAGACAAGCAAGTGAAATAGAATTTGCGTCATCTAAGATTACAGATATGAGAAATACCTTTACTCAAATTGTAGGGAATGTAGAGCATCTAGGAGAAATGGCTGATAATATGCAGCAGGTAAGTAGAGAATCTTCTGCATTTATGAATGAATTAAGTGAAGCCAATTCTAAGACTGTAGAAGCCTTTTCTAAGGTGACCGAGCAAATACATATAACAAATGAGTCTGTTCAAAAAATCAGTGAAGCAACACAATTGATTACATCTATTGCAGCTCAAACTAATTTACTGTCTTTAAATGCTAGTATTGAAGCAGCAAGAGCTGGTGAAGCAGGAAAAGGATTTGCAGTAGTTGCAGCGGAAATAAAGCAATTGGCGGAGCAATCTAGTTCTTCTGCTGAAATTATTCAAGAAATTATTAATGAATTATCTAAAGAAGCAAAATTAACAGTAGCAATTGTTGGTCAGGTAACAGACATTGTAGAAAATCAGCAACAGAAATTAATACAGACTAAAGAGCATTTTAAAAGCTTAGAAATAAATATAGAGAATTCAGGATATGAAATGCAAGACATTAAAAAGCATACTTCTATTTGTGATGATGCTAGAAATAAAGTAGAAGCTGTTATTGGAGAATTAGCTGTAATTTCTGAGGGGAATGTATCAGCAACAGAGGAAACTAATGCATCTATGGATGATTTGAATGATAATATTTATATGTTAGTAGATCAATCAAAACAGCTAAAGGATTTAGCAGGAAAATTAGAAGCATATTTAAATTTCTTCAAACGATAAGTATGTATCTATAATATGACTCTGAGAGTGAATTATGTTAAATTAGAATACAAGAGTCTATAAAAGCCTAGGAAGTAAAGAAAATAGGTAGAAGCAATATAAAGACTACTAGAAATGAGCAATTATCTAGTAGTCTTTTAGCTTGTATTTTTATATATTAGGGAAATCAGGTAAGCGCTGGAAAACCTTTTATTTGATGTTTTAGGGATGTATAATAGATTACATAACTACAAGAAATAGGAGATAAAAGTTTTGGCTAGAATAATAAAAACGTCAATGATGAAAAGGTATATACTTAAATTATGGATGCGTATAGTTATTTTTTTAGGTGTTTTAGTAGCTTATATATTTCATAAAGAGTGGTTATATCGCATCGTAACACAACCGATGTGGATGAAAATTACACCATTACATATTTTATGGCTTATTTTTATGGTGATTATGTTGGTGCATATTTTTCCGTTTGATAAGTTATCTATGGCACTTAGAAAAGCAGAAGAGAGAGCGTACAGAGAAGTACCCAATTACTCCGAACTTGAAATGCATCGATTTGTAAAGGAACAAAATATTAAAGCTTGGAAAGTGATGCTTGTATGGCTTCTTTTTAACTGCATTTTTGGGGTGCTCTATTTATTTAAAATCATAGATAACGCAGATTTATTAATGCTCACAGTATTTTATTTTTTATGTGATTATATTTGTATTTTATTTTATTGTCCATTTCAATCAGTCATTATGAAAAATAAATGTTGCGTAAACTGTAGAATTTATGATTGGGGACATTTTATGATGTTTACACCCATGTTATTTATTCGCAATTTCTTTAGCTGGAGTTTATTCTTTACATCATGTGTTGTTCTGATTCGTTGGGAAGTGAAATACGCAAAACATCCAGAGCGCTTTTGGAGTGGTTCTAATGAGGTCTTAAAGTGTAACAATTGTCGGGATAAAACCTGCCAAATTAAAAATACATTAAAGTATAAAATCAAAAAAAGAAAGCTTAAGCAAATGAGTGAAAGTTGCTAGAAGGATGTTGTCATCCCTCTAGCAATTTTTTTTGAATGAATCGCTTACTAAAGAGGAGAGGTAGTTTATAGGGAGAGTAGCGTCTAAGAAATATTAAGGGGAGCATTTTTGCTATAGGAAAAAGCTATAGCATAGGATAATTAATGCATATGAAAATATATTCTAAATAGTTTGACAAATAAGAGCTAAAGTAATATATTAATACATATAGATTTACTAGGAATTGAAATGGAGGAGAAAAAGATGAAAGCATATCAAGATAATAGAAATACAAGTAGAAGAATGATGTACTGTATGTGCTGTATGGATAAGAATACAGTTTGTTGGTATGCGCATAATCATATCTGATTCCTGAAGGTCATATATTTTAATAGATATCAGAAACAGGTAAATGCGTAAGGGTATTTGCCTGTTTTTGTATTTAGGGGGGCTATAGATGGACTTTAATTTTATACGTAGTTATATACCGATTTATGTGGAAGCTGGTATTTTAACATTAACGATTGCAGCTATAGGGATTATGTTTTCCGCTGTGCTGGGGCTCTTGTGTAGTGTGATTAAGATGATGAAGATTCCAGTATTAAAGCAGATGGTCGCAATTTATATTGAATTATCTAGAAATACACCACTTTTAATTCAGCTTTTTTTCTTATACTTTGGATTACCTAAGTTAGGGATTGTTCTAAGTTCAGAAAGCTGTGGGGTTATAGGTCTTACTTTTCTTGGTGGTAGCTATATGGCAGAGGCTTTTCGCTCCGGACTAGAAAGTGTGGAATCTATTCAAAAAGAATCTGCACTGAGCTTAGGGATGACCAAAATGCAAGTCTTTAGATATATTATATTACCTCAAGCTTTAGCAACTTCAGTACCTGTACTTTGTGCCAATGTGATTTTTCTCATAAAAGAAACTTCTGTATTTAGTGCAGTAGCATTAGCGGACTTAATGTTTGTCGCAAAGGATTTAATAGGTATGTACTATAAAACGGATGAAGCACTTCTAATGCTGGTTATTGCTTATTTAGTGATTTTATTACCGATTTCACTCCTTGCTTCATGGATAGAAAGGAGGGTACGCTATGCAGGATTTGGGAATACAAGTACTGTTTCAGGGAACTAATTTTCTAAGGTTATGTGGCGGCATATGGGTATCCCTTAGAATTGCTTTGGTTTCTATGCTTGCCTCAATTTTATTAGGTATTCTCCTAGGAAGCATTATGACTAGTAAGAATAAGATTATTCGTTTTATTTGTAGGATTTATTTAGAGATTGTCAGGATTATGCCGCAATTAGTACTTTTATTTCTTGTTTACTTTGGCGCAGCAAAGCATTTAGGTATGGATATCTCTGGAGAATTATCAGCCGTTATAGTGTTTACTTTTTGGGGGGCAGCAGAAATGGGAGATTTGGTAAGAAGTGCACTCATTTCTATTTCTATTCATCAATATGAAAGTGGTTATGCACTGGGTATGACAAAAAAGCAAGTTTTTATGCGTGTGATTATTCCTCAGACTATTAGACGGCTTATTCCCTCTGCGATGAATTTATTAACTAGAATGATTAAAACAACTTCGCTTGTTGTACTGATTGGGGTTGTTGAAGTGGTTAAGGTAGGTAAGCAAGTCATTGATGCCAATCGCTATACCACACCTGATGCAGCCATTTGGATATATGGCGTTATTTTTCTCATGTATTTTGCTATTTGTTTTCCATTCTCAAAGGCGACCAGTATATTGGAAAGGCGGTTAAAAGATTAGTATGAGTAAAGATAAAGTATTAGAGGTTAGAAATTTAGTAAAATCTTATGATGGGCAGATCCCTGTTTTAGACGATCTTTCTTTTTCTATAGAAAAGGGAGAAGTGGTAGTGGTTATTGGACCATCTGGTTGTGGTAAAAGCACTTTCTTAAGATGCCTTAATAAGCTTGAACCCATTCAATCAGGAGAAATCTTATTAGATGGAAAAGATACTGGGGGAGATGAAAAGAAAGTGCATGAGATTAGGCAAAAAATAGGAATGGTGTTTCAAAGCTATGAGCTTTTTCCCAATATGAGCATTATAGAAAATATCACTTTGGCACCTATGATTGTGCAAAAGAGAGCTAAAGAGGAAGTGACTAGTGAAGCAGAAAAACTTTTAGAGCGTGTAGGACTTTCAGAGAAAAGAGATGTGTACCCCAGACAGTTATCAGGCGGGCAAAAGCAAAGAGTGGCAATTGTACGTGCTTTGATGATGCACCCAGAAATCTTGTTATTAGATGAAATTACAGCCGCTTTAGATCCTGAAATGGTAAGAGAAGTATTGCAAGTTGTTTTAGAGCTTGCAAAAGAAGGTATGACTATGATTATTGTCACCCATGAAATGGAATTTGCAAGAGCAGTGGCAGATCGGGTGATTTTCTTAGATAAAGGTAAAATCGTAGAGGAAAGTGAGCCAGAGGTATTCTTTATAAATCCTAAGACCCAAAGAGCTAAACAGTTTTTAAATACATTCCATTACAATGAAGGGAGTATATAAACCCAATTTGTTAGCTACATTCTAGGGGTAGGAAGTGGAAGCTATGCCTAAGATGTAATCATATATTTTAATTTAAGGGAGGAAGAAAGCGATGAAGAAGAGATTATTAAGCATTATTTTAGGAATAACAGTTGGCTTAGGAGCTTTAACAGGATGTGCATCAAGTTCAAGTAGTTCAAGTGCAAGCTCACCAGTTGGGGCACAAGCAAAGGCACGTACACTAGAGGAAATCAAAAGTGATGGAAAAATAAAAATAGGTGTATTTAGTGATAAAAATCCGTTTGGTTATGTCGATTCTGATGGAAATATTCAAGGATATGATGTATACTTTGCAAAAAGGATAGGTAAAGATCTTCTAGGAAGTGAAGAAGCTGTAGAATTTGTTTATGTAGAAGCAGCAAGCCGTGTGGAATACTTGCAATCAGGCAAGGTAGACGTGATTTTAGCAAACTTTACAGTAACTGAGGAAAGAAGTGAAAAAGTAGATTTTGCCTTACCTTATATGAAGGTCGCATTAGGTGTGGTTTCACCAGATGCAGCGCCTATTACTGAGGTTGAAGCTTTAAAAGATAAGAACCTTATTGTAGTAAAAGGAACGACAGCTGAAACTTACTTTACAGAGCAACATCCAGAAATTAAGCTTGTAAAATATGATGAATATCAAGAAGCCTAT
Organism: Cellulosilyticum sp.; assembly: GCA_015058045.1. Taxonomy (GTDB): domain Bacteria; phylum Bacillota; class Clostridia; order Lachnospirales; family Cellulosilyticaceae; genus Cellulosilyticum. The sequence continues at coordinate 21,997 of SVDC01000053.1, forward strand.
GATGCCCTTTTAGATGGTAGGGGAGATGCTTTTGCAACAGATAATACAGAAGCACTGGCATGGTCTAACCAAAATGAAGGTTTTAGTACAACGATTGGTAGCATTGGAAATATTGATAGTATTGCACCAGCCGTTCAAAAAGGAAATACCGAACTTTTAAATTGGATTAATGATGAAATAAAAGCGCTAGCTGATGAAAGTTTCTTCCATGCTGCTTATGAAGCAACTTTATTACCAGTGTATGGAGATACCATTGATCCAGAAAACCTTGTGGTAGAAGGTGGCGTTATAGAATAAGGGGTGCCAAATGACATTACAACAGTTAAAGTACATTATTACAATTGCGGATTGTAACTCCATGAATCAAGCTGCAGGTCAGCTGTTTATATCACAACCTAGTTTATCTGCAGCAGTTAGGGAGTTAGAGGAAGAAATAGGGATTACGATTTTTCATAGAAGTAACAAAGGCATTGTGGTTACAGTAGAAGGCAATGAATTTCTTGGTTACGCAAGACAATTAATAGAGCAATATAGGCTTATTAATGAAAGATACATAGAGAAAAATTCAGGAAAGAAAAAGTTCTCCGTTTCCATGCAACACTACTCTTTTGCTGTTAAAGCTTTTGTGGAAATGGTCAAACAGTTTGGAATGGATGAATATGAATTTGCTGTTCATGAAACACGTACTTTTGAGGTTATTGAAAATGTACGCCACTTTTATAGTGAAGTCGGCGTATTGTATAGGAATGACTTTAACCAAAAGGTTTTAAACAAAATTTTATCTGAGAATGAACTAGAATTTATTCCACTATTTGATTGCCATGTATATGTTTATGTATGGAATGGAAACCCTATTGCAACTAAGAAAAAAGTAAGTATGAAAGACTTAGAGGAATATCCTTGTCTATCTTTTGAACAAGGAGAAAATAATTCCTTTTACTTAGCAGAAGAAGTTTTAAGTACGTATGAGTATAAGCGTGTTATTAAAGCAGATGACCGGGCAACATTTTTAAACCTTATGAAAGGATTAAATGGGTATACCCTTTGCTCAGGGATCATTTGTGAAGAATTAAATGGTGGAGATTATAGAGCCGTACCATTGGATACAGATGAGATGATGACTATTGGTTATATTAAGCGAAAAGGAATTCCACTAAGTCAAATGGGAAAATTGTATATTGAAGAGCTTGCCAAATATGAGAACCAGGTACTTTAAAAGAGTACCTGGTTTTTTTGACTATAGTTATGATCTATAACGAACTCTTACTTTTATGAATTATACAAAGGATAGAAGCGGTGATATAGTATCAATCAAGAAAACATAGTAAAACACTTAGGAAGGAGCTGATGAGATGATTCAATTAATAAATATAGATAAGACTTTTCAATTTAATGATAAAACAGTAGAAGCTGTAAAAGAAGTAAACTTAACGATTAAGGATGGAGAAATTTTTGGCATTATTGGCTATAGTGGTGCAGGCAAAAGTACTTTAGTGAGATGTATTAATTTATTAGAACGTCCCACAGCTGGTGAAGTCATAATAGATGATGTGGATTTGATGAAGTTATCTGAAAAGGAACTTCGTAGTAAAAGAAAAGAGATTGGAATGATTTTTCAGCAGTTTAATTTATTTGCTTCTCGCACGGTTTATAAAAATGTAGAGTATGCTTTAAGAAAAAATGGCCTAAGTAAAGTAGAAAGAAAAAAGCAGGTGGAAGAGCTCCTTGATCTTGTAGAACTTGGGGATAAGGCAGAGGCATATCCTTCACAACTTAGTGGTGGGCAAAAGCAAAGAGTGGCTATTGCTAGAGCACTTGCAAGTCATCCAAAGATTTTATTATGTGATGAAGCAACCAGTGCCTTAGATCCACAAACGACAGACTCTATCTTAAAGCTTTTAAAGGCGCTTAATCAAAAGTTGGGTATTACGGTCATTTTAATTACACATGAAATGCAAGTGATTAAAGAGATTTGTAATAGAGTAGCCGTTATGGAAAATGGAAGAGTCGTAGAGGAAGGTGAGGTCTTTTCAATTTTTGCTTCACCAACAAAGCCTATTACTAAAGACTTTATTGATACAACCTCTAACTTATCTAAGATTCACCGATTAATAGAGGAAGATGCTCAGGTGGTAAAAATTGAACCAGGTCAATGTATTGTAAAGTTTAAATACTTAGTGAGAAGTTCTTCAGAAGCTTTAGTGTCACACATATCAAGGCAATACAAAGTAGATGTGAATATCATCTTTGGGAATATTGAGCTTATTGGCTCGGAGCCGTTGGGAGGATTAGTTGCAATCCTTAGTGGAGAGGCAAGAAGTATTGAAGAGGCTCTTAACTATTTAAAAGAGAAAAATGTGGGAGTAGAGGTGATTAGAGATGCAAGAGATTCTAAACAGTTGGTTTCCTAATGTAATAACAAAAATCCCGGAGTTTCAGGAAAGTATTATACAAACGCTGATTATGGTAGGGTGGTCAGGGAGTATCTCATTGGTAATAGGCATGCTCCTTGGGGTATGCGTAACCGTTACAAGAGAAGATGGGTTAATGGAAAATCAAGCAGTATTTCAAGTACTAGATAAAATCACTAATCTCTTTCGTTCCATTCCATTTATTATTCTTTTAACCAGTGTAATGCCACTTACAAGACTTATTATGGGAACAGCTATTGGTGTACCAGGTGCTATTGTACCCTTAGTTTTCGGAACAGTTCCCTTCTTTACAAGACAAATAGAAAGTGCTTTATCGCAGGTATCACCAGGACTAATAGAAGCAGCACAGTCTATGGGAGATAGTAAGCTAGAAATTATTATTAATGTTTATCTAAGAGAAAGCATTCCACAGATTGCAAGAGCTATTTCTATTACAGCTATTAGCTTAATTGGTTATACCGCAATGGCAGGTGTAGTAGGAGCAGGTGGATTAGGAGATTTTGCGATTCGCTATGGTCATGATAGAAATCAAACAGATGTCACTTTGGCAACAGTCATTGTATTGGTACTCTTTGTAAGTATCATTCAATTAGTAGGGAATGTAGTAGCAAAGAAAAATGAACATTAGATCAGAAAATAAGATAAGAGACGGGGGATTCAATTATGAATATTAAAAGATTATTATTAAGTACATTATCATTAAGTCTTAT
>SVDC01000054.1 GCA_015058045.1 Cellulosilyticum sp.
CACTGGGCCATTCCCTCCACCACTCTTGATAAGTGTTATTAAATTATATTGTTACCTAGACATTATATTACAATATACAAAATAGTCAATATATTTTATTTTATTCTTTAATTTTGTCTTGTTTTTTATTGAATTGATGTGCTGTAATAATCGTGTAACTATGTGCATTAACTTTAAAATAAGTTCATTTCCATCCTTGTTCTCCATGATTATCTCTCTCATACATTAACTCTTGAATCCATATTAAAAACTCATTTATGGTCTATCATACTCTCCATACTCACATCCAACATGCTCTGCATAGACTTCATCAAGCAACTTCCATCCTTTTGATTCTTTAAGGTATAACTTGACGCTTCCAAAGCCATTGCCACAGTTCCAGAGTTTATTATGCTTTTTCGTACCATTAGGCGCTTCATAATTAATCCAAATCATATCCGCTTTATTACAAGCTATCTCCACTTCTATTTTGGCTTTAAAAGTTGTTTGTACGACATGCCATTTAATCTGGTCATCCGTTTCATAACACTTAAATTGCGTGCGACATCCTGTCCAAAACTTACTAAAATTGCCCCTTATTCTTTCCCCAAAAACCTGCATTAACCATTACATAAGAAGGTTTTATTCCTTGCTCACGTAGCCTCTTGTCATGCCATACGATAGTAGGTTCCCCCTTGGCCAGTGCAGGATTACACGTAAAATATTCAATAAAAAAGGTCTGTTCTTCTCCTGTTTCTTTATGATGGGCTGTAATTTAATCTGTAGATCTCATTGGTGCATAAATAGTTAATTTAGGATATCTTATAATTGCAGGCCATTTAATATGAATATTTGGATTTTCAATTTTAATTTTTCTAACCCCAAGTCTTATCTCTAGGCTTTTGTTCTATCCTTAACTATATTTTTGAATATTGTACCATTTATCAAATAGATATTCTATAATTTATCAACCTATCATTAGCCTCATATTTCAGCTATTTGCCATACAAAATTATTGTAAATGAATCTTAATTGGTTAAACTCTTATGATTTCATGAATGAATTTCTGAATTCTTACACATCCTATAAATAACTATTTAAGAAAGTTGGGTAAAACAATGATAATACATGGCGACGTAGCATTTATGATTATTTCCACAGTTCTTGTTCTTATTATGACACCAGGTCTAGCCTTCTTTTATGGTGGACTAGTAGAACGCAGGAACTCGTTAACTATGATGTTTCAATCTTTTATTGCCATTGGTATCGTACCTATTCTCTGGATTTTTGGAGGATATAGTCTTGTATTTGGCGATGATATCTGGGGAGTAATTGGAAATCCTGCACAATTTTTTCTATTTAATAACTTTACACCTTTAGTGGTTGATCAATATGAAGATACCATACCACGTTTATTATTCTTTATGTATCAAATGATGTTTGCTATTATTACGGCTCCTCTTATGACAGGTGCTTTTGCCAATAGGTTGACCCCTTCTGGCTGGATTAAAATTCTTATCATATGGACCATTATTGTGTACTTCCCTGTCGCTCATTGGGTTTGGGGTAACGGCTTCCTTGCAAGAATGGGATTTGTAGATTATGCAGGCGGTGCAGTCATTCATATTACTGCTGGATTTGGCTGTTTAAGTGGTGTTTTCTTTTTAGGAAGGCGTGCTTATAACTATACCTCACGTCCATTTAATCTCGGTCTTGTCTCAATAGGTACTGCACTACTCACCTTTGGTTGGTTTGGGTTTAATATGGGTGGTTCACTGACTGCTGCTACTACTGCAGCTATTGTATTTACCAATACAGGTATTGCGGCTTCCTCTGCTATGCTTACATGGCTTATTTTACACTATCTCCATCACAAGACACTTTCTTTCCTTGAGGTTTGCGTCGGTATCATTGCAGGTTTTGCAACTGTTACACCTTGCTCAGGTTATATTACTCCCCGTTCTGCTGTTTTAGTCGGAATTATCGGGTCTATTATTTGTTATTATTGCGTCATCTTTGAGCGTAAAAAATGGGATGATAGTCTTGATGTATGGGGTGTCCACGGTATGGGCGGCTTTGTAGGTACCCTACTCATTGGTTTACTAGCTAATCCACTTATCAACAATATAGGTTCAGGTATAAGACAATTTGGTGTACAATTATTTGGCTCTGTACTCATTGCGATCTATTCCCTTGCTCTTACTTATGCGATTTTCTTTATTGTCGATAAAATAAAATCCATCAGAGTCACTCCAGAAGTTCAACAACAAGGCTTAGACCAATTCTTTTTCAAGGAAAGTTATACTGACTATATTAATAATGATGACGAGTAATCTCGTCCTACAAGCCAGATAGTATAAGAGGGTATAAAACTAAATCTTAATTTAGTTTTATAGTAAGCGTAAAATAACAAGGTATATTTCGGACACTATAAAAAGCTGATAAAATCAGAGTAAATTACTCTAGTTTTATCAGCTTAATTATTTGCAAGCTTTTTGAGGTTCTTCTTCCCATGGCAGTAGATCTGCTAAAAGCTCTGGATGATTTTTAAAGTCTAGACTAGGCATTTTTTGAAGTAAATATCTCAGGTATTTAAAGACATTTAGATTGTTAGCTTTAGCAGTTTCAACAAGGCTATATACTGTTGCACTGGCCTTAGCACCTTTCTGACTGTTGGAGAACTCCCAGTTCTTTCGACCTATTGTAAAAGGACGAATACTATTTTCAGCAAGATTATTAGATAAAGAACATCTGCCATCTAGTAGATAGTTCTCCATATATTTCTTTTGGTTCTTAGCATAAGTAACAGCTTTACCTAGTCTTGAGCCATTGAGCGGTTGAAGTTTATTTACCCAACACCAAAAGGCCTCTAGTACTGGTTTTTCAAGTTCTAGACGCTTGCTTTTTCGTTCTTCTGGGGCAAGTGTAGCAAGGCTCTTTTCAATACTAAAGAGTTTATTACAATAATCTCTTCCTATCTCACCATTGCTAAGTTCACCGTTTTGTGATGGTTTTGGTGGAATAGCTTCTACAAAATAACGTCTTAGGTGTGCCCAGCACCCACAACGCGTGATATTTTGTACTTTTTCATATCCTACGTATCCATCAGTATGTAAGTAGCCACTAAATCCTGTTAAATATTCTGCAGCATGAAACCCACCTCTGGTAGCTTGATAATCGAATAAGATGATTGGCTTTTCATCTATTTCGCCTGTTCTATAAAGCCACATGAAAGATTCAGTTGTTGCTTTTTTACCTGGTTCATTTAAAACTTGAACCACTGTCTCATCTGCATGCAAGACTTTTCTTTTAAGTAGTTCTTGTTTCAGATAAGACTGTAAAGGTATAAGCCAATCCTCACTAGCCCTAATCACCCAGTTAGCGAGTGTTGCCCTGCTAAGCTGAGCACCCCAATTTAGCCAATCTTTTGATTGACGATAGAGAGGCAAGGCATTTACATATTTTTGGTACATAACATGAGCAATAGTTGATGGAGAAGCTAAACTGTGTTTTAAAACAGGTGGTGGTGTAGGTGCTTTTTCAATAACCGTTTCACCATCTTTTTTACATTCAGGACATTCATAGGCATAACGTACATAGTTAATCACTTGAAGTTGAGCTGGAATAAACTGAAGTTCTTGCCTTACCTGTTCTTTACCTATGGATACCATTTCTGTCTTACACCATGGACAGAGTTTATCCTCACCTTCAAGTACGTATTCTACTTCTTGAATAGGGAGTGTACTTAAAATCCGTTCTCTAGTGATTTTACTACGTGTTTTAGTTGTTACTAGGATTTCTTCCATTGGTGGTTCTATAATCTTTGGATCATGAAATACTTCAACTTCATTAAAAATCGAAGCTTCTAAGATAAGCTGATTTTCTAACACTTTATCCCTAGGAGTTTTTTCGCTAGAACGCCCAAACTGTTTCTTATTTAAAAGAAGAATCATATCTGTTAAGTTAGTCACTTGATCCTCTAGTACCTTAACCTTATTTTCAAGCTGAACAATGTATTCTTCCTGTGACATTTAGCGAACACCTCCCTTGTATTTTATACTTTAATTATACTAAAATTTTCAGTTTTTTACTACAAAAAAGTCTTAAAAAGCCTTATATTTTCAAGGATTTCTAAGACTTTTTATCATTTCAAATATCCCTGGCTGTTACTTCTTTAAGTGCCTTTGGCTGATCAATCTTGAGACCTTCCATGAGCCACCTAAACTCTTGCCAAGAAATATCACGTACTTCTGATTTAGAACGTGGCCACTGAAATCTACCTGATTCTAAACGTTTATACATCATAATGAAACCATCTTTTTCCCAGTGCAGAGCTTTAAGTCTATCACCTCGTCTACCACAAAACAAGAATAAACTGTTTTCAAAAGGATCTAAATCATAAGTTTGCTTCACAATGGCAACAAGACCATCAATAGACTTACGCATATCTGTATAACCACACACAATATAAATGCTGTTTACCTTAGAAATGTCCCCTAACATAAACACCTCAATGCGTTTAAAGTATTTGTAATGGTTTCTTGACAGGCACCATTTTGAATTTCTAAAGTAAGAGAGCCAGTATGTATCATGATAGCTGTTTGGGAAGAGGTATGAGAGATAGAAGCTTTAGCTTCATGAACACGAAGTGGTACAACATCTTGTTGGTAAGGAACTGAAATTTCTTGTTTTTTAGTTGCTACTTGGGGAGCTTCAAAACGCAACTTTTTAATCCAGTAGTACAATGTACTTGGATTGATGTTATTTTCTTTACACCAGCGTACATCAGGCAAGCCACTTTGGCGGCATGCCATGATACGCGATAGCCATAATTCTTTTTTAGCCTCATTAATTTTTGACACAAAAACCTCCTTCTTTAGAGTAAACCACTCCAAAAATCAAATTTCTTAGAGTGATTATCTCATAAGTCAGGAGGATCTAATATATACTCGATTGTTTTACGCTTACGTTTTATACCCTCTTTATTATATTTATTTTCAATTCACCTCATTGCTTCACACAATTTACTGCAAGTTTCTTGATCTATATTCTTAAAGTAAAAAAATAGACACAGTCTTTTTTACCATGTCTACTAAAAAGATAGCATTGTCACTCATCTATCCCTTATGAATCCTATGTTTTCAATAAAGCTGGAAGCGGGACTCGAACCCGCGACTTACTCATTACGAAGAGGTAATAGCCGAATATGCTTATACTGTATTTTTTACATTTCTACATCAAATTATATTCTTAACTCACAATAGACACACAACTATTTTCCATACCAATCTAATTTTTATGACTTCTTATACATATAGCATTTCCCTTTATTAGACTGTTATCTTTATTGATGCTTAAACTTTATTATTATACTTACTAATGGCATTAAAACTAACGCCACATAAAACATTACATAATTGGCTAATATTTTTTTTGATAGATATTCAATTCATAGTCTATACTTCTAGTAGTAACCTTGCCTTACGCATATGATTTGATTTTTATTTTCTCATCCAGTTCTAATCTTTTTTTCATAATCCGCCTTTCTTAAAATAGAAAAACTATTTATATAATTCCGCCTGCGTTTCAAAAAAATTGTAGTATAATCCTTTCAACTCCATAAGTTCATCAAAAGTACCATACTCTGTAATTTCGCCACTTTCAAAAACTGCAATTTTATCACAAAATCTAGTACTATTGATTCTATGGGAAATATATACAGTGAGTTTTCCCTCTGAAATTTCTGCAAATTTCCTATATATCTCACACTCTGCAATAGGATCTAAAGCTGCCGTTGGTTCGTCCAATACAAGAACTGGCGCATTTTTATACAAAGCGCGTAATATCGCTATTTTTTGTCTTTCTCCACCTGATAAATCTACTCCAGAAGCATATAATTCTTTCGTAATAGGTGTTTCAAGACCTTTATACATTTTCTTAATTCTTTCTTCAATACCATAATTTTTGCATAACTCCATCACTTTTTCTTTCTCTTCTTCCATTCCCTCAGAGCAAGACTGAATATTTTCTACAATAGAAAATGGAAATAGAAAGAAATCCTGATAAACTGATGAAAATATTTTTAAATATTCTCTATAATTAATCTGCTGAATATTGACTCCATTCAATAGAATTTCACCCTCTGAAGGTTCATACATTCTAGTCAATAGAAGAGTAAACGAAGTTTTTCCTGCACCATTATATCCAACAATTGCAAGTTTTTCCTTACTGTTCATTTTAAGATTAATGTTTTTCAGTACGTAGGATGTACTATTTGGATACCGAAACGATACATTTTTAAATTCTATTTCAATTTTTTCAAGATTAATATCCTCCAAGCAAAGACCGGTTTCGTCATCAAACTTGCTCTTGTAATTCAAAAAAATCTTATACTTATTGATGTAAGATAGGCTATTACTCAAGTTCAGCATATTGGTGGCTACAATAGTAGACGCTGACAAAAAGTTAATCAAAGAAGTAATACCCATTGTAAATTCACCTACAGTAATTTTTCCTAAGAAAGCATTAATACCTATTAAGATATAAACAGAGACTTGAAAAATAACATTGAATAAATAAGAAGTTGTATCTACAACGCAATCTTTTTTGATTTGTTTCACAATGAAATACAGCATATTATGTTGGAACATTTCAGTTCGCTTCATGATATATTTTCCATACTGAAACATATCAATGTCTTTTTTGGCAACAATCTTCTTGGGAAGCTGCGACATATACCCTAATTTTCGTTGTTCGCTGATTGTATCAATCTGAAACTGCCTATTATATCTTTGCCGAATGATATGCAATAAAGATTGTAATACAATCACGACCAACGCAATCAACAACAACCAATTATTCAGCATTGACATAATAACAATGATTCCTACTAAGGTTATGATATATGATAATGTATCAAATACTGTTGATATATTTGTAAAATAATTATTTCCATGCACCATTTGATTGATCAGTAAAATACTATCTTGAAATTGAGAATCATTGAATTGCTCATAATCCATATTGAGACATTTTTGATTAATATCATTATCCAATTTATTTGTAAATCGCGTAAAGAGATAATCTCTTGCTTTTCCTAACCAAATACTTGCTGTAACTAATACAAATTGGATTCCGAACATCAAAACAATATAAAAAATAAATTTTGTCCAATTCTCACCTTTTGAAATGCTATCTATGATTAATCCTGATAAAATAATACTTGGAAATGGCTGTAATGCCTTAATAATGACGTTGACAAACAATATCAGAAAAAGGAATTTATCAAAATTCCATATTTCTTTAAAAGAACAAAACAAATTATTTAGTTGTACCTGTGCTCTCTCTTTCATCCTTGGCTCCTAAAATTATTCCATATTCAAAGCAACAAACATATCATGAATCAACGTCTCCATAATCAAAGTGAGTCCATAGCTCTTATATACTCCTGCCGCTTTTAATTCTTCCATCATTTCTAACGGATTGCTGACAGCATCGGATAAACTAACAAAAATGATTATTTCTGGATGTGACTGCTTGATATTTGTGACTAAATCTACGATATCACATGCATTGCTCTGAAAAATATGTACTATCTTAGGTTGAAATTGATCTATTTTATCAAAAATATCTTCTTTAATACTTGTATAATCCATCTCATAGGTATCTGGAACCATAGTATCTATCATACTTCCCAGTGTTACTATTTTTTTTTTATTTTTTATTTTCTTTTCTTGAACATATAGAACATGAATTTTTCCCATTTTAATTTCTCCTATGATTCTCTTATTTATAAGCGTTTTACAAACGCCGCCCCCTTGACATTACTGGGGTTTTATTGCTTATTTATATATATTTTCTTTCCATTGATGTACTATTATTAATTAACTATTAAAAGAAATCAATGATATTCTGACACAATTCACTTACTGACTCTTCTCCCAATAAATACACTGGGATACTCAATTCATTCCACAAGCTCTCTGCTTTTCCACTAAATTCTTCACTTGATATCTTACGCTTCACAGTGCTCCATTCATTTGTGTATGTCATTGGATTCATAACCAATGACAGTATCGATGAATTAGTTAGTCCTTGTAGCATATTTACTGTATTTTTAATATATTCTATTTCATCAAAATAATTGATGCATAGCATGATTGCATCAGGATTGATGCCAAGTGCAAAATGATATTGCAAGGAAGGAAACTCAAGCAAATGATTGCAATAATACGGAATTGTTTGTGCTTGAGATGAAGTTAATATGATTTCTTTATCCAATGTACATAAATGATTGATTGCATTGTTCAGATATGTAACAACTTCCTGATTTTGCAAATTAACCGTAGAATGATATCCCATCGGAAATACTACATCAAAATCAAATAACAAGGAATGTGGCTCTGTTCCAATCGTTCCAACATTATAATCCTTTGCCTCTAGTCCTCGTTTCAATGCTAACTGAAGAGAAAACTTTCCCTGTTGTGACGATGTTCCAAAGATACCCACTACTGGTTTTGATATTTTATATAATTTTCCAAAGGTGTTACTCGGCACATTATTGGAATTGATATGAGGCGAAAAAAACTGAATTCCTGAAGAATACAATTTTTCAGCATACTGATTCAATGAATCAAAAGAGTAAATATTCAAATGTTTCTCAATAGCTATTTGAATCAATTCATCCCTGTAATCTCGTTGAGAAATAGAATTCAATTCATCCAAATGCCCTAAAATGATTGTATCAATCCCCTCAAAATTAGCTCTATCAATATCCTTGATTGTTTCATCCGAGCTAAAACCTTCATAATAACTTGATAACGTTTTTCCTACTTTTCCAGACCGTCTAATATCATAATACCCTTGTATCTGAAATGATATCATGTCTGAATAACGAACAAAAGCATGCGCTTCTTTTGCAAAAGGAAATACAATCGCTTTTTGGATTTCAAATATTTTATTAATTGAATTGTCCTCTGTATGCTGTGACAAATATATTTGTCTTGCATTCTTTTTTAAGTATTCCAGTGCATTGCTCAGACTCACTTTTTCAGTCATCCCATTTGCCAATTTAGCTACTATGTGTGCACAAGATATACTAGATCCACCAACCAATAGAGTTTTTCCATCTTTTAAGGACTGTCTCTGCACACTTCCTTTTGCAAATATATTGATTGGACTATCTTGGATATAATCATATTCTGTAGCACTCTTCAAATCGTTTTTCGTATCTACCCCTATGATACAATCAAAAGCAGCAGGATAGGAGTAACAACCTTCATTGTCAAAAGCAGATACAATTACACTTCCCATTTTGGTAAGATCCGAACAAATACTATATAATTTCGAAATCTGATCACATATTTTCACTCCTAAACTCATGTTAATCCATTTACAACGAATATTCATTTTTACATATTGCAATGCCTCTATCAAAATACTCGAATCAAAAGCTTCTGGCCTCTCATCTAGCTTTATCATAAATATTTTCGTTGATGGCGCTTGTTTTTGGATCACTGAATAAATGATTGTTCCATGACCTACTTCATCATCAATATCCTTCGAATAATAAAATCCTTCTTCAGATTTACTGACGCAAATTCCTGGCACATCATTGTATATATTTTGATTGATTCCGCTATCTATGATTACAATATCATAATCTCTCAATTTTTATCCTTTCCAACTTTTTTGTTCACTTAGTTAAAATATCTTTCATTTTTTTATTATAACTAATGTCATAGGTATATTATTGTTGACAAATCTTCTCTCTTAAAATCTTCAATTTTTATAATAATTGCAAGTTCAAATAGCTATTGAACTAATTCATTTCTCATCTTAGTTATATCAGTCTTTTTTTACATTGTTTAGATCTCAGGTTGTCTGATTTTTACTCGAGAGTCAAAAAATAATTTTAAATAATCAATTCATTTATACTTATTCGTTAATTATAATTGCAATATCTGTTTATAGTTGTAACGTTTTGACTTATCGACCGATAACACAATATTATTAGAAAATAAAGAATATTGCAAATATATTTTTTCTTTTTTTCAGCTGTATTTTCATATCGTTACTGTAATACAAAAGAAGGGTAGCCGCCATAATAAGGTTGCTACCCTAGAAAAAAATACTTATCTTCCTGCATCTTATGTCTTTACATGATTTGCTGATACTTTCCTATCCTTTATGCTCTGGTACATGGTAGCTTGTAAGCTTCCGTGATTCGCTTCTTCCTCTTCCTGTTCTTCCATTACACTTCTTCCGGAATATTCTCTGTAATCTGATGGCTCTATTGTGTCCCAGTCTTCCGATTTATCATCAAGTTTATACATATCATCCATCCGAGGACGTTCTACCGGCTGTGTAGCATTCTCACTGTATCCTCCTGCTTCATTTCCATATTGAAAAACAACCTGTCTTTCCCGGAAGGTTGCCATGCTGGGTCTTGGCGCTTCGTTTTCGCTCTTTTCAGCCCCTTCCCCCGTTTCATACATAAATACTGCCTCCCTTTCCCTAAAGGCTGCCATTCGAGGCCGTTCGACTTCTTTTCGAGGATTATTAGCATTCTCTGCCGGTTCTGCTTTCTTTACTTCTACATTTCTTAGTTTAGTTGATTTTTCCTGGTGATCCTGCTTGGCAACTGCTCCATCTCCGGTAACACCACTCTTTGTTGTGCCGGCTATTGCATATGCAGCTTTTCTCATGACATAGTTTTTAGCTCCGTTTACCTGGCTCATTTCCCCATTAAGATATCTGATTGGATTGGATATTCCTAAGCTGCTAAACATACTGAATAATTCATTTCTCTTGATAATAACACCAATGTACAATGCTGTCTGAATCACCATAACGATAAACCAGCCCCACTGCTTAGCCATATTATCATAAAGTAATTCATCCACCTTCATTAGCAACCCTACAACAAAATACATTACCATGATTGACAGCTGTGATTCTAATAATTTTCTAATCCAGGAAGTCAAAATATGATCATATCCCGGTATCATTGCCAATATAAGCACCAATGGAGCAAGCATTACGTAAAATACGGCCATAAGCTGCATTAACAGCAATATACAGCCCAACAAAATGTAAAGTATACATTTAGCTGATAATGGTATAGTATATAGGATTAAAAAGCCTAAACGTTCCCCCGGACGGTAATCGGTTGTAAATGCGGTATCGGTCCAATTTGCAATTTTTCGTTCCCTTTCAGGATAACCGACCGGAAGATTTAAAATCTCATCTACATCCGCTTCTGTATGTGCATCACTGCCAAATTCTAAATACTCCCATGGTGTATGTAGCATGTTTAGCCATATCTGACCAGATACCCTGGCTGCATAATTGCTGGTACTGGTACTGCCACCTGTTAAGATGCTTGCCCCGATGGAGCTTGTAATTTGTGTAGCAGCTGCACACATATTTGATGATTCCCGGACTACTAAAATTGATAAAATAAATAATACAACAACTTTTACGATTTGCGCATAGGATCCCATTAAATCCGGATGCAGCATACGCTTTAGTATGATAATGGCACTGCCGGCAAATCCAATCAGGAATAATGGTTGAAATACACTGCTCCTTAACCCTGCCTGTATTGCCTGAAGCTGTGAACCAAATAGTTCGCCCAGGTTAAAATCTAATGCATAGTAAAAAATAACACTGGTTGCTCTAACTATATTTTTTATATAATTTAACTGAATATTAGCTGCACCATTTAGTACCATAGGGCTTGTATTTAACAAGCGTGTTTCTTGCAAATCCAAATAATAATTATTGAAAAGCGTAATTTTGTTATAAGGAGCTGGTAAGTTACTGAAGTTCTCTGCCAGATTAATTGCATTTTTAGCTTCTGCAGCTACTGATGTTTCCACCAATGCAAATATCATACCTGCACACAAGAGCAAGATAGCTATGGACATTCTGATTATGTACTTTTTCTTCATTTTCCCTCCTATTCTTCCACAAATTGAAACTGCGGCCTTCTAAAATATCGGAATTTGCCGCTTTTCATAGCTGGATCAAAACTGGCACCATTTACCGGATTATAACTATTATATCCGCTTGTTACAGATATCCCAACCCGTCCTTTAGGCGATGCATCAGTACCAAAAAGAAGCCTGCTTCACTTAATTCATGCATGCCTGATGACTTTAACTCGTAAAAGTAGATGGGCTCCTCTAAATCTGTTTCTAGATTTTTCTTATACTCAATAATAAAGCGTTCCTTAACTGCTTTCTTAATAAATCTCAATTTTAACTTATCCTTATAAAAGTATTGGTATACCTCCATAAGCATGTTAGTGTCTAACACTACGAAGGATGCTAAAATCAGTAGAATTCTGCTAATATGTAATTTTTCCTCCTGGGTTAGTATCTCTAAAAAAACGACATCTGCTTCTATTGCCCTAATCACTCTATCTCTCATAAAATTTCCTCCTTTTATTCTTCTGTATATATCTTTGTGACTTCAATTCTATTGTGCCCTAGATTTCTTGACACCTCTTTTCTTGCTATCTGCTCATTTTCTCCTGCCTTTCTCAACTGCTCATATTGCTTTCTTGCGTATGTATGTCTTAACCCATGAAATGTCTTATCTACTTCTGCTGCTGGCTCTTGCCACCTATGTCGTGTATATATAATGAACTCCTGTACTTTATTGATTACTTCATCTGTCTTTTCATCTTTGTTAACAAATATCTTAGCTCCTCTTTCTACCTCTTTCAGTTTACTTTCAAATAACTCTCTCGTTTTAGATGTTAGCTCCACATTCCTTATCTTTCCTCCTTTCCCTTTAATGGTGATCATGTTATTCCTTAATGCCTGTTCAACTGTAGCTTTGTCTATTCTTGCTACTTCATGAATTCTAAATCCTAACTCCATTGCAACCAAGGCCATCTCCTTTATTCTAGTCTTGCCTAACTTAGTACATATGGCTTGAAATCTCTCAAACTCTTCTTGAGTCCATGCCCTATTTATCCCCCTCACTTTTCTTTTTTCTAAGTTCAATGCCTCATTAGTAACTAAATTGTTCTTTGAACCAGATTGATCATGATAAAACCTAATCGCTGCTAAATCTGTTTTTATAGTAGCCGCAGCAGTTTCCTTCTGCTGCATATATGCTGTATAGCTTATCAGATGTTTGCTTTTTACGTTTTCAAACTTCTGTAGACAATACTGATCTGCTAGATACATGCAAAACCGTTTAGTAGCTTCATAGTAACGTTCTTTAGTTTTATATGAACCTTGTCTATTGTGCTTATAAATCTTCTGTATCTGCTCCAATAACTGCAGGTATATTCCTTCATTCTGAACATTCGCCTTTAAACTCATAACCTCATCCTCCTATAAAATGACATACTTTGCCTACTGTCATAAATATATGCTCGTAAATGTTTCCTACTAATTTCTACATTTACTTAATAGGAAAGATCAACTACACTAGGCTGTGACGGCCTATTACCCATTGCCGTCTCTATCGTAATAAGTTGAGTAATTATGTTCTCTACTACTCTTTGTAGCTCTCAAAATACTTTTGAGAAAGAACAAGCCTTTTACCCATGAAAATAGGCTCAGGTCTCACTACCTGAAAAGGCTTTTTTTAATGCGTAAACATTATAAAAAGATGAAAATATTATCTAGATAAGATAATAAGTACCCAGATAGGGCAGATACTTGCTCTGATAGAGTGATTTAGATGTACCACATCCATAGTCTATTAATTTATTCACCACCTCCTTCTTCTCCTTAATTCCTATAATTTTCTGCATCGGCTTATAGTACCTTTCATCCTATTTATAGTGGCTCTATGGCATTCCCACTGCTTTTCTTTTACTTGACTTACTGTTATCTTTTTATTCACTTTTGTAATCACCTCTATCAGTTGCCACAAAATAACTTCATTACTTTTTCTTTTTCGTTCCTGTTCTTCTTTACTTTTTATAGTTCTAAACTTAGTGTACAAATACTAAAAAAATATTATTATTTTTCTTCAACATAAAAAGTTACCTACCCACATAGTTAGGGAACTAAGACCTATTAATCCTATCTTCTCTAAATCTTTTCAAATTCTTTTTTGAAAAGATTCCTTATATACTCCTTGCCAATTTCAGCGACTATTCAACCTTAACTTAATATCTAATAAGGTTAATTAATCAAAAAACACTTGTCACCTTTTGCTGCATTAACAAAAAGTAACAAGTGCCTTTTATTCAATTAATTTTTTTACTGCCTATTGACAACATGTATATTCTTTTTTACTTTTATATTTTTCCCCTGCCCTTGTATTAATTGGCTATATTTGACTACAGGCCTTTTTCTCCAGCCAGTTGTTAAAATCTGAAACTCGAATTCTTAAGCTTTTCCCGATTTTAAAGCTTTTGAATTGAGTTTCCCCCAGTTCGCTGTTAAAAAGATTATATGCTTGGGATTTGCTAATTTGCAAAATCTTAGCAACGTCTGAAGGTGTATAACACTCCATAAGAATCATCCTTTCTTTGTTTACTTTTCTATTACATTGTAAGGATACAGAGCATTAAATTTATTTATATCCAAATAACGTCTCTTAGTGTTACAGATTGATTACAATTAAGTTAATATCAAATTACAAACATTTATTTTCTTTTCACTTAAAGGACTACTCCTATTTACACCTTCATTTGATTATGTTAATTTTGAAAAAAGGAGTGATATTATGGCAAATATCTATAAAAGAAAAGATAAAGCTGGAAATGAAATCTACTATGCCCGTATTCCTACTGGAAGAAATAGTTTAGGTAAACATACATATAAAACATTTCAAGCAGCCAAAAGAAAGGCTCTTGAAAAGAAACTAAAAGAGTATGAACAAGATCTATCGCTATACGGTCATCCACTAGAAAGTGCTCAAGTAACCTTTGCACAATGGTTCAATCAACATCTTAAAACCAATTGTTATCATAAAGTGAAGCCTAAAACCTTCGCTTACTACATGTCATTATATGAAAATCATGTGCTCCCATCTAATCTAGGTCAAATGAGCATAAAAAATATTAAACCCATCCACATACAAGAATTTTTCAACGAACGTACGCATCTTGCTCCTAGCACACTCAAAAAAATAAAAGTTATATTCCATGCTGCTTTTGACTCTGCCATGGTGAATAATCTTATTCGAGTAAATCCTATCGACTCCGTTAAACTCCCATTAAGCCAAAAACAAGAAAAAGAAATTACGGTCTTTTCAATAGAGGAGCAGAAAAGATATATTTCTGTTGCTGAAAAAGAAACCTATGGCACTCTGCTTATTACATTACTTCTTTGTGGGATACGTATTGGCGAAGCACTTGCACTAACCTGGGATGATATTGATTTTACTAACCAAACCCTTACCATTAATAAATCACTAATTTATGAGCGCATTTATGATGCTGCACTTGACTCATACACCTATAAGCATCTTGTCCAGTCACCAAAAACGAAACATGGTATACGTACACTCTCTATTCCTGACCCTCTACTCCCTAAACTAAAAAAACTAAAAGACTCTTCGCCTTATGAGCTAGCATTTTGTACCAATGTAGGTACCTATATTTTTGAGGCCAATGTCACTCGTGTTCATCATAGAGTCTGTAAAGCAGCAAATCTGCCCGTTACAAATATTCATGCACTCAGACATACCTTTGCCTCAACCTCAGCAGAAAACCACATCACACCAAATACCATGCAAGAAATTTTGGGACATGCCGATATTAAAACCACTCTTAAAATCTATACCCATGCAACTGCAAATTCAAAATTAGAGTTAAAGAATGTTTATGATAAAATCTTTAGTGATATCTAGTCTATCTACCCTGGTATTTTCAATACTTTATACTGCATTGATAACACACAATGACACACAAAAAGTACACAATAATTTTTGTTTTTACCTGTTTTCAGTGGAAATAATGGACTGAATGCAAAAAAATAAGTGGAGGCTAAAATAGCCTCCACTTATTGATTTTACGTTATTCCCTTGATATTCAATAAAGCTGGAACGGGGACTCGAACCCCGGACTTACTCATTACGAATGAGTTACTCTACCAACTGAGTTATGCCAGCTTAGTGTTCAAGACAAATATGTCTAAGACACTTCTGTCTAAGACAATTCTGTCTGGGACATCTTGTCCGGGACATCCTGTCCCTAAACACCTGTTTACTTTATCACACTTTTGCTAAATAATCAATATTTTATTCAAATAGACAGATTATTTAGTTTATTATCTCAAGAAGTAGTAAAGTAACGCAGATATGACAAGGGTCATAAATGAAAACCCAAGCGCAATAGAAAAGATACTCACCATCACTGCATTATATTTTATCAGTAACGTGGCACATTTTTTCACTGGTAAGTGAAAGAGTGCAAGTATAAAGGATAGAATGACTAATCCTATAAGGATTACACCTAAACCTATGGCAGCCCCTTGTAAATCGGCAAAGCTGAGAGACATATGGGTACTGATAGAATAAGCTATAAATAAGAAAATCCAAAAGCTTGGTTTCTTTATGTTTTGTTTGTTCCATAAGCTTTCAAAAAGATTCATAATTTGAAGGCCCATGATTTGTATGATATGGATTAATGTGAAGGACCCAGATAAACTTTGAATATTGTAGCGCATCTTTTCAGTAAATTGGCGTGAGGACTGAGGTAAACAGATTTTGAATAAAATCAGAATAATGATACCACCTAGTAATAACGGTGCAATCCCTATAAAAAAGTTCCCTACTTGCTGATATAAATTACTAGGATTATAACTATGTTGTACATAACCTAATACCCCATCCTTCATACCTTGAATAGGTCTAAACCATGCAACTTCTACAATTTGATGTCCAAATAATAGGCACATGAGTGCATGACTTGCTTCATGAATCACTGTTCCAATCCATCCTGTGGTGATAATCCCTAATCTGCCAAAGGTACTGGCAATATATCTAATATTAAGCTGTTCTATTTGATCTAAGATAATGCCAAAAATAACATAGACACCTAATAATGAACCACTGGATAAAGCAGTTAATTTAAACCACTCTCTAATCATCTACATTCCTCCTTGTATTCATGGAATAACATGTTACTTATTTACTCATTTTGTTCTAGTCACCTATCTATTTCACTATGCATTATAACATCTCTTTATTTCATTTACTGTGTATCATAATATCACTTCATTTTTATCTTCTTCATATAAGCATTTTTAAGTTATTTCAAAAAAGTAGGCATTAAGTTTACTTCTTATTGATAGACTTTAGTATTAATGCTTCTTTTCTGATCATGCCTATAGTAAGGAGGTCATATTATGAATCGTCTATCTACTGTACCTTATAACCGTGAAGCTGCTTTAAGTTATGCAAAAACTTGGAGTCTTTCTCGTAATCCTAAATACTATGATTTTAGTGAGATTGGTGGAGATTGTACCAATTTTATTTCTCAATGTATCTATGCAGGCTGCCACACCATGAATCCTACACAGTATGTAGGTTGGTATTACTATAATGTCAATAATCGTAGTGCTTCTTGGACGGGTGTCCCTTTCTTTTATAAATTTATGATAAATAATAAAGGTGTAGGACCTTATATGGTAGAGGTACCTTCTCCTGCTGATCTTCTGCCCGGTGATGTGATTCAATTTGCGAATCCTGGTCAAGACTGGCATCATAATCTTCTAGTGCTTCAAACAGGTCCTCGCTATGAAGATGTCTTGATTGCAACCCATACTAATGACGCCTATAATCGTCCACTTTCAACCTATAACTTTGCTAAAATTCGCTTTTTACATATTGAAAATATCAGACGTTATTCTTAATACAAAAAGGCAGAGCTCTTATAGTATCCCTTTTACATCCAAACCTAAAATGCATAAAAGCACATCAAATCAGTTCTTCTAAGCTGACTTGATGTGCTCTTTTTTATTAATTGATATGGCTGTTTAATCTTATAAATTTAAGAAAGCTTCAAATCTTGCTCTTACAGCATCTTCTCCGATGATGTGCATGATTGTGTATAGGTCTGGTGTATTTGTTCTGTGGCTGATTGCTGTTCTTACAGCACCTGCAACATCAGATACCATACCTTTGAAAGCTTCTGGAGTTTTCTTGTATGCTTTACGATCTGCTGTATAACCAAGTGTGATTGCAAGTTCTTTTAATTCATTGAACCAAGTTTCTTGGTCTGTATCATAGTTATAAGCGTCTTTGTAAGCTGCAATGATTGCTTTTGCATCTTCCATAGATACATTTTTAGGAAGTTCTACCATTTCAGCTGTTTCATTGTTAAAGAATTCATCATAGAAGTAGCAGATTTTTTCTTTTACTTCTGACCATTTACCATAGTCTTTACGTGGTTTTGGACCTTCTTTATCAATGTTAAAGATTTCTCTTGTCATGGCTTCATGTTTTGTAGCAAGCTCGTACATTTCTTGGTCAAATTCTTTTGCCCATGCTGTATAAAGTTCATAAACTTGATCAGCTGGCATTTTTGAAATAACGTCTTTACTTACGTCATTTAATTTTACAAGGTCAAATAATGCCCCACTCTTACTCATTTTATCAAGAGCAACTGGGAATTCATGATAATCCACTTTTGGATTTTCCATTCTCCACTCTTCATAGTTAGAGTTGATAATGTTAAGAAGGTACTCTACTACTGATTCTTTTGGATACCCTTCTTCTTTGTAGTAAGATACAGCACTTTCTGGGTCTTTACGTTTTGAAAGTTTACGTTTTGATTCGCCATCCATTTTCATAACGTTTGGAATATGTGCATATTCAGGTCTTTCAAATCCAAGTACATCAAATAATTGCACGTGAATTGGAAGAGAAGATAACCACTCTTCACCACGTGCTACTGTAGTTGTGTGCATTAAGTGATCATCAATAGCATGTGCAAAGTGGTAAGTTGGAAGACCATCTGCTTTAATAATAACAACATCTTGAATGTTTTCTGGGAAAGATGTTTCGCCTTTAATTAAGTCCACAAATTCCACACGTTTTTCTGCATCACCAGGTGATTTTAAACGAAGGATATAAGGCTGACCTGCATTAATTTTTTCCATTGCTTCTTCTGCTGATAAATTTCTGTAGATTGCATATTCACCATAGCATCCTGGTGTTAATTTTTCAGCAGTTTGTTTTTCACGCATTTCATTTAATTCTTCTGCTGTCATAAAGCATGGATATGCTAAACCTCTTACGATTAAATCTTTAGCAAATGTTTTGTAGATTTCAGCACGTTCACTTTGTTTGTAAGGACCATAAATCCCTTTAGATTCGTTTTCCCCTGTCATCCCTTCATCAAAGTCCATACCAAAGTTGTGCATTGTTGCGATTGTATCATCAATGGCACCTTCTACTTCTCTTTTTTGGTCTGTATCTTCAATACGGAGATAGAATACCCCACCGCTTTGTTTTGCAATTCTTTCACTTACAAGGGCAGCAAATACCCCACCAATGTGTTGGAAACCTGTTGGGCTTGGTGCATAACGTGTTACTTTAGCCCCTTCTGGTAAATTTCTGTTTGGATAAGCTGCTATATAATCTGCAGGTGTTTTTGTAACATCTGGGAAGATTAAATCTGCTAATTGTTGTAAACTCATGATTCCACCTTACCTTTTCTTTTATCTCATTAGTAAGACCTTTCGTAAATTTAGCTCACTTTACCATGTGACTACCACGAAAGGTCTAGGATCATTTTCCTTTATTATCTTTATTCATTATACCTATCCTTACTTTCCTTGTAAAGACTGGTTATCTGGCTGCCATGCTTACTTCTTAAACTTTCTAACTTTTTAGTTTGACGCCCTTTGCTTTTATCTGAACTATCCATCTTTATCTTCTTTGTTTTCTTTGTTTTAGAAGACTTAGTCACCGACTTTTTTTGTTTTTCTACCTTATCTGTATTCTTTTCTACTTGAATGGGTTTGATACGCTCTAAAACACATCTTAAAGTTTCATCTGTAAAGATTTCTTTGATATGAATAATGGTATCTTTAAGATCCCCATCTTTTTTCATGTAGGTTTCATTTTTTAGTGCTGTAACCACCATTCCTAGGTAACGAATATCTAAGCGGTTACGCATTTCTTCTTCCAGATTAGCCTCTCTTAAGCTTTTCTCTAACTCCTCATAAACAATGAGTTGATCTTCCCATAGCTGATGGTTGTAAGAACGTAGTGCAGAATGTGGATGTTGTACATAGTGATACCAAATATTTTGATCAATAGCCACACACTGACATTTTAAGAGAACTTGTACCATAAAAACGAGGTCCTCCATAATGGTCAGTCTAGGCACAAATTGAAGCTGATGACTTTCAATAAAGCTTCTTTTATAAAGCCCTCTCCATACACTTCCCATAACCATACTATACTTAGGTAGTAAGTCAGACATGCCTACCATATCATTAATGAGTTTTTCAATAATATCACCTTTTATTAAAACTTCATCCTTAAATTCAAAACACTTAGCTTGGCTTCTTCTTTTGGTATCTTTATAAAAATTGCAAAGACATACAGGTGAATCCCATTTCTTAGCCTGAGTAAGTAGAGACGTATACATATCCGGTTCTATCCAGTCATCTGGATCTACAAAGGCAATATATTCCCCTGTAGCGCGTGCCATCCCTGTATTTCTTGCAATGGATACTCCTTCATTTTGTTTATCTATCAGTATAATGCGTGAATCTAAAGCTGCATACTTCTCACAAATATCTAAGCTATTGTCCTTAGAGCCATCATTAACTAAAATAACTTCAAGTTTCTGATGGGTTTGAGCTAATATACTTTCTATGCAGTTCTCCAAATATTTTCCTACATTATAGATGGGTAAAATAATACTAATTGTCTCCACTTTCTCTACCTTTTCTTAATCCTTTCTCGTTTTCCTTATTCAATCTGTCTCTATCTCTATGAAGTATAAAGCGTATCTGCTTCATTTATACCTTTATGATAATCTCTTAACCTGACCTAATAATTTTGCCTCTTCTAGGTCATGGGTAACACATATAATAGTAGCTTTTGTACGCTTTTGAAAGCTTAAAATCCCCTGTATAATTCTATCTTTAAGCGCTTCATCTAGTCCCTTAAAAGGCTCATCTAATAGGAGTATATCACCTTCGTAAGCCAAAGCCCTGCCTAGGGCAACTCTTCTTTTCATACCGCCACTTAATGTAGCAATTGACTGATTTTGCTCTTTTGTAAGATGAAGGAATTCTAACAAAGTATCTACACGATTTTTATATGTTGACGGCTCTTCAAAAGACATCAGTACATACTCTATATTTTCTCTTACAGAGAGCCAAGGCAGTAAACGGTCCTCTTGAAAAACATAGGCCATTTTCTTCCCTTCTAGTCCATTAATTTGCCCTTCCTCATAACTTTCTAATCCTGCTAGTATTCTTAGAAGTGTAGTTTTACCACAACCTGAAGGGCCCATTAAACTAGTGATTTGATTTTCTTCAAAGTCCAGATTTAACTTATGATACACCGTTTTCTCTTTATAGTTTTTACAAAGATTTTTAATTTCAATCACGCCATGCTCCTCTTTTAAAAAGTAAATCTACCATGCTTTCACATAGTTGACTTAAACCTACAATCACAATAATCCACGCAAACACCTTAGTGGTTTCTATATATAATTTGGCACTTAAAAGGGCATCGCCTATGGCATACTTAGGCAGCGCCAATACTTCCGCCGCAATGACGACTTTCCACGCCATCCCTAAACCTAACTGCAAGCTTGCCTGTACATAATGTCTCAGCTGTGGCCAATAACATTTCCTTAAAACAATCCACTTATTGACTTTATAAAATTGAGACATTTCCTTAAGTTCTAAGTCTAGGGCACTTAATCCTGTTAATAAGTTTGTATACACTATAGGATAACACATTAAAATACATACGAAAATAGGCACCTCATTTGACTGAAACCAAAGGAGTGCCAATATAATAATTGCCATAATGGGCGTTGCTTTCATTAAAGCTACCATTGGTTTTAAGAAGCGTTCTATAAATGCCACCTTATAACTAAACCCTGCTAAAGCAAAGCCTAAGCTTAAAGAAAGACCCACGCCTGCTAGTACCCTTCCAAATGTAGCTACAATATGTCTATAAAAACTAGGTTGCATCATCATTTGTCCTAATGTCTTTATTGTATCAAATGGGGAAGGCACTAATACTGCCTTCCCCACCCCTAAGTAAACTAGCTCCCATATGACAATCCAAATGCAAAGGACAAATCCCTTTTGCCATTTAGCGTGCATAGTAGAAAGTTTCATCTGGTAAACTTCCTCCAATAGCTTTTGGATTCACGTTTTGTAAGATACTATAAAATTGCTCTAAATCTGCTTGTGCCTCTTTCCCTTCTTCAAAAACAATATGAGAATTAGGGATACTATTTAATGCAATCTCTACTTTTTCAAATAGGCCTACCTCTACCATCATCTCGGCTGCTTCTTCTTGTTTTTCATTGACAAATTTAACAGAAGCTTCGTAGTCTTTTAAAAATGCTTCTACTTCTTTTGGATGTGCTTCCACATAATCTTTTCTGGCAATAATAACACCCATTGGAAGACTGGTTCCTTCCGCACTTTCCCATGCTTCATTTAAATCTAAAGCCGTGCGTAATGCAGCGTCTTTTGTTTTTGCAATGGTCACATGAGGTTCTGGAAGAAGTGCAATGGTTCCCTCACCTGCTAAAAGCGCATTAATGACTTCTGTATGATTTGCTAAATATGTCACTTCTACATCTGTTCCTGCTTCTAGTCCTGCTCCACTTAAAACTTGGTTTAGAACATATTCAGGCGTACTTCCCTGACCACTGGCTAAAATCTTTTGTCCTTTTAAATCTTCTACATTTTGAATATTTTGGCCGTTTTCTATTATGTATAGAACGCCTAGTGTATTGACACCTAATAAACTAATGTTTTTTTCTGTTTTAGTATAAAGTACTGACGCTAAGTTGGATGGTACGCAAGCAATTTCTAGTTCTCCACTAATGATTTTCCCGGTTATTTCATCTGCACTTTGATAAAGACTAATGTTATAGTTTTTATTTTTATCCTGTATCACTTTCGTCATGCCCATTCCTGTAGGTCCATTTAAAGCTGCAATATCCATAGGCTCTTCAAATGTCTTTTGACTTGTGCATCCTACTCCCACGCTTAAAATCATGCATCCTGCTGAAATAAAACTAAAAACTTTTTTTGCTTTCATTTCTTTTCCTCCACTCTGCACGTCTGTTTGCATTAAAAATTTTCCATCTATAAAATCTTTTAATACGTACAAAATATATTATAGCGAAAAATTCATTTAAAAGGGGAGAAAAAAATGAAAAAGTTAAATTTTTTATTTATTCTATCGCTTGCCTTATGTACAACATTTTTACCAACTGTTTCTTCCTTTGCCAAACATCATGACTCTATTTCAGATTATGTTTTAAACCAAGAAATCATCAAATCAGAAGAAGAAGAGGTTCCAATTCCTACTCCATCTTCTGAAGAGGACCTAAAGGCAACCTTTGAGCCCATTTTATTAGATATCTTCAACAATCGTAATGCTTGTATCAAAGCTTTAGATGATGAAAGCTTAAAAGCTTCCTATAATATGAATGTCAAAGTCAGCAAATGGGCTTATGAAAGTGAAGCTCAAAAAATTAAGTACTTTAAAAACTGGTGCGAAAAACAATCTGTTCAATTTGATCAAATCGAATCGACCCTTAAAGTACGTAAAGTCAAAGAAAAAGAAACCGACCTTTATAGTGTCCTTTTCTTTAATGCAACAGCTTTTACCTATAGTTATTTAGATACTCCTGATATACCTAATACTTTTTACCTAGGCACTTCACACTATATGAATCTCAAAAAAGATGGTGACCGTTATATTATTACTAAAGAATGGTATACAGACCCTTTTGCAGATTCTTTAAACTTAGAAAGCCTAAAGACTGATGAGATGAAAAAATATATTTTAGGTCATCAAGCACCAGACTATCAAATGGATGAACGTACAAAAAAGGCCATGGATTACGCACACCAATATTGCGGTGTAAACCCTAGTCCAGAATATAACTTTAAATACAATAAGGCTTACAAAAACTTTAATCCTGATGGTGGAGATTGTGCAAACTTCGCCTCTCAAATTCTCCATGAAGGAGCTGGCTTTAAGAAAAATGGTACTTGGAACTACCAAGATCGTGCAGGTACCAAAGCTTGGGTAAATGCACAGGCCTTTAAAAATTATATGGTAGGCAGTGGTCGTGCCGGCTATCTTGCAAAAGGCACCTATCAACAAGTTTATAAAGAAGCCTATCAAATGCGTCCCGGTGATTTTGTGGCTTATGAAAAGAAAGGTAAAATTACTCATATATCCACTGTAACAGGCTTAGATTCTAAGGGTTATCCACTTGTTACCTGCCATAATACCGACAGGCTCCTTGTACCTTATGATTTAGGTTGGAGTAATAAAGGCATACGCTTCCATTTAATTAATGTTTATTATTAAAATACACAAAGAGCTAGAGTATGTGCTGATTCCATTTAACACCTACTCTAGCTCCTTTTTATATCCTGAAAATGATATTTTACTGGTTCTCTTAATGTATTTATTATATATGCAAAATAACTACCTCATTACGCAATCTTTAAAAGGTATAATTCATTCCCCTTAACTTACAAAGTAGCTGAATAATCTATCTATCTATTATTCCTATAAAGTGCTTTGTGACACGATTAGTCTTTAGTTTTTGAGTTAAAGTACATAAACTTTTTTTAATCACTGGAATCATACTTAACCCTAATCCCAACTGTATGATAGAAAGCCATAAACTCCACTTGGTAACTAACCAATAAGTGGCTTCAAATGTAGTTTCACTTAACTTAAGCATCTTTTGGTGTACTTGCATTTGCTCCTT
>SVDC01000055.1:0-11356 GCA_015058045.1 Cellulosilyticum sp.
ATGGCAATATCCTGCATTAAGCTTTCTCTCTTCTTTTCAAGATTACTTATTCTCCCTGTAAATTCTTCTTCCGTCTTAACCACTTCTTGTAAGAATTCTATATTCTTATTAACAACTGCATGCTCTGTATATGAAGCTAAAGTATTTAGCCCCTCATAACATTCTTTTTCTTCTTCTAGTACATCTATAAGATCATAAATAATTCCTGCCATAACTACTCCTATACTCTAAAAATGGTTTGAGATAGAATTTTACTTGCTACCTCTTCGGAAGATACATTATAGGTTCCATTCTCCATTCTTTGTTTAATGTCTTGAACCTTATCTTCACGTACTTCTGGCACATCGGATAGCATCTTTTTAATTGCTGCAAAATCCTTTGCCTGAGTGGAAAAATCTACCTCATCCTTACTTTTTGCTTTATCTGTATCCTTTGCACTACTTGCCATTTGTGTGCTATAAGTGTTATATATTCTACTAACTGCATCTACTCTCATCATTACCGCTCCTTTTCTTTTACTTTGCATTATATATCGGTTATTTTCTTGACTTTCTTAATATAGCTATTGATAATTTTCTCTTGACAAAAAATGTATCCAATTTAAAAGAGATGGCATTTCGCCATCCCTAATTTACTAATGTTGAACTTTATCCGATTGTAAAAATCTCATCTTTGCACCTGCATCATCATGTTTTTTCTCTGATTCTACAAAACTTCTCTTCATTTCATTTAGTTCAGCAGAAATTTCATTTTTACATACATTACAGTATCTACCTGTAGAAATTTTCCTTGCGCATCTCTCACAAGTTAAGGCCATAGGTGAATCTGCTGCAACTTGTAAACGTCCTTGTTTTAAAAATTTTTCAATGAGCGCCGCTGAAACACCTGTTTCCTGATTCACTTCATATACATTAGCACCAGGATTTTCTCTTAAATAATCCTTTACCTTTAAAAACATTTCTTCTTCAAGTTGTTTACATCTTGGGCACATAATTGGCCCTGTAATGTATTGAAATATCTTTTTGCATCCATGACAAACTTTTACTTCCATTTATATCCCTCCTAGACTTCTTAGAAATCTCCCTTCCCTACAACGACTACATATATAAACGCATCCTGAAAAGTCTTTGAGTTCCTAATTGCCCTAATAGCTTCTTTGATCGTACTTCCTGTAGTATATATATCGTCAATAAGAAGAACTGATTTAACCCTTCCGCTCACTTTATTGGAAAAATTCATACTTCCTTTTGCATTTTTAAACCGCTCTTCTCTGCTACAACTTGCCTGTGGCTTGGTATCATAAATACGTTTCAACCCATCTACTACCGTTATCCCGGTAAGCTTCCCCAACTCTACTGCTAAATCTAATGCCTGATTAAACCCTCTTTTCTTCATTCTAGAGGGTGCCAATGGAATAGGGATTAAAACTGCCTGCTCTAAGACTTCAAAATGATTTTCTTCTACCAATAGCTTAGCAAAACCTTTTGCATATTTTCGTATACCTCTATACTTCCATCTTAAAATAGCTTTTCTATATTCTGATTCATAGGGAAAAAGTGAAATAATCATTCTTGGCATATCTTCTGGCCATTCCTCATTCCATTCTAAATCATTAACAAATCCTTTACTAAGATTGTATGCAGTATTTATTTCTCCACATAATCGATGGCTACACAAGGTGCAGATATACTCATCTTCTAATGACGTTAATACCCGCCTACAAATCATACATTTATTAGGATAAATTAAATCAATAAGACTTTTTAATATGTTGAAAAGTTCAATACGCATTAGTCTCTCTTTTCCACTTTCTATGTTTTCTAGAGTATTACCGTTTCGCTAAGGCCCTAAGCATTGTTACGCATTTTATTTCACTCTATTCTATGATAGCTATCTACAACATCTGCTTTAGATGTCTACCTAAACTTGAGTAGCGTTGAATTTCTCTATTGTTATCGATCATTCTTTGCATCGTCTCAGATAGTCCTACTCCTACTACCATTTTCTTCGCTCTCGTCACAGCAGTATAGAGAAGATTTCTACTAAGAAGCATAGGTGGCCCACTATGAATTGGTAAGATGACGACAGGATATTCACTTCCTTGAGATTTGTGGATGGTAACCGCATAAGCAAGCTCTAATTCATCTAACTGATTAAATTCATATTCTACCACTTTTCCATCTTCATAAGTCACGACTAGAATTTCTTCTTCCTCTTTAATAGCGGTGATAATCCCACAGTCCCCATTAAAGACACCTGTTCCTTCATCTATAGACATACCTGTCTTACCAAGGACTTTCCATGGTGTATTATAGTTATTTTTAATCTGCATCACTTTATCCCCTTCTCTAAAAAGGGTGCCACGATATTCTTTTTCTGGTTTTAAGTTATGGTGTGGGTTGAGCGCTGCTTGCAACACTTTGTTAAGCTCTGTAACCCCTAGTAAACCTTTTCTCATAGGTGCTAGAATTTGTATATCCTTGATACTATTAAAGCCTTGATATTTTGGAAGTCTAGTCGTAATAAGCTCAATAATGGTGTCTTTTACCTCATCTTGTATACTACGTTTCATAAAGAAGAAATCCGTTCCTTTTTCATTGCATACAGGATACTCCCCTTTATTAATTCTATGAGCATTCATAACGATAGCACTTTTTGAAGCTTGTCTAAAAATCTGCATAAGTCGTACTACTGGAATACGTTCACTTGAAATAATATCTTTTAAGACGTTTCCTGCTCCTACAGAAGGGAGCTGGTCTGCATCACCAATCAGCACCAGTCTTTGGCCTTCTACTACAGCCTTTAAGAGTGCATTCATTAAAGTAATATCTACCATGGACATCTCATCTACAATAATGACATCCGCTTCTAGTGGGTTGTCCTCATTTCGGTTAAACATTTGCTTTTTGGCATCCTCACGCATGTATCCAATCTCCAAAAGCCTATGAATCGTCTGAGCTTCCATACCTGTTGCCTCACTCATACGTTTGGCGGCACGTCCAGTTGGTGCAGCAAGCAGTACATCTTCTCCTGCCTTTTCTAACATGTGTAAAATAGCATTAATAGTAGTCGTCTTTCCTGTTCCCGGTCCTCCTGTTATGACTGTAACCCCATTGGTTAAAACATGGCGCACTGCCTCTTTTTGCTCTTCTACTAATTCAATCTTAAGTTCTTTTTGGGTCTTAGCTAACTCATTTTCTACATTAATAGAGGCATCTTGTTGGTATAAGCTTGCTAAATCAATAAGCTTTCTAGCTACGGCTTGCTCACTGTGATATAAATAAGCTAAGAATACACATGCTGTCTCTTCATAGTTTTTAATAATGATCTGCTTATTCATAGCAAGTTCAATTAGCGCATTTTCTACTAATGGATTTTCAAAGGAGCCTATCCTTGCATAATCTTGATAAACTTCTGGAAGTAAAAGCTTAATCGCCTCTTCTAAAAGCATTGGTCTTGGCATATAAGTGTGCCCATTACTAGAGAAATTGGTCAGTAAATAAAGTACACCGGTCTTAATACGGTGTGGGTCTTCTCTTGCAATGCCTAC
Organism: Cellulosilyticum sp.; assembly: GCA_015058045.1. Lineage (GTDB taxonomy): Bacteria > Bacillota > Clostridia > Lachnospirales > Cellulosilyticaceae > Cellulosilyticum. The sequence goes on from SVDC01000055.1 coordinate 3,551, forward strand.
CTGAGCAGCAATTTCATCGGCTTTTCTAAATCCAATACCATAAATATCTTCTACTAAACGATAAGGCGTATTTTTTACCACTTCTGTGGTTTGATCTTTATATTGCTGATAAATCTTAATGGCATATGTTGGGGTAATACCATAATCCTGAAGAAAAAGCATTGCTCTTCGAAGCTCATATTGCGCATGAAATACCTCCCCAATCTCCTGAGCCTTCTTCTGACTAATTCCGCTCACTTGTGCCAGTACTAAAGGCTCTTCTTCTATAATTCTAAATGTATCTAAACCAAAATGTTTAACAATCTTCTTAGCCGTTCTTGCCCCGATCCCTTTAATTACACCAGAAGCTAGGTACTTTTCCATCCCCTGCACTGTTTTTGGCATGCTTCTTTCTATCATATCTACTTTTATCTGCTTTCCATAAATAGGATGAGTAGACCACGTCCCGATAATCTTAACCTCTTCTCCAGGATAAACACCTGCCATTTCACCTACGCAAGACAGTTCTTCTCCTTCGTATTCTACAGTACATACTGTATAGCCATTTTCTTTATTTTGAAAAATAATATCTTCTATGGTTGCTTCTAATACTATTTGATCACTCAATTTATTCACCACTTACCTTTAATCGGCCCTTTACTTTTTCCACATCTTTTATAAAAAGCAGTATATCATATCCCCAAATTTGTCACAACGGGGTGTACTAATACGGATATAAATTCAAATCGTAAAAAAAGGAGGTGTCGCGAAAATGCGATACCTCCTATTTTTATACTTGTATTTGTTTTTACTATTTCTAAAAACAAATGCTTCTTTCTAACTTAAGCTGCTTTTTCAACTTTTTCTTCTTTAGTATCTACTACTTCTTGAGTTGCTTTTTCTTCAGCTGCTTTTTCTTCAGCTGCTTTTTCTTCAGCTTCTATCGCTTCTGCTTCTTCAGCTGCTTCTTCAGCAGTTACTGCCATTAAGTCTTCTAGTGCGTAAACTTTAACATCAGTTGGCATTTTAACTTCTTTAACTTCTGCTTTTTTAGCTTCATCTTTCATGTCAACTTTGAAAATCACTGTGTTATCTTCATCTACATTTACATTAAGATTAAATGCATATTCTGTTGTTTGTTTGCCATCTTCATAAGCTAAAGTCACTTTTGCTGCGCTTCCTTTAACCATATCTTTAACTGGTGCTAAAGCTTCCTTACTTGTCATTGCAGATAATTGTGCCATAGTAAGTTCAATTTGAGCATCAGTAAGACCCATTTCTTTATATTCTGCTACAAGTAAATCTTTTTGCATTTCAAGGCTTTGTGCAAATAAAGAAATACATGCTTCTACCATTTGGTCTGATGTTAATTCCATTGTGTATTTTCTTCCATCTTGTTTAATAGCAATATCAGTATCTAATTTACCAAGTTCTGCATAAAGATCTGCAGTTGCTTTTTTGCTATCTTCAATAAGTCCATTAATATCAATGCCCATTTCTTTATATGTATCTGTCATATCAAATGCGATAAATTCTTTACTTAAATCTAATACATCTGCTACATCTGCTGGTGTTGCTCCAGCTAAAGCAATGATTTCTTTTAAGCATGAGCTAGACATATAGAGTTTTACACCGTCCATATAAAGTTTGATAGGTGATAATTTAGTTTCACCCTTTGCTAAATCTAAAACTTCTCCACTTACGTCTAATGTTTTTGGTGTAACAGTCATTTCCATTTGTAATTTATCTTTTACAGTATATGCAGTGTAATCCATTGCTAATTTAACGCTTTCTTCTCCCATAGTCATATCAAATGACATTGAACCTGTTTGATCTACTGCTTCCCATGTTTGTACTTCTTGTATTTCCTTTACAAGTGACAATCCTTCTGAACCACATCCTACAAGAGAAAACACCATGAAAAGAGCTGAAGCTAATGCTAATAACTTCTTCTTCATTTTAACGCCTCCTATTTTAACCTTATTTTAGTGAACAAATACATTTCTATATTATCACCTTCTATTTCATTCGCTTATTCTTAATATTTTATTTATTTTTATTCTATTTTTTAACATTTGATAGAAATACAAAAAAGATTGCCTATCTATCTTTTCATATACTCCGCCAACCTCTTAACGTTGTTAGACTATAGTCAAAATATGATATGCAATCTTTTCTTGTTAAGTTTATTATTAAATCATTAATCTGTCTAAGTTGCTTTACAGCTTAATCTTTAAACTCATTGTTTTTTTATTTTACAGCTGCTTTTAAAGCTTCTGCTTTATCTGTTCTTTCCCATGGTAAATCTACATCGATACGTCCAAAGTGACCATATGCTGCTGTTTGTTTGTAGATTGGTCTTCTAAGATCTAACATTTGAATAATACCTGCTGGTCTAAGATCAAAGTTTGCTCTTACGATTTCCACAAGTTTTTCATCACTTACAACACCTGTACCATGTGTGTTTACAAGAATTGAAACTGGTTTTGCTACACCAATGGCATAAGCAAGCTCAATTTCACATTTCTTAGCAAGACCTGCTGCAACTATATTTTTAGCTACATATCTTGCTGCATAAGCTGCTGAACGGTCTACTTTTGTTGGATCTTTTCCAGAGAAAGCTCCACCACCATGACTTGCATAACCACCGTAAGTATCTACGATAATTTTACGTCCTGTAAGACCTGCATCTCCTACTGGACCACCAATTACGAAACGACCTGTTGGATTGATGAAGAATTTTGTATTTTCATCTAAAAGGTTTTCTGGAATAATTGGTTTAATTACATATTCCATGATATCATTATGAATTTGTTCTTGTGTTACTGTATCTGCATGTTGAGTTGAAACAACAATTGCATCTACTCTTACTGGCATATCTCCATCATATTCTACAGTAACTTGTGTTTTACCATCTGGTCTAAGGTAAGCTAATGTTCCATTCTTTCTCACTTCAGAAAGTCTTTTTGATAATCTATGAGCAAGTGAAATAGGCATTGGCATAAGCTCTGGTGTCTCATCACAAGCGAAACCAAACATCATCCCTTGGTCTCCAGCACCAATCGCTTCAATAGCTTCTTCATTCATTTCACCAGTCTTAGCTTCTAATGCTTTATCTACACCCATCGCAATATCTGCTGATTGTTCGTCTAAAGCTACAATTACACCACATGAATGACCATCAAATCCATACTCTGGTGCATTGTAACCAATCTCATTAATTGTGTCACGAACTGTTTTATTAATATCTACATAACAGTTTGTTGTAATTTCTCCCATAACTAATACAAGCCCTGTTGTAAGTGCTGTTTCACAAGCTACACGAGCATTTGGGTCTTGTGCATAAATTGCATCTAATACCGCATCTGAAATTTGATCGGCAATCTTATCTGGATGCCCTTCTGTTACTGATTCTGATGTAAATAATCTTTTTGCCATCTTTAAAATCCTCCTTTTGTGTAAACGTATCCAGCTAGCAGACGTATTGAGGCAAATAAAAAAACCTCATTGTAATCAATGAGGTCTAACTATCGTTATCAATCATCCTCATCTTACGTACTAAATTGTACGTGGGAATTGGCACCTTAGTTTTTACTAGGTTGCCGGGTTTCATAGGGCCCTGTCCCTCCACCTCTCTGGATAAGAATATGCTTTATTTAATTTTACAATTTATATTAACGTGTTTATAAGCTGTTGTCAATATAAATTTTTATGCTTTATTACTTATTTTAGTAATAGCCGATGCGGCAGCTGTTTCATTTTGACTACTGATTTGCATTTGAGCTGCATATGTATTTTTAATTTGCTTATAAAGTTGGTCAGATAGGCCCATACCCCCACCTGCTACCATTTCATCTGCCATGGCATTAATCATTGTATCTTCAAAGGTACTTGTATAGTCTCCCTCTGGAATTAATGAATTTTCATCATTTTGAAGCATAGATTCTTTCATTTGCTTAAATACCATACTCAGCATATAAGACTCTAACTGATCACATGCCTCTTTAAGTTCTGTATCATCACCATTTTCTACTGCTTGATTTAGAATATCTCTAAAATCTTCCCCAGTTTTTTCAGTTGTACTAGAGGTTGTTAAATCTTGCTGCATTCCTAGAAATGAACTTATACCTGAAATATCCATTCAATTGCCTCCTATGTATATCGTTATATCCAAATTATAAGTATCTGTCCACTGGCCTCTACCTATAAATCCATTCTTATGTACTGAACTATAGATATAAAATTCTAATGGCTACTCTATTCATCCATTAAGCTATCCATTATTTAATCTTTTATCTCATTATTGTTTTAATTGATTAGCTTGTTTCATCATATCATCTGCTGTTTGAATTGCTGTTGAATTTACCTCATAAGCTCTTTGTGCAATGATGAGATTAACCATTTCTTCAGCTAATTGTACATTACTTCCCTCTAAATAACCTGAACGAAGAACACTTTTTACAAGTTCGTCATCATCACTTTCTAATAGAGGCTCACCTGACGCAGCAGTTGCTTTATAAAGGTTACTTCCTGCTGCTTCTAAACCTGCTTTATTTGTAAATTGAACCATTTTAATCTGACCGATATCAATTTTAATATCCTCTTCATCTAAATAGTACACGCTACCATCTTGTCCAATCTGTAATTTTTCTGTTGGCACTTCACTACCTACAATAATAGATTCATCCTCTGTAGACATAACAGGATAACCATCTGCTGTAACCAATGCATAGCTACCTTCATCCTCAAGCATTGCAAATCTAAAGCTACCATCTCTTGTATATAGCTCTTCTCCATTATTATCCACTGCAAAGAATCCATTTCCAATAATAGCAAGATCTGTTGCATTATTTGTTTGTTGAAGGGTTCCTGCAGCATAATTACGTGAATTTGCTAAAGCTCTTACACCATGACCTACTTGGTTAATAGATGGGGTATTAGCTGTTACCGGTTCATCTTCAGGTCCTTGTAAATTAGTATACAGTAAACTTTTAAAGTTAGTTGTTTCTTTTTTATACCCTACTGTATTTACATTTGCTAAGTTATTTGAAATTGTATCTACATTAAGTTGTTGTGCTGTCATCCCAGATGCTGCTGTGTATAATGCTCTAACCATCTTCTCTCTCCTCCTATGCTCTTCCTAAATCATTAACTGCTTTTCCTAAAAGCATATCTTGTGTTTGAATCATCTTTTGGTTGGTTTCATATGCTCTCGATACAGTAATCATATCCACCATAGCCGATACAGTATTTACATTAGATACTTCTAAGAAATTTTGAATCACACTACCTGTAAATTCTCCTCTTTCTCCATTAGCAGTATATAAATTATCATCCTGCTTTGTAAGGGCTCTCTGATCTGCAAAAGTTGCTAGATCTAAAGTATCTATATAGGCACCATCTACATAAATTTCTCCATTACTTTGAACTACAAATGGTGAACCTTGTGTAAAATAGGCTTCTCCAAAATCAATAACGCCTTCTTGTCCCATTACATTATAGCCTTCTTTTGTAACAAGTTGTCCCAATTGATTAATTGAGAAATTTCCATCACGAGTATAGGCTAAACCATTAGGTGTTTGTACTGTAAAAAATCCATCTCCTTGAATGGCTAAATCCGTCTCTAAATTTGTTGAAATAACAGATCCTTGTGTAAAATCTGTATACACTTCATCAACTTTTGCACCATAGGTTATCTTTCCAATCACCTCATTATTAGGTGTGAAATTTTGAGTATCATTTAATCTCGCTAAATATTCCTCTTTAAATGATGACACAACTGCTACATCTTTCTTATACCCTGTTGTACTTGCATTGGCTAAATCATTAGATACAAGCTCTAACCTTTTTGCTTGTACATTCATCCCCATTGCTGCCGTATACAATCCTCTTACCATCTCTTCACCTCTTTAGTACACTTTTATATTATTCATACAAAATATTTCTTTGTATCTTCCCTTAACGATTTTAGTATTCGTATTATCTAGATACTCTTGTTTTCTCTTTACTTGTATATTTATACTCAACCCACGCACCGGTGCCAATTGCTACACAGGACATTGCATCATCTGCGATGACAGTATTCATGCCTGTCTCTTCCGTAATAAGCTTGTCTAGTCCATAAATCAGGCTTCCTCCACCAGTTAAAACAATTCCCCTATCAGAAATATCTGATGCAAGTTCTGGTGGCGTTACCTCAAGGACAGCTTTAATGCCTTCAATAATATTGGCTACTGGCTCCTCTAAAGCTTCTCTGACTTCTTCTGAAGAAACCACAATATTTTTAGGCAGTCCAGATACCAAATTACGTCCCCTTATATTTATTTCGGCAGGAACGTCTCTTTTATATACACTTCCCACATTAATTTTTATTTCTTCTGCTGTTCTTTCTCCAATAAGCATACTATATTTCTTTCTCATATACTTAATAATGGTCTCATCAAAGTTATCTCCTGCTGTTTTTAAAGACTTTTTGACAACTGCACCACCTAAAGAAATAACCGCAATATCCGTTGTTCCACCACCAATATCTACAATCATGCTTCCACAAGGACGTGAAATATCTATCCCCGCACCAATAGCTGCTGCAATAGGCTCCTCAATTGTCTCTACATACCTAGCCCCTGCAAGTTTCGTAGCATCCTCAACTGCCCGTCTTTCTACCTCTGTAATACCACTTGGCACACATACCCCAATACGTGGTTTAATTAAGCGATGTCCAATAGATTTATGTATAAAATATTTAAGCATTTGCTCTGTTGCATCATAATCTGAAATAACGCCCTGTCTTAACGGTCTAACTGTTACAATATTAGCTGGCGTTCTCCCTAGCATATTTCTTGCTTCTTCTCCAACTGCAATAACCTGTTTCGTTTTCTCCTTAATAGCAACAATAGAAGGCTCTCTCAGTACAATCCCTTTTCCCTTTACATAAACAAGTACATAAGCTGTCCCTAAATCAATTCCTATATCTGCACCCATTCCAAACATGTAAATTCTCCTTTATGTTTCATATTCTTAGCCTAATTTTAACACATTATATCCTTAAAGCGATTTCTTTTTACAAAATTTTTTTAAATGTTCCATATTATAATAAGGGGTACTAAAAAAGATCTACTCTGTTACCTTTTTTAGTACCCCTTATATTATTATTTCATTAAATGTGAATACTTCTCTTTCGTTGCTAATCCACCTCTTAAATGCCTCTCAGCTTTATTCAGTTCCAATACTTTTCTCGCTTCATTTGCTAATTTAGGATTTATTTTCTCAAGTCTCTCTGTTACATCTTTATGCACTGTACTCTTACTAATACCAAATTTCTTGGCAGTTTCTCTAACTGTTGCATTAGAACTAATAATATACTTCGCTGCTTCTATGGCTCTTTCTTCTATATAAGCTTTCAAGAAGAGGCCCCCTTTAATAACAACTCTTGTTTAATCTTATGCAGGGCCCTTCCTACTTATTACAGATAAATAAAGCATTTCCTTAAAGAAACTATACAACTTATTATTTTTATTCATATTTTGTCCACACCTAAGCTTGGTTGACACAATTGGACAAGAAAACAAAGTCACTATTTGCGTATAGTGACTTTGTTTTCTTGTAATACTATTCATTTAATTGACCTATACCTAATTATGGCTACTCGGCAAATCCTAAATCTACACTCTCTGCTTTAGTTTCTGGGTCAGCAATATCTAAGTAGTTTAATGGATTGACTACTTTATCATTGTGCATTACTTGTAAGTAAAGGTTATCACCTACACCAATAAATGCACCTTTTGGCGTACCAACTACACCCAGTACATCTCCTGCATTTACTATTTG
>SVDC01000055.1:11456-24827 GCA_015058045.1 Cellulosilyticum sp.
TCTTCTACTCCTATATTTTCTTGCATTTCTGACTGCATGGCAGATTCATCTGTCATATCTAAATCATCTTCATCTACAATAGTAATATCTTCATCTAGTCCTTTGGTTAAGTCTCTCGCATCGGTCAATTCATTTTTAGCATACGGATTAGCTTCATTTTTAATATTTCCTTCTTTATTAGGCATTAAAAAGATAGCTACTAATGCACCTACACAAATAACTCCTGTAGCTACATAAAAACCGTACTTTTTTAATAGATTTCCAATTTTTTTCATTGTTTACACCTCCGACAACCTAAGTATCGCCAGAGATATATATTGTTATTCAATCATTTTAAATTTTTTTAATATTTTATATCACAATTGCACTTCATAGTTTTCTATAGTAATTCCTGTATAGTAATAATGTAAAATCCCATCATATAACATGCCCTGTTTAGCTAACTCATTGGCTCCATTTAAACTGAGTCCAATGCCATTCCCACTTCCCTTTACATCAAAAATAATGTCCTCTCCCGAATGATATATTTTAAAAGCACAAGAAGGTAAGTCTAGTATCTTTTTAAATACTTCTCCTGACAAAGTAATATTTCCGATTTGTATAGCAGTGATATAATCTGCTTCATCCTTCTTTACAATCTGAATTTGTGACTCTAAAGTATCTGTTTCTACCACTAAACTTGGATAAGATTCTTTAAGTCTTTCAACGATTTCCTTTTTACTATATTGGATCTGCTGAGTCACTTTATCGACTGCACTCTCCACACTTTTTAAATAAGGAATATCCTGTTTATAAATACTTGCTGCATCTCTCGTTCTTCCACTACTTGCTTCATGATAAAGGGCTTCAATAGGTTTATTATCATACATAATCAGTTGCCTTCTGGTAGCCTGTACTGCTTCCTGATAAATGGAATAAATCTCATGAAACTGTTCCTCTCCCCATAGCGCTTTCATCTCATCAACTGTATAGCCTACTATTGCACCATCTTTTTGAATACCCAGTATACGTCTTGCCATATAGGTTCTTGCCACTACTGCCTGTGCTTTAATACTTTCTATTTCATAAGTGTACGGAATCTCCTTTGCCAAAATGCCAATAAGCGTCTCTTCTGTAATAATATCCTGTTCTTCCTGCACTTCCTGCTCTCCTATCACCATAGATTGCATACTCTTACTGCCCATCTCTACTCCACTAAGATGTATAATAAGAATAGGTAGCAAAATAAAGCAGCTCCCTATACAGATAAACATTTGCAGATATTGTTTCATACTATTCTCCCCTTATCCTAAGTCATATTACAAGGCATAGTGCTTTAGAATACCCTTTGCTACCTCCCTGTCTTATAGATAACCTTGGTAACTACACTAAAGATGTTTCCAAATGGAAAGACTTTATTTATATTAGTATATGACTATAATAGGCTTGTATGAATAAATTTCATTTCCAAGCTCCCTTTACTATCCCAAAATTATTTATATCTACACATAAAAAAAGGAGGTGTCGCGAAATGCACCTCGTTAATAATTAGGCATATTCTAGCTCATAAGTTATATCTACTCTTAAAAGGGGTTATTATAAAACGGAAAGGCAATGATTACTTCTGTTAGATTCAATTCATCATTATACTTAAATCCAACTTGCATATTAGTCTTATCCCCATCATTCTCTATAATGTAGTCATTAAAAAGCTTGGTATATCCATAATATACGCAGGTTGAATCCACTAAGTCATCTTTATAATAATCCGTTTCATCAGCATCCAACTCTACTAATATCCTTCTTGTAAGGTCTCTTCTCTCTTGATCGGAAAGCTTGCCCGAAATCTCTCCCTTATAATAAATACTTTCCTCATAATCTACATTCCATACTTTGAATTGGTCTATACCTCTATTTCTTAGTGCATCCAGTTCTGTAGGTACTATTTTTCCTTTAATCTCTAAGTCATAGTAGGTATTATAATGAGTATCCAATTGTTCCTTTAACTGTAAGATATAATTCCAACGCTCCCCATTATTATAAGTTTGTACTTTTGTACACTCTGTTTCATCTTCTATAATCGTAGTCGCTAACTGGTCATGTTCCTCTTCACAGTCATTTAAGCAATCTGTCTGATGAGCCAGTCTATTAACCATTTCCTCATTCATTGACTGTAAATCTTCTACAGCTAGTTCCTGATTATATTGAATACCACTTAATTTAATACCTATCTCTTTATACTTTATTTCATCTATTGTGATTTTGTTAAAAATCTGTGTAATCTTGTTTGGCATTTGGTCATACCACTCAATGGCAAGTACATAACTCATACTAAGTAGTGCCACAAGCCCTATTAAAAACATCGCTTTTTTTCTCATAATAAAAACCCCATCTCTTTCTAATAGTAGTTAGAGTATGGGGCTTTATCTTATTTTTTATTCAATGGCTTTTAAACTTTTACTAATCAATTGCTAATGCAATCCAATCACAAAGTTCACCATAAGTAACAGTTTCTCGTGCATCTTCTAAAGAGGTAATCATACCTACCGCATATGCCTTTGATGCTGCTGTTCTATAATTAGAGCTTACATTAGTAAAGGTCATATTGGATGGCTTAATATTATTACCATGTTTCATTTCATAAAGCTTAACTGCACCTGCAAGGGCTTGTTCTCTTGTCACTTCACCTCTGGCATTACTGATATAAATACCTGATGCTTTAGCCGCTTTATAATCTGAATCAGAGGCACCTTGTACTAAGTTAATACCCTTACTATTACTTGCAATACCTAGCATTAAAGCCACATATTGACTGGCATTAACCTCATCTGTTTGCTTATAAATTGTTCCTAATCCTGTAATATTATAAGTATTGGCTAAGGCATTCATGAGATAGTTAGCCGAAGCATTACTTGTTGGCATAGCTTTAGTATAAAGTGCATTTAAACCTGTATATTTCGTATTATAGGTTAGGAAATGATTATCTGCATTTTCTACTTGGTAATTATAAGATTCCCAATCCCCTTTATTATAATTATAGAGATAGGTAAAATAGCTATCTACATTATAATCACCTGCTACATCCAATTTCATCTTAACTTTCATTGTCGTATCGAAAGTGTTTACTACTGTACTCTTAGATTCACCTGCAAACTTAATTTGTAGCTTTTCACCACTCACATAGGTTTCAGGATAACTTCTTACATAAGTTGTAATATCTGTGGCACTTAACTTAGTTAGGTCAATTTGAACCTTATCTGTACCTTGATATTGGTCCATATAGTGCTTTAATGATTGACCTGGAATCTCATAAGTTCCAATATTGGTCTCGATTTTAAGTACCATACCTTGATTACTTAAAGTTTGAAGAATCTTTGTTGGCATCTTAACACGTCTTACTGAAGCATCATGCTTATTATTGTAGTATTCCATTGTAATAGTATAATAGTAGTCTTTATTGCTTAGGATATCACTTGTAATTTTTGCTGTATCCATAAGCTCATATGTCCAAATATTATTTTTAAAACTTTGTTCAATTGGCTTCTCATATTCTACGATATTTGGATTCTCACCACCATCATATTCATCTTTTGAGGTCAGTGTAAGAATTCTAACAAAATTTGTAAACTCAGACTCTTTTATAATGGTCTTATCACCATCTTTAAAAGTAAGTACTGTTTTTACCTTTGCATAATATGGCATATTTGCTCTTAGGTTAGTAAATTTAATAAGCGTCTTAGTAAGGATTTCATATTTTATTGCATCTTCATCTTCTTTTTGATCTGTAGTATTTTGACTGTTATCTGTCTTTCCTGTTTCTTGTTCACCTGTTGTTACAATAACTGCATCTGAAAATGAAGGATTATCTGCAAATTCAATGACATAGGAATAAGTGATACGCTTATCTGCTACATCCTCTAAATCATTAGGATTTTTCATCCATTCGATTGTAATATAATCACTATTTCTTGGTGCAAAATCTTTACCTGCTTCTAAAATACTTTGCTGTGATGCAAGCCCCAATCCTGATGGTGGCAATGGATTGGTTAAAGTTTTAGTTGTTACTGTAACCGGTGTACTCCAGTCCGAAACTTTAGCAATTGCTCCCGCTGGTAACTGATCTTGTTTTTGTTTGGCTCTAATCCAGAAGTTATAAGTTGTTTCTGGCAGAAGTCCTGTTACTGTTACATAAGCTTCTGCACCATTTACAAATGTTTTCTTATCATCTTCTGTGAATTCCCAAACTTCTGCTTCATCTGGGTCATCTAGACGGCTATAAACTAACTCATATTCGAAATGTTCATTATAAATCCAGCGAACAGTAACTTCTGTATCTCTTACATCCTTGCTTTCATAATTATAAAGTCTTGGAGTGGTTGGTGTTTCTAAATCTTTCATATGGTCTGTTGCGGTTGTCCCTAAAATATAACTTGGTGCTACGCTATAATACCAGTCTCCATCAATTTCTCTACAAGCAGAAATTAAAACAATATAAGCAGTATTAGCGACTAAAGCTTGACCATTATAATCCTCTTTAATGAATATGCTTTTTCCTTCTACGCCTTCTACTGTTGTATCTGTTAAACTCTCTGTTATATCAGTCCATGTATTCTTGATCTCATTTAAATCAATATTCATAACCCATTTTTCTATCTTACCAAATTTATCTGTTTCCTCTGGGTACTTATCCTTTATAAGCTCTTCAACTTCAGTTTGTTTAATCACTTTAAGCTTATAATGTGTATTACTTCCCATAGTCACTGATCTTAATACGTAACGTCCATCAAAAATAGAGCCTAGTCTTTGTATTTTGGATTGTACACTACTTCCATATAAATCAATTGGATCTCCATACTTCTTATCTGGGTCTCTAAAGTGAATAGGCACTGCACTATCTCCTGATAAATATACACGAGAATGTCCCCATTTTGCTAAAAGATTCTCTACTCCATCTGTATATTGTTCTGCTTGCGCCTGACTTGCCATGACTTCATACCATTTTTCTGCCCAGGCAATTGTTAAGGATTCTTGCGTTGTATCTTTTAATTGAAGCGGTGGCTTTCCTATTACTGGTGGTTCATATACATCCCCTACTTTATCAATACTGATTTCCTTAATAGCAGGTAAAGAAGTGGTATAGTCATTTTCACCATACTTACGTTTGGCCACTATTTTAATATAGTAGGTTCTATTGGTCTTTAATCCTTCTAGAATTGTTTTCATACCTACTACTGTTTCTCCATTTTGTTTATAAATTAATTCCTCCGTATTGCCCTTATCAATTTTTAAGTTTCCTACTACCTTATCATCATCATCAAAGGAAGTCGCATTCTCACTTACCCAAATATCATAATATAAGCTGTAATCAATCTCTCCCGTCGTTCCTACTTGTGGTGCATCCCAGACAAGTTGAACATTTGCTTGATTATTTATAATATCATAATGGAATGTATGTGTTTTAAACTCACTAATATTGTTATTGGTTAAAACTAAATCATCAGATTTTACTTTATACTGACCTTGATTCGTAATAATATGTGATAAATCCTCTGTATCACTATAATTAAAGAGCTTTGGAATGCTAGGTTGATAAGGTACTTCTCTTAATTCATCTGGTGTATATTCCTTTGGCCCTGCACTAAAGCCTACCTCTAAATTCCCATCATTATTCTTTAAAATAAAATCTATTTGATAAGTTACAGTACCTGTTGGTGCAGAACATTCAAAATAACCAATGTCCTGATTTCCTTTATTATCATTATAAATTCGTCCAAGTTCTGTTTTCTTACCTGTTTCATCAATCTGCCAAATAACGGTTTGATAGAGCTTATTTCCAATAGATACCCACGCTGCTTGTGTAATATCCCATGATAATCTCACTTTACTTTCCCCTAATGGCACAACTTCAAGAGGAATATTTGGTGTTACATGAATGAGTTTAGGTGACTCTCTATTATAATAAACTTCTTTAAATTCAATTGTTTTACTTTCCAGTCCTATTGGTAAAATATAAGCTGAATAAATTTGCCCTGCCACACTATCTTCTACTGTGTAGCTAACTTGTGTGCCATCCTCACTTAAATGAGCTTTTGCCTTATCCGCGGAAATCATTTCTCCTGCACCAGACATTTCAGAAATACTTTCCTTATTTCCTTTTTCATAGTATAGATAATAAGAAAGACCAGGAATGTATTCCCACTCAAATGTTAATCCTGAATTTGCTGTAGCTTTTAAATTAAAGTCTGTAATAAAGTAAGCTTCTGGAATTTTATCTCCTGATAGCGGTGCATCAACTTTAGTATAATATCCATCCTTTTCTACTGTATGTTTATGCTTTGCAGTTATTTTCATTTTATATAATGCACCATTTTTTAGGTCACTTCTGAAGTATTGCTCTGCATTCATACTTAATATTTCTGCATCCTCGCCAAATTCTTCCTTCTCTATATCTTCTACCGTCTTTACATTACTGGAATCATTCATATTGGTAATTGTAAAATCATAGTGGCTTGGTTCTTTTGTATAATCTTCAGCTGCATCTACTGGTGCGCTATTCTCTGCTGGCACCTTCCAGTCTACTTGTACTTTAGGTACAATAGTAAGCTCACTTCCTACTGTATTAGTCACCTTATGTCCTACTGTAATATTATCTATACTTTTAATAGGCTTTTGAGGATTTGCCAGAATATCTTCTGGCAAGTACCCCATCGTCATAAAAAATGCAAGAGAGATCGCAACTATTTTCTTGATTTTCATTTTTCTCCCCCTTATCCTTGAATTTTATAAAGCATTTTAATTACTTCTGTTGCTGTCATTTGTTTACTTGGTAATACTCTAGAATCTTGTGGTTGTACGATTTTAAGTTCAACCGCTGCATAGACATATTCTCTATAAATAGGTTGGAATGCACCGATATTTAATACACTTTGCTTGTTTTTAATTGAAATGGTATTAATTTTTCTATGCTTTAATAATTCATATCCTTGCATTGCAATATAAATTGCTTCGTCCTGTCTAATCGCATTATTACTTGTTAATTTAGAAATACCTTTAATACCTTTGCTCTCAAGGTAAGTTATGTAGTCACTTCCCTTGCTTGCACCAAGCATTCTTGCTAGAGCACCGTAAAGTTGTTTTTTACTTACTGCTACTTGAAGCTGATAAGAATCCATTGTAAAGAACTCTGTTAATTGATACTGATTAATAAAGCTTTGATATGGTGCAACCTCTGGAACCGTATCAATAAGTGGTTTTTGTCCTGTAAAGATATAAGTTCCTAGAGTTTTTGCTTCTATAGCAAATCCATCTCCCACTGTGAGAACTTCTACTTGTGTCCAGTTGCTAAGATAATAGTATCCATTAACTGCTGCATGATCTCCATTATGGATAATTAAAATGGCATTACTTACTTCATTTATGCCAACTTCTTTTTTAATTTGTTTATCCATAATCCTATCTACCTTTTTCATATGTTCCTGCTCTACATCAGCTAACACATCATCTAAAATCTCTTGTAACACATCTTCATCTAGTCTTCCTGTACTAAGCTTATTTTCTAACTTAGTAATGAATTTTTCTCTTTTGCTACTAAGAATTTCTTCTAATGCTTCTAAAATATCTGCTTCTGTTAAAATATCTTCTTGTTTCATATAAACAAAGTCCATATTCACGCTGACCTTAGGTGAAACAACTTCTTCACCATTAATCGTACCTGAATATTTATTCTTATCTACAGTAATGCCTAAATAATAATCTTCTAATCGGTTAGCTTGTACCAAGTCATTAGCCTCTTGAAGGAGCTCATGATCATTTCTGATTGTATTTGGTCTAATATAAACTTCTTCATCACCTAACTCAATCTTAAGTGTTATCTTTCCTTCATTAATCTTAGATAAAACGCTAATTGGTAAATAATACTTAGCCCTATTACTATTTGTATCAGAAACTAATGTATATTCTTTACTTACACCCATTTCCGCTGCTAAATAATCTTCCTTATACTTATAAGTTGAACCATCCTCTACCATCCAATAAGGATTATTTTTAAACTTCTCTATTTCTTGATCAAAACGTTTCAAGTATTCCTCAAACTTATCTTCTTTATTTTGCTGATCTTGATCATATTCTGTACGCACATACACAATATTAGAATATAAAGATTGTTGATACTTACCATCTATCTGATCCTTTGTTTTATCAATAACACATACCTTAATATTATAGCGTTTACCTGGCGTTAACCCTGTTATTTGATATGCATAATAGTTATATCCTTCTTCATTGGTTGTTGTCGTTGTATCTCCTGAAACAGTAGATAAGCTACTTGCTAAAGTTGTATTCCATTGTCCATCTTCTCCTTGAATAGCAATACCAAAGTCATATGTATTATATAAAGCACTCTTAGGTACTTTTGCTAAAAAGCTAATATCTACTGTGGTTTTTGTAGCATTAAATGCCTTTAATGAAATTGGTTTTTCAATATTCATTGTTGTAACAGGCTGATGAATCCAATCTGAATATACCCCATTATATACTGTTCTAATATAGTAGTAATAAACGGTGTTAGGTTGTAATGTAGCATCAGTTAATTCATATGTTGCATCTGTAGTATCTGTTGCTGATATTAATTTATAATGCTCACTTCCAAATAAAGTAGCATTTTTAGCTGTTTCTTGACTAATAATATCTGCTGCTTTAATGTTTCTTTTTAATAACGTTTCACTTAGCTCTTTTTCTGTCGTTCTAATAATTTCATAACTTACAGAATCAGTTGCACCTATTGTGATATCTGGATCTTTCCAATTAAGTATCGCTGTACTATTATCTTTAGCTGTAGCTGTGTAATCCTTTGGTGTAGGTGGCACTTCTTCATCCGGCTCAATTGGCTTAACAATTGTACTGGTTGTAAAACCTACTATCTTTGAGAATAAAGAATAATCAGGTTTTCTAATTTGACCATCACTAGCACGTTGTTGTGACTCTAATTTTACTCTTATACGTACATAATATGATTGATTTGGATCAAGCCCAGAAACATCTATTTCATTAGTTGCCCCACCAATATGATCCTTTTCTAAGGTAAAGGTTACTACCTTTCCTTGTCGTAGTGCCGCTAGAGCATTTTGATTAGTTGAAATATCAAGCGCTGCTGGTGTCGTTGTTAAATTAGGAGTCCAATTATAAATCTTATCATTGCCACTCTCAATATAACTTACTAATAAGCTATCACTAATATCATTCTCTTTGGTCTCATTTCCTTCACCAATATAATTTGCTTGATAAATAGCAATTTCATATTTACCTGGGAAAGTTTTATTTTTATCTGAGCCTACTAAGAACCACTGTGCTGGTGTTAAAGTATAATCTACGAATGATTGTACAGATACATCATCGAAGCCTACAGTAACTTTGGTGGTTTCTTGATATTTTTTTACCCTAACATCTGTTGGACTTGGTAATACATTTGATGTTTTATCTAATGTAATTGGATAAAGCGAAGAGTCATTTGCACTTGTTTTTAATATTGTTGTTGAGTCTTTTGTACCTGCTTCTAATACTGTACGCATACTAAGATAGAATGAATGTGGTATCTCATATACCATATCCTCTGCATAGTAGTCTTCAACATTAGGATAAGTTGTTCCCTTTTCATAATCTATTGGAAACTGTATTTTTTCCCAATAGCTCTTTTGTAAATCTTTTAATACAACATTCTCTGCAATAAACTGATTTTTATCTCTATCATAAGTTACAGTCGCCTTACTATTTCCAACTTGAACAACTTCAACTTGTCTTGTTGTCGTATTATAAGTTGCTTCAAATACTGCTATGATTGCTTTATCTGCTTTATCATCTTTGTGAAGGGATAACTCAAAATAAAGTTTTTTCGGTTGTGGTTGTGCATCTGTTGATTTAAGCGTTTCTATTAATTTATCTTCAGTTGGTGCACTCCAAATCACATTCATTCCAGCAGCTTCGACTTTACTTTGTATTTCCTTACCTGTTTCCGGGTCTATCTTTGGAATAACATAAATTTTATTGACCTCACGAATATATGGTGTATATGGCCTTACAATCGTACTGCCACTTTGTGCATTAAAATAGACTTCCTGGGAAGTTCCATCACTTGCATCATGTGTTAAATCTGCTTTAACTAAGAAAATAGATTCCACTCCACTTGGAATAGAAATTTCTAGTTTTCGATCTGGATAGGTAGGATTATATGTAAATCTATACTCTCCTAATAAAGAGTTTTCTGTAATTGCTCCAGGCGTTGTACTACTCGTTGCATTCGCCACGTAAACTTTATATGTAATTTCACCTTTATATTTATATGGTGTAATCTGTAATGTTACCTCACCAACATTGCTTTGCTCAGGTGTAAACATTAAGTAAGTATAACCTGTATTTAGGGCTATATTGGCTGTACTAATAGAATGTGTCTTTGTAAGTGTATCAGTGCCTGATCCAACTGTTGTTTGTACTTGTCCATTTAAGGTTAATTCTCCACCAATAACCATACTTTCTTCTAAGGCTGGCCATTCTACTACTTGATCTTTAACATCAGCATCTACTTCATCTGTACTCTTTGCAATATAAATACTTATTTTATTATTCGTAGTATCTACATGGGCATATTTATTTTTATCTTTAACAATTTCACCTTGTAATTTATTAGCACCTTCTAAGTCAAAATTTAATTGAATCTGATTAGCAGATACTGTGTCATCTGGTTCTAATCTGGTTCCTAGCTTTAAAGCGACCTTTACCTGTGCTGCTTGAGTATTATTTATGACTTCATATTTATTCCCATTTCTTATCAAAGGCTTTTCGATTTCAACTTTAAAACCTGGTTTTGAACCTGCTACTTCACCTTTTGATGTATCAATCGGTGTTGTTCTATCATTTAGTCCATCCCCCGCCTCTAAATGAATAGATGAAACCTCTACTTCTTTTAATCCTGGAAAAACAATGATTGTATCTTGCACAGCATTTTTATACTTTAATGTAAAATCTGTAATATACCCTCTATTAACTTGGTTTGTCCATACAGTCATTATTTTACCATCGGTCACCATACGAACCTTTAAATTACTTCCTAGCTGAAGACTTAACTCTTTATCTGCTGTTGCAACAGCTTCAGTTGCTACTGGTATTTTCAGCTCTGTAGTATAAGTAGAACCTGTTGTAATATCGGTATATTCCCCTTGATAAGGAAATTTATAGCCATAAGAAGTTAAATCAACTTTAGTGGTCCCATCACTTTTAAATAACTCTGCTGTTACTTTAACTTTTTTAGGATCTGCTACACCACTTTTATCTTTTCCTACATCAAATTCTAAAACAACTTTTGTTGTATCATTTGGATTATCATTGATCGTATCCGTATAGTATTCTAATTGATACTTTCCATCTCCCCCATCAATGTTCCACTGAACAGTAGCTTCTTCTGTATCTTTACTGATTTCTGTTTGCTTTAGTCCCTCTTCAGTTTCTTTTAACCCTATTTGGGATAAATAAACTAGACTAATCTTCTCTGCTGCCTTAATATATGTAGGATTAACACTGCACATGCTTATAAACATGACAAGGCTAAGCAGATATGAAATTTTTTTCCTCATTCCGTATATTCCTCCTTATTTTTATATTAAAAGTACATAGTATCAATAAATACCCTACTGATTTTATCGGCATTTTTGCTCCTTTATCTGATATTATATTTCCGGATTTTTCACAAAAAATAACCCATAAGTGCTACACTTTTAATCATTCGTAGTACCTATGGGTATAAGTAGTTTATATTCTTTTTACTTTAATTTTATCTGTACAGGTTTTAACACCTTCTTAAATGCTGTTGCTATAGGAATTTCCTTTAGTTCTTCTTCATAGAAATAAGTTATTTCTTCAATATCAATCCCTACTGACTTCAGATATGTTTCTAATACCTTCGACCACTTAATGGCGATTGGTGTCATTATCCATTTCTTATGAGTAAAGATATGATTTACCTCATCAAACTGTACATACTCAAGTGCCTCAAACCCCTTTTTCTTCCAAACATCCTCTTCTATCATCGGAAGTCCCCATAAATTAGCAAGTAATCCCTCTTCTGGCCTTTTAATCATGCCAATCTTATGGTCTTTCTCAATAATCAGCACATGATATTTTTCTTCAACCTTTTTAAGCTTTTTCTCTTTTACTGGATAGTCACTGACTGTTCCTGTTTGATAGGCTTTACATAAACTTTTTACTGGACATTCTTCACATTTAGGATTTTTAGGTGTACAAATTAGAGCCCCTAATTCCATTAACCCTTGATTAAAGGCATTTGGATTATCTGGCATATTATCCATAACTTTTGCTTCAAAAATCTTGCGGTTCTTAGCAATACCAATATCATCTGAAATACAATACCATCTGGACATAACACGCATAACATTGCCATCTACTGCTGGAAGTGGCAGATGAAACGCAATACTACAAATAGCGCCTAAAGTATATGGTCCAATCCCTGGAATTTCACTTACTCGTTTAGGATCTCTAGGAAATTCACCGTTCCATCTTTCTTGAATCACCTTTGCGCCTTTCCATAGGTTTTCACCTCGTCTATAATAACCGAGCCCTTGCCAATATTGATGCACATCCTCTAAGGTTGCTTCTGCTAAATCTGTTACCGTTGGAAAACGCTCCATAAAGCGAATGTAATATGGAATAACTGTTGCTACCTGTGTTTGTTGGAGCATCACTTCTGAAACCCAAATACAGTATGGATCTGATGTTTTTCTCCATGGCATTTCTCTTTTATTCTCTTCAAACCAATCTATTAATAATGTTGCAAAATCATTGTTCATGTTTTAGTTGTATATCCTCTCTCTTATCTTTTGCTCTATCTATTCTATTTTCTTGTCTTCTATTCTATCTCTTTTATCTTTCATACAATATCTTTCTTGCGTTTTCTAATATCTATTCTGATGAATGCCTTCCCATCTTAAAAGACACCTATATAAGGTCATCCACTTATATTTCTCTATTCTACACTATTTTTAGATTCTCTACTAATTTTCATGTTAGTATTTGCCTGGTAAACACCTATTTCTTAAATAAAAACAACCTTCAAGAGACTACCCTCTTGAAGGTTATTTCACACTTATCCCTTATGTACAATATAAGGCAGAAAAATCTTTTGCTATATTTTAATCTGCTTTATGCTCTCTTAAAATGATTTACCTCATCTTTAAGTTGTTGGGAAATCATACGGCTTTGCTCGGTTTCTTGTTGAATTTGAGTAAATACCTCTGCTAATTCAACTGCATTGGCCGTCACCTCTGCTACTCCTTTTGTACTTTCGTCAACAGCAGTTGAGATATTATTAATTCCTGTACTTATATTCTC